>JASFQL010000012.1:0-93550 GCA_050115475.1 Anaerolineales bacterium
TATCGATCACAAAATATCTATCACAGGCGGGAATATCTCGGCATATATCCTCGGGGATCTCTTATCCGAATCGAATTGATAACGGCTTCTTTTCCCTCTTAATTCCCACTCGCATAAATCCCCAGATGATTGGCAACTGGCCGCTCAATCCCCGGGATCCCCTGGTGTACGGGGGAGTTCAACAGGACCGCCTTCCCATTCTCATCTGCCCTCACCAGGGTGCTCGATCCGCCCCCATCCAAATCGGTTGCTCGATAAGCTCCCTGCTCGACCATGATCTCAGCCAATTCCGCTAAAGTCACCCCTTCGCTGTACCCCGTCTGTCGGCCGTCCACCACCACAATGATGAGGTGTGTCCCGGCTTGGTTCAGTCCCACCGCAGTGCGTGGGTGGAGTTTCTTGTCAGATAGGCCCTCCACGACCGCACCGTCATCCACTAACAAGTTCGATCCGCTGATGACGTTTTTCGCACCGCCGATGGTCCAGCTGATATCGACCTGCCTCCCCGCGCCGAAGACCAGCATGGGGGCTTTCTCATCGGATATTTCCGAATAAACGACGCCATCGGACATGGCAAAACCTTGCGGAGAGACAGGGTCTCCGTCGTGGGGATAATAGAAAGGACCCATCACCCACCAGGGCTCGAAGCCATCGCCGTTGACGGCAATTTTCAGGTCATATTTCTCAAGGAATTCGGAGGTTGTGCGGGCCTTCAAAGGCCGATCCGAACCGGGATTATCCGGTGGCGTGACGAACGCTTTCACACTCCCTAGCGCCAACCGGACTTCGACCGCATGGATGACCAGTTTGCGCGGGGTGTCCCGCACGATTCGCCGGTATTCGACCCCCCTGAACAATTCCTCGGTTACCGGTTTAGGGCGTCCAGGAAAGAGGATCAGGCGTCCGCAAAACCACAAAGCCATCAAACCAACGACAATAATTCCAACAATGCGAAATCCTTTTTTCCAATTCAAAACCTATACACCTTTTCTTTTCTCACTGATTCCCCAAATATGTTAGCGACTATTTACAGGATTATATTTTGATTATTAATTATCATTAATTACCACCATATGGGCAAAGCGTAACGCATTGAGAACAAATGTGGAAGGTGTGCTCGTCGAAGGATGTCAGGTTCATGAGTCTTGCTGCGGATTCACGGCGAAAAGCTCTTAATATGGCAAACTTTATTTTCGACATCAATGGTGTACGCGATGTATAGCTCAGACAGCGCATGATATTCACACGTTTTTTGTCTAATGATATCGCTTGAACTGGGCAAGCTTCAATGCAAATTCGGCAGTTAGGTGGGCAGCCAGGCTCCTCAATGTCAGGATAATGCATATCTGGCAGGGATGCCGTTGTAACAACGCCGCCCAACATCAATCTTGCGCCATATCGGGAATGGATTAACAAACCATTGCGTCCGATAATCCCGATCCCTGTTACTTCCCCCATCTTGATTTGGTTTAGATATCCAACTACCTCTCCCCTTTCATTTATCCCCATCGGTAAACAACCGAAAATGGGAATCGCTCGCTTTCCATTTTCTTCCAGCAACGTGGCGATCCTAAGAGATAGTGTGTCAAGACGGCGGTAATATATATTCTGAGAGCGCCAGATTGATTCAAGAGTATAATTTGGTGTTTTGTATACAGCATCAGGGACTGGTATGCCAAAACAAATTAAGCTTTCAGCACCTGGTAAGAGGTCTTCAGGTTTGTGCCCGATTGGCTCATTTGACATTCTCGAAGCTGGGCCAATACCTAAAACTTGAAAATTTTCCTCCTCGGCAACTTTACAGATTTCATCTACAATAGTCATAGATCCTCCTTACACATTCACATTACCTGTATTGTATCTATCAAGAACTGATTGCTTTCTTTCCAACCATAACGGCAAAATGCACGCATATTACCATATTTTTCGTCTAGAAAGAATACACACGTAATGTAGACATGATGATTATCATGCCTTAATTTTTTTCCCCAATAGAATCAATTCTTTTTTGTATAGCTGGAATCATCCCATAGTATTCCCCTTACTCCCCATCCATGATCCACAAAGCCATCTCACCTCCAACTGGGTGTCCGACCATCCAAATTGTTCCCTCTGAATCTGTAGAAACCCCTTCCACGATGATATCGGAAACCATCTTGCTTTGATTGTCCTCAACGCATAGGATCCCTTCCCCAAAAATCCAGGGAGTGCCGCTGCCATCGAACAAGAGTGTTTGCGTGAAAAAGTACGGTTCCCCGACTGGGATCCATTCATCACCCTGGCGATGGAAACGTTTGAAATCCTCGCAGCTTTCCTCCCCACACAATAAATAACTCGCCCAAGATTCTCCTCCTGGGCTGATGACAATATCCCCCGCAAAACGATAACGTTTCGATTCTATAGATTCCGGAACAGGGTACTGCCGCCATGAGGCGGTTTTGGGGATGTATCGCCACAAATTATCATCTACCCCCATCCACACTCGCCCACGTTCATCTTCAGCCACCGATAGCGCACATCCCTCCTTCAATGAGGTACCGCCGCCTTTCCAAACGCCATTTTCATACCAACGCACACCCCCACCGCCAATCGGCCCTGGCCCTCCCCAAAAACAAGAGGTCACCCACATTTGATCGATTCCCTTGAGGTAATGCAGATTTATATTTCGGATAATTTCTTCGTACGGCGGAGTCGGCATTCCAAGATCATCCATGCCGAAAATCGTCCATTTCCGCCCATCGTACTTCCTAACATCCCGCTCGGTATATATCCACACATCTCCATCAGAATCGGTGATCACCCCTTGTCCCAACATAATCCCGACGTCTTCCACGGTTTTCCATCCCCTGTCTACCAGGATAAAATCTAATCCGCCGTCCCAATAGTATATCCTGCTGCCGTCCCCATCGACAAAGAACCACATCCGTTCGAAGTCGTCGACGCCGACCATTTGCTGTGAGTAACCCGTAATCTGTAGAAATATATCTTCACCCTCAAAAGTCGCATATCCCCGTGAGGTTGTTAATATCATCCGTCCATCAGGAAGTGACCGGAGGTCGATCACCTCTCCAAAGAGGATAGGTTCCAATACCGCTTTCAATCGAAGCGTGTCGATCTCCGATGGCAGTGTTGGCGTGGGCGTGTGAGGTTCTTCTTGTATCGACGTGGGTTTCAATGTAGGAGTAGGCGGCAGAGGAGATTCAGTGGTCGATTGGCTTACTGAAGTCTCACTTGGGAGGGTTTCGGTAGGATTCGTAGAGCTAGACGTGCAGGCTGATAGCACGATTAACACAAAAAACAGATATACGATTTTTTGGTTGGGCATATTCTTCTCCCTGATTGGCGTCTCAGGATATTTGCGACAATGCCCTATAGATTGTCTTCTTCTCTTCCTTACGAACTATCCTGGTTGTTGATATTTTTCTACGAACTATAACACGCTCGAAGGTGTCGCGTGTCGTTTTATTAAAAGGATATCAGTACTAATAATACTTCCCAAATTAAAAACTTCTTGCTATCTTTCAACTTCAATCAACAATCCTCAATTTCAAGTCTACACGACAGCATACTCTACATCCTTCTCCTGCATCGCCTTGAAGGAGGTTATTGCCACTTCCAGCATCGCCAAATCTGGCTCGTTGGTTGTTAAATGCTGTAATGCCAGATTGGGTTTTATCAACAACCGTATCAAGGGATTATCGAGGTTTCTCGCCGTCCAGCGAGTATATTCGTAAGCGATAGTAGCCAAGACGGGAATCAGTAAGATTCGTACTCCCAGCTTGATCCAAATCGACTCGAAGGGACCAACGAGTGAGAACAGTAAAATCGAGAACACCACTACAGTCAAAATGAAGGCTGTGCCGCAGCGGGGATGTTTAACGGATTGTTTCGAGACTTCTTCAGGGGATAAATCCACCCCGGCTTCCACAGCATTGATCGTCTTATGCTCTGCCCCATGATAGGAGAACACACGTTTGATGTCTTCCATCCGCCCCACACCCCAAATGTATCCGACAAGGATCGCCAACCTGAGAAGACCTTCGACCAGATTAGTCATCCAATTGCTGTCGAAATTCAACCAATCTTGAAGACAATGTCCGGCTGCTGCAGGGACCAGGAAAAAGAGTCCGATGGACAATGCCAGAGAAAACGCCAGGGTCAGGTAAAGAGCTGGTCCTTCTAGCTGTTCATCTTCGTCACCCTGCAGATTCGCCGAGATGGTCAGCGCCCGCATCCCTAAAATCAATGCATCCCATAAAGCGATAACGCCGCGTAAAAAAGGGATTTTAATAATTTTGCTTTTATAGATATCCCCTAGCGGTTCAGTGTGTAGCACGATCTCCTGTTGGGGAGAACGCATGGCAATCGCAACCGCATTTTCCCCACGCATCATCACCCCCTCTATTACAGCTTGTCCGCCGTACGATGTCAATTTATCTCTACTCATCTTTACTCAGCTAAATTATGGAAGTAATGGATCAACGCCTTGATACCTTTATACCAGGGTTCCAAAGTAAGCTTCTCGTTCGGAGCGTGCAGGTTATCATCCGGCAGTCCAAATCCACTCAAGACGGAATCGACATCCAGGATCGTCTCCATTTGAGAGACGACTGGTATACTTCCCCCCACCCGGAAATATAAGGGGGCTTTTCCCCACACGCTTTCTAGCGCCTTCGCTAAGGCTTTCACGCCCATAGAATCACGCGGGGTGATCGAAGCCGGAGCACCTGCCATCGCTTCAACTTCCCAGGTGATGCCTTCGCTGGCATTCTCTTTCAAGTACTGGAGTAACTGCTTATGCACTTCATCCGGATCCTGTTCCGGCACCAGGCGAAACGATATTTTCGCCATTGCTTTAGAGGGTAATACGGTTTTCCCACCTTCGCCTGTGTAGCCAGAAAGGAAACCGTTCACGTCGAAGGATGGCCGCCCACCGACACGTTCGACCGGAGTAAAGCCTTTCTCTCCATCCAAAGCTTGAGCGCCGGAGAGTTTCAAGAAATAAGCTTCGTCCATTGGAAGCCTGGCGAGTTCATCCCGTTCCTCTTTATCCATCTCCCGCACACGGTCGTAGAAACCCGGTAAAGTGATATGCCGGTTTCCATCCATCATCCCCCCGATGAGGCGGGCCAATTCGTTGGCCGGATTGACGACCGTTCCGCCAAATATCCCGGAATGCAAATCTCCCGTTGGCCCCTGAACGTTGATCTCGAAATAAGCCATTCCCCGTAAGGCATAGGGGATCGTTGGTAAATCTGCTCCGAGCATACCGCCGTCGGGGTTGAGGGCAAAATCGCAGCTCAACAGTATTTTGTTTTCCTCGATAAACGGCGCCAGGCTGGGGGAACCGATCTCCTCCTCCCCCTCGATGAGGAATTTAATGTTTACCGGCAGTCCTCCATGTGTATGGATGGCGTCTACAGCGCTGATACTGGCGATTACCTGGCCTTTCATATCCGAAGCCCCCCGTCCATATAGATTGCCATTGCGTAAAGTCGGTTCGAACGGGGGAGTCTCCCACAGGTCCAGCGGATCAGGGGGCTGGACATCATAATGCCCGTAAATCAACACGGTCGGTGCATCTTTTCCTGCCTTCAGGCATTCAGCATACACCACAGGATGCCCAGCCGTTTTCATCACCTGGACTTCATCCATGCCAATGTCTTTGAGCTTCTTCACCAACCAATCCGCGGCGGTTTTCATATCGTCTTTGAATTTAGAATCCGCAGATATGGAAGGAATTCTGGTCAATTCAACCAGTTCATCGAAATAGCGGTCTTTATTATTTTCAGCGTAGTCTATTGCTTCACTTCTATGATCACTCATTGTATCCTCTCCATGGTTGTTTGCCCGTCAAATTATACCAATTTACATCAATATCGATGCTGTACATTTTACACCCCTTACCAATGGCTTACCTATTCAAATGCCGTTTCATGAATATCGCCACTTCCCCCGCCGCGATCTCTTTTTCAGGGTAATAAGTCAGGTCAATGCCATCGACTACAAATCCCAGCTTGCGGTAAAATCGGATCGCCGGGACGTTCGTATTCTGGGTTTCGCATACCACCACGCGAAAATCTTTTTCTTTCGCCTGATCGATCACCGCATCCATCAACTTCGTTCCCACCCCTTTCCGCTGGTATTCGGCATCGATATGGAAATCCCAAACCCATAAGGAGTTGTTCCACTCCCTCTCCTCTGAGATGGCGATGCCAACCAGTCGTTTCCCATCAAATGCTCCCAGAGATAATCCCTGTTTTACAGCACCTTCAAGATAGTCCTCCAGATCATCATCCTGGCCGAACCGTTTCACGTATGGCCGGTCAAGCGGTTGAAGTTTCATCGTGAAGTAGGTCTCATCTTCCGTTTCTGTTTTCCACACCAAATACTTTTCCGGTGATGTATAGCCAGCTGTCAGTTCACGATAGCGTTTGCGGTCAAACTGCGTCAATTTGTCTATTCGAATCATAGAATAATTTAACCACAGATAGTATCTTTCTGTATTCGTTTGTGTTCAATCGTGATTGATGGAAATACTTTCGTGCTAAAATGGTCAAGGACATGAAAAAGAAAAACAATTCTCGATGGCTCCTATGGGCGCGTGAGATTCAAGCCTTAGCCCAAACCGGTAATACGTATGCCCAAAACGAGTTCGATGCCCAGCGCTACCATCGCCTCACGGAGATCGCCGCAGAGATCATCGCCTCTCATTCCAACTTGACAGAAAACGAACTGATGGAAATCTATAAGGGGCAGCAAGGCTACGCCACGCCCAAAGTAGACCTGCGGAGCGCCGTCTTCAATACTGATGGAGAGTTGTTGATGGTCCAGGAGCGTATTGACGGTACCTGGACGATGCCAGGGGGATGGGCCGACGTTGGGGACGTCCCCTCGGAGGGGGCTGAACGAGAGGTGTGGGAAGAAGCTGGTTTCAAAGTTAAAGCCGCCAAAGTGGTGGGTGTGTATAATGTGAAATTCCCACCGGGAATGATTTTATTTCACCTCTATAAAATCGTCTATTTATGCGACCTGATCGAGGGGAAAGCCCGTCCCAGCATCGAGACCACCGACGTGCGTTTTTTCAAGCGTGAGGATATTCCCGAAGATTTATTAGGATTCCGCACGACTGTCCGCCACATCGACGACGCCTTCAAAGCCCACACCGATTCATCCCTACCGACTGTGTTCGATTAGAAAAAAGGGTAGAAACAATGTTAATTACCAATGGGAAAATTATCACCTGGGAAAAAGAAAATCGGATCCTCGAAGATCACGCCATCTATATAAAAGATAAACTCATCACCGAGATCGAACCCCAGGTAAAGCTCGAGAAAAAATATCCGGATGAAGAAAAGGTCGATGCAGGCGGCCAATTCGTTATGCCGGGGAATATCTGCGCCCACACCCACTTCTACGGCGCTTATGCACGCGGAATGGCAATCACCGGGAACCCACCCAAAGACTTCCCAGAAATCCTGGAAAAATTGTGGTGGCCGCTGGACAAAGCTCTCGATGAAAACAGCGTCCGCCTATCAGCGCTGGTACATCTGGTTGACGCCGTCAAACACGGCACTACCACATTGATCGACCACCACGCTTCCCCCAACTTCATCCACGGTTCACTGGACGTCATTGCAGATGCTGTCGATAGTTCGGGATTACGGGGTGTCTTGTGCTACGAAGTGACCGACCGTGATGGTGTGGATAAAGCTGAAGCAGGAATCTCTGAAAACACCCGCTTCATCCAGCGGCTCCATGAAGAAAAGTTAGCGGACGGACGCCTTGCCGCCACTTTCGGCCTGCACGCCAGCCTGACCCTCTCCGATGAGACCCTGGACGCCTGCGTTGAAGCCGCCGAGGAGGGCTGCGGCTTCCACCTCCACGTGGCCGAGCATGAAGTAGATGAGTATGACAGCCTCTACAAATCCGGTCTGCGCGTCGTTGACCGCCTGCAAAAACACGGTCTGTTGGGGCCGCGCTCGATCGTCGTCCACGGCGTACACATCGACGCCGCCGAAATGGCGCTCTTAGCCGAAACCGGAACCTGGCTCACCCACCAACCCCGCTCGAATATGAACAACGGCGTGGGCCTCCCCGAAGTTGAACAGATGATGCGTATGGGTGTGAAAGTGTGTCTGGGTAACGATGGCTTCACCCAGGACATGTGGACGGAATGGAAGACGGCCTACCTCGCCCATAAACTTTGGCACCGCGATCCCCGCCGCATGACCGGGATGGACGTCGTTCAAATGGCAATCTACAACAACGCAGCCCTGGCTGGTGTCTTCTTCCCGGATGCTCCCCTGGGGATACTCACCCCTGGCGCGTATGCCGACCTCATCTTCGTCGATTACCACCCCACCACGACCCTCACCCCCGGCAACCTCCCCTGGCACATCATCTTCGGCTTCCATGAAAGTACGGTCACCAGCACGTTGGTCGCTGGAAAATTCCTCATGCGAAACCGCAAGCTGCTCTCTCTTGATGAGGCTGAGATTACTGCGCAGGCGCGTGCATTGGCTCCTCAAGTTTGGGAACGCTACAACCAATACGCCCAATGATCCATCCCGGTCTGGCAGATAAACCGATCCCCCCTGATATCGATCTCACCTGGGAACAAATCGCCCGAAAAGTCAACGACCACACTCTGGCCGTCCAGTTGTGGCTGGATACGCGTTCCCCGACCGCATCCAGATACGATGGCCTGGGGGTATCTTGCGGCGCTACCGGCATCCAGGTTCCTCTCCTCAACCAGGCATTGGGTGCCAACTATCCACCCAACTGCCCATCGGATGAAATCGCAAGTGAGATTCAGGCCGTTCGTTCCTTCTTTGAAGACCTCGGCGTTCCGTATTTTTGGTGGCTCAGCCCCTTCTGCCGGCCAGACGATATGCCCAATTACCTGGAAAGAAGCGGATTGTCCGGTCGTGACCGTCCCCTTCCCGCCATGGCCGCTTTTTTAGATTCAGAGATTGAATATAAAAAAGATCCTGAGATTGAGGTATGGAAAGCCAAAGACATCGATGATTTGAAAACAGCGGGTTTCATCCGCTATACAGGCTTCCGCTTCCCCGAAGGAATTGGCCTGGATTATTTCGAAGCCATGCCCGGTGCCTGGCTCGATCCAGATGGACCTGCCCACCTCTACCTGGCTGCGATCCGTGAGGGTCCACCAGCAGCTATCGGCGCATTGATTTACGGGGCAGAGATGCCCGGTGTATATGTGATGGCGACCCTGCCGGAATGGCAGCAGAAAGGCCTAGGCAAGGCTATCCTCGCCCATATTTTGGAAGAAGCCGCAGCGCATTCAGGTGCCCCCATAATTGGCCTCACTGCTTCCCCCATCGGTTTTAGGCTTTACAGTCAGTTTGGTTTCACGCATATATTTGATTATCGAATTTATCATACCCACCCAAATGCATCTTAATCATCTACTCATCAATAAAATTGCACTTCATACTATAAATTTTTCCTACCTCCTCGCTTGAAAGCCTGATAACCCTGACCAATCCAAAAACTTTTCCCAGCTCCATTCCAGTTAAAAACCTTCACTTCTATAAGAGAGATACTATTATCCACAAAGAATTTTCCGAGTGATTGCTCCAATTTTCGTGCATACCCTCTACTCTGATACTTGGGGAGATGAATAAAATCAACGATTGAACCGATATTTTCACACGATGCCATAAATCTCGGGGCTGGGCAAGGCACGATTTCTCCAACCATAAATCCAATTATTGCGTCACCATCTTTAGCAATGATTATCCTTGAAGAAGGACTGTGCAGATGCTTTTCAATCAACTCCATTAGGAATTTTCTTGATTGTTGTTTATTTCTTATCGTGTCTTTGAGAAACGGATCATCCGCGTTTTTTGTAATGGTCGCAACTTCTTCATATAAATCGAGTAGTTGTGGCAAGTCTTCAGACACCATTTCCCTGATAACGAAATGATTGTTTTCTGGAAAAGCATCGTTTTCAAATTCATTTCTTCCTCCCCCTTCTCCGGATACTTGCTTTCTCATCATTTCATAAAAAGTTTGATAACCATATTTGGGCCAGGTATTGGCAGCAAGTTCATTCCCTAAAAAATAATCTAGCTCCACCCATTGCATCCCTTTATCCTTAAAGAATGTGGTTAAACTACTCTCAAGTTTTCTCATGATCCCTTGCTTCCGGTAAGGTTCCAGGATATGAGCCAAATCCAAATACCCCACTTCTAAACCGCTTGATATGCATAGAGGGACAGAACAATTCATCACCCTTCCATCAACAAGTCCAACCACCTTACTATCGATCACAGCTACGAATATGGCCCGATTCGGGTCGGCAGCTTTCACGATTTTCCGTAAACCGGCCACATTCTCTTCTCGGATTCTTTCCTGATTTTCCAGTTTCGCAGAACTATCCCTGTAAGCATCCTTAACCCCTCTAATCGCATAAAGGCCCTGAGTGAGATATATTTCCGCAGTTCCTTCAACATCAACTTCTGTTATCAGTCTGATATCCATTGTTTTGTCCTTCCAACCCATTCAATCAGAGTTTTTCCATCCAAACGATTATACCTTTTATAGTAGCTAATTACTTATTTACTCAAACATTACGAAGAATACTTCTGTCACGCTTCGCAACAGGAAATACTTAATATCTAATCAAAAAACCTCGTAAAGCCCCCAAAGAAGCTTTCTTTCCAGTATACTTATTGGTATCAATAGAACATCAATCGAATTGGAGGATAGATAGATGAACCAAAAACCAACCATCGCCATTCTTGGTGGGACAGGCAGCGAAGGCACCGGTCTCGCCATGCGTTGGACTCACGCGGGATACAAGATTATTATCGGTTCACGCCAGACCGAGAAAGCAGAAACCATCGCTGCTGAATTGAACGAGGAGATGGGCACGGATTCGATCACCGGATTACAAAATGATGCCGCTGCCCGGGCAGCTGACATCTGTGTGCTGACTGTCAAGCATACTGCCCATAAATCCGCCTTGGAGAGTTTGAAAGATTCCCTGCAGGGGAAAATACTCGTGGATGCCACCGTGCGGATCGATTTCCGAGACCCCATCCCCCCTTCCCCTCCCTCTGCTGCCCGTATCGCCCAGGACATCCTTGGCAGCGGGGTCATGGTAGTGGCTGCCTTTCAAAACGTCCCTGCCAGCGCGCTGAAAAAAGATTTAAGCAAGCCTGTCGATGCGGATGTGCTGGTCTTTGCCGATGACGTAGTTGCCTCCACCCAAGTGGCCGCCCTCACAGAAGACGCCGGGATGCGCCCGTTTTATGCAGGTGGATTGGATAACGCCGTCGTCGCTGAAGGCATCACCGCCGTCCTCATCAGCATGAACAAACATTACCGGGGCCACGGAACCATCCAAATTACGGGAATTACTAAAGACAAGTAACGGGTTGTTTATGCCCCTGACGATAACCCCGCTTGAGGGTATCCCCCTCATCCAAAAAGGAGATGACTTATCCGAAATAATATTGCATTCCTTAATTAATATGCAAATTATTTTACACGATAGTGACCTCCTCGTTTTTACCCAGAAGATCGTGTCCAAATCCGAAGGTCGCCAGGTATATTTGCCTGATGTAACCCCTTCACCCGAAGCCCAAGAGCTGGCTGCAGAGACGGAAAAAGACCCTCACCTCGTGGAGATGATCCTGCGAGAAAGCAAACAAGTGTTGCGCAAACGCCCGGGATTAATCATCGTTGAACACAAACTCGGTTTTATCTGCGCCAACGCCGGCATCGATCATTCCAACGTAAATGGATCGGATGATTGGGTCCTCCTCCTCCCAGAAAACCCTGATGCTTCCGCCGCGTCCTTGCGACGTTCACTTGAACAGGAAACCGGTGTTCGATTGGGAGTATTGATCATCGATTCTCACGGACGAGCCTGGCGCAACGGCACCGTGGGGATCACCATCGGTCTGTCCGGCCTGCCGGGTCTGGTCGACCGGCGCGGTGAGATCGACCTGTTAGGTTATGAAATGAAGGTCACCCAGGTGGGTGCTTCCGACGAAGTAGCTGCCGCCGCATCCCTGGTGATGGGGCAGGTCGCAGAAGCTTCTCCGGTCGTTCATGTGCGCGGTTTCCCCTATCCTCTTCGAGAGGCTTCTTTGACCGAGCTCCTTCGCCCAGAAGAGCAGGATTTGTTCAGATGAGGTCTTGAATGTACGGGATTGTCACGCTTTTAGACGATAAACACACAGCCAGGGTTGAAGCACTGTGGGAGGAACTCCAAAAATCCTGCGGCTTGACCTGCATCCAGATGGCGCCCCTCCCCCACTTCTCCTGGCACATCGCCGAGGAATATGATTTCGACAGACTCGAAGATAAACTCGCACACATCGCAAAGAAGACGAAACCATTCACCATTCATACAGCAGGAATGGGCCTGTTCACCGGAGAAAAACCGGTCGTTTACATCCAAATCGTGAAAG
This sequence comes from Anaerolineales bacterium, assembly GCA_050115475.1. Classification (GTDB taxonomy): domain Bacteria; phylum Chloroflexota; class Anaerolineae; order Anaerolineales; family UBA11579; genus JASFQL01. The sequence goes on from JASFQL010000012.1 coordinate 12,453, forward strand.
ACCGCCGCCTACTTGATCTGCACCAACACATCTGGGAAGAGATTCAGCCCATAAGTTCAGGGATCAATCTTTTATACGCGCCAGACCAATGGATGCCCCATATCACCTTAGCGAACCAGGATGTGAACGATGATATTCTCCCATGTATTTTCTCGACATTGGTCTGGCGCGCCTTTACCTGGGAGATTGAAGTAAACTGCTTTGCCCTTGGTTTTCAAAACGAAGACACACCTGGCGAGATCACCAAAACCTTCCCATTGAATCCCTCATAGGTGTTTTATTCGAATTGAAATAATCATAGTTCCAAGAATGGGGAGTTGATGAGAATCATTTACAATATAAATCACACGGAGGTGCCATGGATAAAGAACCGACCTTCTGGGATGTTGTCAAAACCCGCCGGTCCATCCGCACATTCGAAGACCGGCCTGTGCCCCCTGAACTCATAAAAAAATTACTCGAAACTGCCGTCCTGGCCCCCAGCGCCCATAATGCCCAACACTGGCGTTTTGTAGTAGTGACCAAAAATGAAGACAAGCGCCGCCTCGCTGAACGAATGGGGATCGATTACAGGGAATCCCTCCTCGCCCAGGGGATGCCACCCGAAGAAGTCCAGAACCGGTCAGAAACACGAATAGTACGCATCAGCAGTGCGCCTGCAATCATTTTACTCTGCCTGGATACAAAGGACGTACATAATTTCAACGACGCCAACCGGTCCGACGGCGATTACCTCATGGGGGCCCAGAGTGTCGCCCTGGCAGGGGGGCACCTCCTCCTGGCAGCCCACGCCGAGGCTTTAGGGGCTGTGTGGGTGTGTGCACCGCTCTTCGCCCCGGAACGCGTCAGGGAAGCACTCGACCTGCCCTCAAACTGGATCCCTCAGGGGATGATCTCCCTCGGCTACCCGGCGGAACAACCCAGAAGTAAGACTATGAAAACACTAGAAGAGGTCGTGAAATTCATATGAAAGCTTTTTCCCTGATAACTAATTCCCGTTACCCGATCCCCAGCCCATGAAAGTTGTTGCCCTCGCCGGGGGTGTTGGCGGCGCCAAACTCGCCGATGGCCTCGCCCATAATCTCCCCCCCCAAGACCTCACCATTATCGTCAACACCGGGGATGATTTCGAGCACCTCGGTTTATCGATCAGCCCGGACCTGGATACGGTCTGCTACACCCTGGCAGGAATCGCCAACCCGGAGACCGGCTGGGGGCGAGTCGATGAGACCTGGCAAGTCATGGACAACCTCGAGGTACTCGGCGGCCCTGCATGGTTCCGCCTGGGAGATAAAGACCTCGCCACCCATTTGGAACGTACCCGCCGCCTAAAGTCCGGTGAGCCTTTGAGTGAAATCACCGCATACTTTTGCAAAGCATGGGGAGTGGGGCCAGTAGTGCTGCCGATGAGTGACCAACCGGTACGGACCATCGTCATCACCGGTCAGGGTGAACTACCCTTTCAGGAGTACTTCGTCGCCCAGCGATGCGAACCCAAAGTGATGGGTTTTCGATTTGATGGCATCCAATCCGCTGTCCCCGCCTCTGGCGTTCTGGAAGCCATTCAAGAATCCGATGCCGTGATCCTTTGCCCCTCCAATCCCTGGGTGAGTATTGATCCCATTCTCAATGTTCCGGGCATCTCGCCTGCTTTACGTGAAAAGCATGTTTTAGGTGTCTCCCCCATCATCGGGGGAAAAGCCCTGAAAGGCCCGGCAGCGAAGATGTATAATGAATTAGGCATCACCCCTTCTGCTCAAGCTGTCGCCGATCATTACGGGGATCTATTGGATGGCTTTGTGATAGATATAATTGATAAAGAACTAACAAAACTTTTAAGTTTGAAGACCCTGGTTGCTGATACAATAATGAGGAGGCAAGAAGATAGAATCAGATTAGGCGAAGAGGTATTGTCCTTTACAAGAGAACTGTGATTATTCAGGGCTCGACTAATTTCCAATTACCAGAGCATCCTGATATTTCCAAGGAGATCGAAACTGGTAAGAAAACAATTGAGAAAGGATAAACCCTAAATGGCATTATGGGCTGTTGTCCCTGTCAAACCGCTACGCCGGGGGAAGTCCAGACTGGCTGGTGTGCTTTCAAACGAAGAACGGACCTCACTTAATCGCAAGCTATTGGCGCATACAATTGATACCCTGGTCGAACTCCCCGATCTGGAACACGTCTTGGTAGTCAGCCGCGACCCAGAAGCTTTAGCCCTGGCGCGCGATCGCGGCGCTCGCACGGTTTTAGAAGACGGTGCGCCGCACCTGAATATCGCCTTGACCAGAGCGACCGTCATTGCTACGACATATGCCGCCCAGGGAATATTGATCCTTCCCGCCGACCTCCCCCAAATAAGTGCAGAAGATATCCATACCATGATTACAGCCGGGCAGGATCCTCCTGTTGTGGTCATCGCGCCCGATTACCGTCGTGAAGGCACCAATGCCTTGTTGGTCAATCCTGCCGGACTGATTCAATATGACTTTGGCCCAAACTCATTCGAACGTCATGTCGCCCAGGCCGAAGCTAAAGGCGCCGAGGTGAAAGTACTCGACCTCCCCTCACTCGCCCACGATGTGGATTTACCGGAAGACCTTACTTTCCTCAATGGACAATTGAACCTTTGGACTTCGGGAGAAGAAGATAAGGACGAGGGATACCGGGGGTATTACCGGGAATTGGCAGCCGAGGACGAGGAGCAGGGTTAAGCAATCTATAACACACCAAAACGTATCTTTTAAACCGCAGTGATAGGATCGATGATCCACCTCTGCGATTTTTTTATGGGGCACCATATAACTATTTATGCCGTCTCTAACCCCTATAAATCACACAAAACACGCTGAAATAGGACATCTGTCCCCCCTTTCACGGGACAAATGTCCTTAACATAAAATTGAAGTTAGTGTATTCTTTAGGTAGACCATAACTTTTTTCTGGTAATATTTTGGAGCAACTAAATTATTATGTTTAGCGAAAGTGTTGAAATGTACTTGGTCACCATCGCCGTGCTGGGTGAGAAGGGTCTTAGTGGTCCCATCCCTCTCTCACGGTTGGCAGAAGAACTCTCTGTTCAATCCGTTTCAGTCAACCAGATGATCCGCAAGATGGACGAGGAGGGTTTGGTTTCCTATCTTCCTTATAAAGGTGTTGAACTCACCGATGAAGGCAGAGAAAAAGCCAACCGCATCTTGCGTTACCGCCGTTTGTGGGAGGTATTTTTCGTAGACCAGCTTGGGTTGCCCCCCGGAGAAGCTGAGGAACTGGCTTGCCGGATAGAACATGACACGACAGTGAAAGTATCAGATAGACTGGCTGGTTTCCTTGAGAATCCAGTTGTCTCGCCTACAGGGAGATTGATTCCCTCAACTGATAGTTCCATCCTCCCCCCAGATAGTTTGCGTTTGAGCGACTTGCGCGTTGGACAGCAGGGGGAAGTTATCGCACTGAAGGCAGATGATGCTACAACAAAATCCCTACAGAATAAAGGACTTGAACCAGGTGTGATTCTGGTCGTTGAAGCTTCCAGCAGTAAAGGGGGAGTACTCGTTCGCATCCAGAATCAACGAGTTTCTATCATCAAAGAGATTGCAGAAAAAATCAAAGTAACAGTATCGGAGACCAAAAAAATCTATGCCGCCTGACAAAACATTCCCCCTCTCACGCGCCCCCGTTGGTCAGAAAGTCCGATTGGTTCATATCCATGGTGGTCGCCAACTCACACATCGCTTGGTTGAAATGGGGCTTACCCCAGGAGTAATCATTCGCGTTTTGCAGAACTCAGGCGGCCCCCTGCTTGTGGCCGAATCCGATTCTCGAATCGCTGTAGGAAGGGGCATGGCAGAAAAAATCGACGTTTCACAAGAGGTATCATGAACGAAACCCCCATCCGCGTTGCCCTTGCAGGCAATCCAAATGCCGGAAAAACCACTGTGTTCAATGCCCTAACCGGCGAAAACCAACACGTGGGTAATTGGCCTGGAAAAACAGTCAAAAGGATCGTCGGCCATTTCATTCATAAGGGACGAACGATTGAAGTCATCGATCTGCCTGGAACCTACAGTCTATCTTCTTATTCCCCAGAAGAAGAGATTGCGCGAGATTTTATCGTCCAGGAGAAACCCGACGTTGTTGTTAACGTCGTGGACGCCTCGAACCTCGAACGAAACCTTTACCTCACCATCCAGGTGATCGAAACGGGTGCGCCTCTCATTATTGTATTGAACATGGGAGATGTTGCGGAACGCCGTGGCGTCCATATTGACTCTGAGAAGCTCTCAAAAAAACTCGAAGGTTTCCCCGTGGTAAAGACAATTGCGGTGAAAAAGATTGGGATGGATGATCTAAAAGATACTATTTTGGCTTTTAACCGCCAGAATAATAATGAAAAGGACACACCTCAACTAGCCGGTGAAATGGTGAAAACCTGACATGATGATGTACCACGCTGACATTGAAAAAGAGATTCAATTTTTATCAAAAGAAATTGAATCCGACCACGAATTAGCCGGGTGTTTTCCACCGCGCTGGTTGGCGATCCAATTATTGGAGGGAGACACCCATATCGTTTCGGATCAGAAGAATCCCCTTCCTGCAAAAGTTCAATCCGCTTTAGCGGAAAGTATTTCCCGCCTGCAAAATATCTACAGTGATGACCTTGAGATTGTGATCGCCGATAACCGCTATCAATACGTACGTGCCCTGATGGGGGATATCCTGACGAGAGACGAAAAAAAAGAACTCACCAGATCCGATCGTATCGATCAAATTGTGACCAGTCAATACCTTGGCATTCCCATTTTCCTCTCGATTATGTACGTCATCTTTAATATCGTCCAGAATGTGTCTGCACCCTTCCTGGATTGGATCGACTATCTATTCTCTGGCCCACTGACCAACTGGGCGACAGCTCTTCTCACCGCACTGAACGCCCCCGATTGGCTGCTCTCACTCACCATCGATGGAATGCTGGCTGGTGTGGGTGGAGTACTCGTCTTCTTCCCAGGCCTCTACGCCATGTATTTCTGTCTCGCCATCCTCGAACAATCCGGCTATCTCGCCCGTGCGGCATTCGTGATGGATCGTTTTATGAGTAAGATCGGGCTGCATGGTAAATCATTCATCCCCATGATTCTGGGGTTTGGCTGCAATGTCCCTGCTATTTACGCCACGCGCACGATCGAAAAACGGGAAGCCCGCCTGCTGACCGCCCTGCTGATCCCATTTATGTCCTGTGCTGCCAGGCTGCCCGTATATATCGTCTTTGGGCTGGCCTTCTTCCCCGACAACGCCAATCTCGTTATCCTTGGCTTATACATCACCGGCATCGTCATAGCTGCAGTCGTAGGATTGATCCTTTCTCGCACGCTTTTCAAAGGCCATACCCTGAGTATTCTCGTGATGGAACTCCCCGCTTATGGTCTTCCCTCTTTGAAATGTGTCCTTATGGCAGCCCGTGACCAATCCAAGGAATTCCTCTATAAAGCCGGGACCTTGATCGTGGGTTTTTCACTCATCCTATGGTTCCTCTTGAACATGCCCTGGGGGGTCACCGATCCCCAGCAAAGCCTCTATGGAAAGGTTAGCGCTGAAATTGCCCCCATCTTAGAACCAGCCGGTTTTGGGAAATGGGAGGCAAGCGGCGCGCTCGTGACCGGTATGGTAGCAAAAGAGATCGTGGTTTCCACGCTGGCGCAGGTCTACCATCTTCCACAAGAAGTTGAAACCACAGAAGACTCTTCCTTTTTGGGAGATGTCCAGAACCTCCTCTGGGGATTGGGAGAGGCAACCATTCAAGCCGGGAAAGAACTATTGGATGTGTTCACCCCAGGGATATCGCTGTTCCCCAACGAAGAAGCTGAAGGAGAAAACGTCGCCTTGAGCCGGGCACTTCAAGCATCCTTCACACCTCTCTCGGCTATCTCTTTTCTGCTTTTTGTATTGTTATATGTTCCTTGTGTAGCAACCATCGGCGCCCAAAAACAGGAGTTCGGTTGGAGATGGGCAGCCGTTTCGGTTGCCATTACCTTGATCGTTCCCTGGATGATATCGGTGACCGTTTACCAGGTCGGGACATTGCTCGGGTTAGGATAAGTGTAATGTTGGGTCGCTTATTGACGTTGATAAAGAACAACCAGGGAATCATCTCGCAAGATGATCTCTGTGCGGCATTGGACGTTACCCCTGATATGCTTGAAGGATTGATATCTTCTCTCGTCCATATGGGCCGCCTCGTAGAAGTGCCTGATAATAAACCTGTAAGTTGCACTACCTGCGAGGGCTGTTCCCTCAATCAACAATGCGGTTTATTGAGTTTATTCCAAGAAAAGCGTTATCAAGTAGTAGACAGAATTATTACTTCGAAAGTACAAACAATATAAAAACCTGATATGGAAGACCTGACCGCACTCCCCAATATCGGCAAGGTCTTGGCTCAGAAGTTGAATGAGATCGAAGTGACCAGTTATGAGGATCTCGTCGATATAGGGAGTGTGGAAGCTGTCCTCCGCATCGTTGGAACCGATACTTTCGGTTATTACAATATGCTCTATGCCCTAGAGGGGGCTATCCTCGGTATCCGCTGGCACGATATCCCTCCAGAAGTTCGCCAAAAACTGAAACAAGAATATGACTCCGCCAGAGGTAAATAATCACCCTTCTGCGTATTTGAACTTTAACTTACTGCTCTTTCAACCATCCCGCCCCCACTGCCAGAGCGACACATCCCAATAGCGCCGAAAAACCGCCGATAAGGTATTTCCTTTTCTTGAACGCTGCCGCACTCAGCACGCCCAATCCAACACTCGTGGCAAGGTTGACCTTTCGAACGACATCGTCGGCTTGTGCTGGTGTGCTTCCACGTTCCACCAGCGACCATTTCAAGATAGGACCGCCGTCAATGCCTGGAATTGGAAGGAGTGAGACGGTCGCTAAAAAAGTATTCATCCCCACCGCAGCTTCAGCAACATCCCGGGCGGGTGAATCCTTACCTGTAAAATGTCGGGCTAGCAGGGCTACAGGCAGGATCGCCAGGTTGAAGAGCGGCCCGCCAAGCGCGCGGGTGACATGTTGTCGAGGGCTGACGCTGGTATCTTGGACGTCGAAGTATATCAAGATCGGCATCCCCCAGGTGATGCGTATGGCATCCACCGGACCCCCGACGAGTTTGGCTGCTGCGGCGTGAGCAAGGTTGTGGCACCATTCCGATCCGAGGATCACACACGTTGTCATCCCCCCAACACCGATTCGCTCCCCCCAGGATCGTGAAGGGCGTTTTTTCCCGGCAAACCAGGTCATAATTCCCCACAGGAGAATCTGGGTGAGAGGCAGCCAGGTGTTCCCTTTGACAGCGAGTGGCGTATCGAAGACCTTACCGACATGATTGAGGCCGGTTTTGTGAGCGGCAATTGAGTGCTTGCTTTCCATGGAAGTCATCATCCCTTTTAAGAAGTCTCTTTAATAATCATAGATGAAGATACGTCGTAGATATGAGTGATTATTTGAACATTTTCATAGCACTTCATTCAACTCTCTCTCATTTTTTGGGTTATCATTAAGCCCAAAAGGAGGCAAGAGAAAATGGAACGTGTCGCATTATATTTACAAGACTCACACAACCTGCGTGATGGTTTGGATTATGTGAGATATGCAGAAGAAAAGGGATTTGAAGCCGTCTGGCAGGCAGAATCACGCCTCGTGCGTGACGCCATCGTCCCCATGGCAGCTTACGCTGCGGTTACAGAAAAGATAAAGGTCGGTTCGGGAGTTATCAACAACTGGACCCGCAACATAGGTCTCTTGGCCGCAACCTTCCTCACACTGGACGATCTCGCCCCCGGAAGGATCATCTGCGGCATGGGCGCTTGGTGGGATCCATTGGCTCAAAACGTGGGCATCGAACGGCGTAAACCCCTCCTGGCGATGAAGGAGACCATCGATGTTCTCCGGAGGTTGCTGAACATGGAACGGGTCACTTTCCACGGCGAATTCCACCACGTCGATGGGATCGAACTCGACGTTGTCCACGGGCGGCGTGAACCCCGTGATGTCAAAATCATGATTGGGGCAACCGGGCCGAAGATGATTGAAATGACCGGAGAGATCGCCGATGGGATTGTCCTCAACTACTGCGTTCCCCCTGAGTACAACGAGATGGCGATGGAGCGTTTGGAAGCTGGCGCTAAGAAAGCCGGCCGCAAACTGGACGATATCGACCGCCCCCAACTCGTCGTTTGTTCTGTCGACAAAGACCACGATAAAGCCATCGACACTTCCCGTGAGCTTCTCACCCAATACCTCGCCCAGCAGCCCCACATCGCCAAGGCGTCCGGTGTCTCACAAGATGTCGTGGCGGAAATTCAATCCATCCTCGGTTGGCCTGCAACCCACGAGCAGATCCAGGCAGCCAAACACCTTGTTCCCGAAGACCTCATCCTGCGGATCACAGCATCCGGCACGCCGGATGAAGCTCGCGCCAAGGTACAGCAGTATATCGATAACGGCGCTACCTGCCCGATCATGTACCCCGTGGGAGGCGACGTTAATCTTCTCATTGACACATTCGCGCAAACCTGATTGCCATTCACGCAATACGAAATACGCAATAAATTTAAATATGACCACACCCTCCCATAAAAAACTCCCCAACTCTTACTACTGCTTCGCCTGCGGATTGGAGAACGACTTCGGATTGAAACTCGCTTTCTACCAGGAAGGGAATGACACCATCGTAGTGGACTATGTTGTTCCAGACCATTACCAGGGATACCCCGGTGTGGTTCATGGCGGGATTGTGACCACTATGCTCGACGAAGTCCTTGGTCGGGTCATTATGATTGATGATCCTAACCGCCTCATGTTCACCGCCAAGCTGACCACCCGCTATCGTAAACCGGTCCCCACCGAAACGCCCCTCAAGTTGATTGGAAAAGTCGTCAAGGACCGGGGGCGTATCGCCGAAGCAAAAGCAGAACTATTAGGACCGGATGGGACGCTGCTTGCCGAAGCCGAAGGCCTGATGGTCAGTCTCTCGCAAGATGTCCTCGATAATTTAGATAAAGAAGCTCTCGGGTGGCAGGTCTACCCGGATGAGGAGGAATCCACATGATTGTAGAATATCACCGTCCTGATACCATCGATGATGCCCTGAAATTACTAAAAAGAAAAGAACCTGTCACCGTACCGTTGGGCGGCGGCACGGTCCTCAACGCCCCTTCAGATGACCAGTATGCTGTCGTCGACCTGCAAAATCTCGCTTTAAGTGGGGTGAAAAAGAAGGGCAGCAACCTTATCGTGGGGGGGACTACCACTTTACAGGATCTCCTCCAATTCCCAGATCTCGCTGAGGTCTTGGTGAAAGCCATTCACCACGAAGCGACCTACAACCTCCGCCAGGTCAGCACCATTGCTGGAACGATTGTGACCGCTAGCGGTCGTTCCCCCTTTGCGACCACTCTTCTCGCCCTCGATCCCCAACTCACCTGGCTGCCCGGTGAAAAATCCCAACCGCTAGGGGAATTCATCCCCCTGCGGAGCGAACCCTGGTCTGGACTTTTGATTTCTCAGATATCCATCCCCCTCCAGCCAAAGTTGGCTTACGAATACGTGGCCCGCAGCCCCGCCGACCTACCCATTGTGGCTGTCGCAGTTGCCAGATGGGCATCCGGGCGCACCCGGATCGTGTTGGGCGGCTATGGAGATTCCCCCATGATGGTCATGGATGGCGCAGAAGATGATGGTGCATTGGCTGTTGTCGAGAATGCCTATCTGCATGCAGGGGACCATTGGGCTTCCGCAGAATACCGGGCCGATGTCGTAAAAACGTTGACCAAAAGGTGCCTTGACAAAGTTACTGATTAGTGTCAGACAAAAAGGAACCCGCATGCCAATACACAAAGATTTTGAACTCATCCAAGAACGAGACATCCCCGAAATTAACACCAAAGGGAAACTCTACCGCCATATCCCCACCGGGGCGGAACTCCTCTCCATGGAAAACGATGATGAAAATAAATGCTTCTGCATCACGTTCCGGACACCACTGGAGGACTCCACCGGTGTCGCCCACATCATGGAACACGCCGCCTTGCTGGGGTCTGAGAAATATCCCGTCAAGGAGCCATTCATCGAACTCGTTAAAGGCTCTCTCCAAACATTTGTCAACGCCTTCACCTTTCCCGATAAGACCATCTACCCCCTTGCCAGCCAGAACCTCCAGGATTTTTACAACCTCATCGACGTCTACATGGAATCCGTGCTGCGACCGCTCCTCACCCGCCACGGCTTCGAACAGGAGGGATGGCATTTCGAGTTGGAGGACATGGATTCTCCCCTCACGTACAAAGGCGTCGTTTTCAATGAGATGAAAGGCGCTTACTCCGACCCGCAGGACCTGCTGGGGGAGTACAACCAGCAGAACCTATTCCCTGATACCACAACTTACAATGTCGACTCTGGTGGTCACCCCGAAAACATCCCCGACCTGACCTACGAACAGTTCAAAGCTTTCCACGAGACCTTCTACCATCCATCCAACGCTCGTATCTACTGGTATGGAGATGATCCCCCTGAAGAGCGTCTCAAACGCACGGCGGAATACCTCAAAGGCTACGAAAAGATTACCGTGGAGTCGTCTGTTCCACTCCAGAAGAAATTCGATAAACCCCGCAGCATCACCAAACCCTACGCTGTGGCTGAAGATGAGCAGGATGCCAAAAGTTATCTGTGTGTCAACTGGCTTTTGCCCGATCAAACCCATCCCAAGACGACCCTCAGTCTGGCGATCCTCAACCATATTCTGGTGGGCACACAAGCTTCCCCCCTGCGGAAAGCCCTCATCGACAGTGGTCTGGGCGAAGACCTCGTTGGCGGTGGACTTAGTCCCTATCTCCGCCAACTAACCTTCTCCACAGGCCTTAAAGGGATCGAATCGAAGGATGCCTCCAAAGTTGAACGACTTATTCAAGAAACCCTCGCTTCCCTGGCAGAAACCGGGATTGATCCCAATATGGTCGCCGCTTCGATGAACACGGTGGAATTCCAGTTGAGAGAGAACAATTCAGGCATCTATCCCCGTGGGTTGGTCTTCCTTCTCAACGCTATGGGAACCTGGCTCTATGATGGCGATCCCCTTTCACCGATTGCCTACGCTGCGCCCTTGCAGGCCATCAAAGAGCAGATCGAACGGGGAAACGGCTATTTTGAGGGATTGATAAAAGAACACTTCATCGACAACCCACACCGCGTCACTGTCCTGCTCGAACCCGATCCTGGTCTGGACCAGAGGCAGTCGAAAGAAGAGGCAGCCCGTCTGGCAAAAGCCCGTGAAAGCATGAGTGAAAGTGAACTGCAGGCCATCATAGACAACACGAAAAAGTTGATCGAAATCCAGAACACACCGGATACCCCCGAAGCGCTTGCTACTCTACCTGCTCTCATCCTGGAAGACCTTGACAAGGAAAACAAAGTCATCCCTCAAGAAGAATACGAGGAACAAGGTGTTAGCGTTTTATATCACGACATCTTTACTAACGGGATCGTTTACCTCGATCTCGGCTTCGATCTTCACACAGTCCCCCAGGAATACCTGCCCTATCTGGAGTTATTTGCCAGCGGCCTGATTAAAATGGGCACCAAAACCGAAGATTTCGTAAAACTTTCGCAGCGTATCGGTCGAGAAACCGGAGGGATCACGCCTTCCATTTTCTCGCAGCAGGTGCGCCATTCCACCGACAGCGCTTCCTGGTTGATACTGCGCGGCAAGTCGACTATCGATAAAATCAGCGAGCTTTTTACCATCCTGAAGGACATCCTCCTCACCACAAAGTTCGACAACCAGGAACGCTTCCGCCAGATTCTCCTCGAACGCAAAGCCCAGATGGAAGCCGCCCTTTTGCCCAGCGGCCACTCATTCGTCAATCGCCGCCTGCGCGGCAAACAGCATGAAGCCGGGTGGGTCACCGAGCAGGTCAGCGGGTTCGATAACCTCGACTTTACCCGTAACCTCATCGAACAGGTGGAGAAAGATTGGTCTGGTGTCCTAGCTAAGTTCAAAGATATTCAGGCAGCGTTGATCGACCGGTCAATGATGGTCGCCAATTTCACCGTCGACAAAGACAACTGGAAAGAAGTCAAGCCCCAAATTTCAGGCTTCCTCGCCGATATCCCCTCGAAAGAGGGAAAACGCCATAAATGGAATCCTGATTATCCCAAAGGAAACGAGGGACTCACCATCCCCGCCCAGGTGAATTACGTCGGCAAAGGCACCAACCTCTACGACTTGGGCTATGAACTCGACGGCTCGGTATCGGTGGTCCGTAAATATCTAGGGACGACCTACCTGTGGGAGAAAATCCGCATCCAGGGAGGCGCTTATGGGGTTTTCATCGTCTTCGACTCCAATGCAGGCACCCTGAATTATATCTCCTACCGGGATCCTAACCTTATCGAGACACTCGACAATTACGATGGCACGCCAACTTTCCTTGATAAGTTGCAGATCAGCGATTCGGAACTCACCAAGGCTATCATCGGTGCCATCGGTGAGATGGATACGCATCAACTGCCCGACGCCAAGGGCTATTCCACCTTGGTTCGCTACCTCACCGGGTACACTGATAAAGAACGCCAGGAAATCCGTGATGAAGTCTTATCTACCACAGTAGACGATTTCAAAACTTTTGGGAAAGCCCTTGAAAAAGTGATAGACAACGGCCAGGTCGTTGTCCTTGGTTCCGCAGAATCAATCGGAGCCGCCAACCAGGAGCGCAAAGCTTTCTTGAAGGTAAAGAAGGTCATGTAAGGGTGGAGAATACTCCACCCGAGGAAAGGGCTTCTAAATGGAGCTCCTTTCGGAGGGAAACATGTCTGAGGATTCGAGAATAGAGATAGACAAACAAAAAGAGCAAAGAAACAAACGAGGGATAATCGTGCTTATTTGTCTTTTTGTAGGTGTTTGCCTCTTAAGCCTATGCGTTTGTTATTTTTCGATGAACCTCTCACTACTATATCAGTATTCCTTATCGAATTTTACAGATGAAGGTAAGGCAGCCAAAGCCCTGATTGAAGAAGCGGAAAATTGGGAGGTAAAATTCTTCGATAATTTTGAGGAAGACAATCAATTATGGTGGGTTGGTACCGATTCGAGTAAATATGGGATTTTTGAACAAACGATAGAAGATGGTGCTTATCGAATCGATGCAACAGCTAAACAGGGTTTCTACCGGAGGGAAACCTTCGACATCCGCCCCATCTCTGATTTTTACTTAAGTGTTGAGGTTGATAAAACGAGTGGCTCATATAATGGAGAATATGGTGTTGTCTTCCGAAAAAAAGCCCCAAATTTTTATAATTTCACGATTAATGATTCTGGCACCTTTGTCGTAAGGATCATGTATAAAGGAGAATGGGATCAATTGATGGTTGGTAATTACTTTCCCAGAGGAGGACAAGACAAACCCAGAAAAATCACCGTTATCGCCAAAGGATCGGATTTTTATTTCTATGTTGACGATCAATTTGTGACCCACGTTGATGATGACCGCTTGCGGTCTGGTTTTGTAGGCGTAACTTTTGGGCTGGATTATGATGGAGAACAAGCGGTGTTTGAATTCGATAATTTCGAATTGAGAGTACCGGGAGAGTAAAAGGGAGATAAATCAATGGATACCAGGATCGATATTGATACGGCATTCAAGTTTGTTTTTTGGGATAAAGACTGGATAAAGAAGATATTGATTGCCGGCGCCCTTTACTTCACAATGATTGGTATGTTTCCAATTATGGGCTGGGCGCTTGAGATCCAAAGACGGGTGATCCGTGAAGAGGAAGACCTCCTCCCAGATTGGCACTATATTGGAATTTTCACCTTGGATGGTTTGAAATATATGTTGGTGAATTTGATTTGGACGTGGCCATTAATGCTCATGTATTTCGGTATATTTTTAGTTCCGGTCTTGTTTCTGGAATCTGCGGAGGAAATGTCTGGTTTCTTTGAATTCTATCCGATAGGTTCATTTTTTATTTTTCCATTCATACTGCTAATCGGGTTCCTGTTTTATACATTACTGCCGCAAATTTCAGGAATACTCGTTGATACAGGATCGATAAGAGAAGCCTTACGAATATCTAGGGTCTATATATTATGGAAATCTAATTTCTTACAATGTTTAGCGGTTGCTTTCCTTTCATATTTAGCTACATACGCCGCATCCATGGTTGGTATGGTATTGTTCTTTGTAGGAATGCTCTTTACTACACCAATCAGTATGGCGATCATGCACCACTTCTTTGGCCAGGCTTATCGCAATGCTGTTATAAAATCATCGCAAGAAATAACACCCTCTCAAGCATAACCGTCTCCTAATTTTATTTTTAACTATTCAGAGGTAAACTGATGAAACTCGAACTAAACATAAACGGAAAATCACACCAACTTACCGTCAACCCCGGCGATTCCCTCCTCAAAATCCTGCGCGCCAAAGGCTACTTCGGCGTCAAACACGGCTGTGAAACCGGCGAATGCGGCGCTTGCACCGTCTTGATCGATGGGAAACCGGTCAATTCCTGCGTCTACCTTGCCGCCCAGGCGCAGGGACACGAGATCGAAACCATCGAACACCTCGGTGAACACCCCGAACAGGGCTGGAAGCACACCGACGGTCTTCATCCCCTGCAATCTTCATTTGTAGACAGCGGATCTATCCAGTGCGGGTTCTGCACGCCTGCCATGATTCTGGCGGCCAAAGAACTCCTCACCCGCGATCCCAATCCCACGGAAGAAGCTGTTAGGGATGCCCTCTCCGGTGTGCTCTGCCGCTGCACGGGCTACACAAAACCCGTCCAGGCGGTCCTGCACGCCGCGGCTGTCTTGCGCGGAGATGCGCAGCCAGGAGATTTACTCGCCCAGGAAATCCTCGATTCCCTCTTCATCGCCCCCGGAGAAGAATCGGATTCGAAATCAAAACCTGCCTTCCAGGTACTGCCGAAAGTGGTCGTCGTCCCCCAAACCGAAGAATGGCGTAGCGTGGGGAAACCAGAACGTAAGGTGGACGCAGTGAAACTTGCCCTGGGGAAACCCGCCTTCACAGCCGATGAACCACGCCCAGATATGCTCGTTGCCAAAGTTCTGAGAAGCCCCCTCGCCCATGCCAGTATCAAGAAGATCGACGCCGGCAAGGCGCGTGCCTTGGAGGGGGTCGCGGCTGTGCTCACTCACAAAGACATCCCCCACGTGGCTTATTCCACCGCCGGCCAATCCGATCCCATCCCTGGGCCCCTTGATACTTTCTCGCTGGACAAGAAGGTACGCTACGTCGGTGACCGGGTAGCCTTCGTTGCCGCCGAAACAGAAGAGATTGCCGAACAAGCTCTCAAACTGATCGAGGTCGAATACGAAGAGCTCCCCGCCATTCTAGACCCGGCTGATTCGATCGGCAACAAAATCATCATCCACGATGAGCCTGAATATGTCGATTTCGCCGACTCGGATGCTTCCCGCAACCTCGCCGCCCACATCCACATCGACATAGGCGACGTCGAGCAGGGTTTCAAAGAATCCGATCAGGTATTTGAAGCTGAATACGAAGTCCCCAAGGTGCAGCAGGCTCACATCGAACCCCACGTCGTCATCACCTATTGGGACGAGGATGATCGCCTGGTGATCCGCACCAGCACCCAGGTGCCCTTCCACGTCAGGCGACAGATCGCCCCCGTCCTAGGATTGCCCATCAAACGCATCCGTGTCATCAAGCCTCGTATCGGTGGGGGGTTCGGCGGTAAACAGGAGGTGCAGATCGAAGACGTTGCCGCCCACCTGACCATCGCCACGGGCCGTCCGGTGATGTTCGAAACGACCCGCGAAGAAGAGTTCGTTGCATCCCGGGCGCGCCACCCCATGCGTATCCGCATGAAAACGGGCGTGAAGAAAGACGGCACGATGACGGCTAACCAGATGCACATCCTCACCAATACCGGTGCTTACGGCTGCCATGCTCTCACCGTAACGGGGAATACCGGCCACAAGGCCATGGCGCTCTACGTCGGTGATGGGAAATATCGTGAAAATCCCAATATCCAGTTCAAGGCTGACATCGTATATACGAATACCAGCTCTGCTGGCGCTTACCGCGGCTACGGTGTGCCCCAGGGGTTCTGGCCGGTTGAGCGACACATGGAACGTGTCGCTCAAGCCATGGGTTTCGACCCGATTGAATTCCGTCTGAAGAACGCCCTCCGGGCAGGTGAGCTCCAGCCCTTCAGCACCGCATGGAGTGAGGGGCGTGAACCACGCCCAGAAACCATCGAAACCTGCGGCTTGGAAGAATGCGCCCAGCAGGGGCGTGCCGCTATCGGTTGGAACCAGAAATATGGCCAGGCTTCCTGGCAGGAAGTTCCCGGAAAACCCCACCTCCGCAAAGGCATCGGCGTGGCCCTCGTCATGCAGGGCACGGCTATCCCTTACCTGGACATGGGGGGGGCTTCCATCAAAATCAACGACGATGGTTCTTTCAATCTCCTCGTCGGGGCCACCGATCTGGGCACCGGTTCAGATACCGTCCTGGCGCAGTTGGCCGCCGAGATCTTGGGTATTCCCATCGAAGATATCATCGTCTACTCATCGGATACCGACTTCACCCCTTTCGACAAAGGCGCTTACGCGTCCAGCACGACCTATATCTCCGGGGGTGCCGTGGTCAAAGCCGCCCGGGAAGTCGCCCAACAGATAAAACTGCGGGCAGCCAAGATGCTCAATCAGCAGGAAGAAGGCCCCGGCGTTACACCGGAAGACATCTACCTCGAAGATCGCAAAGCCCTCGCCCCAGATGGACGCTTCGTTACCCTCGAAGATATCGGACACAACACCCTCCACCACGAAGACCAGGTCCAAATTATGGCTGTGGATTCCTTTGTCTCGCCGGTCGCCCCACCGCCTTTTGCAGCCCAGTTCGCCGAGGTGACGGTCGACATCGAGACCGGTATGGTCGTGGTCGATAAACTCGTTATGGCCGTCGATTCCGGGGTCATCGTCAATCCTGCTACCGCCTCCGGGCAAATCGAAGGCGGGATGGTCCAGGCCTTGGGCTATGCCGTGAGTGAAGAGATGGTCTACGATGATAAAGGTCGTATCCGTGAGAAAGACCTGCGGGACTATCACATTTTTCAGGCGAACGAGATGCCTGAGTTAGAGACCATTTTCGTGGAAACCTTCGAACCTACCCATCCCTATGGGCTCAAAGCTGTTGCCGAAATCCCCCTGGACGGGGTTGCGCCAGCTGTTGGAAATGCCATCATGAATGCCTGCGGCGCAGACCTGAACGCCAACCCGGCCACCCCCGAACGTATCTGGCGGGCATTGAAAGATAAATGAATCTGGCAGGTCCAACCCTGGTCTCAATCGAGAAAGATAAGCGGAGGAAGTTGTCCCCGCTATTCCAGGAATACCAATGGAATTACATACCCGATGCCATTCTCGATGGCTATATCGGTGAAGCCTATGTGGATGATGAAAACAATCCCCACATCGCCGTTTTAGAGATTCCAAATTTACGATTAAAGCTTTTGGGTGGAGATTCTAGCCACCCGCTGGCGCGTAAATATATCGAAACCATGCCCACTAGGTCTGCCCTGATATTTGGTTCACAGGGCTGGGAAGATTTGGTGAAGGAATGTCATCATGGTAGATTGGTCAGTCTGCCCCGGTATGCCTTTCCGAGTGAAAAACTCGACCTCGATCACCTAATAGAACTCAAATCGCGCCTCCCTATAAGATATCGGCTGGCACAGTTGGATTTGAAAGTCGCTCAACGACTCGCTGATGAAGATAGCGAATTAACTGCTGACCATTTCAGGTGTTTCAACTCGATTGAAGAATTCAATGACCGGGGTTTTGGATTTTGCATTTTCGAAGGGGACGAAATCGTCTGCTTGGCAACAACCTTTCTCATTTGTGATAAAGGTATTGAGGTCCAAATCGATACCCACAAGAGACATCGAGGAAAAGGATTAGCAACTGTCGCAGCCGCACAGATTTTAATCCACAGCCTCCAAAACAACCTGGATCCAAATTGGGACGCCGCTACCAAGATCTCGGCTGGCTTGGCAAAGAAACTCGGTTACACGCCGCAAGGAGAGTATTCAATCGTCTTTGTTGTCAAGTCAAGGATGAAGGCCGTCATTGCTGGTGTGATTTTAAAATTAAATGAATTATTAAATAAATAGGACAGACCAACAAGTTGGTCTATATGTAGGGATTTCTAGAGGAATCCACAATCAAAAACTCCCACAGATTAATTTCAGTGGGAGTTTTTATAAATAGTAACTTAGCTTTATACTGAATTCGATCTATTCTGTAGTCCCCGTGAGTTTCTCCCATAGATTAGGCCACACCATGATAACCACAAGAATAAAACTGAAGATGGGGGCAAGTGAGAAAAGGGAAAACCGCCCCAACTGCCCTGCTGTCTCGACGGCAAGGGGGATACCTACAATTAATTCCAGGACCCCGGAACACAATCCAACCACTTTCATCCACCCCTTCGCATGGATGAGAATCCCGGCGGTGACCACTCCCCAACCAATGAAGGCGATCCAATGAGACCGCTGTACGATGATAAACAGTTGGGTGCCGATGGTGATGATTCGGCTCCAGCTAGCCACACCGTTCATGAAACATGTAATGAAAGTGATACCCGTCAGCAGGCCGATCAGGGTCAAACTCCAGGTGTGTTTCCACACAAGTTTCATGAAAAGCAAATACAAGATCAGGTTCGGCCAGAAGATAATGAAATATACCGGTGGTAAATCAGCTGCCATAAAAGGAACGTTGATGAACCAGCCCCCTTGCAAGGCCAGCACATTAGCAATCATGGCCAATGGGAAAGCCCATCCGGCTGCAGTAAAGAACCCGTACGCACTAACTGCGTACAACGCAGCAGCAAGTAACCCGAAGTCCGATAATGCCGGCATCAGATATTCCAATAAGATTTCGCAGCCAGGTTCCGCAGCCTCTGCGTTCAATGCAGGTGTATACCAGTTGAAGAATATCATGTAGGTTCCAACGACACCCAACACCGCGCCGATGAGAGCCAGAACTCCGCCTAAACGATGGTTGACTTTCATAGATGATCTCCTCTCAGATTCTTTAGTAATAAACGACCTGTTTGAAATGTATCATGTTGGTTTTACGCTGTCTTTGCTTTTAAGCAAATGGTTCTTATAAATTGTTTATTGAAACCTTCCCCATTTCTCATTCGTGGCACGAACACCCTTCGTTGAATTGCTGGTCGTTGTGGGAGGCGACATACACGATAGTACCTTCCTCGATATTTAGATCGCAATCCCTTAGAAAAGTAGGCTCGTCTTCCCATGCGGCTACCTGCACGTCGCATGCCGCGTAAATGACTCCCTGCCAATGATCGTTGCACAGCGGGCCGTGGATCACACGGTTGACTTCTTTAAGTTTCCCCTTGATTTCCACTTCGATAAGCGTAGATGATGAGTGCGAAACGAATGGATCAAAAGTTGGATACGGGGGAATCATTGTGGTGACAGACTCAGGTGGGCACACCGGTTCGCATGCAGCCATGAGAAAGAATATACATGTCAGAATGATTAAATTTCTTGAAGTCATATTTTTACCTCACAGGGAGTGATCGAATATTCGCCTTACGCTTTTCATACTACAAGGAGTCGGAGGAAAAAGATTTAACTTCAGATAAATTCGGACCATTTCACGTCAATCGAAATCGATTTTGGATTAGGGAATCAGGGAATCAGTTACCCAGGGAAAATCCAAGCAGGTAGCTGGGTCAGTGAATAACTACAACACTATCCAACTAAGAGCTGACTAACTGAACGACTATCCAATTCTTACTATCGAGATTTTACATTGCAAATATACATCTCATCTTTGTTACCACGACACGCCAGCAGAATATTCGTATGGCAGTCTGCCAAAGCTGATGATAAACTTATTGAGAGGAATCGATGAAATCGATCACCGATATTATTTCTGAAAACCCGATATTTCAAGCATTTCCAAAAAATACCTTGGAGGAACTGGGGAAAACCGCCCTCACAAAAGCCTATCAGGCCGGAGAGATCATCGTCCACCAGGGCGATCCATGGCCTTTTTTATTTATCGTAATCCAAGGGAAAGTGAATGCCGTAAAAGAATCTGCTGCCGGTCGTTCGCTGATTGCCACCACCATCACTGAGGGAGAGATCTTTTGGGGTTTGGCCTTCTTCATCGAAAACGCCTCCATGCCCGTCGCCTTCCACGCTGGAGTAGACTCGAAAATCGCATATTGGCCGCGAGATCAACTCATGCCTGTTATCATTAAAAATGGGGAGGTTGCCTGGAAATTGTGCAGCATCATGATTAACCGCATGCAGATTGCCAGTGATATCGTCGAAGAGTTGGCTTTTCTTCCCGTTGTTGGCCGCCTGGCAGGCTTACTCCTCGATACCTTCGGGGAAGATGAACATGAATTCGTTGCCCGTCAACTGACCCTTGATGACATGGCCGCTCGCATTGGCACCACACGTGAAGTTGTCTGCCGCCATCTTTATAAATTCGCAGAGAAAGGCATCATCGATATCCGCAGAACCGAACTTCGCATTAATGACCGCGCCTTCTTGGAACAACAAGTTAGCAAGAGTTGATATGGATATCATCGGAAGTGGAAATATGGAAAAGGAACCCAAAGAGACCTCACCCGAAGTCATACCCGGCACCTGGAGCGATTTACTCCTCTACATCTTTGCAGGCTTTGGCCTCTACGTAGTTGCCAGCATCCTGGTCAGCCTGCCTTTTCAGGAGATCGACCTGACCGTCACCACCCTGGCAATTCTTACGAACGTCCTCTTTATCGGGGGCGGCGCTTACGTGCTTGGAATCCGTAGAAAGAAGATAACCTGGGCCAGCTTGGGTATCTCCCCACCGGTCTGGAAACCCGAATACCTCTTATGGGCTTTCCTCCTTGCTGTCGGATTGATGCCCATCCGTGGGGTCATCGGACTTGTTGTTGAAATTCTCCTGGAAGGGGATTTCGACAACCTCCAACTTCGTTCTGATTTATTTACTGCCGGGATGGACAACGGATATGCCTATTTGATTCTCCTCCTTGGCGTGGGGATACTCGCACCTATCTCTGAAGAATTGTTCTTCCGTGGTCTGATTTACAACTGGTTCCGTCAGCGCTGGGGCATGTGGGTTAGTATCTTGCTGAGTTCCATCTGGTTCTCCATCGGCCATATCGATTCCTTGGGGGTGGTTGCCTCTAGTTTTTTGATGGGTGGAGTGATTGCTTATGTCTACGAACGTACCAGATCTCTCTGGTTTGCGATTGCCATCCACCTCATTACCAATTCCATTTCTGTTTTATTGCTGATGCTCATTCAATTGATTTCTCCATATATCCCTGTATAAACGCAGGAGAGTAATAATATGACCTTGACAGATTGGATTTCCTGTATCGTCCCGCTGATTTTTGCAGGGCTGATTGTCTGGCGATGGAGACAAACGAAAGGATCGTTCTGGGAAGCCTTTGGCGTAACGATAGATCGTCGCGTTCCTCTCGAATGCTTGGTTGGCTTCACCATTGGCGGGTTGGCAATGTTTGGTATTTTCGGTGTCGAATGGGCCCTTAAATTCATCCGCATCGATGGGTTGGCCGCACCCGGTGAGGATTTTTGGCCCTGGATCGTATTTTTAATCATCGCCGCATTATTAGAAGAAGTTCTATCGCGTTCTTTTATTCTGGGTGGATTGGTCCTTTTCCTAAAGGAGAATAAATGGCTGGCTGTTGCTATATCCGCAGCTTTCTTCGGTTTAGCCCATGCAGCGAATCCAAACGCAACAATCATTTCCGTATTTGGGAATGCCCTTGGCGGGGTTATGTACGCCGTCGCCTTCTTGGAAAGTGGGCGGGTATGGCTGGGTTGGGGCTTGCATTTTGCCTGGAACTTCTTTCAAGGTCCCCTTTTAGGCTTCCCCGTCAGTGGCTTGACGGAAGGGGGAAGCATCCTCCAGCAAGTTGCCGTAGGTCCCGAGATCATCACTGGTGGCGCTTACGGGCCAGAGGCTGGGCTTGTGGGGATGTCCTTCCGCTTCGTTGTTATCGCCTTGCTGTACGCCTGGTTTTCTTGGGAGAAAAAACGTCCGCTTGTGGTCAATCCCCAATAAGACTAAACTTATATTATACAGATAGGCGCAGCATACTGCGCCTATCAATTGAAACTAAATTTTTTCAATTGGAGAAACTCATTTCTCCATTTGATTTATATTTATACTCCTCTTGTTTATCTCACCTCGATCAAAACCGCTTCCACGATGATTCTGTCCGGGTACATTTGTAATACTTCATTATACTCCCCACACGTCATCAGAGTGACCCGGTCGTAAGCGTCGTGCTTGAAGATCGAGAAGTCTCGAGCTGACACTGTTTGGTTATCGAGTACCTGATAGATATATTCGTGACCCCAGGCATGGATGGTAAACGTGTCTCCCCATCGCATATCCTTGAGGTTGTAGAATGGTCCCGGCAACCCATCGGCGTTAACCACGTGGGCGGTAATGAAGGTATTCCCGGGTTGTCCGATCCCGGCTGTGCCGGCCAGATGCCCGGCTTGCTTCCCCAACCACGTCACTTCCCAACCCTTTTCCGTGAACGGGACCCCGACAATCGGTATATCGATTCCCAATCGTGGGATCTCTATCCGGAAATCATTATAGCTTTGATAGGCAGATTCTTCTGGTTGCGGCGGAAGGACGGTCACCTCTCCCGGAGCGAAGCCTGTTTCCACTAAGAGTTCAACCCTCACGATAGACACATCCCCGTAAGTGTTTACCAGGTCGAGAGGATCGTAAGACCGCTCAACAGAAAGAATGTTGAATGGGGATAGCGGTGTTGAGACATCACCCGGTAGACTGGTCCATTCTGCCGAGGCTTCATTGATGATCCCGCCAGGAGGGAAGGAAACGATTTCGACATCGAATTGGAAAGCCGCAATCTCTCCGGGACGGACTTCATCCCAAATAACTTGCAGGATGTTCCCCGGCAGGATGTTGAGGGTGGCGGGACCTGTAGCAGTGTTCGTCGAGCTGAGGATGAAGGTAGTAGCAGGATTGAAGAGGACTGTCCCTATTGGGACTTCATCCTGAGATTCGACATCGTAGGCGATGGAGTCGCTCACGCCAGCATGCTCTATACTCACATAGAAGGTAATCACCTGGCCTGGAAGGGCTTGCGCCTGGCTGACTGACTTCGTAACAGACAATGTCGGTTCAATAACGGTCACATCATCCGTAGACTCAGGCCCAAGCTGGCTGACTTGTGTTCCGTTGTTCCACTCCCACGTTGCCGCGTTGTTCATGGTCACACCGCGCGTATTGACAGAACTGTTCAGTACAATCGCCCGGTAGATGATTTCCACTTGTTGGGCGCTGGTCGTGTTGTTCGTAACTATCCCCAGGTTGAAGGTGATCAACCGGCCGTCGTCCGTGGGGGAGATATGTGGTGGGGCGCTGTCAATCACAGGATGTGTGCCCACTGATCCTGGTGGTGGTCCAAAGCCCTGGTCGCAGACAGTATTACCCACGCTTAGGTTAGGTGCAGAAATAGCTGGAGCAGCAGTCCCATCACCGCAGCCCAAGAAGGCTAAACCTTGATCGAGCACATCTATCACGGTCGCATCATTCATTGATACAGACCCAGGCGCAGGGGCTGATGCCCCCGGAACCTCTAACACCAGCCTATAAGTCAGGATGGTCCCCAACGTAGCCGGGATAGGGGGTGTGAAGGGGGGGCTTTGAGCTGGTTCGCTGACCGCGATGATCTCCTTACTCACCAGCCGCCCGACCACATCGTGGTCGTCATCCGATGCCTGTACGGGTACACCACCGCTGTTGTTTCCGTCATCCTCGATGACAGCAGTATCGGAAATATGTGTGATACCCGCCGCTAAAGGATTATCGACGTCCACGGCGAAGTTCACCGTATATATTCCCCCTGTCTGAGCATACAGGTTCCCCGTTGATGGTACTCCGTGACCCACGTCGACAATGTGTGTGCATACAGAACCAGCCGGCGCGCCGTCGCTGCAGCTCCACACACCCGATCCGCCGCTTTCAGCTTCATTGAAGGTCGTCCCCGTAGAAACCGTTTCAGTGATGAACACCCCTGTGGCGTCTTGGGTCCCCACATTATCGAAAGTGAGGAGGTAAACAATGGTCGATCCAGGAGCGGTGATATCGATGCTGTCATCTTTGACAATCGTCAGGATCGGCACTGCGTCCGTCGGGGCGGAGTCGCTGTCTTCGTTGTTCGCAGGCGTTGGTTCTGGCCCGTCCTGGGCTTCGTTGTAAGCGATCGAAGCCGTGTTGTCGATAGTGTCGATGCCGGCCGGTAGTGGGTCCACAACGGTCACGGCGAAATTCACCGTGCCTTGATAAATGTGCGTCCCCGGTGGGCTGGGGTCGTTCGCCCCATGCAGGATCCCCGCGCCCAAACCTGCGTCGATGGTATGCGTACAGGTCGTCCCCGCTGGTGAATTGTTTGCGCAACTCCACACCCCCGCGCCGCCGCTGGCAGCCTCGTTGAAGGTCGTTCCATCTGGGACAGTGTCTGTAATCGTCACACCGTTTGCCGTTCCCGAGCCGTCGTTATAGTAATCGAGTGTAAAAGTGACGATGCTGCCGGGCACGTATGGTCCGCCGGCAGGAGCGATTTTATCGATTCTCAGGTCGGGGTTTATGACCGTCACAGTCTCGACATCGCTATTCGAATCGGTCCGGTCGTTGGCCGTATCCTCTGGAAGTGACGACCAGTCCACCTGGACAGCGTTGTCGAGTAAGATGGCCGTCGCGCTCGTCACATCGACCACATTCACGTCGCCCGGTGCTGCGATCTCTGCGCGGTAGGTGAAAGTGACCGTCTGCCCAACATCGATCATCGTTCCTGTATAGGCTGTACCGGGTGTCCACGCTGCCGTATCCGCCGTAAAGCTGATGACTTGAGGGGTAGGAGGTGTGGTGCTCGGTTTTGTGATCGTCCATCCGGCGGGTGCAGTCGTGTTGACGTCGTCGATATAGGTCATCCCCGCAGGTATCGTATCGGTAATCACCGCCTGGTAAGCCGGTGCGGTGCCGTTGTTGGTCACCTCGATGCTGTATTCGATGACTGCCCCCAGGATAGCCGTGCCGCTTGCAGGTGTGACCACGGCGGCGGTTTTATCGATATCCAGAATAGGCACAACCACGTCCACGTCGGTTGTGACAGTTGGATTGGGAACAACCGGATTGTTGTTGTCCACTTCGCCGGTGTTGGCCAGGTCGTCGCCGTCTTGGTTTTCGCTGTCATCGATGAGGACCGCGACCACTTCCACCCGCACCCGATCGTTGTCGTTGGGTCCCAGGTTATCGGCGACGTTGACCACGTCTCCGAAATCGAAGGTCACCGTATCGTTGCCAGGGTTGATCGTCCCGGGACTTCCTACCGATAAAATGCTCCCGGTGATGTTCGCGCCGATGTGCAGCACCTGTGAACTGACCGCTTCCAGGATGCCCGCATCAGGGGGCACCGTCGGGAGGTGATCTGTGATGGTCAGTGGGATCGTCGATCCTTCTGGCAGGGTGACTTCGATCACGAATGTCACTTCCTCCCCGATGGTGAGGTCGATGTCTATCCCATCGTGCTGGCTGGAGGTCGTTTCCACGACCGTTGTACCCGTGATCGCCTTGGTGATAGCTGGGTCTGTAATGTTGAAGTCTACGCTGTCGCTGGCCTCATAATCGTGGGTCTCGCCGTTCGGTAAAGTCGTGTCGCCCGTACGTTCCACAGAGAGCGGGTTGGGGGCAATCGGTGTTGTCTCATCGCCCGGCAAACTCGTCCAGCGGTTAATCGCCTCGTTTGTCACCACCAGGGAAGGTTCCACCGTATTCGCCATCGCCCCATCGATGGTTAAGGTAATGATGTGCGGGTCGGCGCCATCCAGCAAAACGTCGAAGGCTGTCACCGTCGATAGTGTATAGCCGGTCGCGTCGCTGCCTGTGAGGCTGAAGTTTGCGCTCGTCACCAACGATTTCGTATCGCTTACCGTCAAAGTCAGCGGTCCCTGGATGTAAGATTCTCCAGAGCCGTTCACCGGCAGTGCGTCGTCCAGGGTCACGTCCAGTGCGTCGATGCTGCTGGTCGCCAGGTCGTGGCTGATGACAATTTCGTATGAGATGGCATCCCCCGCGTCGCCCACAGAAGCGCCCGCGATCGTCTTATCGACTTCGAGAAGTGCCTCTTTGACCTGGACGGTAGTCGAGGAAGTCTGTGTTTGGACGTTGGGCGGGACGCCCCAATACCACGTCGCCGTGTTATGCAAGTCGAAACCATCTATGTTGACGGCTGCGTTCAAGACAATCGCTCGGTACCGCAGCACGATCTGTTCGTCCGTGCCGTTATCTGTATCCGAGTTTGTAACGATCCCGAAGTCCAATGTCAGCCTGCGGTCCTGGTTGATATCGCCGGCTCCTTCATCGCTGACGATGGCATTTGCGGCTACCTGTGGGAAGCCGCCGGGTATGGTCGTAGATAAGCCCGGTGAGGCAGACACCAGGGTAACAATCGGGCTGTCGTTTGCCATGAACGCCATCCCCTGGTCGAGGAGGTCGTCGAAGTCTACAGGCTGGGAGGTGCCCTCAGGCAGTGTGATGGCCACCTGGTAGGTGACGATCTCCCCGATAGCCGCTTCAACGGGAACAGCCAGATCGGATGTGTGAGCCTGGTCCGTCCCCACAAGCGTCTTCCCGACGACCGCGTTGTTGATTTGTAAAGTCGCATCGTCTGTATCGGTGTAATCATCCCGCTCGGTCGAGTCGGGGTTGTGCGTCGATTGCGGTGTGCTTACGTCCCCATCGAGACTCGACCAAAAGATTTCCGCCTCGTTGATGATATCGCTCCCTGGTGATACAGAGATTCCCAGCGTGCCGCTGAAGCTTAGCGTGATAGTGCGTGCAAGGTCATAAGGAAAATCGAAAGGCGTCACGGTGGTGAGTGTTCGCCCGGTAAGGTCGAAGTAGCTTGCATCCACAATCCCATCTGTATCCACCACACTGTCTAAAGAAATGCTGTCGACTTCAGTCGGGAATTCCTCTTCCAGGGTCACCTCGAAGGCATCCGTTTGTGAATCTGTGGGGTTGTGTTGGATGATAAACGTATAAGTGACCGGGTCGCCGTAATCGCCTGTGTTCGGCACCACGTCCTTGTCCACATCCAGGTCTGGTTCGATCACCTCGACTTCGTTAGCGCTGTCTGTTAAAGAAACCCGCCCGCCGGCATCATCATCCCATTCCCATATTGCCTCGTTGTTCAACACCGTGACCGGGGCCGGTAAACCGTTATTCCCCAGCACATCCAATACGACGGCGCGGTAGACGATTTCGAGCGTCTCTTCCGTTGTATTATCGTTGTCGCTGTTGGTTAGTGTGCCGAAATCGAAGGTGATGCGATTCCCCGTTCCGCCGTTTGCGTTGCTGATGACGGCATTATCCATAATGTCGTAAAATGTGCCTGCACTCGAAGAGATGAGTGAGGTAGGTGTGCCGCCGTGCAGTGGGGTGATCGAATCTGGGGGCGTTGGCAGCGATTGGTCGATGTCCATGAATGCCAGGCCGGCATCCAGGGTGTCGACCAGGGTCACGTTCTCAGATTCGCCTTCAGGCACGACTACGGTGAGTTTATAGATGACGACTTCGCCGATAGCGACCTGCAGTCCGCTGGTAAATCCTTGATTGGTATCGTCTACGTCTTTTGTCAGCCCGAAGTTGGCAGCCGCTGTGGTTGAGTCGTCGGTATGTACCCCTTCCGTGGGATGGTCCCCCGGGCCGCCTGCATGGACGTGGTTGGTTCCACCATCCTCGCCGGCGTAGTTCTCCAGGGTAGCTGTATTGGGAATTTCTACCAATGGCGTGATATCTGGATCGATTTCCAGGTCGTAGGTGATGATGACGATATTCGTGCCCGCCGCAGGAGTGTACCCCTGGCAGATGCCCTGGTTGATATTGTCGTTCAGTTCGATGCCGTCGCCAAATAAGTCCCTGGGGTCTCCATTCGGGCCTAGATAGCTGATCCCCGGCGAGGCAACCAGGTCGGTGCCGTCGCCGAGATATACCTGCAGGTTCAGGTTGTTGTAATCATCCCCCGGATATCGGTATCCCGTTGGGAGGACATCTGTTATCACGATGTCGAAAGCGCCTTTACTGCTGTGCCCTGTGTTCTCGATGATGATGGCGAATTTGACTAGGTCGCCGTCTCCGGGCGGTGTTGCCTGGTCTCCCCCATCCACGTCGCTCACATCTGCGTCGATGATCCCTGCGCCGCTGCCGTCGTCGTTGATATATCCGGTCCCCGCCCCATTGGACGTGATTGGCCCGCCGCTCCACGGAGGTGAGCCTGGGTTGCCGGGGTCGGTCCAGCTGATCCCCGGAGGGGCTACCGAACCCGTAAAGGTTCCATTCGGGTTGCTGGTTGAAACAGCGCCTTTCTTGATGGTCAAGAGCGGCTCTTCGATGATAATCTGCACGATATCGTCATTGAATTGGTTCCCCGCGTTCGTCGAACTTTCCCCGCCGGTTCCCTGGTTGGTCAGGTACAGCAGGTCGGCGAACGGCTCGCTGGAGACTGTTGCCGTAAGTAGTACGTCGATGACCGACTCTAAGGAAGGATCGATATCGAAGTTCCCGTAATAGATATCGATGCTGTTCGACGCCGGAAAAGCTGTGACCGTGGGCAGCGGTGCCCCTAATAGGTGCTGTGTGTCCGATGGATGGTACGCCACCACGCCCGGCCCTGGGACGCCTGCGGGAGGCCAGGTGGAGTCGAAAGACCAACTCGACGAACCGGTCTGGGCTGGGTCGGACACATCGAATATGGGCGAAGGCAGGAAATCGGTTAACACCAGCTCTTCGTAATCACTGGTGGGGAGGGTGAAAGTCAGGCGGTAGGTCACCTCGTCCCCCGGTTCTACCAGGGGCGGTGTGGCAAAGGGGCTGTACGTATACGATGTTCCATCGAAAAAGGCATACACTTGCTTGGTCAATTCGCCCCTCGGGATCGTGATGTCCACGTCGCTGTTATCCGGGACGCGGTTGCTGAGATCGGTTAGGTCGATTGTATTGACCAGTAAGCCGTCGATGTCCACCTCGTTGGTGAGTTCATCGCCCTGGTCGACGCTCTCATCCCCGTTGCCGGGTATCAGGTAGATGTCCGTAAACTCTTCCTGGATGACAGTCTGGAAGGTGATCGTGCCGGTGGTCGGGCCATCGTCCACTGGGACAGGTGTTGGTGGAGAATCGCTGCAGTCCAGCGATCCCACCCCGATCCCGCCGCTGTCCACACAGCCGCCCAAGAGCGTACCTGCGGCAGAGCCGCTGCCCCCGCTCCAGGTGCGGAAAATCAACTCATCGGATACACGGAATTCAATCACCGTATCTCCATCCTCATAGGGGGCTGGAGCAGGAACCCCATCGCTGCCCCCTGTAAAATACTCCCAAACCGTATAATTGCTCGAATCGAACGCTGCTGTCGTATAGGTGCTCCCATGTTCGACCAACGTCAGCGTTGGAGTACCTGTCAGGCGGTGTCCGTCGCCGATGATATCGGTGATGACGATGTCCCGGAAGGCAAAATAATCCGAAATCTGGAAATCGATCGTGAATGTGAGAACGTCACTCGGTGAATACCCCGTAGGGGGATTATCCGTGAGGATGTGCCCTTTTTGGATCGCAATCGCCTGATCGCTGACCGTTACCGAGGGCGTGCACACCGGGCAGGGACCGCCGGTGACGGTGATGGGTTGGATGCCGGGTGTGCCCAGGTCGCCGTCGTCGCGCGCATCGATAGGCACCCAATCCCCGGTCGAGTCTATCGTGTTGACGGATGAGTTTGCTGCCCCTGTATCTGCCGGGACGATGACTCCGGATGTGTTGTCGATTCGAGGGATAAAGAAATCATACGTGATCGTGATGTCATCCCCTGCCCCGCCGGTGATCGAATTGTACCTGAAAGACATCGTCGCCCCGTTGGCGGGTGTCGCCCCGACTGCAGGGACACCCGAAGCCGAGTCATAGGCGGGGCTGGCGCTGATCCCCCCCAAATAGGTGATTTCCCCGTCAAAGGTATCGATCACATCCAGGTTGCTGATGGTCTGTCCCTCGGCGATGTCGACCGTAAGTGTATACGTATGGGGGAAGTTAGGACCTGTCGCAGTCTCCCCCTCTGCAGGGTCTTGGGCTTTCGAGACCGTCATCAAGACTGGGCTGACCGGCGAACTCGACCAGGTGCCCATGATGACCGTCGGGTCGCAGCAGGGGTCGTCCAGGGGATTTTCACCGTACCGGAAACCGCCCCGCGCCTCGATGTCCAGCGCTGTGCCGGGGTCGGCCAGATCGCTCAACGATGCCTCGACAGTAATGGTAGCAGGAGACTGCTCTTGTGTGAAAGAACCGAAGGGAAGCAGGGCAATAACGAGTTGGTCGCCAGGAGTGCCGCACACGGGGATAGGTTCACCCAGCGTATCCAGAGCGTAAGGGTGATCGATCCGCCCGTCGCCGCCGGGGTAGCAGTCAGGGTCGGCGGGGTCAAGAGCGGGAAAGACGGCGTCGTAGGTCTCCAGGGAGAGGCCCTGGTAGGTCACATCTTGGGAAGCATTATTGAAAAAGACCCCATCTGGTGTATCCGTACCCGCCGCGCCGTCGGCCCCGTTGCGGGGCAGGATGATATCGACGTAAGGCCCATAACCAATATCACCGCTGGTGTTGCTGAAGTCGATCGTGAAAGTGAAATCGTTTCCCAGCATCACGCCGGAGGGGACGTTCACGCTTACGCTGGGCGCAGGTTGGAATAAAAATCTTACAGCTCCGGAGCTTTGCGGGTCTCCGGGGGATGGATCGCTGTTAATATCATTTGAAGGGATTGAACTCGCCTCGGATCCAAAATCATCTTGAGCGTAGGCAGGTGGCAGAGAGCCTATTAATGGACTGAATGCGGTGCTTACCCAAATGATTGCGATGAGGAATTTAAATGCTCGACTGAGTCGGCGACGGTTAACGAGGGTAGTACGTCCTGCCATAATGCTTCTCCAAGGCTTATTCTTTTTTATGATGCTAAATTGACTAATTATATACCGATTAGCCCATTAGTACCATCCCTCACAATAAACTTAAATATTCATTATCAGCCGGTCGATATTCATTTTTCATCAATTTCCATCTCCCCGATTGTAAAAAATTTCTAATCCATAAAAAAACTGCCCGTTAAGATAGCCTAACGAGCAGTTTACTTCCATTTTTTTATCTCCTTATATAGAAACCTCTCCTTTGATTTGACTGACTATAAAATCCTTCCTTCAACTGCATTCAATCTCAATAAATCACGTAGACTTCGCCAGCCTCCGGGCGTGTGTTGTTGGGTCCGAAAGCGTAGTTCGCCCCCACCACAATATCGATCGCATGATCTCCATTTACGTCGCCGCAAGAGATCGCCGCCCCCAGAAAATCGTAGCTTTCTGCCCCATAGATAGTGATTCCAGCTGCATCCGGGTCTGACAGGTCGATGTCGCTGCCGGTGGAGATCGTTCGCCCATAGATCACGTAGGCCTCTCCTGTATATTGATTGCGGGTATTCCCCGGCCCTGCGCCGCCGGTAGCCCCCAAGAGAACGTCGGCGCTTCCATCATCGTCAACATCCCCACAGGAGACTGAAGATCCCAGATTGTCGCCCGCATCCGCGCCGTAAATTGTTGCATCTGCTGGGGCTGCTGAAAGGTCCATCGGCGTAATCCAGATTTGGCGCCCCAAGATGATGTAAGCTTCTCCCGCGGCTGCTTTTAGGTTGCCAACTCCCCCTGCGCCGGGCGCACCGATGAGCAGGTCGCCAAACGAATCACCGTTGGCGTCGCCCATCCCTAATCCGAGAAGCGAGCTGAAGGTGTCTCCGCTGTCCACGCCATAAATGGTTACGTCTGCACTTTGCGTGGATAGATCCACAGGGGATATCGCTCGCCACGCCTCTCTATCTCGCCCGAAGAACAGGGTAACTTCTCCTGCGTCAGGTTTTCCGTTTTCCTCTCCATCTCCCTGGTAGGCGCCGATTGCCAGGTCGGATACCCCATCCCCGTTCAGGTCTTCCCCACTCGCCAGGGCGCTTGAAAATTTGTCGTCCACGTCCGCCCCATAGATGGTCACGTCGGCAAGCTCTGGGGAGGCTGATAGATCGACCGGCGACATCATCTTCCAATCTTCAGCCGGGCGGCCGAAAAACACGTAGCTTTCCCCTGCATTGCTGGTATCGTTCCCTTCCCCGTCGGCGTAGCATGCGCCGACGAATAGGTCATCGGTTCCATCTCCATCCACATCCCCCGTCGCCAATCCGCACCCCAGTAAATCCTCTTCGTCTGCACCGTGGATGACGACGTCAGGCGCAGGCCCGGCTTCTCCGGCCGCATCGAAGATAACTGGTTCTTCAGGAGAGGGACGCAGAAGATCCCACTCCTCTTGGGATCGCCCGAAGATGATATAGACAGCGCCTGAATCGGGCAATAAATTCCCTTCGCCGTCAGCCAATGAGGAAGCAACAATGAGATCGTCGTAGGGGTCTCCATCCAGGTTCCCCATCGTAATGACTTCACCCATACTATCCCCGGCGATGTATAAGCTGGAAGCGATACCTAATTCCTCTCCATAGATACGGATATCTGGCTGTGGACCTTCAATCCCCGCCACGTCGATTTGGGAAGGAAGATCGCTTTTCCCAAACACAACGTAAGCTTCTCCGGCGTGGTCGCGGGAGTTATTCGGGCCGTCTGCCCCACTGGCACCCGTAAGGATATCCTTGATTCCATCGCCGTTGTAATCCCCCACGGCTAAAGAAGCGCCCAACATGTCTGCTGCCTGTGAATTTAAATTGTTGCTGTCCTCGCCAAATAGGGTCATATCTTGCTCGTGATTGTAAATATCTACGACTTCAGGTTCAGGGAGCGGTAGTTCGCTTGGCGGTGCTGTGGTCTGTGAAGGGGGCAATGTCGGCTCAGGGCTGGTATCCTCTGTTGGGGCTGTCGTTCCCGTGCAAGAAACGAGAAAAAATACAGCCCCGAGAACAAAACATAAGATAAATAGAATTACTTTCCTGTTCACATTTTCCTCCTGTAAACGAATCCCCAGTTAACAAAAAAACGAAACATTGCCGCTTGCCGTTTGTTTCGTTTCCACTGTGTCAAGGCCACACAACCTATTCAGGTAGAATCACACCGTTTAAGCCTTGTGAAATGGTCGCAATTTATGCGTTATTCAGTTTTAGTATTTGTAATTATACTATGATACACTCATGGATAAACACCCTGAAATTGGATAGGATGGTGTGTTTTTCAAGAATTAAAGAGCCTATCACCTTCCTTCGCTATTTTTTTACGCTTACTTTGGAGTATAAACTTTGGAAAAAGTAATCATCACCGTGGCCCTGGTCGGTTCAAGACCAACAAAAGACCTCAATCCGGCCGTCCCTTACTCCCCGGAGGAAATTGCCAATTCCGCCCTGGATGCCTGGCGGGCTGGGGCAGCCATCGCCCATATCCACGTGCGCGATCCCAAAACCGGCGAACCTTCGCACCAATTGGAATTATTCCAGGAAGTCGTGGAACGTGTCCGCAGCGAGTCGGACATTCTCTTGAATCTGACCACCAGCGGACAATTTATCCAGGGGGATGATATGGAGATGATCGAAAAACGCTTGGCGCCCATGTCATTGCATCCTGAAATTTGTTCCTTCGATGTCGGCTCGCTGAACTTCCAGGATCGCATTTTCACCAATCCACCTGCCTGGGGATTGGATGCGGCTGCCAGGATGCAGGCGGCTGGCGTCAAACCGGAGATCGAGGTCTTCGATACCGGTCACATCGCCCAGGCCGTTGATCTCATCGACAAAGGTCTTATCGATGAACCGCCCTGGTTCCAGCTTTGCATGGGGGTCAAGTGGGGCATCCCGGGAACGATAGAAAATCTTGAATTTATGGCGAAGCAATTGCCTGACAAGGCTCGATGGTCGGCTTTAGGCGTTGGCAGGCTTCAAGATACCATTATCTCTAAAGCCATTCAGATGGGCGGCCATATCCGCGTGGGGCTGGAAGATAATCTCTATTTGAAAAAGGGCGTCCTCGCTCAAAGCAACGCCCAGTTCGTAGAAAAAGCCGTCTCACTGGTTCATGAATTTGGGCGCCAGGTGGCCGCACCCGACGAAGCCAGGGAAATATTAAAGATTAAGAAACATGCGTGACCGTACCCCCTTATTCCTCCTGCTTGTTGCCGTACTCCTTGCAGGACTGACCTGGCATCTTAAAGGTCCCGAAACGGTTCTGGAAGGGTTTGCCACAGGGATGGACATCCTCTTGAGTGTCGTTCCTTTGCTGGTTGCCGCTTTTCTTGTCGCCGGATTGGTGCAGGTATTGGCGACCAGGGAGTTGATCACCAGGTGGATAGGCGCTTCGAGCGGATGGAAAGGGATCGCCCTGGCCTGTTTGGGCGGGGGATTGATGCCCGGCGGACCCTACGTCTATTACCCCATTACAGCCGTTCTCCTCCAAACCGGGGCTGGTCTGGGACCCCTGGTCGCTTTCGTGACCGCCAAGAATCTCTGGGCGTTTTCGCGATTACCGCTGGAGCTTGCCCTCCTCGGCTCTCAACTGACCCTCTTCCGATTCCTGGTGACCTTTGCCCTGCCGCCTTTATTGGGATACCTGGCTGAGAAGTTATTCGGGCATCGACTGGAAGCCATCCGCCAGGGGGCTGGATCCTCATGACCACGGCCACGGTTATTCTATGGGTCATTGCCGCCGCCCTTTTCCTTTTCGCTCTGGCGAAGAAAGATGGCAGTTATCGACGAGGGGCCGTCCAGGGATGGGAGACTCTCAAACGCAATTTCTGGGTCCTTGTTCTGGCATTTATCATCGTCGGGTTCGTCAATGTGCTCTCCCCTCAGAATCTGGTTCACAAGTACCTCGGCCCTGATTCCGGCTGGGGGGGATTATTTCTCGCCGAAGCGATTGGTATGCTGCTTCCGGGGGGGCCTTACGTGGTCTTCCCCCTCATCGCCGTCATCTACTCGCAAGGCGCAGGCCTCGCCCCTGCCGTAGCCCTTGTGACCGGTTGGGCGGCTGTTGCGCTGCTGACGGTTACCTTCGAGCTGCCCTTTATGGGCTGGCGCTTTGCTGCCATTCGCTGGGGATTAGGGCTGTTAGCGCCCATCATCGCCGGCGCCGTCGTGATGCTTTTCTTCTCGTAGATAAAGGGACCTATCCGTAGGGACAGGTTTGAAAACCTGTCCCTGTGAAAATTTAATTTCTCAGGCTTCTTCGTCACTCTCCCCCAATCGGAACCAGGATCCTGGCATCGTCTTGATACACGGTGAATGTCATCCCGCTTTCTCCTGTAAAAATATCCCGATATGGTATATCGAGTGAGACCTGTGCAGCTTGTCCCGCAGCGATGAGGACAATGCCGCCCGTATAATCCCGGCGGTACAGGGAATTCTCATAAGTATACAACCCCAACGGATCCCCTAAATCGGCTCCATAGTATTCAGGGAACCACCATCCATCGACCCCACCGTGGTCGCGTGCCCCGAAATCGAAAGCGAAATAGGTGTTATCCATTAACAGGCTGGCGGCCATCCCCATCCGGAAACGCGGCCAGGAAATGTCCCCCGTATCATCCGTATCCACGGCCAAAATCACCAGATGAGGTTCCTTCGTCGTTTCCAATGCCCGTTGTGCTGAAGCCAGCCCTTCTGCTAAATTCGATCCCCATTCCCCCAGGAAATTCTCCAAGACGTAGCCGTTCAAATATGCCGGGAATGGGGAGCCCTCCGGGAAATCCCACCCCGCATTCGCCACCATCCACTTGTCCGCCGGGACCACCGCCTGGATCAGTTCAAGCAGTTCGGTCTGCGCAGATACCCACGCTGTGGCATCGATGGGAGTCGCTGCGCCGCTCGACCAAGCCCCATCACAAAAGGGATATGCATCCACCATGTCAATAATTATGCCGTCATGTTGGGCTTGTCCGGCTGTATTATTATAGAACGCTGTGATTAGGTCCCGCCAGCCGGGATGTCTTGGGTCCATGGCGTAGATTTGCGCCCACCCCGGCGGAGAACACTTCCGGTCGAGGCTTCCATCCCCGTCATCGTCGAACATCAGGTACATGTCGTTAGTGATCTGCAGGGGGCCATCGGCATCCCCGTTGTTTGCTACAGTGATGAGGAATTCTAGCCATCCCGGATCGTCGAATATCCAGGTGTGGGTCAGCCCGGCCAGCAGTTTTGTCGCAGGGTTTTCTCCCCGGAGTGCCGCTTCTTCTGAGGCTTCTATCCACCCCGTCATGACCAAATCATAATCCGCATCTGCATGAGCGATTAACTCCTCCTTTTTCGCCAGCCACAAAGCCAGCCTGACGCTCCTTCCAGGCGGCGTTTCAGCTAACCCCTCGTTATCATCCCTTTGTGGGACCGTTTCCCTACACGCCATGAGGATGAGTATTAAAATCATGGATGGAATGAGTATGCGGAAAAACGCTTGTTGTTTGCAAATTTTCGTCATAATTTTTTTATACTCATGAGATTAATACAAGGGATATTCCCCGATTGTTGCTTTCTAATGACTGGCTGTAATGAGAGAAGAAATCCTCTCACCGCTCTGATTCTAGAAATCATCTTCTCATTTTAGCCTGGAATCTGAACTTTAAAGAAGTTATACTTACCCCATGCCTGATGAGATTACCATCCGTGAAGCGACCGCTGAAGATGCCCGCGCCATCGCCGAGGTGCACGTCTCTGCCTGGCGCTCTTCTTACGCAGATATCCTCCCTCCCGGCGTGCTGGCAGGCCTCTCGGCAGAGAGCCGGGCTGCCATGTGGGAAAAAGGCTTGTTACAGTCCAGGGGGATGAACTTCCTCTTTGTGGCAGAAAATTCAGACGGTGAAATCGTTGGCTTCACTGGTGGCGGTCGCTCGAGTGAGGGCATCAAAGGCTATCTAGGTGAAATACGTGTCCTCTACATCCTGGAAGCCTATCAGCGGATGGGGGTCGGCACGAAATTATTCCGGGCAGCTGTCGCCAGGTTACTCGATAAAGGGACCACTTCCCTGCTCGTATGGGTTTTCAAAGACAGCCCTTACCGCCAGTTTTACGAAAAACTCGGCGGGGAATGCATCGGTGAGAAGGTCTTCGAAATAGCTGGGGGCAATTATCTGGCCGTTGGCTACGGGTGGAAGGATAGCCGCTGCCTGGTAGATATCGATTGAGGCTTGCGTAATTTCGATAATCAGGGATAATAAAATTCAGAGCTTTTTTATACGATTGATGGAATATCGATATTTAGAAGGAGATGAAGATGTTAAAAGAGTTTAAAGAATTTGCCATGAAAGGGAATATGCTGGATATGGCCGTGGGTATCGTCCTGGGTGCCGGATTTTCCGCCGTCGTGAATTCCCTGGTGAACGATATCCTCATGCCCCCCATCGGTTTATTTCTTGGCGGCGCTGACTTCTCTGAATTGTTCGTTGCCCTCAAAGAGGGTGTCCCTGCTGGCCCATATACCTCTCTTACCCTCGCCCAAGAGGCCGGGGCGGTGACCCTCAACTACGGCCTCTTCGTCAACGCCCTCGTCAATTTCCTCATCGTTGCTTTTGCCCTCTTCATCGTCGTGCGTGTAATGAACCGCATGAGAGGCGACCAGCCTGAAGAAGAAGAAAAAGAATAATTTTATATTAAAATAAATCATTGGGAGGAGTTGGCTATACGCAGCAAATCCCAATGCTTTTTTCTTTTTCCTTTAGCGCTGAATATTCTAAAAATCCCTCGAGGAAATTCCCTGACTACTGATTACCGGTCACTGATTACTTATTACTAATCACTGATCACTGACCACTGATCCCTAATTACAATTCCACATATCGCTCGATCTTTTCGCCAATCACCGCTAAGCTGCCTTCCCAGAATTCTGGGCTGCGTAAATCTAAGTCGAAGCGGGCTGCCAGGTCAGCCGCTGTGCCCTGCCCCGTGGAAGCCAGAAGGTCTCTATATTCTGGGATGAATGCATCCCCTCGTTCCTTATAGATGGCGTATAAGCCCGTGCTGAAGAGCAAACCGAAAGCGTATGGGTAATTGTAGAATGAGATGCCGGGGATATAGTAGTGCGGTTTCCACGTCCACATATACTTGTGCAGGGTATCCTCATCCACGCTATCGCCGTAAGTCTCCTTCTGCGCCCTCTCCATGATTTCACACAATTCCTCCGCAGATAGGTCCGCCTGCGCCCGGCGCTCGAAGACCTCTTTCTCGAAGAGGTAACGTGAGTAGATATCCACTACCACCTGGCTGTCGCCGATTAATGAAGTCTCCAAGATGGCGAGTCTTTCATCCTCATCGCTCGCTTCTTTGATCGCCGCTTCCGTCACGATGGTCTCGCACATCACCGAGGCGGTTTCCCCCAGGGTATACGGCGTATCTCGCTGCAGCATCGTCTTCCCCGCCCGGCACTCGTTGTGATAACCGTGCCCCAATTCGTGAGCGACGGTGAAGATTCCATCCAGACTCCCATCGTAGTTCGTAAGAATTCTGGACTCCCTCACCCCTGGTACGTACATACAAAAAGCCCCCGCGCGTTTCCCATCCCGCGGCCCCACGTCGATCCAGTTGTTATCGAATGCTCTTTTGGCGTAGTCGGCCAGGTCCCCGGAGAATTTGGCAAAATTATCCAGCACGAATTCCATCGCCTCATCATAGGAATAAACCCGCTCTGTTTTTCCCAGGGGGGCAAACAGGTCCCACCACGGCAATCGTTTCTTCCCCAGTTGCTTCGCCTTGGCCTGGAAATATTTCCGGAATAGAGGGAAAGAGTCCTTCATCGCCCCCAGCATGGCGTTCAGCGTCATCCGGTCGATCCGGTACAGGTCGATAGAGAAGTGCACTGGATCTTCACGCCCTCTCCGGGTGTTGAGTGTGTTTTGGCTGCCCTTGACCCCATTCATGCAGGCCGCTAGCTGGTTTTCGACAGATTTCCAGGCCGCCTGTTCGGCTTCGTAGCCCCACCGCCGCATCACTTCGTTGGGATGTGAACGCAGGTTAAGGATTGCCGTGATAGGCATCTTTTCGATCTCCCCATCTTCGTTCTTGATCTCCCAATTTAATTGGGTTGTGATCGTGCGTTGGAGTTTCTCCCACCCCCGGATGCCGCTCAAAGATAATTCCCCGGCCAGTTCTTCCTCCGCTGGACTCATCATATACTTGCTTTGCTGGATGCTTTCGCTGAGGAAAAAGGAATGCGCCTGGGCAATCTCACTGTTTTCCAGGATTTCGGGAAGCCGGTCTTCCAATTTCCCCACCCATCCCCTGAAGATGCTTTTCCTCTGCAGGTTCAGCTTCACGTTATACTTCTGCCACTCAGACATGGCCTTGAGGGCTGTCTCGTTATAAGAATCGGTGGATACGAACGAATTGATGTAAGCGCGCAGGGTTTCAGAAAGGTTCCAGGCCGCATTCATTTGATCGATGAATCCCTCGATGATGCTCGCCAGCCTGGCAGAGTCGCTCTCCTGGATGGCTTTTGTAGGGTCGATATTCTGTCCGTAGATATATTCATCCAGGTCATCCAGCATCTCCCCAAGAGTCTGGAAAGCCTCTTTGAATTCAGGCGAATCGAGGCCGGGATATACGTTGCCTAAATCCCAGCGTGGCAGGTCGGAGTCTTTACTCATGGGTCTTCTCCCTGGTGTTTATCACAGCAGAATTGTATCAAACCTTCATCGTTTGCCAGAAACGCACGCAGGCAATCACCAGCAAGCTTACCGCGAAAAGGTAAAGCGTTTCGAATCCAAATATCTCAGCGATGCTGAACGCAAGCAAAGGGCTGACCGCCGCTCCCGCATCGATCGCCGTCGAGAACGCGCCTACGAAAAGGTGAGGGCGTTCGGTTTGCTCTCCGAGTTCACAGGAGGCTGCATTCATCGTGGCAAAGATCCCCGCCCCAGACATGAAAACGGGGATCAGGCAGGTGACCATCCAGGTGCCGTTCAGGGATACCAACCCGGAGATTCCCCCCAGGGAAATCACCGATAAGATAATAAGCATTCCTGCCTGGCCGACCTTATCGGATATCGAGCCGAGGACGGGGGAAAATAAAATGTTGGAAATATATCTTACAGCAATCAATGTCCCTGCCAGTGTCCCGATACCAAACAGAGAATCCTCAATCCTGGTCCCCAGCCGGTTGAACAAGTACAGGGAAAGGGTCGAGACGAGCATTCCCTCGAAAAGCGTGTCCATGAATCCCACCGTCAAGATCCACCGGCGTGGGGCTGTTTTCAAGGCGAGTTTCAAACCCTCAAGTGCGGTAGTGCGTTCTTCCTTTGGCACAAATTGAGTCTTTGGCCAGCGCACTGCCAGCGCAGCAGGGATAGACAATGCAGTCAGGATGGCGACAGCACCCACCGCCGCTGTATAGCTGAACTGGTCGTAAAAGAATCCGCCAAGGACGACACTTACCGCACTGCCCACCCGCACAATCCCCCAAAAGATCCCCATTAAACGTCCCTTGATGTTTTCAGGCGCAGCCCACACAGCTTGGTATCCACCCTGCCTGAAGGCCGACCAGGCTATCCCCCACCCCACCCGGGCGAGGAAAAAGACCACGAACCCCCACCCTGTGCCGTATAAGCTGGTTGTAATTAAGGCCAGAATAGCTGCACAGACGAAGGGGAGGCGCGGCCCCCAACGTTCGAAGGCCAGCCCTGCCCAGGTGTTGGAGACCAGACGAATGAGCCGGTTGGCGCTGAGGAGTAAGCCGACCAGGGTCAGGGGAATGCCCAGGTCTCCTGCTTCCAGGGGGAGCAAGCTGTACATCAAGGAATCGCCCATGATCCCCAGGGCAACCACGAGTGCCGCGTGGATGAGGAGTTTAGGCGTCTTACTCCTTTCTTGCGTGGTGGTCATTCTATATGGATTCCTCTCCCAATCAAAGAAAATACGCTGAGTTACTCGCCCTTTCTAACACACTCACTACGGCTTCACTTGTTTACTTCCCCTGGTGAGATTTCTTTCCTGCTGCGATTATTTCATCTCCGCTTTCAAAGCCGATACGAATTTTATCGTGTCGATCTGTGTGGCTTCCTGGAACACCAGCAGGTCGAATTCCCTTGCGGCTGCCAGTAAGTGGTCGAAAATGTCTGCCTGGATTTTTTCATACGCCAGCCAATCGGTGGTTTTCGTAAACGAATAGATTTCGATGGGCAGCCCTTTGGGGTTTGGTGCCAGTTGCCGCACCAGGAATGTCATCCCTTTCTGGTAGATTTCATTTTTCGTTTTCAAGTACACCTCGA
The DNA here is from genome assembly GCA_050115475.1 of Anaerolineales bacterium. Lineage (GTDB taxonomy): Bacteria > Chloroflexota > Anaerolineae > Anaerolineales > UBA11579 > JASFQL01. The sequence goes on from JASFQL010000012.1 coordinate 53,872, forward strand.
TGTACGCCCTGAACGTACCCACGTTGGTGAGTTGGCGTCCATTGACCGTCACCGTTGAGTCGATCCCTCTTTCCTTATTGTAAGCCGCAATTTCAGCTTCTTTTTCTTCCAGGTATGGGCGGATTAACTCGATCCTTTTCCACCGTTCCAGCATCTCATCCGTACAGAACTTGATGCTGTGCAGGTCGAGGTTGATAGCCCGCTTGATTCGCCGACCGCCGCTCTCTTCCATCCCCCGCCAGTTCTTGAAGGCCACCTCCGTGAACTTATACGTGGGGATCACCGTGATGGTCTTGTCCCAGTTCTGGATTTTCACAGAATGCAGGCTCATGTCGATGACGTCCCCATCGGCGTTGTAGCTCGGCACCTCGATCCAATCGCCTTCCTTCAGCAGGTCGTTGGCCGATATCTGGATGCTGGCCACCAGGGAGAGGATCGTATCCCGGAAGACCAGCAGCAAGACCGCTGTGACCGCGCCCAGCCCGGATAATAACACGATGGGCGACTCACCGGTGAACAACGAGATGCTCAAGATGATACCGATAAGGATGACCAGCAGCTTCACGATATCCAGATACCCCATAATGGATACACCTGTGAAAGACGGGCTGCTTTCATAGATCTTATTCCCGGCATTCAGCAGGGAATGGACGGTGAAAACCATCACCCACAGGATGAGGAACAGGGTCACCTGCTTGATGATGTCTTCATATGCTGGGAGTAAATAAGCGAACGAATACAGTACAATCAAGGGGGCAGCCCAAGCCACTCTGAAAGGATGCAGCGCTTTTACAAAGATATCGTCGAATTTCGTCTCCGTGCGGGAAGCGAGATACGTCAGGCCTCGCCCGAGGATCAGCCGGACGATAAAGAAGACCGCAATACTCAGTAGCACAGCCGCGCCGAAAGCCAGGCTCGGGTTTTCTTCAGCCCATAATTGGATTAGATTAATTGACATTGCTTCTCACTCCTAAAGGATTTCCATAGATAATGTCCGGATGGAGACTCCCAATTGTAATGGCATTGACCTTCTTCTACCAGCCGTATTTTTAAAAATCCAACTTTTCAGTATCGTATATAAATAAATCATCTGACATGCGTCTTAATTTTATATACTTCCTCACCTTCAAACAATAGTCCAAACAAAACAAACTATGGTCAGATGATGAACAAATTACTTTCATAAGAGATTGAAACTCAATCATACATTACTAATCATTTCTCCATAGGGCAATAAAATCATCTGCACGTATTTTGCGGGGGAGGGACATTCGATGTTGGAGGGGGCCGTAGCCCCCTCCCGGCCCTGTAGAGAATGCCGTCGGCATTCTCTTAAACAATGACCTGTTTGTTGGTCATTGTCATCCTCTTTCCCCGGTTGAGCATGAGTATAATCGCCCGGTTCCCTAATTGCTGGGGAAGGGGGCCAGGGGGTTGGGGTTTTTACTATACTCTAAAAAATAATTGATAAAAAATAATAAAAGAATGTCCCATCAAACGACTGAACCAATCCTTTTTACTTGTCAAATTAGGAAAATATTGTATAATAATCTAGAACATATTTTCTAGAGGAGACAAAACGATGACAGAAATAATGATTGCCAAATGTGGCTTGGAATGCACAAAGTGTGGTGCCTACATCGCCACCCAAAATAACGACCTCGAAGCTCTGCAGAAGATGGCAGATGAGGCCAAGAAACAATATAACCTCGACTACACCGCGGAACAAAGCCGCTGCACCGGATGCTTGAGTGACGGCGTGAAGATTCAATACACAGACCAATGTGAAGTCCGGCGCTGTGCTGTTGAAAGGGGCGTTGAAAACTGTGCCTATTGTGATGAATATGGCTGCGAGACCATTTCAGGCTTTCTGGCAAATGCCCCCAAGGCAAAAGAAAACCTTGAAAAAATCAGGGTGAGTCTGAGCTGATCCTGTGATTTCAACTTTCGCCAATCCCCCCTATAGAGCAGAGTTGTGATAATAGATGCGCCTTAATAAATCGTAAACCCCCCGTCCTAAATGTCATAACAACTCTGTAAGGTCATTTTGATGTTAGTCAGGATATAATACTGCTACAGCACTTTGTCTATCATCACAGCCCTCGTGGATACTGGATTCCACCTCCAACCCTCCTCAATCCACCCCGACTTAGTGCTGTTTTTTTTAACGACTTAATCAGATGTGGAGCGCATCAATCGAGTATACTTCTCCCATGTCCGAAGTCCCAATCACCCAGATCACTCTCCCCCCGGGGTTCATCGACCTCGGCATGGGCAACCCCGACCTCAATTTACTCCCTCTCGATTTCCTCCGCCAATCTGCTCAAACGCATTTCACCCTAGACGATCCCCGCTCCTTACAGTACGGTTTCGAACAAGGGGATGGTTTCTTCCGCCATGCCCTGAGTGACTTCCTGGCGGCAATCTATGGCCATAAAGTTGACCCCCAATCACTGTTCATCACCACAGGCGTCTCCTCGGCGCTCGATCTCCTCTGCACGCTTTACACCCATCCCGGCGATCTCATCTTCGTTGAAGAACCGACCTATTTCCTGGCCTTGCGTATCTTCGCAGACCACGGGTTGGAAGTTGTTCCTATCTCGATGGATTCCAGCGGCTTGAACGTCGAAATGCTCGAAGCGAAGTTATCCGAATATACACCCAGGTTCCTCTACACCATTCCAACCTTCCAAAATCCCAGTGGTCTTTCCCTTTCCCAGGATAGACGCCATCAGTTGGTCGAGTTGGCGCAGCAGCATGGTTTCCTCGTCATCGCTGATGAGGTCTATCATCTATTGCACTACAACCAAATCCCGCCCCAGTCCATCGCTGTCCACGCCGAATCCGCAGAACAAATCATATCTGTCAATTCATTCTCGAAAATTCTCGCCCCCGGTCTGCGCTTGGGATGGATCCATGCGCACGAAAATGTCATAAATAAATTAGCTGGTTGCGGCTTATTGGACAGCGGTGGGGGCATGAATCCCTTCATGTCCGCGCTTATACGCCCCCTGATCGAGTCTGGTGGGTTGGCCCAGAACATCACTCGCCTTCGTACGGTATACGCCCACCGCTTGAATGTCCTGGACGAAGCCTTGCGCCAATACCTCCCCCAGGCCGAATACACCCTCCCGCAGGGCGGTTTCTTCTTTTGGCTGCGTCTACATGGGGTCGATCTTGCTGAATTGCGTCCTAAAATGCAGGTGTTGGACGTGGATATCCGTCAGGGGGCTTTGTTTTCCAGCGAAAACGGTTTGCGTGATTATGCTCGCTTATCTTTCAGCTATTATGGTCCGGATGAATTGATCGAGGGGGTCAAAAAGCTTCGGGATGCCTTGAGTTGAATTGGTGGCTTTCCACGCCAGCCCTATCATCTATCAATTTCCGATAAAACATCTCGCAGACTACGCTGTGTAGCGTACCAAAAAAAATCACGGCACCGGAGTTGCTTTCCCCGATGGCGGGTACGGGTCGATACCGGGGTCGCAGCTGACCGGTGTTGGTCCCCCGCCCACAGGCGATGGGCAGCCGCTCCCTGACGAGGGTGGGTAGCTCCCTGATGAACATGTCACCGGTGTCGGTCCCCCACCGATAGGTGACGGGCAGCCGCTTCCTGACGCGGGTGGGTAGCTCCCCGACGGACATGTCACCGGTGTCGGTCCCCCGCCCACAGGTGACGGGCATCCGCTTCCTGACGAGGGTGGGTAGCTCCCCGACGGACATGTGACGGGTGTCGGTCCCCCGCCCACAGGCGATGGGCAGCCGCTCCAGGATGGTGCTGAACTGACCTCTGTAGGGCAAGTCACCGGCGTCGGCCCCCCGCCCACAGGTGACGGACAGCCGCTTCCTGATGGTGCCGAACTGACCTCCGTCGGGCATGTCACCGGCGTCGGCCCCCCGCCCACAGGTGACGGACAGCCGCTCCCTGATGGTGCTGAACTGACCTCTGTCGGGCAGGTCACTGGTGTCGGCCCACCACCGACAGGTGAAGGGCACCCGCCAACTGGCAGAGCGGATGTTGGCGTAGGGATCACCGGGATACCGGCAGGATCGCCTGAGACGATGGTATTACCGCTGGGCAGCCATCCCAAGACGGCTGGATTGGCAGGGTCCCGGATCACCAGGAAATCGCCTTGTGAATTTCGCCCGACGACTTCCGCTTCCTGTCCTGGATTGAGTGTCCCCAGAAGTTTGTAGTCCGCTCCAGGTCCAGAATGGTATTCCGTTGCCGTATTCACGCTCACTGTCATGGAAGTGGTAGGTGGAACGGTTGCTGCCTGGTCGCCTGGCATGTTGCAGCCCGAAATGAAGATCGTAAGCATTACCATGAATAAGAAGCTCAGATATGTGGTATTGGTAATCCCATTGAATTTTCTCATATTAACAAACATCACTCTTCCTCTGCTGCTCCCAATTTTACTAGGGAAATATCGTCGCCTTAACGATCGAAAATACTTGGCTTCTACCTAATCATACTATATATCATGTTGTGTGTTCCGAAAATTCCTTTCAAGTAATATTTTGTGGATACTCTAATTTCGAACACATAATGGCTGATAGAACACCCTTGCCATTATTCAGACAAAATTGGTAAGAATTACCTGACGCAGCCCGTCAGAATATTCACACACTGTTGAGAGGAACACCGTATATGCAGCTTACCGGAATCCACCACGTTACCGCGGTCACCGCCAGAATCGCAGAAAACCTGGACTTTTACACCCGGGTTTTAGGACTGCGCCTCGTAAAGAAATCCGTCAACCAGGACGACGTCTCCGCTTACCACCTCTTTTACGCCGATAAATTGGGCAGTCCAGGCACCGATATCACCTTTTTCGATTGGCCCAATATCGGGCCGAACGTCCGCGGCACAGACAGCATCGCAGGCACAGCATTCCGTGTCGGCAGCCAGGATGCCCTGGCCTTTTGGAGGGGTCGTCTCGATGAATACGGTATCAAACGGGGTGACATCACCGGTTTCGCCGGACGCCAAATCCTGCCCTTCGAAGACTTTGAAGGCCAGCGTTTATATTTCGTCAATGACCTCGGAGCCGAATTCGAAGGGGAAATCTGGCCGCGCCCCGACATCCCAGACGAATACGCCCTGCGGGGCTTCAACAGCGTAATCCTCTCCCTTCCATCCATTCACCGGCTTGCCGGGGTTTTCGAAGATTTCCTCAATTTCGAAGAGCGCGTGAATGCAAAGTGGATCGATGAAAAATCCAATGCCTTCATCTACACCACCAGAAAAAACGGCGGCCCCGCATCCGAAGTCTGGTTGCTTGAGCAGCCCCATGAAAGGCGCAGCCGTTTGGGGGCAGGCGGCACACACCATGTCGCTTTCCGCGTCTCCGACGCTGAAACGCAGGAAAAGTGGCATGTGCATTTATCTAACGCAGGCTTTCAAGTCAGTGGTCTGATCGACCGTTTCTGGTTCCAGTCGATTTACTTCCGCGTGACCAATGGAATCTTATTCGAAATTGCCACAGACGGCCCCGGCTTCGCCATCGATGAAGCCCCACACACGCTGGGTGAAAAGCTGGTCTTGCCCCCCTTCCTCGAAAAACACCGCCTGGAGATTGAATCCCGTTTGGCCCCCATTGGAGTAGAATCGAGGTGATCGTACAGGTTCGCTAAGCTGCGATCCTTTTCATATCTATCTTTTGAAGGTCACCCTTACCCTTGTCCCGTTCCCCCCACTGAGCACCTCGATTTCCGCCTGGTGCTGGTCGAAGATCGCTTTCACGATTGCCAGCCCCAGACCGCTCCCCGGGTAAGAAGAAGCGTTTCGCCCCCGGTGGAATCGCTGGAAAATGTTGGCCATATCTTCGGCAGGGATCCCAATACCCGTATCCCGGATCGTGAGACAGGGCACCCCATCATAGTCTTCAAGCCGCAGCCTTACTTCCCCTCCCTTGTCTGTAAATTTCAGCGCATTATCCACCAGGTTATCGATGGCGCGCCGCACCTTGTTCAAATCGCCGTAGATCTGATCTTCCCCTTTGGGGGTATCTATCTCAAGCCTGAGTGATATCCCCTGCGAATCGGCTTCTTCTGCGTACTTTTGTTCGATCTCCTCCACCAGCTTGCCGAGAGAAAAAGTTGTTGGCTCCATATTTCCTGCTTCTATCCGCGAAAGGTCCAGCAAATTGTCGACGAGTGTCTGCATGCGCCTTGTCTGGTTTTGTGCGTTCTCCAGGTACTTGTGCAGGTCCTGGTCTTCCTCGCTGGCCAGTTCCAGGTTGACGCCCAGAGTCGTAATTGGGGTATGAAGTTCGTGGGCCGCGTCTGCCACGAACCGCCGTAGCGTCGTGACTGTATCTTCGACCTGCTCCGCCATGGCATTGAATGATTCCCCCAGCACGTTCAACTCATCCCGTGTCTCGATCTTGACCCGGGCGGAGAGGTCGCCCCCGGACATCTGTTGTGTTGTTTCGATTAGATCTGTAAGGGGAGATACCAATCGGCGGCTGACAATCCAACCTGTCGTTCCTGCCACCACTACAGCCACGAGTCCCGCGATCATCCAGGCGCGGGCGACGTTTTCGATGATTGTTCTGCCAAATGCCAGCCCTTCCGACACTTCCAGCGTCCCTAGCGGTTGGCCTGTCGAGCTGTAGACCGGCATGCGAATCACCTGGTCGGTGTGCTGTGGGGACAGGGATTCCATGCTTCCCAACCCAAAACCAAACAGGGTGTTTTCAGTTGGCAGTTGGGATAATAATACAGTGTTTTCTCCTAGCGTGCCTAAAACTTGGTTCTCATCGGCCACTTTGAGGGTCAGATTAAAAATATACCGGTCTGTCCGCCCTTCGTGCAGCACTTCAGCGCCCATCCCGTAAGGTGTCAGGTTGGTATAGATAAAAGACTGCGTTTGGAGGGATCCAGAATCGGCCACCACATTTTCCTCGGGATCGATTAATCGGATACGGGCCTGGATCAGGAACGATAGGCTGTGGATGTAGCCCTGCAATGTCTGCGAAGACTCACCCGCCTCCATTACCTTGGCGATTCCCGGGTTCATCAAAGCTGCGCTGTTTTCCAGATAGCTTCGTTCCTGTAGCTTGTAGAAGTTTTGCAAGGAAAAAAACAAGATACCCCCTAACACCCCCATTGTCAGCAAAGCAATCAAAGCGTAACTGGCGGGCAGTCGCACGCGTATAGAGGACATCTTCATTTTATATCTCCATCCGACCCGCTTACAGGTCATTCACTCACATTGCCGAAAATATTTGTTTTTACGAGAATTGTTGAGAACCGCCCATTATCATCGATGGTCGCTCCGGCAAGCAGAATATTCCCCTCCCTATCTTGTAGCAGGTTGCCGGACTTTACTGAATAATCGGTTTTTAACTCGTTTACCCACAGTTGTTGCCCTTCTCTGCTGATTCCCATAAGTAAAGTAGTGTCGCCGGAAACGTAAAAGTTGATAAGCCTGTCCACTAAAACGATATAGTCCCCCTTATCACTCTCTATGATATCGCGGCCGATATCATACAGCTCCTCATCACCGAATTCTCTCTGCCATATTTCATCCCCCATAGGATCGATCTTCAATACAAAGATATCCGTATCGCTGTCATCAGTCACCCTGATAAGACCTGTGATGATGAGATTACCATCTGAATCAAGGATCATCTCATACCCCCCCATAGTCCCTTCCTCCCATGTCCGAGACCATACCTCTTGCCCTTCATCATCCAGCATCACCAGGAGGAGGTCGTCACCTTCCTCCGGGAAATAAACCTTTGTGCCCAAGACGTAGTACCCGCCTTGCGGGGCTTCGACCCCGGCCGTGGTCAGTATGTTGAATTCACTTTCCAGTGTTTTCGACCAAACCTCATTCCCTTCCGCATCCGTCTTCACTACGTAGATGTTGCTCCGGCCCTCGAAACCGCCGTACCCCGCGCTTCCTGGGTCGGCGATAAAATCCTTGGGGTCAACACAGTTCCCCACCAGGAAATACCCCCCATCTTCCGTTTGCTGGGCCATCAAAACTGATTCATCCAAGCTTCCCCCAAAAGTCCTTTCCCAAATCTTGCTTCCGTCTTCATCCACCTTGATTAGGTATGCATCTCTTCCTCCGGCGCCGTAGGAGGTAGTTGTCCCGGCAAGTATGTATCCCCCCCCATGTGCAGGGCTGATTGCCCATCCGGCATCGTACCCTTCTCCTCCATAGGTCTTTTGCCACAATTTCTCTCCAGATGCGTCAGTCTTTAGCAGCATCACCCCCCCAAAAGCTTCCGATTCCTGTTCTGGGCTGGTTCCCCCCACAATTAAGTATCCCCCATCCTCCGTTTGTCTTACACCCGCGCCCGAGCTCTCATACCCGTTCCCAAAGATCCTTACCCATGAATCATCTGCCCCATCTGGTGTCAGGGTGGCTGTCTCGCTGTTTGCTGCAATAGATTTAGCTTCGCTATCGGGTGGGTTGATCAGCTGGTTGCACCCTGACATACTGATGATGATGAAACTTCCAATGATGAGAAAATGGGGTCTATGGGGCATTATTTTTCCAAATAATTCTATTATTTATTCCTTTCTGGATTATAACATTCAGGGGTATTCTTGAAATTTCACCAATGGAAAAAGTTGAGCAGCCCATCGATTTGATGGGCTGCTCGAATGAAGTGGCATGAAATCTAACCCCCTATTCCGCCACGTTGCCGTCAGCATCCATTTTAATCACCAGGATGTCAGCCCTTTCCCCTTCATAGCTTGAGGCAGCCATGAGGTAGCCGCCGTCTGGATGTTCAAGCACACTTCGGATCATAAAATGCTGGCCGCTGGTAACAACCTTCTCCCAGGCGACCTCACCGTTGGCATCCAATTTCATCAAAACCACCTCAGAAGGAGAATTGTATAAATCAGCTGTTCGATCGAAAACGATGATGTAGTCGCCGTCTTTCGTTTCACAGATCGCAGAACCCATCTCGATCACCTCGGGTTCGCCGAAGGTCGTTGCCCACAGAATATCACCATCTTCGCTCATCTTTGTAATCATTAAGTCGGCATCCCCCTCTCTCGGGTCTCCACTGGCTGAATATAAGGAAATCAATAATAGGTTCCCATCAGAGGTCAGGAGTAAATCTCGTCCATTCGCTCTTCCCTCTTCCCAGGTATAGGACCACACTTCCTCGCCATTTTCATCTACTTTCAACAGCAGTTGGTCGTCGCCCATATCCGGGTAATAGAGTATGCTTGCCAAGACAGCATATCCACCATCCGGCGTTTGAACGCCTTTTGCAGAGATAGTATTCTCTTCACTTTCAAAAATATGTGTCCAAACCACCTCGCCTTCCCCATCTGTTTTCGTCAGCATGATATTACTGCGGTTCTCGAACCCCCCGTATCCTGCCGCACCAGGGTTGGTGATGAAATCATCTGGATCCACACGGTTGCCTACCAGGACGTATCCCCCATCGGTAGTCGCAATAATCGTATTGACCCATTCATCCATTGGGCCGCTGATAGTCTTTGACCATAATTCGTTTCCTTCAAGGTCGACTTTCAGCAGGTAATGGTCCATCCCCGTTTCCTCAGATAAAGTCATCCCTGCGATAAGCAGCTTGCCGTCAGCGGTATAGGTGATCGACTGCCCGAATTTATCTGGGCCGAAAGTCTTCTCCCAGATCACCTCACCGCTAGAATCTATGTGGATAAGATAGATATCGCCGTGTCGTTCCGGTTCATACTCGACATTTGCCCCACCTATCAGGTACAGTCCCCCATCGTCCGTTGATAGGATACTGGACAGGTTATCGTCCCCTATTCCCCCATAGAATCTCGTCCATGTATCTTCAGGTGTTTCTTTCTCGGCTTCTTCCGGGATACTTGTTGCTTCGCTGATATCGCCAGTTGTTTCGGTGGGGGCTTGCTTTGAAGGCTCGTCCGTCCCACAACCCGTAATTAAAACAGATATCACGAATATTGAAAATAATACTCTTCTGATTTTGGACATTTATCACTCCTCTGCGACACTGGTAGATAGAAAAAACTCCTTGTCATACAGACAAGGAGTAGCATACCCGAACCGTATTTCATCCCGGTTTCAAGGATATTTCAATTCTGCAACATCCCTACCCCGGTTCCACCAACCTGTACCCGATGCCGGGGACCGTTAAGATGAGCTTGGGGTTGCCCGGGTCTGATTCGATCTTTTCACGCAGTCGGCTGATTTGCACGTCCACAATCCGTTCGGATTCTCCCTCGGTGGTGTGTCCCCAGACGCTTTCGATGATTTGAGAGCGCGTTAAAGCTTGTCCCTTATGCCGCGCCAGGTAGACCAGCAGGCGGAACCCGACGGGATTCAGGCTGATGATTTCCTTTCCTCGTTTCACCTGCCCACTTGACTGGTCGACCACTAGGTCCCCTACGTATAAGAGCTTGGCTTCTCCGCTTGATAACTCCCCATAAGCTCGCCGCAGCTGTGCCCGGATGCGTGAGATCAGTTCCCGCAGGCTGAATGGTTTCGTGATGTAGTCGTCTGCCCCCATCTCTAATCCCAACACTTTATCTGCTTCTTCTCGCTGTACGGTGAGGATGATGATAGGCTGGGTTAATCCAGACTTGCGCATCTGCGCGCAGAAATCGAACCCCGATCCATCCGGGAGGCGCACATCCAGTAAGATCAAATGGGAGTGGTGATTGCAGGCGTAATTCACCCCCTCCGCCCCCAGGTTTTTCCATATGGTCGTGTACCCCTCTCGCTCAAGACCATCCCGCAGCGATTGGGCTAAAGCAGGGTCATCTTCGATGATGAGAATTTGCGTAGGTGCTTTCATAAAAACCAAAACCCTCGAGAATGAATCTCTTGCACCACACTCGAGTTTTTATATACCTTGAGATTTCACAAATGGAGTTCCAGGCTTTTCTACCTCACCACATCCAGGTCGATTCCTCTCTGCTTGGCGCGTTCTTCCATCCACGCTTCTTCGGAGCTAGGCATCGCCGGGATCTCTTCTTCCGGTCGCCTCACCAGCGTCATCGCATTTACCGGGCAGGTCGGCACGCACACACCGCAGCCCACACATCGTATCGGATCGACCACCGCTAACATATTGTCCATCGATAGCGCGTTGAATTGGCAAAAGGCCAGACAGTCTTCACAGCCGTTGCATACCGTTTCGTCGACCGTGTTGACAAAGGCTGACCGGGCGACCACGTTGGCGATTCCCAATTCGGTCATCCCCCGTAGAATGCCGCAGGAGCAGGTGCAGCAGTTGCAGATGAACCACAGTGTATCCGATCCCCCTTCCAGATTATTGCTGACCTGATGGACGAGGCCAGCATCTGCAGCAATCTTCAGCACATCCAGGGCTTCATCTTTGGATATCGCCCGCACGCTGGGGTGGTTGTCGAACGCGCCGGGTCGTTTGTGCAGCGACATACACACTTCCAGGGGGTGGTCGCAGGGGTCGCCAATTAGGGCTTTCTGTTTGCGGCACAGGCAGTCCTGCACGCCCCAGGCGTTGAAGCTGTTGACGATGTCTACGACGCTTTCGTAGGGGTGTATCTCCATATCGTTGCGGATGGTTTCGTTGACGGGCACCACGCGGGTCAGCTGCGGCCCAACCGACAGCACTTTAGAAAAGGCTTGTTGGTAATAATCCTCGAACAGCCGCGCCATTTCTTCGTCGATCTTATCGAACTGGTATTCGTAAAAACCAATCGCAAAGGGGATCAAATAAAATCCGAACTTCCCGTCGGCCTTCTTAGCACTGATCAGGCCTTTCCGCAGCATTCCCTTGAGCAGTGCCCGGACTTCCTGCGGGTCCCGCCCCAGACGTTCACCGATTTCTTTATGCGTTTCCACCGTGAGGCGCATTTGCGAGGCCAGTTCGGCTTCTTCTGGTGTGAACAGGTATTCAAGGAGACGTAGCTCTGCGCCGTCTTCCGTAGCAGGGTAACCGTTGGGCAGTGCATCTAGTCGCTCGGCCAATTGCTTGTAAGGGGATTTTGTCATCGGGGAACTCCTTGAATAGTCGCTGTTCGGATATGAAATAAGTTTATCATTCCAATGGATGGAGGTCAAACTTTGGACGGATAATTGAATAATAACTGACACGTAAAATCCCTCCCCTGGATTAAAAATCCGCAACCTGTTCCCCAGATATTCGTATCACTGATTGGATAATGAAACCACATTTTTGGAGGAAACCATGGTGCGCCCGAAATCCAGAATTTTATTTGTATTGCTTCTACTGATAATTATAGTAATAGGAGTTATTTTGATGGTGAAATCTCCTGGAATATTCAAATCAAAAAAGGATTTTTTCAGTCAAGACGAGTTGGTTCAAGATACACAACAGCTTATCGAACTTATTGAGAGGACCCACCCTGATCCATATCTATCAGGAGGGGGTAAGATAGCGTTTTATCGTAATTATCAAGAAATCCTTGGCGCTATCCCTGAAGCAGGTCTTGGTAGGAATGATTATGCCAGATTTCTTCGGCCCCTCGTAGCCTCGATTAACGATGGTCATACACTTTTAGAAAATGCTTACACTGTTGACAAACTCTACCCGGGAGGCGTCCCCCTTCTCTTTAATATCGTGGGGGATTCCCTTTATGTAGCAGGGGTTGCCGGTGAGGAGAATAAAGAGCTAATTGGTTCTCTCTTGCTCTCGGTGGAAGGTATCCCCCTTTCAGAACTGGTTGAACGCCAGAAACAATGGCAGGGCGTTGAAAATACTTATCATGCCCTATCCTTCCTTTCTAGCCAATCTCTTTTGTATGCCCCCTACATGGAAGATATATTACCTGAATGGGAGAATACACAGCAAGTAACCGTGGAGTTGCAGCTTCCTTCGGGTGACATACAAGAAATTACTTTCGCCCTTCCAGTAAGTGCCCAGACTTTGTATATGCCTGAGTCGCAAATCCATCTGCCTTCTCTAGGTGGTTCGAATTTTATTTCTGATTTCCTCGATGAGGAGAAACAAATCGCCTATCTGCGTATCGATTATATGCAGGGCTATCGTGAGATGTATGAGAGAAGGAATGATTCGAAAGCCGAAAATTATCCATCGGCAACCGAATTGTTTACAAAATTGGTCAGCGATATGGAAGAAGCTGACACAGACATGCTCATTGTTGATCTCCGCTCTTGTGAGGGAGGCAATTCTGCCATAGCAGATATTCTCATGTATTTCCTTTATGGAAAAGATACACTTCAGTACGTGAAAAGTGCTTCATTCGCAGCAGGTGGAGGAAGTATCCTCAAGACCCCGCCTTCTTCTAAAAAAATGGCTTATGACTTCACGTGGGATTTTTCTGATGATCCCAATAAGTACCAGGTACTTCTTCCGCAAGTTCCAGCATTTCTGGAAGAATTTGCGAAAGAGATGCCCACCTTTTATGAAGAATACAAAACCGGGACCTATGAAGCTTTTTATCTCCCCGATCGGGTTGTAGTGTTGGTATCTCCTAAGACTTTTAGCTCTGGTTTTATTATGGCCAGATATTTTTATCTTCTCGACGTTCCCTTGATAGGTACGCCATCCGGTCAGGCCATAAATTGGTATTGCGATCCAATCTTTGTAAGTTTAGACAATACAGAAATCCAGGTCGTTATATCCACATCATACTGTATGCATCTCATTCCCGGCGAGCCTGAATTGACAGAATATTTGCCGGTTCAATATCCCCTGACCTATGAGATACTTAAATCTTATAGCTTTGATCCAAATTCAGAAGTTTTATATGTGCTTGATCTTCTAAACGAATAGTGAAACCTCTATAGCGAACATTCTATTGCGTTCAAAATTGAATAGGAACAGTTGATTTTCCTTTCTCCTGTTCCTATTCCCTCATTTCCCCGAATAATTGCTACACCTGATTATATTGGTTTTGAGTATTACATATGCTCCGCTATAGACTAACCACACGGAGGTGTGAGAAGATGAAATTCGAAGACTAGATCATATATGAGAATAACAGGAAAAAAAAAGGGGACGGGATCCTTGGCATTATCAAAAGTGAAGAATCCGGAAATTACAAAGGGAAAAGCGTCAAACCGCGAGATTGCATCATCCCTAATACGTCGAACTTGTTTGATATATTCAGAAGATTTTTAGGGATGTGAAAAATTTCCACCGCTTTATCCAAGCACTCTTTTGGCGTAAGGGATTTTGCGAATAAAAGTACTCAGGAGGAAACATATGGGAACAGTAACAAACGCCACAATAAAAAACTTCAATATAGTAGGAATATTGATCGAAAGGAAAAATATATTCATCCCAAACAATATGGTCTGGTGAATGATGTAGACAGTATATGCATTTCTTACCATGGATCGCAATATATGGTTGGTTTTTCCAAAGTATTCCCTGAAAAGATACAGCAGGAAGACAGTCATCCCAATGAAAAGGACCGTATCCCAAACGGCGGTGACAAAAGCCTGCCAATGCATACCGCCCAAAAACATATGTAGATAAGCAGGGTTCTCCAACAGTCCCCCGAAAAACACGATTGGAAAGAAGAGTAGTATTGCGATGAAAGACACGATTCCCCACTGACGAGCCTGTTTACGGTCCAATCGATTGAACCAATCCCCACGCCGTGCCAGTATCCCAACAAAAAAGCTGAAAATATAATGGACAAAATGCCCGAGTTGTAGCCCGGCGAACCACACGCCTACTGGGAACTTTAATCGAACGGCAAAGGTCAAAATAGCGAGGACGATAATACTTAAGATAAGGGCGTTGTTTGGAGGAAACCGATCCTTATAATACTGGAAACTTTTTTCCGTCTGTCTTCGATCTGCAAGGAAGCGGTAAACCACATAAACGACTGCAAAGATGACCAAGGCTTGCAAAAACCATAGATGGCCGGGAGAATAGGTCAGGCTGGGAGTAAAGGGTTCATTCCTAAGAAATATTTCTGAGAGATACAAGTGAAAATTGACTATGATCGTGGAGTAGAACAGCAGCGGAATCACCAGCCGAATTAATCGATCTTTTAGAAAGACAATCCCACCCTTCTTTTCATATGAAGGGGGCGTAAAGTAACCCGCCAGCAGGAAAAAAGCAGACATGAAATACGTTTGGTTGACACCCGTGAAGAAAGTGAGAAATATCGGGCTGATATTATCAACCGCAGGGTCGATGATGAGCCAATCTCCCGCCCCGCCATAAGCAATTGCGGCGTGGTGAAAAATCACCAGAATAGTCAGAAAAACTCTGAGGTTATCCAGATAGAATAATCTTGTTGGTGGTTTACTTCCAGCAATCTCACTCATTTAATTTTCCGGCCCCGATAAAATATCCGGGTGTACGAGATACCCCTTATTTGACATTCATCTCCAGGAACCAATATCCTCCATGGCGTTCACTATCGCCAAAATCGACTTGTACAGGCGATTTGAATATTGGCCCATTAATCACGACCGTATGATACTCCCCTTCCTCCCCGGCAGGATCGATGCCCATCTCCTCAAATTCTCCAATCAGGTCTTGGGTTATCGATCTGCCTATGTACTGATTCCCCATCTTCTCATCATTGCATACCACGATCACGGCTTCAAATCCGGCTTCGAGAAAAGCTTCCATTAATTCTCTTCGAGGGCTTTGCCAGATAGGCAGGTATGCTTCCAGCCCAGCTTCCTCACAGACCTTCTCCTCCCATTTGCGATTTTCATCGAAATCGATGTCCCCGAAGACTCCCACTTTGACGCCTTCACCGTTCAATTCTTTGAGTGTGGCGATAAAGACAGACTCATAATCTTCCCAGGCGGCGCCCCGAGTGATTAACGGAATCCCAAGGGAAGCGGCCTGTTGTCCTAAAATTGCGGGGGGAATGCCATGGGATCGGGATAGTTTTTCGTCTTCCCGGAGCATGGTGAATAGATAGGATGGTTTTGCCCCGGCTTGAATTGCACGGTACAGCGCCATGCAGGAATCTTTTCCACCACTCCAGGAACAAACGAAAGGGATATTCTTTACGTTCATAAGGATTATTTGTTTCCTTTGAAATGATTTTTCATGGTGAGAAAATCGATCTGATTGAAGGGTATATCATTAACAAACTTCAAGCAAACCGGCTATTTACTTATTGTATCTCAAATTAAAGGTTAGCCTAAAATTGGGGTACGGATTTCAGAGCATTTAGGCTTTTTTTGGCGATGGATTATTGGACTGCAACCTGTAAGGATTTAAGGGGAGGGGGTATTTTACAGGTCTTACAGGTCGTTACAGGTGTTTACAGGTCATTACAGGTGTTACAAGTTAGGGTACAGGAGGCGTTTTTGGGTCTCAGCTAACTTTACAGGTTGTTACAGGTTTTACAGGTCACCACAGGTCAGGGTACGGGAGGGGTTTTTGAGGGTCAGAAAACGTTATATGTTCTGAAAAGCAAGGGGGCGGGAGGGGGTTTGAATGATTGCAGGGGTACCAGATCAACCAAGGTAGTAAATTGTTGGGGATGTGAGATATTCAAATTTGGATTGAGATGGGGGGATTTCACACCCTGTCAGGGACAGAATAGCCATGCAAATCCAGCAGGTAAAGTTGAAGCAAGCAACACGCTTGGGTAAGGGAATGATGTAAATTCCACTTGACATTATGTATATTATATATTACTATTTGTCCGTAATGATTTACACCATGTAAATTCTAATATACATAAAGAGGAAAAACATGACTTATCAAGAAAAAAACATCGTAATTTCTTTGTGCAGCCAGATACTGATCCTGGCCTTCTTTCTGATCCGGATCTTCCAAATTTTTCAGGATGGGGCGCTGGAACCGGGTGAGGTATTCTGGCTGTGGGGAACGGTCATCATCCTGCAAATCGTGGTGACGATCGTGGGCGTGATTGCGATGCACGTGCTCTCGGCTGTGATCGAATCGGTCAAAAACAATGGGACAGAACCCCAGATCGATGACGTCCAAGACGAACGGGACAAGCTGATCTCATTGAAAGGCACAAGGGTTGCGTATTACGCTTCTTCTATCGGGATCGTCCTGTCTATGTTGTCCCTGGTTTTTGGTCAGCCCGCGCTGGTGATGTTTTCGCTCCTGATCTTCTCGGGGATCGCAGCACAAATCATTGAAGACGTTTCTAAACTGACCCTGTACCGGAGAGGATTCTAGGATGGGCAAAAGCCGGATCAGCAACAATATTCGCACCTTAAGATTTTTCCACGACGAAATGACGCAACAAGAACTGGCGGAAAAAGCCGGGATCACACGGCAAACCATCATCGCGATGGAAAAAGGAAGATACTCCCCCTCGCTGGAACTGGCTTTCCGCATCGCGCAGGCATTCGGTGTGCCACTCGAGGAGGTGTTCTCTTACGAAGCTGAGGAAGATGATAAATGACAGCAGTGGTCAGTCATCTTGAGGATGATGGATATAAATGTTTTTACAAGACAGATGACAATTTATTATCAGATGAGATGGATCAGCCTTAACACGCCCCCACCCCAACCCCTCCCCCAAAACTTAGGGGAGGGGTTATGGGAAAAAGACTTATACGTTTCAGGGTTATTTCAATGAATTTAGCAGGTCTACAAGCGCATGGGCGATATCGGTGAGTTTTGCAACATCTACCAGGTCGGGGGTATCGTCAGGGGTGTGGGTGATGTAGGTGGTGAGATGATTGAACTGGCTGGTCGTAAGGGCTAAGGCTGGAACCCCATTTTGAACGAAAACCATGTGGTCGCCCTGAACCCACTGCTCCCCCTCAATAAAATCCTCATGCCTGGAGAAGACCTCACGCGCCAGGGTCGAAATATCGGGCGGGAGTTTATAAAAAGAATAAGCTGTCTTCCCGTCTTTATAGCCGACTGCATCCATGTTGACGTTGAAGAGGATCTCATCCAGCCTGCCAGCATTGTGTTCGAGGTATTCTTTTTCTCCCTGGGCACTATAGTGATCTTCACCATTCAACGCAAGCAATTCAACTGAATATTTCCCCGCATAATCAGCCAACAACTCCCCCAGCAAAAGCAAGACCACCACCCCGGCGGCATTGTCCAGGGCACCGGGCGTACCGTCCTTGGCATCGATGTGGGCGCTGAAGACAATCCGTTTGGGGGAAAGACCAGTTTTTCCGGCAAGCACGTTGCAGCCTGTGGAAGGGATACGGGCCGCCTCAATTTCAAGGGAAACGTTTCCGGGAGAAATATTCAATAATCTCTCCCCCTCCACATCGGTCATATAGACAGAGGGGATATCAAAGTCACCATCTACAATGAGAGGAAAGGGATACATGCCCCCAGCCAATTCAGGATTGCGGGCGGTGGCGGCGATGATGGCGGCGGGCGCTTTTTCTTCCAATAAGCTGACGATGCGCCGGTGATGCTCGGGGTTATAGAAAGGGAAATTCTTGGGCATCAACTGCTCTTTGGCAATCTCTCCATGAAGCAGGATGACCTTTCCAGCAGCATCCACCGCTTCGAGGGCCTCGATCCTCTCTACCGGAATAAGGGAGTCCTCAACATGACAAGCTAAAGAGTAAGGGCTGATAAAAGCCAAAAAGACCTCACCATCTGCGGCCAATGAAACCCCGCTCTGGGTCCAGTCGATGCAGTCGAAGTCCTGGGTTTTAACGCGGAAGCCAAAGGAACGCATCCGCCCAGCGAAGAAGTCCGCTGCCTGCCGGTTGCCCTCACTGCCGACACGGCGGTTGGGGATGCGAAAACATAGTTCGTCCAGATATCCCCGGGCACGCGCCAATAAATCAGCGGTCATTCTTACATCCAGTCTAGGTCTAGTTCCACGCGATATCCACGTCAGGCCAAGCGGCGAATCCGTACCTCAATGTCGGTCCCTGCAAGCAAATCCACCAACTGAGAGGTTTTCGTTTTCCCATAGTGGTAAGGGTATAAGACGGCAGGCTGGAAGGCTTTGGCGGCATCCGCAACCATTTCCGGCGACATGGTGTAGGGCAGGTTCATCGGCAAGAAAGCGATATCGATATCCTGAAGCGCTTCCATCTCCGGGATGTTTTCGGTGTCACCAGCGATATAGAGACGGGTATCCCCCACGGTGAGGACATAGCCATTGCCAACACCGGGCGGGTGGAAAAGCTCGCCATTCTCCCTTTTATGCAAGATGTTGTAAGCGGGGACAGCTTCGATCTGGATCTGGTCGAAGGCTAACGTATCGCCATTGTGCATGACCGTGGCGCCGGGAACTTTCTTCAGGCCAGCTTCGTTGACGACGATTTCAGTCTTTTCCGTTTGAATGTGCGAGAGGGCTTCAAGGTCGAGGTGATCCATATGCTCATGGGTAATCAAGACAAGATCGGCCTTGGGTAGGACGGAATAATCCGCCACAGATGAATAGGGATCGATGTGGATGATTTTCTTATCGAAGGCCAACATGAGGGTGCCGTGGCCCAGGAAGGTAATCACCAAGGTGCCAGCAGAGGTCTCAATGGTATCCAGTTCGTACCTTTTTTCGGAAGACATAGGCATTCCTTTCGGGAAAGGGTGTGGTGAGAATTATACAATGAAGTAATGTAAGGTAATCGGTGGATTGGGGATTGGGGATCAGGAATCAGGTGATCAGGGAATCAGTCGATTGGGGATCAGTTGATCAGGAAGTCAGATGTTTTGTAGTGAAAAAAATTTTTTCGACTTTGCAAATATCCTATCCAGAATTTTATGCACCTTGAGGTACTTGGTCAACCCAGGTACAATATACTATCCTACTCAAGAAAAGGAAAATATCATGAAGGGAAAACCGGTCATTCCTCCCGTATATCTGACAGCCACTTATAAATTCGAAAAGTCCGACGACCTCATCGAGGTCGTGCAGAAGCACGAGGGCTACATCTACTCTCGATGGGACAACCCTTCGGTGATGATGGTGGAAGAGGCGCTGGCAAACATGGAAGGCTACAAGAAAGCAGTCGGGTTCGGTTCGGGGATGGCTGCCATCACGACCACCATCATGGCATTCGTAAAATCCGGCAGTCGGGTCGTGGCGACACGGGAAACCTACGGGGGCACGTTCGAGTTCTTACACGATTACCTGCCAAATCTGGGCGTTGAAACCGCACTGATCAACTGCTGGGATCAAAAAGCGTTGATGGCGGAGATCGAGAAAGGGCTTGACATCCTGTATTTAGAATCCCCCACCAATCCTCTGTTACGGATCGTGGACGTAGCGCCATTGGCGGAAGCGGCCCATAAAAAGGGCGCTATCGTGATGCTCGATTCCACCTTCGCCTCGCCAGCCAACCAGCGCCCTATTGATTTGGGCGTGGACATCGCCATCCACAGCGCAACGAAATATCTGGGGGGTCACCACGACATCACTGCAGGGCTGGCCTGCTGCGGCCAAAACCACTTCGACTCCATCTGGAACGCGCGGAAAGTGTTTGGGGGCGTAATGGACCCGATGTCGGCCTTCCTGATCTTACGCGGCATGCAGACCCTGGAGATACGCGTAAAGCGACAAAATGAAAATGCGATGAAGATCGCGACGTTCCTATCGAAACACCCGAAACTAAAAAGCGTGAACTACCCGGGATTGCTCTCACACCCCGACCACGAGATCGCAAAACGGCAGATGTCCGGATTTGGTGGGATGCTCAGCTTCGAACTCAAAGCGGATTTCGAGGGGACGAAAACCTTCATGGACCACCTGAAGAAGATCAAACTGGCGACCAGCCTGGGGGGAGTCACAAGCCTGGCGAACCAACCCATCACCAACACACACGTGGCACTCAGCCCGGAAGACCGGGCGAAGGCAGGGGTGAGTGAGAGCCTGGTACGGCTGTCGGTTGGGATCGAGGATGCGGATGTGCTAATCGACGATCTGAAAAGCGCGTTGGAGAAAGTGTAGGGAAAAGAGTCCCCAGGCAGGTTATCAATCAAAAGCAAAAAAATTTAACTGGGTAAGCGATCCTACGGATCGAAAAAACTCTGCCGAGTCTAGCTCATTCACTTTGGGCTAATTGTGCAATCACCCTCCTCATCGTACTGATAGCGAGGTGTAAGTTTATGATTCGGAGAGTACAAGTCGTATACTTATTTGGTTTGGAAAGGAAACGGCTTTCTAAATATAAATTATTGACTCAATGTTTGTGGGGGATGGCGGCATCCCCCACACCCCACCGCCGGGTAGGTACCCTCCCCGGACCCCTGGAATCAAATACAGAGATTCATCCTTTAATTCCCTGGTCTACAACAGGGATTCTAAGCCAATCTGCCGCAAAGAAATTCGATATCGGGCAATTTATATAAGATAAAACACTACATTCGCTAGATACTAAACCGGAGTATATTTCGAAACGAAAAAACTCACAGCAAGGCGTTTTTACCTCACAAACGATACAGAAAGGACGCAAAATATCGACGATATATTTTAGTTATCGAGGGCCCCCTGGTTGATCCAATCGGCGATCAGCTGCAGCTGATCAGGGGTGAGTTTAGCGCCTGCCTTTGGCATCTGTCCATTGGCAACGAGAGTAACGAGTAAACTCGCGTCAGCATCGCCGGGGACCACGACGGGACCATTTTCACTTCCGGACATGAGAGCAGCAAAGCTGAGGACATCCAGACCAACAAACGTGCGGTCTCCACCGTGACATTGGGCACAACGGCTGTTGAAGATGGGGAGAACCTGGTTGGCGAAGGAGACGGCTGTTTCTTCTGCTGAAGGCGCTTCGGTCTCGGTGGGCATCTCATCTGTGGCGGCGGGATGCTCGTCCATGGTATCTGCTGCCGGCGGGGCTGTTTCTTCGGCGGCGTTCCCCCCACAAGCGGCGAGGAGAAAAACAAAAACGAGGGAAAGCAGTAATAACGACAATTTCTTATTGGCAAATAAATTCATCGGTCATTCCTTTGTGTTAGTAGTTTTAGAACCCATACACAATCACGCCTCCCAGGAAGGAAAGGACGAGCGCGATGGGGAAACTTATCAGGTAAGCGGCGACGTACGGCCCCTTTTTCGACTCGGCCAGACGGGGATTGCGCCAACGTGCAATCGATGCCCCGGCGGTGATGACGAGGAGCAGGGATGCCAGGAGTATTTTTACCTGAGTGTTGGGGGCAGCATCACCCCAATAGCGGTGGTTGTCAAACAAACCTGCAAGGCCTGCAGCCAGGGTCCCCAATGCGGCCATGACGAGGTTGGCAAAAGCAATCTGTTCGAAAAGAGCCTGCTTCTTCCAGAGGTAAATGAGGATGAAGAGGAAGCCAGCCGCCGTGAAGGCGATGGGGAAGTGGACAATCATGGCATGAAGGGGGTGAGTCTCCGTGAGGGCGTGGATCAGTCGTTCAAAAAATCCCATAAATCCTCCTAAAGGTAGAAAAGTGTATTGGGAATAAACAAATATCCCAAAATATTTATCAACTTTCTAGAATTAGAGACGATGCCGTCGCCCCGGTTATTACCCCTGCTGTATTACGGCAATTGCCTGATTATGTGGACCTAGCGGTCTTTGGATCGACGGACGAGGTACCAGCCCGCCAACCCAATCAGGGCTGCGGTGGGAAGGAGCCACCAATAGGGTGTCAGGGAGGGGGAGGATTGCCCACCATTCAGAGGACTGCTGGTTACAGCCTGGGTTGGGATTACGGCGGCGGTTGGAGAAGGGGTAGGCGTATCCTCTATGACAGTATTGGCTAAAATCCGGTTGAAGGTGTATTCCTCCCCGTCTTCTTTGTAGATGAATCGATCAACCTCCCCATTCTCATCGGGGAGAAAGGCCAACTCGAAGGAGGCTAAATGGGATACGTGGTAGAAAGAGGTTTCGGAGATGGGGGTCAGTTCCAGCCAGCCTTTGTCAGATTTCATCTTCAGAAGAAAGACGCCGTTGAGGAGGTCGATCTGGTAGGACGGAAATGGCAAGCCCAGTTCCGGCGGGAGGGCATAGTCGCCCAGATAGGCCTCATAGACCTGGGGATCGACCTGGACGGGTTGGTAGGCGGCGCGGAGTGAAGCGATTCCATCAAGGTCATCCTGCGCCCAATCGAGATAAGCCTGGTTGGGGGGGAACAAATCTGCCAGGTTGTAGGCATGGTAGCCCTGGGACAACTCATCCTCTAAATCGATGACGTAGGCGATATCGAAATCGTGGAAGAAATATAAGTAGATCAGCCGCTCTTTGAGATCGTAGACGTTGGAATAGAGGGTCGGGCTTCCCCGGTCAATGTGAACGGCATCGAGGATATCGCGGATTAGTTCCATCGAGTAGTTACCGGTATCTTCGAACATGGCGGCGGCGGTTTTGTAGCGGGTACAGCTGGCGCAGGTGGGGATGTCGGTGGTGGACTGATAGAAATTCGTGACGACCTGGTAGGATTTCTCATTACGGAGGAAGGTGTTTGGTTCGATGATGACGGAGTTGCCATAGGCATCGCCAAACATGAATTGATAGGTCCAGGTATCGAGGGTGTAGTAATTCGAGAAGATGTCGATGACGCAATCGATATCGGCACACTCCGCCAGGGCTTTATCTGGAAGGCCGCCATCATTCTTCGTTTTCCCTTCCGTAGAGATTCCTACAGGCTGATCGACCCCGGTGGCATCGAAGAACAAACCCTGATCGTTCATTCCGCCCTGCCAGAGAAACCCCTCAAAACCGAAATAGACACGCCCAAACTTGTCCTCTTCATGGGGGAGGAACCAGACCTGGGTGAAGGGATTTACGTAATCCTCGTTGTTGCCTGCCAAGGCGACGTCCTCATCGGAAGCATACATGACCGTGCAGCCTGAGTCTTGAAAGAGAAACTCTGTTTGGTTGGGGATAAGCTCAATGTGTTTATCAGCTGTACTCTGCAACAGGAAGAGTAGGAAGAGTGATAAGCCAATCACGGCGAGATATATGCGTGTGTTTTTCATGGTGTCCTCCAGGGATATGATACTCCGATGTAATAGAAATTTCGTTAATGGAGACTTAGAATGCCGCCTGGGAAATTTATCAGGTATCATATTTTATTTGATTCACACAGTTCGGAATTTCCCTGTAAAATATATTCATGAAACGATGGAATGGATGGGGTGACGAAAGCATCACCTATCCCCTGCCAGACAGCGCAGCTACGTTCCTCGAAGAGATTCTGGGGACTTTCACCCAATATCAAGACGCCACGTGGGAAGAACTCCTCGCTAAAGTCCCTGACAGCAATCTACCAAAACAAGCCTCGGTCGATACCGGATTAGACACCCGTGTTTTGCACGCCCGCGGGCAAAGCCTGCCAGATTGGATCGCTCTACGATACGGGACGGTAGACCGTTTCCCTGACGGTGTGGCCTACGCCAACTCTGAAGAAGAGCTGAAAGTGCTGTTGTCTTTCGCCTACACCAATAACATCCATTTGATCCCCTATGGGGGCGGGACGAGTGTGGTCGGCCACATCAACCCACTGGAGGGGGGAAATCCGGTGCTTACCGTTGACCTATCCCGGATGAACAAGCTGACCAGCCTGGACGAGACAAGCCGCCTGGCGACGATCCAGGCAGGGGCGAACGGCCCACAAATCGAGAAGCAGTTAGCGGCACAGGGGTACACACTCGGCCACTTCCCCCAATCCTTCGAACTGTCTACCCTGGGCGGGTGGATCGCCACCCGCTCCAGCGGGCAGCAGTCGTATCATTACGGGCGGATCGAAGATTTATTTGCGGGTGGAAAAATCGAAACGTCGCAAGGCGCCCTGCATCTCCCTCCCCTACCCGCCAGCGCGGCAGGGCCCGACCTGCGGCAAATCGTGCTGGGGTCGGAGGGACGGCTAGGAATCATCACGGAGGCGACGGTACGGGTGCGGCCAATCCCCGAAAAAGAAAGCTTCTACGGTGTGTTCTTCCACGACTGGGAGGACGGCGCAGCGGCGATGCGGAGGGCTGCCCAGGAGAACTTAGGGGCCTCCATGCTGCGGCTGAGCGACCCGCAAGAGACAGAGACCACCCTGATCCTATCCGGGAAAGACGATCTGGTACGGTGGGCCGACAGGGGGCTGAACCTCTTGAAGTACAGGGAAAAGCGCTGTTTGATGATCTACGGGCTGACAGGTTCCCACCGGCCGGTGCGACAAACGCAAGCCAGGGCGAAGGATATCTTCCACAGTTATAAGGGGTTGTACACCGGAGAACTCATCGGCAAGACGTGGCGGAAATCACGCTTCAAGACCCCCTACCTACGAAACACGCTGTGGGAAAGGGGAATCGCCCTGGACACACTAGAAACGGCCCTGCCCTGGGACAAGGTGATCCCAGCGGCGGAAGAAATCAAGAACAGCATCGCCAAGGCATTCGAAACACACAACGCCCGCGTCCTGGTGTTCTCACACCTCTCGCACGTATATGTGGACGGGGCGAGCATTTACGTGACCTTCCTGTTTCGACGGACGAAAGACCCGGACGAGCTGCTGGAACGCTGGCGTACAGCCAAGAAGGCTGCCAGCGAGAACATCGTGAGATGGGGCGGGACCATCAGCCACCAACACGGCGTCGGTGTGGACCACGCCCCTTATCTGGAAGCCGAAAAAGGCAAAATTGGGCTGCAACTGATCCAATCCATGTGCGAGGCGATGGATCCAAAAGGATTACTCAATCCAGGAAAGCTTATCAAATAACAGAGAAAGCTATGTGGCGAACAGGCTGGCGCGACCAAATCTGGACGAATTTAGACAGGGAATGGGACCTCATCGTCATCGGTGGAGGAATCACGGGGGCGGGCATCCTGCGGGAAGCGGCGAGGGCGGGGGTAAAAACCCTCCTTGTGGAGGCGAATGATTTCGCCTCGGGGACGTCGAGCCGGTCCTCAAAACTGGTTCATGGGGGCTTCCGCTACTTGAAGAACGGACAACTGAAACTCACACTCGAATCGGTCACGGAACGAGAGCGGTTACTGCAAGAGGGCAAAGGGTTAATCAACCGACTAGGATTCCTATTTACCAGCCTGGAGGGAGACCCAGTGCCCCTATGGACAATCGGGGCAGGTCTGATCGTGTACGACCTGATGGCAGGGAAATGGAGCCACCAGCGCTATTCAAAATCCCAACTGCGGCAACTGTGCCCTCCCCTGACCACGCCACTGCTAAAGGGCGGATACCGCTACTTCGACGCCCAGACGGACGACGCCAGACTGGTGTTACGACTGATCCAGGAGGCCGTGCAGGATGGGGGGACAGCGATCAACTACGCGCGGGCAAGCAGCCTGCTGCAATTCCCGCCAAAGCAGGTGTGCGGGATTGCCCTGGAAGACCAATCGCCGGAAGGCATGGGGCGCAGTAAAGAGATCAAGGCAAAGGTGGTGATCAATGCCACGGGGGCGTGGGCGGACGAAATCCGGGCAAAGGTGGAACGCCCTCCAAGATTACGACTCTTACGGGGCAGCCACCTGGTATTCTCCCAATCCATAATCCCCCTGACCCGAGCTGTGAGTCTGTGGCACCCGCAAGACAAACGTCCCGTGTTCATCTTTCCGTGGGAAGGGGTCGTGATCGCGGGGACGACAGACGTCGACCATAAATCCAGGTTAAGCACAGACCCGTCCATCACGATGGCTGAAACGGCATACCTCCACGAAGCGGTGCACCATGCCTTCCCGGAATTGGGGATATCCCTGGAAGACGTGATATCGACTTTCTCTGGAATCCGCCCGGTGGTGGACACCGGTAAAAGCGACCCCTCCAAAGAGTCACGGGAACACATCCTGTGGCGGGAAGACGGCCTACTGACGGTTTCGGGGGGCAAGCTGACGACCTTCAGGGTGATGGCCAGGGACGCGCTGCGGGCGGTGCGAGCACGATTGGGGATCAGGAGGTATTTCGACCGGGGGCAACGAATCCTCGATCCGGTTCAATGGGATGAAAGCAAGGCAGCCAGCCCATTGAACCAGGCAACACAACTGCACGTCTCAGGGCGCTACGGCAGACAGGCTTCGGATTTAATCGCCCAAGCTGAAACCAAGGAACTCAGCCAGATACCAGGCACGCCGTATCTATGGGCAGAGCTGCGATGGGCGGCACGCAGCGAGGGCGTCATCCATCTGGACGACCTGCTGCTGAGGCGACTGCGGATAGGGATGATCGTCCCGGATGGGGGGAGATATTTACTGCCGGAGATACGGGCCATCGCACAAGCAGAACTCGGGTGGGACGACGAACGGTGGGAAAAGGAAGAACTGGCTTACAAGCAGTTGTGGGAAGAGTCGTATTCAATCCCTTCGTCAGAGAATTAGCGCATCATCCATAGGAGAACAGGAGGTATTAATTTTCTCCACTCGTCTACATCAAGTCAACGGTACTGCCATATAGACTTGAAATACAGAAAGGGAGTATTCCAATCGAGACGGCTGCCAATAATAAACTTATCAAGAGGGTAATCAATGATTGCCAAACATTCAGTTTGGTGATCGATCGTACTGCCAGTAAACCCAGGACCAACTGAATAATCCACATATACCTGGAAATGAACGGGCTTACCTCAGGAATATGAGATATCGCAAATGATATCCAGGTAGTTGCTACGAATATCATTGCCACACAATACATTAGCTCATCGTGTTTGTTTTTCTTCCGACGGAACACCTTTTGATAAACTGTATGAATCCAAAAAACCAGCAATGAAATCCCAACCGGGAAAATGATCAACCCCCAAAGTACAATTTCGATCAAGCCTGTGGAAATCTGGTGATTAAGTAAATTTATTACACTAGAGGTAATGATTATCCAGACTAGCGATTCGACGAACCTGCCTTTGGCATTCTGACAAACCTCATCAAACGTCACCTGAGTAGGCTTGAAAACAACCTTCAAGGAGTCAAGGAACCAAACTTTCATATTCTCGATCATTTATACGATACCTTCCTTGTCTGGTCTATAAATGGATGATAAATAATTTTATCAAATAGAGAACATTACTACTATGCCTGTAAAATTCCTTACTTCCTATTCTGTCCTAAGTACAAAAGGAAAAGTGTAAATTTCATCATAGTCTCGATCCATCACCACGGCAACCTCACTCGCACTCATCGCGTAGACAATGGACCACTGCGTGTTGCCCTGGGAGACCTCTTGAAGAAAGGCCATGGCTTCTAGAGCGGTGATCTGCCCACCGGATTCAGAGAGGTTTTCGAAGAGGGTATCATAGCGTTCGCACACGCCTTGTGGTGACTCACGTACCGATGCCAGAAGGAAGTTGGTGGCCAGATGCCAGGGGCTTTCGTTGGGGATGACGACCATCTCGCCCTGGTAGAACTCTACCAGAACCGAATCTCCGGATGCGTCGGCAATGAGATAATGGAGAGGAGGACCACCGCCATAATTTATGTTATGGCTTGCCAGGATGCCCACGGCCTCATCCACCACGGCGGCATTATCCAAGATCAAACGTATGACCATCAACGAGTCTAGCGTGTCTTTTTGGGGGTCAGGCTGCATATTACCTGGGGGGACAGCGGCCATGCCCACGGCCAACCCGTGCTCGTTCATGCCGTCGAAAGTCAAGAAGGGAGCATCCAAGAGCGCAGATCGTTCAACGAGCGGCAAATCCACCAAGGTCTTCACTTTGTCTTCGCTGAAGCCCAGATAAGCAATGTCCACCATGGAGACGGATGCGTATCCATCCGGGGGATCGGTAAAGAGGAGGACAGTGGGGCTGAACTCCCAGTCGAAGTTGCGGCCGTAAACCAGGTTGTCTTCATCCCCCAAGGCGGTGAAAAGTGAACAGGCCCAGGATGGCAATTCCAAGGATACTTGTATAGGCGGCTGCGTTGCTGCCAGCGTTCCCTGATTGTTAACGACAGAAGCTAATCTGTGGCTATACGCACCCTGGTAATGCATGGTGTAGAGGGGGTAATCATCGACCAAAGTCAGGCTAGCAAGCGTGACCGCCTCATCCTGCGAGAGGCCATCCAGGCGGGTCTCTTCTGTGGGAGGAACGCGGATATCTGTGGCACAGCCAACGAGGAAGAGAAATATCAAGGCGATAAGTAATAATTTTTCAAATGATATCCGGTGAAACCTTTTCCTTTTCATCATTGCACCTGCTCCTATCAGTCTAGGAATATTCCTATCTAGGTGAGATAATGCATGTGATCGATGAATAGCCAGGTAATCACAGCCCAAGCGATCCATAACCCCATTAGGGCAGTGATTACAATATAAATCGTTCTCCTGGCTTTATCGATAAAAATTCCATAGATATTCACACCCAAGAAATACAGCACAAACAAAAGCCCTATCGTAAGGGCAATAAAAGCCTCGATAGGCAACAGCACCTGGATTGGGAAGAGGAACAGCGGAACGAGTAAACAAAGCAATAATTGGAAAAGACTCATACAGAAAAGCCAGCGAAAAGATTTAATTCTATTTTCTATTGTCATGAAAATCATGCCTACTATCCAGAATGCTTTGATTTAGGTGCTGCCATTCCCGAATTACTCTCTACCCGATGTTTTAAACCCAATAAAGTCGTGCGCATCAAAAATAATTCCAGCGGATCAATTATAGCCCAGGTAATTATTTCTTGAGGAGAATCAAAAGAATACTGCTGCCGTAAGCGCGACACCAGCCGGGTATGACCAGCTTCCGTCGGATAAAGACCCCAAGACCAGGTAGCGTTTTCCCAGGGACCCGCCCCTTCCTGGAATAGCCAAAGCATAGACTTGCCAGGTTCCATGTCAACGACCATAAGTGAGGGAAGAATATAATCGCCCACTTCTAAATCCTGGAACTCGGGTATTATCCGATCAGCACTGGGCATCCCGCCGTTATCCAGTCTTCCAAAGCTGTACAGCCCCCCGCGACCATATCCCATCTGAAGCAACCACGGCCAGACCTGTCCGGGGGACGCTTCAATCTCCACCACACGGGTGGCGTTCAGGGTGGGATCAATAAACAATTCGTCACCTGCCATATAACGGGTTGCTTCTTCTGTCGTCGCTCCCCAAGTCATCTGCCATTCCCGCAACCCGCCAAGATAAAGTATGAGAAGGGCAAAGATGGCAATGATCCAGATACCTATAAAAATGCATAAAGCCCTCAGAAATGGTCTTTGTGTAAACATGTGCAATTTCTCCCTCTGGACCTCCGCCATATCAACAATTCTTTAGATTAGATACTGTAAATTTTCTTCGTACACGTTTGGCGAATAAATGATAATCGATTCCCCTAATGGCTTGATAAAAGGAAAATGAGAAACTCAAGAACAGATTCCTTCATATTCGGAATGAATGCAAACCAATTGTAAAAAATTAGGCTAATGCATTCACACCTAGAAAAAAAGAACCTGTTTTAAATAGTCGAAAGAATTTACTCATTTTCGTGGAATAAACTATTAACCTTCTCGATATGCTCTTCCTTCAAGATAATAGAAACGTAATCCCCGGCAGAAATGACGGTATCCCCGTGGGGGATAATCGTGCGGCCATCCTTCTTTATCGACACCAATAGACTATCAGCAGGCATTTTATCCGCCAGTTCTTTAACAGACTTACCAATGAGTTTACTGGCCTCCGAGACGAATAGATGCACGACTTCAAGCTCTTCCTTCTCATCCAACTTCAACTGCTGGGAGCGATGGGAAATTTCGGCACGGCGGGTCAGGGCCAGATGATAGGCCCGGATGATATTCTGCCTTCTTATGAGGCCCAATAAACGCCGGGGATCGTCCCTGGATACGACGGGCAAACGGCCCAAGCCCCTGGGACCCATGCGATATAAAGCCTGGCCAATCGATTCGTCAGGGTAGGCAATAAGCACATACGGCCTTTGGGTCGCCACCTGGCGTACTTTCGTCTTATCCAGTTTCAGTTTTTTAGAAATCGCCTTTTCGAGATCGCTGATGGTGATGACTCCCCAAAACTTGCCATCCACGTCCAATATGACGGCACCGTGACTGTGGGTTTGATTGATCAAGGCAGAGAAACTCGCAAGACTGTCGTCGGTGGAAACGACGGCGAATTCACGGGACATAACTTCGCCCACCAATACGCTCTCTAATATGTCTTTATCTCGCCCCCTTTGGAGACGAATCCCGCGGCGGGTCAATTTCAAGGTATAAATGGACTCCCCTTTCAACATACGTTGGGAGACAATCGTGGTTATCACGACGGTGAGCATCAACGGCAGGATGATACGGTAATCACCGGTCAACTCAAAGAGGATGAGAACGGCTGTCATGGGCGCATGCGCCGTGGCGGCAAAGGTAGCGCCCATGCCGACGAGAGCATAAGCACCCGGCGGCGCAGGAATTCCGGGGAAGAGCATCCTGATCCCGAGGTCGAATGCGGTCCCCAGCATTGCACCCATGAACAAGGAGGGGGCAAATACGCCACCAGAACCGCCGGAACCCAGCGTGAGACAGGTGGCAAGTAATTTCAGCACCAACAAAGCCAAGGCAATCCCCAGCAACAAGCGGCTGGCCAAAGAATCCTCAATGACGTTGTAGCCGACATTGAAAATTTGCGGCATGCGGTCCCAGGTAATCCCAGTCAGATTGGGATACACCAATGCAATCACGCCCAGAAGCAGTCCCCCAGCCATGGGTTGAACCCACTCGGGCACAGATTTCCATTTTTCAAAAAGATCTTCTGTCCAATATAGAGAGCGAACAAACAAGACCCCCCACAAAGCGGTCACAATGCCCAAGATAGGATAAAAGGCGAACTCCCACAGACTGTTGATTCCGTATTCCATCGGTATGGCAAAAGCGGAAACGTCCCCAAAAACCGCCCGGCCAATGACACTGGCAGCAACAGCAGAAATCACCACGCTGCTGAAATGCCTGACACTAAATTCTCCTATGATTATTTCCAAGGCAAACAGCACACCAGCGATGGGGGCATTGAAGGTCGCAGCGATCCCACCTGCAGCGCCGCAAGCCACGAGAACCCTGATCCACTCTTCAGATAAGTTCAAACGCTGGCCCAGGGTAGACCCGAGGGCGCTGCCAATCTGAACAATAGGCCCCTCACGACCGACCGATCCGCCACTGCCGATAGATATCGACGAGGCCAGGGACTTGATAACGGCAACAATCGGGCGAATCCTCCCACCCCGCAAGGCGACCGCTTCCATTACCTCCGGTACGCCGTGGCCTTTGGCTTCACGAGCAAAGAAGTAAATCATCGGTCCAACAATCAGACCGCCGATGGCCGGAATGAGGATTACGTAATAATCCCCCAATCCAGGAAACACATCAGGAAACCAGGTATATCCCACCCATTCTATGCCACTAATCAAACGCCGAAATAAGACAGCGCCCAAGCCGGTGAAAATACCCACCAATAATGGATTGATAATAAAACCAAAATTCAATGAGAAGATCCGTTCAACTGTATTTTTCATCTTTATCTCTTTCATAAATGACTTGCGAATTATACTCCTCCTGTTCGTATCGTTACACAACATTTCTAAGAGAAAGGAAGGAAGGAATAAATATATACTGCCAATATGAAGTGGTAAAATCTTCATTTACATCAACAAGGAGGATTAGGGCTTCATGCAATTATTGGAAGAACGGATCATCAAACAAGGAAAAAATCTGGGGAACGGCATCTTGAAGGTGGACGGATTCATCAACCACCAAGTGGACCCAGAACTGATGCATGCCTGTGGAGAGGCATTCGCGGAAAAATTTGCAGCGGTTGGAGCGACAAAGATCCTCACAGCGGAGATATCGGGGATCGCCCCAGCAGTTTTTACAGGGCAGCATATGAGATTACCGGTCGTGTACGCCCGAAAAACGCAACCGGTGACGATGACGGACCAGGTGTATCTCACCCTGGCGCAGTCCCATACCAAAGGGCATACAGTGGAGTTAATCGTATCGGCCGAATACCTGGGCGGCGGCGAAAAGATTCTCATCATCGACGACTTCCTCGCCAGCGGGGCAACCATCCTGGCCCTGGTGCGGTTGGTCGAGATGGCGGGTTCAGAACTGGTCGGTATCGGTGCACTGGTCGAAAAGACATTCGAGGAGGGAAGAAAAAACCTGTCACACTTGAAAGTCCCCATCGTTTCTTTGGCCGCGGTGACGAAGATGGAAGGCGACGCCATCACCATCGACTGAGGGAAAGCATGGCAGACACGATCGTCGTCCTTGACTTTGGGGGGCAATACGCGCAGCTCATCGCGCGGCGAGTGCGAGAGAACAAGGTATACAGCGAACTTATCCCCTGGAACAGATCCCAAGAAGAAGTGATGGCGTGTGAGCCAAAGGGATTCATCTTATCAGGGGGACCTAACAGCATCTACGAAGCGAATGCGCCGCAAATCCCAGCCTACCTGCTAGAAAGCGGTCTACCCGTCCTGGGGATATGTTATGGGATGTGCGCCATCGCCCAAGCGCTTGGGGGGGTGGTCGAACCCGCCAGCGAACGGGAATACGGCTCTGCCCGGTTGACGGTAACAACTGAAAACCTCCTGCTTGTCCAGGGTGAGCAAACGGTCTGGATGTCCCATGGGGACAGGATCGAAGCCCTACCCCCGGGATTCATCCCGTTGGCAAAAACGGACCATTCCCCTGTTGCTGCGATGGGGAATATGGAGAAGAACTGGTACGGACTGCAGTTCCACCCGGAAGTGATGCACACGCCAGGCGGGAAAGACATCCTCTCACGCTTCGTGCTGGATATCTGCGGGGCACGCCCTGAGTGGACAGCGAAGTCGGTGATCGAGGAGAATATCCGGAATATCAAAGCGCAGGTGGGAGACCAGAAAGTACTCTCGGCGGTCAGCGGCGGGGTGGACTCGTCGGTGGCAACAGCGCTGGTGCATAACGCCATTGGAGAGCAACTGGTCTCGGTCTTCGTCGACCACGGCCTACTCCGCGAGGGAGAAGCGGTTCAGGTCGTAAAAACGTTCAGAGAACACATGGGAATCGAACTT
Source organism: Anaerolineales bacterium (assembly GCA_050115475.1). Lineage (GTDB taxonomy): Bacteria > Chloroflexota > Anaerolineae > Anaerolineales > UBA11579 > JASFQL01. Next base: position 87,666 of record JASFQL010000012.1, read on the forward strand.
ATCGCAGTCAACGTAAAAGATGAATTTCTGGACGCTTTGAAAGGCATCCTTGATCCCGAAGAAAAGCGAAAAACCATCGGGGAACTTTTCATAAGGACATTCGAGGAGCAAGCCGCCAAGCTGGGCAAGCCACCTTTCCTGGTGCAAGGCACTATCTACCCGGACGTAATCGAATCACGGGGGCCAGAAAGAGCGGAAGCACATTTAATCAAGACACACCACAACGTGGGCGGACTGCCCGAAGACCACGCCTTCGAGCTGGTGGAACCGCTGCGCTACCTGTTCAAGGATGAAATCCGCAAGGTGGGGATAGAATTGGGATTACCAGAAGACATCGTGTGGCGGCAGCCCTTCCCAGGCCCGGGACTGGCGATCCGCTGTCTGGGAGAGGTCACGGAAGAAAGGCTGGAGAAGCTGCGAGAAGCAGACGCTATCTTCCTCGAAGAAATGGAGGAAGCCGGGCTGCTGAGACTCAAGACATTTGAAAGGGAACAGGAGGGATCGGCGCAGGCATTCGCCGTGCTTCTTCCGGTCAAGTCGGTGGGTGTGATGGGGGATGCACGCAGCTACCAGGAGACCATCGTTCTGCGTGCGGTTGCCACAGACGACTTCATGACGGCGGATTGGGTGAGGCTCCCGGATGAGCTACTCGCCAGGGTATCCAACCGGATCGTCAACGAAGTCGGCGGGGTGAACCGGGTGGTGTACGACATCACCAGCAAGCCCCCGGCTACAATCGAGTGGGAATAGCAACCATGAACTGCATACAATTCATGATTTAAGAGAATACATCCAGCAATCGTTTCATAACTGTATATCCCCTTTTTATCTCCATATTTTATCCAAACCTAATTTAAAGACTTGTCTAAACAAGCAAGATGTATATAATAGGGGAATTATATACATTACGCCCTCCAAAATATAAAAATTCATTTTGGATTTACCTTTCATGCTGCAATGGTTTTCGAGAAACAAGGAAAGGCGGCAGTTATGATCCTACCCAGCATCCGAAGCGACGTTCTTAAAGACGCCCCGTACGGGGCAGAAAGCGATTCGTGCGCCATCTACATCAGCGCGCGCAAACACGGGCAATCGACATTCGGCACACTGAAACGATCCCTTAGCGCGCTGGTGCAAATGGGGCACCGCACCGGCTTCGTGAACGGCGAAGGAGACGGCGCGGGGGTACAGACAGATATCCCTCGCCGATTATGGACACGCAAACTGAGCCAGGCATCCCTGCGGGCATCCCTGGCAAACCAGCCGGGATTCTGGGTGGGGCATTTCTTTGTCCCAAGCGAGATCGATAACCCCGATCTACACGACCATATCTTTAGCGCTTTCGACCGGGCCGACCTCAAACCTATCTACCAACAACCAGGCCGCACCCGGGGAGAAGTGTTGGGGGCAAACGGGCAACAGGACGCGCCAGAATTCTGGCAGATCGCCGGATACGTGGAAACGTCCGATCCCGCAAAACGCTTATTAAAAGTTCAACTAAAATTGGAAGATGAATTTCCAATCCATTTCCTCTCCCTGAGCGACCAGGTGGTGGTTTATAAAATCCGCGGGTCCGTCGAGACCCTTTCGCGGTTCTTCCCCGATCTGCAGGACCGCAATTACGACACCAGCGTGGTGCTTTGCCACGCGCGATATTCCACGAATACAGTATCAAACTTCGAACGATCCCAACCCTTTGCGGTCCTCGGGCACAACGGAGAGATCAATACGATCCATCGATTCCGCATCGAAGCCGAACAAATCGGGGTACACCTGACAAAGGACGGTTCCGACTCCCAGGACATCGACCGAACAGTCCACAGCCTGTGCGTCGATTACGATTTCGACCTGATCGAAGCCATGGAGACAGTCTTCCCGCCGGTCCCCTACGAACTGGAGCAGTTTCCGCCCGAACTCCGAAACGTATACAAACGCATGCGACAGGCCTTCGGCCCTTATGCGCAGGGACCTGCCGCGATCCTGGCGCGCTACGCAGATACCATCGTCGCCAGCGTCGACGCGATCGGGCTGCGCCCGCTGTGGTTCGTGGAGACGGAAAAAGAATTCGTGTTCAGTTCGGAACGCGGCGCGATCCCACTCGAAGTCATGGTCAGGGACCCGCGGCCATTAGGCCCTGGAGAAAAGATGGCCATCAAACTACGTCCGGGAGACAACCCTGAAGTGCTGGACCACTTCAAGATCCGGCAACACGTGATGAACCGCGCTTTCCAGCGGGAAGCGCCCCAACTGGCGCGGCAATACTGGATCAACTGGGATAAAGCCCCTTCCGACATACTGCTGGACAAAAAGGGGAAACCAGGGACTGCCAGTGAAATCAATCTATCGGACTCGACTTCGATGGAAGAAACCACTCCAAAATCTTCAGAAGGAGAAACTGAGGAGGTGGAACCCGAACAGATCCCGTGGCTGCAAGCTGAAGAATGCGTGCAGCTCGAGCCGTACGCGTTGAAGGCATGCGGTTGGAACAAGGAACACGTGCAAGAAATCGACGACCTGGTAAAAAAGGGGAAGGGTGTAGGTTCATTGGGCTACGACGGGCCGTTGGCTGCCATCAGCCAACGACGCACCAATCTGGCAGACTACTTCAAAGAAACCGTAGCAGTCGTTACCAACCCGGCGATAGACCGGGACCGGGAGATGGAAGTATTTTCCACCAGCAGCCTATTCGGGGCCTGCCCATCCATCGGATCAGCGCCGGAACAAGGTGACAGACTCATCACCTTAAAAGTCCCTATATTAACCGGCGGGCACCCATCCCTGGGAAAGCTCGAAGAATGCCAAAGCCTGGCTGAAAAATTCGGGTCTCTCTCCATCGAACAACTCATCGAGGAATTCAACGGCAAAACCACCTGGATCTCTTTAAGTGTACGACCCGATGAAGACGTCCGGGGGGCTGTCAACCGGATCGGCGAAGAGGCCGCTGCCCACGTTCGGGCTGGGGCGCAATGTTTGGTCTTGGATGATTCGGAATTACTCAGCGGAAAAAAAGACCTGGGCTGGCTGGACCCACTTCTGGCCGTCAGCCAGATCGACGAGCAATTGAGGACCACCGAGCAAAAGAGTAAACACAATATGCGGCGACAGGTGGGTGTTGCCGTACGCTCCGCCAGCATCCGGACCCTACACGACATCGCCCTCTTGATCGGCTTTGGGGCCGATGCAGTGTGCCCGTATGCCATGTTTACCTCGGCGATGAGTAAGATATCCGGCGCCGGGATCGATGAGATGACTGCCCAACTCCGTTTGTTCAACGAATTGAAAATTGGGCTGGAAAAGGTCATCTCTACGATTGGCTGCCACGAGCTGCGCGGCTACGGGCGGCTGTTCAGTTCGATCGGGATATCGCCCTCCATATCGGACGTTCTCCAGACTCCCAATTTCCTGGGGAGTGAAGACTGCGGTTTGAACTGGAAACGCCTGAATCAGGAATCGATAAACAGAAAAGAAGAGTTACAGAAAAAGGATCCAAAAACAAAACTGGAAATTGTAGACCATTTCTTCCCGAAGTTCTGGAAGAAGGTGGTCCAATTCACGCATTCAAAAGGAAGTTACGACGAGGCCCTGAAAAACTTTTCCCGTCTCAAGGAAGAAATTCCCGTATCGATCCGCCACCTGATAGGGTTCAAAGACACGCAAAGCACAGTAGACCCGGAAAGCGTATCGCTGGCGATCGATGAATATGATTTGCCTTTCGTGATTGCCGCCATGTCGTTTGGGTCGCAGGGGCAAGCCTCTTTCCGGGCGTATGCCCAAACGGCATCCAAGCTCAACATGATGACAATCAACGGCGAGGGGGGAGAACTGCCTGCCATCTTCGGCAAATATAAGAAGAACCGGGGGCAGCAGATTGCCTCCGGGCGATTCGGCGTGAACGCGGCTTTCCTGAATTCAGCGGCTGTACTCGAAATCAAGATCGGACAGGGCGCCAAGCCCGGTGAGGGCGGTATGCTGCCCGGGGCCAAGGTCTCCCCCATCGTGGCGGAGGCACGCCACACTCCACCTTACGTCCCGCTGCTGTCCCCCTCCAACAACCACGACCTGTACTCGATCGAAGATCTGGCACAGTTGATCGAGGAGTTGAAAGCGGTCAACCCGGAAGCCAAGATCTCTGTCAAGGTGCCTGTCGTGCCAGGGATCGGGGTCATCGCCGTGGGGATCGCAAAAGCCGGGGCGGACATCATCAACCTGAGCGGCTACGATGCCGGCACAGGGGCGGCACGCAAACACGCCCTGCAGTACGTCGGGCTGCCAACCGAGATCGGACTCTCCCTGGTGCACCGGGCCCTGTTGGAAGCAGGCCTGCGGCATAAAGTGGAAATCTGGTGCGACGGGGGCATGAAAACTGGCGAGGACGCAGTCAAGATGGTGCTGCTAGGCGCAAACCGGGTGGGATTCGGCACAATGGCCATGGTCGCCATTGGATGCAGCACCTGCCGCAAGTGCCAGGAAGGGAACTGCCACGCAGGGATTGCCACACAAATCCAAACGCTCGAAGACGCACAGGAACAGGGGATCAAGACTTTCCACGCCGTTGAGACTGGCACAGCGGTAGAGCGGCTCGAACGCTTCTTTACGGGAATCGGCAACGAGATCCGGGGGATCTTGGCGGGGTTGGGGGCAAAGAACCTGCAGGACCTGGTCGGGCGCGGCGACCTATTGGAGCAAGTGCAGCGGCACGAACAAATCGACCTCTCCCCTCTTTTTATTTCCATCCCCGTCAAAGGGCGACCGAAGTTAGAACCCGGCGTGGGCCGCCTTCTGGTGCGCCCACGAAATAACCTGACGCGACTCTTGAGTGAGCTAATCAAGGAAACAGTGGTGCAAGACAACGAACATGAGATCACCTACCAGGATTCGGTCTCTGCCATCGACAGGGCACTCGGCTCGCACATCGTGGGCGCTTTTGTGCGCCAACCGGAGATCACTGAAGGCGTTGAGCAGGTACACCTGCGGTTCGGACCCTCTTCTATTGGGGGAAACGGCTTTGCGGCCTGGATGGCCGATACAATCGACGTCATCATCGAGGGCGGTTCACAAGACGGCACGGCCAAAGGCGCCAGCGGCGGGTGTGTGGCTGTGATGAAAGGCCTCAATGACGTCGGGTCACGCATCGACGGTTCGGTGGGGAAGAGTTTTGCGTACGGCGCACAGAAAGGCATCCTGATCGTGCAGGGGAACGCCGATTCGCGCGCCTGCATCCGCCTTTCGGGTGCTGACGTCGTGATCGGGGGTGAAATCACCCGTACGATCGATGAAGTGACTTTCCGGGCACCCACGCACGCCAACATCAAAGGTTTTGCCTGCGAGTACATGACCAGCGGGCGGGTGCTCATCATGGGGGACCCCGGCCCTTACGCTTTTTCAGGGATGACGGGCGGGGTGGTCTACCAAAAACTGACACCGGAATTCGGCTTCGATAAAGGCGCTCTGGCAAACCGAATCGCCCTGGGCGCGCAGGTAGAAATCAGTGCCCTTGAATCCGAAAATGTTGCCGACATCCAGGAACTGTTAGGCTATTACGTCAATGCCCTGGAACAAACCTACCAGAACGAAAATGCGGAACAAATACGTACAATGATAACAGAGAGTGCCATTCTAAGATACTTCGTAAAAGTCATTCCGCAAACCCTAGAAAGTAAAAAGGCTTTGTTGGCACCTGCCCGTGAATCAGTCAGGAGATAAACAATCCCCCATAGTGCAGGTTTCTACCTGCGCTTTTGAAGGTGCCCCCACGGGGATTCAGACGAACGCTTGCGTTCGTTTGTAGTTTCCCAAAAGGGAAACTACTAGTCCGTTCTCGTGCTACATAAAAAATCACCCACAAAAAGTGGGTGCTTTTTTGTGCCCCCACGGGGATTCGAACG
>JASFQL010000013.1:0-89822 GCA_050115475.1 Anaerolineales bacterium
AGAGATGAATAAAAGCTTGATCATTCTAAACGAGATCATGCTAGAAGTTCTTGGATCAGAATCGGTTGAGGAGACCATTGAAAAGTCGGTGGAATTAGCATATCCTTTAATCTCGTATGATTTAGCCGGGGTGTTATCAATCGATGAAGACAAGGAACACTGCAGTGTTAAAGGTATGTCTGTCGTCGGTAAAAACCTACAGGTTCATTTGGACGAAGACAAAAAAATCCCCGTAGATGTCGACGCATTAGCGCAATTATTCTCCGAATTTCCCTTCTATATCGAAAATGATCTACAAGAAAGTGAAAGTTTGTATAAAGGAGAAGGTTTTCTTGATACCGTGGGTATAAGAAGTTACCTGGGTATTCCACTCACGATACACGATACCCTAACAGGCGTATTGTTTTTTGGGGCAATAGAACCGAAGCGTTTCACCACCGAACACGGCAACAATCTGATAAGTATCGCCAACGCCTTATCTTTAGCGCTGCAGCAGGTAGAACTGATTGAAAGGATTCGCAGCGGAAGAAATAAATTACAGGTTCTGACAAAAGAATTAGTCAGGATTCAAGAGAAAGAGCGGCGTTATCTGGCAGGCGAGTTACACGACGAGATTGGACAATCGCTTACTGGAATAAAATACCAATTGGAAGCATTAATACCATGGCCTGAAAAAGCAGGAAATGAAGATCTAGCCAGAGCTTATAACCTCGTCGATGATTTGATCAACACGGTCCGTGAAATGTCATTAGCACTGCGGCCTTCCATGCTTGACGATCTTGGTTTGCTGCCAACTGTCTTGTGGCATGTCAAACGGTTTCAGGATATGACGGGGATTCAAATTACCCTCAACCACAAGGCAATCAACCGCAGATTCGATATCGAGCTAGAAACTGCCGTATACAGAATAATCCAGGAAGGGTTGACGAATATCGCCAGGCATGCTAAAACGGATAAAGCCAGTGTCGATGTTGTCGCACAGGATCAATGTATTAATGTCCAGATTCAAGATAAAGGGGTTGGATTCGATACCAAGTCAATAAGAGTCGATTACGAGCACTTTGGGTTAATCGGGATGCAAGAACGCGCAAACTCTTTTGGTGGAGTCTTCAAGATCGAGTCATCAGAAGGAGAAGGCACAGTATTAGAGGCAATGATTCCTATCGTTGGTCATCACATTGAAAGAAGGAAAGGGAAAAGAATTTAACCATGAGTGATATAAAAATAGTTCTTGCAGACGACCACCCGGTTGTGCGCCAGGGTATTCGATCGAGATTGAATAAAGAAGAGGATTTTAACCTCGTAGGAGAAGCCGTCGATGGTCTAGAAGCTGTTTCTCTAACCGATAAATATAAGCCCGATGTACTCATACTCGATATGCTTATGCCCGGATTAAATGGGCTGGAAGTAATTCCGCGAGTGAGGAAAAGTTCACCTAACACTAAAGTTGTGATTTTATCGATCAACGACGACGAATCCTACGTGTTACAGGCTTTGGTCGCGGGTGCGAAGGCGTATGTTTTGAAAAACTCCCCCCTTGAAGTATTGATTTTTGCCGTAAGAGAAGCCAGCATAGGAAACCACTACCTTGGCCCACCCCTTTCCCAATGGGCTGTTGAGATGTACATGCAAAAAGCGATTAGTGATACGCCAAAAATCTTTACTAACAAATTGTATGACCAACTAACCGAAAGAGAACAGGAAGTATTTCATTTAATCCTGGAAGATCTTACCAATGCTGAGATTGCCGATAAGTTATCCATCAGCCGTAGGACGGTAGAATCACACCGGGCAAATTTAATGAGTAAACTAGGCGTGAAATCTAAATTGGGGCTGCTCGCGTATGCAGCGGAGCAGGGATTCATTATCTCTCCCGATTCTGGGGATTCTGATTAGTTTTTCTCTCAATTGAATAATTTAAATCCGGTACTTAAGTAATACAGTACATTTGTATTGTAGTACTTAAGTATTTATCGTACATTTGTAGTATTTTTACGCGAAATTTTAAGTAATTCAGGGAATAAATCCGTATAACAACGGATATCTTCTCCCCCTCACAGTCATTAAACTAATACTAAATACAAAGGCTTTTGATTTCAATTCAAAACAGGTGGCGGTTCTTATCATAGTGATACAGCCACCGACAGGCATAAATGTAAATGACAAACGAGTTAGCAACTACCAATAAGATCCGAAGTTATTCACCTGTCGTCTTAGAAATCATTGAGGTTGATAAGGAAAAACATATGGATAATAACAGCAATCACGAAAACCACGAAAACGGGAAAAAGGATGTGCTGATCATGGAAGACGATCACTACATCACTAATATCTATTCCAAAGCGTTGACCCGTGTAGGCTATTCCTTTGATATCGCCAAGACAATGGATCAGGCAAGGGTCTGTTTAGACCGAAATGCCTACCGTGTTTTCATCTGCGATATACACATGGGGAATGAGCGCGGCACCGATCTTCTGCCCGAATACGAAGAAGCCTTTACGAAAAACGACACCAAAGTAGTAATGGCATCTGCCTACGGGAATTATCGAATTTTGGCAGGGGAGGCGGGCGCAGATTTTTTCTTGGAGAAGCCGATTTCCCTCGGCACACTATTTACCCTGATAGATCGTTTGTTGGATACACCCAACCAAGAGGACAAACCAACAAAACCCTATTACCGAAGTTCTTTCGGAAATTATTCTTTTAGAAAAGCTAGTGAATTAAGGAGAAAACGACATGAATGAAAACGGTTTACCTGAAATGCCCATGGCTTCTGAACCTGAAGCAGAAGCAAAACCAGAAAAGAAAAAACGAGGTCTGTTCCGCAGAAAGGAAAAGGCACCTCCAAAACCAAAAGTGAAGGCAGAAGCGCCGCAAAGATCACCAGAGAGCACCGATGAACAGCTGATCCTGGCCCAACGGTTTTCCCTGATATGGGGCGTAACCATGGTCCTCGCCTTCCTCGTATTCGCTTACATCACCATCAATACAGGAGCGCAATGGCAAATGATTGTCTATACGGGAGAGGTCGTTGTGATGGCTCTTTGTTCCTTTATCGCATACGGCTTAGCCCGGCGCGGGAATGCGACTCTTTCCGGCTCTGTGTTGATTTACGGTGTTATTGCCTCCTACATGGTGATGCCCGTTATCGCACAAGGCGCTGGAATCGTGGGTGGCGTTCTGTTCCCATTGTTCACGGCCGCTATCGCGCTGGCAGTTTTGCCCCAACGCCGGGCGCTGGCCGCGATAGGTGTTTCCCTGGCCCTCTCTACGGTAAGCTTACTCATCGAGGTGAATACTTCCCCTTTGAAACTTTATTCTCTCGAACTGCAGATCGCCTCAATGGTGATTGGTGTGGGCGGTGTTATCGCTATGGCAGTCCTACTTGCCATACAGATCCGCGGTGCAAACGTGCAGCGCCGTCTCACCATCATCTTCATTCTCCTGTCGATCGTCCCCTCCACCTTCATTGGTGGTTACACGGTGGTCAGTGGTACCATCGCAGCCAACGAAGAAACACTCAACCTCCTTGAAGGATATACCGCTTTGAACGAAGATAAGATCAACCTGTATATCCAGGACTTGACAGAGACCCTGCAAGTACTCTTCCCACAAAGTGCAGAAGAGGAACTGGCCGGCGCGCTGGCTCATGGGGGCGGAGAAGAATATCAAGATGCTTTAGCCACGATGGAAACCACCATCAATGACGTCTTGGAGGAAACACCAGCGCTTGAGAACATCATGTTTCTTAATGAGAACGGCAGAGTGGTCATGACCGGAGAGGATGCAGAAGAGGAGTTCCTTGTTGGTATAAATTTATCCGACAGGGATTTCTTCAACGAAGGGCTGGAAGATGTATATATCAGTGAGGCCTACTTCGAAGAAGAAGACCAGTACTATACGTTCTTCATTGCCCTGCCATTCAAAGACGAACACGGACATACAACAGGCGTACTTGCAGCTGAAACAAACTTCGAGCCTATCAATGAAATGTTGACGGCTGGACGTCAGGGTCTGGGCGAGAGTGGTGAACTATACCTCGTCACATCAGACTACCAAATGTCGACCGACTCCCTCTATGAAGGATATGGGATTGGCACAGAAGCACGCACTGAGGGTGTTACCACGACTTTAGAAAGCCAGAGGAATCAAAGTGGCCTGTTTGAAAACTACTTCAGCAAGCCCGTATTGGGGAACTACCATTTGATTCCAGAACTCAACACCGTACTGGCCGCAGAAATCGCCCAGAGTGAGATTTCCCTAGCAACATTCCAAGAAGGTGCAACGAGCATTTTCATCGGTCTGGCAGTTACGGCGCTGGCAGTTGTCATCAGCCTCGTCATCAGCCAGGGAATCATCAACCCCTTGAGCAAGCTGCTCGACACCACTCGCCAGGTTGCAGCCGGTGACTACAGCGCCCTGGTTGAAATCGAATCCCAGGACGAGTTAGGCGCGCTGGCCGAATCGTTCAACACCATGACCTCCGTTGTTTCCCAGCGTGACCAGGAGCTTGAAGTCCGTGCTCGAGAGCTGGAGGAACGCAGCCGTGAGATGGAAGCATCTCAGCGTGTTACTTTTGCTGCTTCCGAACGTACGACTCCAGATGACTTCCTGGAACTCCTGGTGAACCTGATTGCAGACCAGTTCGACGTCTACCACACCCAGGTTTACATGGTCGACAGCGAGAATCAAAACGCTATCCTCCAACAGAGCACCGGATACGCCGGCCGCCAGCTGCTACAACGCGGCCACCACATCCCGCTCGACCAGGAAGCCCTCGTGACGCGCTGCATCAACTCAGGTGAGCCGGTTCTGGTGGCGAACGTTGCCGAGAACCCCGCCTGGCTGCCCAACCCCCTACTCCCTTACACGCAGTCTGAGTTGGTTGTTCCGCTGAAGGTTGAAGAAAACGTAATTGGCGCTCTGGACATCCAGGACCGTGTGGCAGGTCGTTTCACCGAACAGACCGTGCCTGTGTTTGCAACGATGACTGAGCACGTGGCCTCACTCTTCCAGACCACCGAGTTGATGGAAGAGATTGACGCCCGTACTGAGGATCTCCAAAAGTTTGCTAACCAGCTTCGTGCAGCCGCTGAAGTTGCCGGTCGCCTGGGCACCATCCTCGATCCTGAGCAGCTCCTGACAGAAGCCGTGACCATGCTCCAAAGCAACCTCGATCTCTACCACGCCCACATTTACCTGCTGGACGATGAAAAAGAAAATCTGGTCGTGCAGTCAGGGTCTGGGTCTGTAGGTCTCATGCTGAAAGAGCGCAAGCACAGCATCGCGCTGAACGCAGAAGCCAGCCTTGTCGCTCGCGCCGCCCGAGAACGTGTTCCCGTCTTGGTGACGGACGTGAGCCAGGAACCAGGCTTCATGGCCAACCCCCTCCTGCCGGAAACACGCTCTGAGTTAGCCGTGCCGCTGATCGCTGCCGGTAACCTCCTCGGCGTGCTCGACATTCAGGACGACACACCAGGTCGTTTCACCGAGACCGATGCCGACTCTATCAGTACTCTGGCAGGTCAGATCGCGACCGCTATCGATAATGCCAGGCTCTTTGGTGAGGTGGAACGCTCGGCAGAAGAAACCCAGATGCGTTACGAGATCAGCCGCCAACTGAACGAGGCTGTTACCAACGAAGAATTAATCTTGGCCTTGAGCCAACCGGCAATGAGAGCTGGTGCCAATTCTGCGAACCTCGTTTACCTCGAATTGGACGAGGCCGGTCAACCTGAGTGGGCAGAGATCGTGGCCAACTGGCAGAAAAGCGAGACTACCATCGCCATTCCAGTTGGAACACGTTTCTATCTACCTGAATTTCCATTCACCAATGTATGGCTGGCTGAAACCGACCGTCCCCAATTCATCGCCGATGTCAATACAGACGAAAGTGTGGATGAAGGCACAAGAGCAGCAATACTCCAGGGCGGCACCCAGGCAAACTGTGTTATTCCAATCCATCAAGCAGGACGGTGGATCGCCCTGATAAGCTACAACTGGGAAAACCCCCACGAGTTCACTCAAGAAGAGAAAGACTTGTACGAAACACTACTCGGCCTGGCTTCCCCGGCGGTCACAAGCCAGCGATTGGGCAATATCGTTAGTCAAAGCCTGGACGAAGCCCGCCTGCGCCTCGAGATCAACCAGGCGCTGGCCGGCAACCTCACTGAAGATGAAGTGTTGGATATCATCGTTCAACACGCTGGTATCTATCCGAACACTTCAGTCGATATCCTCTTACTAGATCCTCAATCAGAAGAACCAACTTTCGTAGGCGTACGTGATGAACCCTTCGATAGCGAAATGGCAGGTATTCCTGCAGGGATGCGTATCCCCTTCAATGAATATCCTATGTCCAATTACCTGTCACCGCATGAAGTCTTCATTTCAGACGATGTATACACAGATGAACGTGTAGATGAAGCCACAAGAGGGATTGCCAAACAAATGGGCAGTCACAGCGTTTCCATCGCCCCGCTATCCATCGGTGATGACTGGCTGGGGATTATTTCCGCCTCATCGAAAGAAGAGGGATTCTTCAACAGCGAAAAAGCCCTCCTCTACCAGACGCTGGCCGAGCAAGGCTCCGTTGCCCTCCGTGCTGCCCGTCTGCGGGCCGAGAGTGAACACGCACAAAGCCTGATGCAGAACACCATCGACGGTGTTTCTGACCCGGTTATGCTCATCGACTCCAACTATGTGGTCAGGTTTATGAACCAAGCAGTGCGAGAAAACTTGCTTGAAGAATACAAAGACCGAGATATTCTACACTGCTATGAAATCTCTCACCATCAGGATAGTCCCTGCACGGGTGAAGACGATCCCTGCCCTCTGCCAATCATCTTGAAATCCAAGAACGATGCGACTGTTGTTCACCGTCACCCCATGAAAGATGGCTCCCATGCCACACTCGAGCTACACGCAGCGCCTATGTTCGACGAGGCCGGAAACCTCGAATACTTCGTTGAGTCAGCCCACGACGTTACCGAACGCACAAAATACGAAAGAGGCTTGATACAAACCGACAAGTTGAAGAGCGAGTTCCTGGCCAATATGAGTCACGAACTCCGCACCCCGCTGAACTCCATCATCGGCTACACAGACGTGTTGCTGCTTGGCGTCGACGGCGACCTCAACGAGGAAATGCGCAAGGACATGGAAGCGATCCAGGATAACAGCAATCACCTCCTGCGCCTGATCAACGATGTCCTCGATCTGGCAAAAATCGAAGCCGGTCGCATGACCTTCGAACTCAGTGAAGTGGATATAGAAGAGCTCTATCACGAAACCATCAAGGCCAACTCTGGTTTACTCATCAATAAGAATCTACAGATGAAAACCGATGTCCAAAGTGGATTGCCGAAGATTGTAGCGGATAAGATCCGCTTGAGCCAGGTAGTTACCAACCTCGTCTCCAATGCCATCAAGTTTACTGAAGAAGGTACGATAACACTGCGTGCCATGCGAGAAGGTGATTGGGTCAAGCTAGAGGTTGAAGACACTGGAAAAGGAATCGAACCAGAACACCTCGAGATGATCTTTGAAGAATTCACACAGGCAGACCCCTCCAGCACCCGCACGGTTGAAGGAACCGGTCTCGGTCTCGCTATCTCCCGACACCTGATTCACATGCACGGCGGCGAGATTACCGTTGAGAGTAAATACGGGAAAGGTTCGAATTTCATCGTGCGCTTACCGATCCAATCCAGGGTCAGACCCGAGGTCATTGTAACCAACGGCAATGCCAATGAAAAGGTAAAAGACTTACTCAAGGCGAAATGAGGATATAACCTTACAATATCATTATCATCATTATCCATATCCTCACTACACTAGAAGAGATCGGGATTTCCAATGGAGATCCCGATCTCTGTTATTATTAACCCTGTGCATATCTATTGAAAATAGATGTGCCCCGAATCAAGTGAAGTCACTCGAGGGAATTTCATCAATAAAATAAGCGTAAAATCCATTACAATATAGTTAGCGATTTGAAAAATTTCAACGCGAATATACGATAACATATATAGGAGTAAGCAATGTTTGGATTAGGCCCCACCGAATTAATCATTATCTTGATAATCGTGATCGTCTTATTTGGTGCGGGAAGAATCGGAAAAATTGCCGGTGAATTAGGTAGTGGGATCCGTGATTTCCGCGAGGGGTTGAAGGGGGATGATGAGGAAATGGATATAGAAGATAAGGTAGAAAACAATACAAAAGAAGAATAACATGCTGCTGTAAGGTAAGTTCGGGCAGGCCATCTGTTTTATGAAAAGGCTCTCGTGAAATTCTCGGGAGCCTTTTCCTTTTTCTACCCCTAGAGATATCTTGGAACTCACTTGGTGTTTGGCATAGGTGGGATGATAGGCGGAATCACGTTTAAATGGTATAAAGAAAGTGCCTATCAATTAAAAGCAGTTTTTACGTCTACGGAGCTTCACATCATGGCGAATCGATTAAAAGGAACCAAGTGTTTTCTGTTCGACATGGACGGTACGATATATTTGGGGGACAGATTGCTTCCTGGCGTGCAGGGCTTTCTTAGAAATTTAGATGAGAATCAAATGCCTTACTATTTCCTGACGAACAACTCCTCTCGCTCCAGATCAGACTATACGAAAAAACTCTACCAACTGGGATTACATGTGCCAGCTGAAAAAATCTTTTCATCTGGAGAAGCAACGGCGATCTATCTCAAGAAACAAAAGACCGCTGCCCGGGTTTATTTGGTAGGCACTCCATCTCTTGAGAGTGAGTTCATCGATCATGGTTTTCTTCTCGTCCAAGATGCCCCGGATTTCATCGTGCTGGGCTTCGACACGACCCTCACCTATCAGAAGCTGTGGAAGTTATGTGATTTCGTCCGTGCAGGGATTCCCTATATTGCCACCCATCCCGATATAAACTGCCCCACCGAAACCGGATTGATGCCCGATATCGGGGCCGTGATCGCATTCGTTGAAACTGCCACGGGACGCAACCCCGATGTCATCGTCGGTAAACCACATCCCCCCATCATCGAGGCTATCGTTGAAAAAACAGGCTGCCGCATTGAGCAGCTCACGATGGTCGGGGACCGTTTATACACCGATATCGCCATGGGGGCATCCGGCATAACGACCGTGCTGGTGTTAAGCGGCGAGACTAAAGAAAGCGATCTTCATAACGCAGAATATCGGCCTGATTATGTCGTCATGAATGTTGGCGAGTTGGGAGAATTGTATAGCACCCTATAATTTAGAATTTTTACTTGATCTTCAATTCAATAGGTGGCATGCGCTTTTATAAATTTGATGTATATTAGTGAAGCAATAATTCCAGTGTATAAATAAAAGAGAAAAAACATGAAATACATACAACCGATTTCTGCTTTACTCCTTGGGGTTTCATGCTTGTGCATCCTGTCCGCTTGTGCACCAGTAGAAAATGATATTGCGGGTGAGGATACACCCCAGGTAATCACCCCCACCCCAACGGAGAAAAGCGCCGAAGAACGGGAGCAAAAGCCCGTGGAGCCAACCTTAACACCCAAACCGTTAGAGACTGCCCCCCACGCCCCGCTATCCGCTACCGGTCCCTGGTATGTGGTCGCCAACGAAGAAGGGCTGTACGCCTTCAATATGGATGGCAGCGGACTAACAAAACTGACTAGCAAACCTAATAGCGAGTATTACTCCATTTCAAGTGGAGTGGCTGCGACCAAAGGTCGTATTGCTTACCTCACCGAAGAATCAATGTATGAAGAATTAACCCTTCACATCATTAACATGGCAAATTGGCAAGAGCAAAAAATCATTCCCCTAACATCGGAAGATACTGCGCTGGGAAGCGATCCTGATGATTATTGGGCAAATTTAGATTTCATCCGAGCAATCGTGGAAGTTGGAAGTTTCCGATGGTCTCCTAACGGAGAAATGCTAGCGTTCTTCGCCGGAATTGAAGGACCGACATCTGATCTCTATGTTTACACCCCAACGACGGATAAGATAATCCGACTCACTGACGGGCCCAGTCAGGGCTTCCGCCCAATCTGGTCTCCAGATAACAAGTTCATCGTACACGTGGGAGCTTCGAACTTCGGTACAGGAGCAGGATATAACATTCAAGGAGTCTGGGCAGCCAAATCCGATGCTTCTGAGGTGATTACAATAGATCCACCAGGCCCTACTGGAAATGAAGGCTTTCTTGGATGGAAGGATAACAGCACTTTTGTTAGTTATTCTTGGAGCGCGGCAGACGGCCCAAACAACATCAGATTCACCAATATGTTTACAAGCGAAGTCGACGTCGTTTGGGAATACTTATTTAGTGACGTTGCCTTCGGTGACCCAAACAATCCTCGCTTTTTAGTCTCTGTTGATAAATATGCTTCAGATTATCATCCAGATGGATTGATGGGGATATATGTACTTGACCCACCAGACTACAATCCAGAACCATTATTCAAAGATAGTTCTGGCTACGTTTGGTGGGTAGGCAATGATACTTTTTATGCCTTGACAGATGAAGGTGCATTTCTTGTCACTCGTTTTGACATCATAGATATATCGTATATTACAGGTAGCCCATTTTTCTCTGATAGCGGCGTATTGGCCTGGTTTGGAGATGATGGTCTATGATTAGAAATCGAAGATGAGCGGTTCCATATATTTACTCAACCTGTTGAAGAAGTGGAATGGGGCGCTGAAAGTGCTTCCATTATGTTCGCCACTCAAGACGCCCTCTACATTACCACTGCGCCCGACTGGAAACCTGTCCTCGTGGCAGCAGCCTTCCCTACAGATGAAATTGCGTTCGTGGCTCCTTGAATTTGGATACAATTCCAACTCACCTATGATCGATAGAACCCAAATTCCTGCATCCAACGTTTGAAATAAATATAGATCCAATCCTTGTTTAAATTAATAAACTCGATAAATTCGATGATTTTCTCCATTGTCGAATCCTTTCCGTTATTTTCTTTAACTCGCGCCTGACTCATATGCGTCAACCGCCTGATTTCTCCAGTAATCCGTTCCGACACATACTGCACCTGGTCCCAATCCCCCGAATCGCCTCTGAAATACAGCGGATATCCCACCGTCATGGCGTAGGTCCCTTTTACTGCCCAGCGAGCATTGGCAATTTCACTGGATAACTCATAGCCTTTCCCAATTACACCTGCTCTCGTGGGGGCAATCCCTACAGGGATCACTGGCGCGCCTGAATCCAAAGCAATCCGCCCCACTCCGCTGTGAGGAGCACCCACACCATACCCATCCTCAGTTTCCGGAGATAAAGCCCCTTCCGGGAAAATGGCGATCGATTTTCCCGAACCCAATCGGGATACAGCCCGTTTCACAGTATCGTTCCCTCTCCCCTGATTCCGGATAACAGGAATGTGGCCAGATTGAGCTAAATATGTACGGAAGCCCGGCACTTCAAAAGCAGTTCCAGTGACCAACACGTTGATTGGTTCCCTGCTGAGCAATCCTATTAAAAACGGGTCCGTTGTGGTTGGATGGTTTGCAGCATATAGTTTTGGGCCGTCGGGTAAATACGATTTCTTTTGAATACTAAGATCGAGGAAAAGCAGAGAGTAACATCCCAAAACACCTTTCCCGATACCATGTAGAAGCTCCTCTTTCACACTATCACCTCGTTTGATTATTTTTCTTACAATCCTATTTAGGAAGGTTTCAAACGAGTAGTCCCGGCCGATAGAATTCAGAAATCTGTGGTCATTGATTTTCAAACCAGAATCATGTGTCTTTGGTCACTTTTGACCTATGACTACAAGGACTTATTGAGCCGGTGTAGATGCGATAAAATTAGTCCATGAATAAAAAACGATATCGAATTGGCACAAGCAAAATCCAATTCGCGCTTCCAATGATTTTCACCCTTATTATCTGCTTGCTGACAACAGCAGAACTGTACTATTGGAATCCAGACAATGTTGTCTTAGACCATCGAGAGACATGGTTTTTATTCTCGAGTTTTTTTCTACTCATGCTCTTGGATTTCATTGAAATCCTTGTTTTCCCCCGAAAAATGGCCTACGCCGTTCGTGTCTTTTTGTTTTTCATCAGGGTCGGCTTAGTTACTCTCATCCAATATCTAGATCTCACCTATACTTCGTATTCATTGATTGGGCTGATTCCTTATTACACGTTTTTTGTTTTCGGTGGTGTTGTCAGCCTTATCTTTTGCTCGCTTCTCCTTTATTACCTTTTTTTATTAATTCCCAAGGCGGGTTCGAATATAACCCTGGCCTTAGCGAATCTGCTTTTTATGCAGATTATCAGCTTTGTCACTTACCATACCCAACGGGTCACCCTGCAAAACCGGGACTTATTGCAAGAACTTCACCAGGCGAACACCGAGCTGCAATTCATGGTGGATGAAATCGCCGAACTTTCGGCGGTTGAAGAGCGGATACGCCTGTCGCGAGACCTGCATGATTCTGTCGGCCACCACCTCACAGCCATCAGCATCCAGCTTGAGAAATCTCTGGCATACCAGAACATTTCAGAAAATGATTCAATAGAAGCCGTAAAAAACGCGCGTTATTCTGCAGCCGAAGCGTTGAAAGAAGTGAGAAATTTCATAGACGCACAAAAAGTAAAACCGGGGTCTTTTTCATTAGAAAAGAAAATAAACGGGCTTTTGGAGAATTTCGACCAGGAGAAACTCAAAATAGAATGGCGCCTGACGGGAGACGAAAATAACTACCCGATCCGTGTGAGACGCAACCTTTATCACTCTCTTCAGGAATTAATCACGAATATTCACAAACATGCTGAAGCGACAAAAGTGGATGTATCCATAAAATTTTCCGGTAGAGATATCACGATGCGGGTAGAAGATAACGGTGTAGGTTTTGTTCCAGAGAGAGCTTTGAAGAAAGATGGACATTTCGGCTTAAAACATCTCAAAGAAAGAATCTCATCATTGGATGGTACTCTCGAAATCGACTCAAAAAAACAAGGAGGGACACGAGTGACAATCCGTGTCCCCCGTAAGAGGAAACAACCTTATGCCCGATGATATTAACGTACTCATTGTGGACGACCAACAATTGGTTCGTGATGGTATATCAGCTCTATTGGACCTTCAAGAAGGAATATCTATCGTCGGGAGTGCGGGGGACGGTGAAGAAGCACTAGAATTTATTTACTCGCAAGAGGTGGACATCGTCCTAATGGATATCCGCATGCCCGTGATGAATGGTATCGAAGCCACTCAGAAAATTAAAGAAAAACACCCCTCCATCCGTGTCATCATGTTGACCACCTTCGACGACGAGGAATACATAATTCAATCATTGCAAGCCGGAGCTTGCGGATATTTGTTGAAAGATATCCCGACACAAGACCTGGCGCAAGCTGTAAAGCTAGCCCATAGTGGTATTTTTCAGCTTTCCTCCACTGCTTTAGGTAAATTGGTGGATGAGGATTTGATCCGCCTCCCCCAATCTGATAATAAAGATAATCGGATTCTTTCCCAACTAACCGAAAGAGAAATCCAAATTCTAAACTTAATCGCAACCGGCGCATCAAACAACGAAATTGCAGAAAAGTTATTTATAAGTGAGGGAACCGTGAAAAACCACGTCTCTCGTATCCTTGCTGCGCTACAGGTGAGAGATAGAGTCCAAGCCGCAATTCTTGCTCTGCAAAATGGATTGGGATGAAAAGAAACCGACTACCCCGTAATGCTCCAATCAAACTGAGAAATGTTGAATTTAATATTCAATCAAATTTCCTGTGAAAAAAATTATACAAACAAGCATTATCTTCACGAAAGCCCCATTTTGGTCACTCTTGTCAATCGTTGCCAAGCGCGCTATAATCCGATTTTGCGTTGTTTGATATTAGATTTTTTGAAAGAAGTTCAGCAAGATGCCTAGCTATACTTATCATTGTGAAAAATGCGGACATGAATTTGAGAAATATCAGACCTTCTCAGAGGAACCGTTAATCGTCTGCCCGAATTGTCATAAAGAAGCTCTACGGAAAGTATATAAACCCGCTTTAGTAGTATTCAAAGGTTCTGGATATTATGTGACCGACCATAAATCAGCGAAATCCAGCTTGAACAATATCAAAAAAGAAAGTGATTCCGACAATGGACAGGGAGCTTCCAAAGACAAAGCTGACAAGGCTGAAAAGCCTAAAAAGCCAAAAGATAAAGAAGCCTCGAAGATAAAATCAGAAAAGTAAAATTATACGTGCATCATCCCGACTGGATCGAATGGAGAATATAAATATCCATTCGATTGTCATTTTAACACTGGTGTCGATATCGATTTATCGTTATAGAATGAAAAAGAGGCGCATTATGTTGCACCTCTGCAAGGATTCTGAGGTGGTAACTCTATTCATATTAAATGCCATAGTAATTCAATAAATAATTACATGCTTGGCAGTCACTATCACGTATCCCGCAACATGTTCATAGCTTCTTCAGAAGTGATTTTACCTTCATTGAGTTCCTCTAAAATCCTGCGCCTGTCATCCTCACTCAATTTACTGCTGTCTTCCTTCCCTGGCTCGTAACCCATCGCACGTATGATCTCGTGAAGGCGATTGCGGATGGTGGGGTATGATAAGCTTAACTCGCTTTCCATGTGGGTGATCTTTCCTTCATTTTTAACAAATAATTCAATAAAAGCCATTTGTTCAGGGGATAGACGAGAAAATGGGCCAGCAAAAAAACGGCCCTCCATGGAAATCTCGCACTCCCGGCATTCAAGCCGGGCGATTATCATTTCACCACCACATATTGGGCATTCGCCTGGTAAAGGATGCATTATAAATCTCCTTCATTTTTTTCCATTTTTCTGTAATTTTATCCTCGATGTCACGCATGATTCAGGCTATCGAAGGCACACAATGAAGCACGAGGTACTTATTAAACAACGTCATTATACAGTATTCATTCTCTCTATGGGTAACGAAAAAATATTAGTACATCATCGGAAACGTGTATAATACGAAGTGCTTTTTTAATATATCATCATAAGGAAGTGCGATCTAATATGGAGAGTAGAGACTATCCCCTACGTGTAGCTATTTTGGACGATGATTTTTATGCCCTAAAGTGGAATACAGCGTTAATCATGCGCGATCCAAGGACAACAGTGGTCGTAGAGGTGGAAACTCCCACCGAACTTCTCGAACAGCTCAGGGAAGAAGATAGGATCCACGCCGTCGTCGTAGATGTAGAGTATGGGGAAGAATTTGCCCCATTAGGCGAGTTACTCACTTCTATAAAAAAGCTGGCCCCTGATGCAGTGATCATATGTGCCTCTCAATATGGAGAGGATGAGACCGTAAAAATCGCTCTAGAACACGATGTGCAAGCCTTTTTAATCAAGAGTGAAGTACGGATGGCAATTGTCTCGGCAATCATGAAAGCAACGATTAACGGCCTGGTCGTCTCTCCCGGAATCGCAGCCGCGTTAGAAATATCATCCTCACTTATAGGATCAGAAATCCACATATTTCCAGAGTGGTCTCCGAATCCCAGGCTGACGCCTCAAATCATCAAAAGCTTTTGGCTGCGGGTCTTTTTCGGTATGCGCGCTTCTCTGGCTGCCGAGGAGTTGTACCTGGAAACAGCCACTGTAGAACGGTATATCAACCAGGCCTATAAAGTGCTTACCGATGGGTGGGCAGATGAATCTTATCTATTCGACGTAGATTTCGCGACTTTATCGCCTGAAGATCAGGCTTTTGTATGGTTTACCTTGCCCCCGAGAAAATCGTAAACCCTCCCGTTTTCACCTTCGCGAAAATTAAAATTTTACTGGTTGCCGAGTATTCCAACCATAATCACTGGTAGATCTTCACCTGGTTCCGGCCGGCTTTTTTCGCTGAGTAGAGTGCCTTGTCGGCATGATCGATCAAGGTGTCGCTGGTCATACTCTCCGTTCGCCCTTTGTTTGCCACACCTAAACTGACGCTTACATTTATTTCAACCCCGGCCCGTTTGATTGGCGTGTCGGCGACATTTTGCCACACCCTTTCTGCGACTTGCTCTGCCTGGGACAGATCGGTGCCTGGCAATAAGATAGCAAATTCTTCCCCACCATAGCGGCAAACGGTATCGATCTTACGAAGGGAATTATTGATACGTTTGGCGATCTCAATCAACACCTGGTCACCGACTAAATGGCCATGCTGATCGTTGATGCGTTTGAAATGATCGATATCCACCATAACAACGGAAATTGGGACGTCGAAACGCACTGCCCGGTCGAGTTCTTCCCTGAAACGATCGAAAAAGTGACGGCGGTTTAAAAGTCCTGTGAGCGGATCGGTCGTCGCCAACTCCTCCAATTTGGCTTGTGTTTTCTTGCGCTCTTCAATTTCACTTTCGAGAGTGGACGACTTTAATCGGTAGATTTCCGCATCCCTTTGAATCTCTGACAGACGGTGCATCACCTCCAGGCTTTGAAGCCGGTGTTCGATCTGTTGGGTGATGACCGCTTCTTTTGTATTGTGAAAATTCTTGTATTCCTCAAGCGCGTTCTTATAGTCTCCTGTTTCCTGGTACAGATTCGCCAAGGCTCGATGACACTTATAGACCTGATGTTTGACTCCCATTTCGGCCGCATTTTCCAAAGCCTGGTTCAGATAATCTAAGGCAGTATCCGTTTGCCCCTGGGCCTGGAAAAGTTTTCCCAGGTGGTAAAGGGTTTGAATGGTTTCCATGAAATTGGATATCGATTCGCACAACTCGAGTGCCTGGAGGTGAAAAGTTTGAGCTTGCTCGTAATCC
This sequence comes from Anaerolineales bacterium, assembly GCA_050115475.1. Classification (GTDB taxonomy): domain Bacteria; phylum Chloroflexota; class Anaerolineae; order Anaerolineales; family UBA11579; genus JASFQL01. The sequence goes on from JASFQL010000013.1 coordinate 16,774, forward strand.
CCCATCTCAAGATATACCTGTCCAACAGCATTCAAGGCAATCGGCACTCCGTATTGGTCTCCGGCCTCATCGTAAACCCTGGCACTCTCTCTCCCGAATTTCAAGGCATTGTCCAGATCGCCGAGGTGGAAATGAGCAGCACAAAGATCTGCGAGTAATTCACCCATCCACCCATCCCCACCATTTTCTTCACAGAGCGCCAGGCTCTCTTCCAGATAGGCCAATGCTTTCTCGAAATCTTCTAGGCGGATGTGTAGATTACCGATGCGATGAAGGATTACAGCTTTATAACGAGTATCCCCGATCTGCTCGCAAATCTTCACCCCTCTCATCAATTGCGCAAAAGCTTCAGGGTAGTTGCCTAAATGCATATTGGATGTACCCACCGCGCTTAAACTTCGGCTAATTCCATGATCGTGATCGATTTTTTCGTATATGGTGTAGGCCTCAAGCGCCTGGAGGAGTGCAGAGTGATACTCTGCCAGCTGGATATAAATCAAGCTGAGAACGATCTGGACATGAGCCAAAAGGTTGAGAAAGGCACGCGATTCAGAACTCACACGTTTTGCTTCAGCAATCACTTTTACACAGATCTCAGCTGCCCCCCTCGGATCGCTGGCGCGAAGTTCGTTTGCCTGTACCCCAGCTTGGTTGAGGCGTTTTTCTAAGTCGATAATCGTCGCAGATCGGTCTTGATTCTCTTGTTTCATTTATCAGTAAATATATCTAAATCTATTTTTTCAGGGCAATCCACTTCAGTACATTTTTAGTTTATAGAACTATAGAAGAACATCATACCGGAAAAGTCCGTGAATTACTAGGTTCACGGACTTTCCCATGTTGTGATCTCGATGCTGACTTCCCAGGTATTTTTATTCACGTCAAAAGCCATACCACTGCGATAGAAGTACCCATAATGTTCCTGGTCGGTCTGGAAACAGAAGAAAAAACCCTCGTCCACCCACACAGTAATAGACGACCATTGGTCGATAGCTGAAATACAATCCGCAACTGTGGGTTGGGAAGATACTCCGGCTAACAGTGTATTTGTCCCGGGTTTTTGCATGAAGTAAGGTCTACCGTCGGCATTATTCCCTGGGTGGACCATGAGTACAGCATCGCCCGGATCAGAAAGATCGTCAAAATCAACGTTGTCCATGGGGATTAGGGTAACACCGAATTGCTCGAGCACCTGCCCTTCGACAGATTCGATCAGAATTTCTGCCTCTTCAAAAGTGTAGGTCGGGGCATCACAAGGCGGCCCGTATGCTTCTAGAATGTAATACCAGGATGTACCGCCGTTGCCCAAAGGCACTTCGTCGTCCTGGCTGCCGGAAGCTTCGACAGGATTTCCGTTGAGAGTCACCTCGCAATCGGCATTTTCTATCGCCCATTCGAGATGAATATTTTCTCCCTCAATAACCGGATTAGTGTAGTTGAAATAAAGGATAGTAGGGCCTGAATCGACGATGGCAGTAGGAAGAGTTGTGGGATCGGGATCCGGTTGAACATCAATTTCCGAACTGCAGTACTTCACATCTAGCCATTGTCCAGGGCTATAGGTGACCTGGCCGTTCATATCTTGAATGGCAACGAAGAAAAATATCTGCCCATTTGAGTTTCCCAAGGTGCTGGCTGCTTCTAAGCCAGCATCGATGTCACCGATCCAATCGCCAATACCTAATTCAGACATAGGGACGGTGTAATAAGGGGAGAAGGTGACTTCGTTCCAGCGGTAATAATATTGGAGATAAACGCCGTCGATATTTTCTACAGGGCTAAAAGCAGTCTGGACAGTTACAAGGGTTTCTTCAGAGGAACAGGGGCCGTAATACACTTCAGCCAATAATGGCGTAAGATGGTTAAAGGTATAGGGGGATTGTTCGTTCAAGGGTGGGGGTTGACCTGCAGTTGGCGGAAGAGGTGCTGGTAATTTCGCTGGTACATCTTCCAGAGGTTGTTCGTCTAGAGGGGCATTAACTATGTCGCCAGGGGAATCGACAGCCGATCCATCTGTCGATAAAATCCCACAAGCACTGGTCGCTGTGAGCAAGAACAGGAAGAGGATGACAATCCATAAGCTGGCACGCTTATTTAAGCTCATTTCATCTTCCTCGATTATGCGGCAGATGCATGAATGGATTTGAAGGGGATGGTCTAAACACAATATACACCTGATTTATTATATATCACATCCCCTTGAAAAACGAAAAACAAGAAACACCCATACTTAATCGATGGGTGTTTCTTGTTTTCACTCTTATATTTATTGAAAATTATTCTTCCCCTCCAGCGCCTGCGGCAAGGTTTTTGCTCCGCTCGATGGATTGCAGCGCCAAAAATTCTTCACCGAATTTCTCTACGTTGTCCAATTCGGTTTCGTATTGATCCATATGCCGTTCTTCGTCTAAAACGAGTGTTTCAAATAGGTTCTTTGAGGCCGAGTCGGCGTTGGCTGAACATTCATTTGCCCAGAGATTGTAATCTTTTACGCTACCGGCTTCCATTTCCACACCCATTTTTAACATCTCTTTCACGTCATGGACCTTTTTGACCTCGTGTGAAGTAACCATCTCCACTTCACCTTTTAGGAACAAAATACGTTCCGCTAAATCTTCGACGTGGCCCATCTCCTCGATGGCAGTTCGCTTGAATAGACTTGCCAAGGGATCATAACCCTGATCGTCGCAGTGAAAATGGAAATACATATATTGGTGTACAGCTGATAATTCATCAGCGACGGCTTTATTTAGAAGTTCAATACTCTTTTCGTACATAAAATCCTCCTAAAAAGTAAATTAAAATAATGGACATTCGAAATTATAGTGCAAAATCTTCACCTGTAAATTATACCCTCTTCCACCATCGGTATATAATGAAAAATAAAGGAAATAATCTATGAATCAACGAATCCGTGTAATCCTCATTATTAGTTTTTTCTCTATCTTTATAGCTGCATGCATAGCGCCGACTGTGACTGAAGCTGTGCCTCCAGTAGCGACTCAGCCAAGCGACACCTCATCTCCTCTTCCCCCGAGCAAGACGCCCACCTCTACTTCTACCCCTACACTCACACTTACGCCCACAGCGAGTGTAATACCTAGCTTTACACCCACGTTCACAAATATTCCGACACCAAGTGAAACGCCCACACCAACCATGCAGCCCCCCATCGGCAATTTACGCGCGAACGTGATTCCCGAACGGTTGAGCTGTCGCTTTGGTCCTGGAATAATGTACCTGTTTAAATTTAGTGTCTTCGGGAAGATAGAGGTCATCGGGCGAATGGAAGGCAGTTCATGGCTGCTTGTCCGGGCAATTGGTGGGGAAAATTCATGTTGGGTGAACGGTGATTACGTGGAGTTGCTGGGGGAAAAAGCTGCCCTTGAGCCAAAGGACCCCCACATTGTTTTGCCCTGGTCGCCTTATTACGATCCATTGACGGGCGTCTCTGCCGTGCGGAATGGGGATATCGTGACTGTATTTTGGGACCCGTTGTATTTACGTGCCGGAGATGATTCGGAACAAGTCCCTTACGTGGTCGAAGCCTGGGTGTGCCAGGATGGGGAATTCGTGTTCGCTCCCGTGGGAGCATATGCCCTTGCAGCAGAGATTAGGGATGAGACTGGTTGTAGTGAAGAATCACACGGGCGAGTATTTGCAGCAGAGAAGCACGGCTACACGCAGTGGGTCACAGTCCAATGGCCCCCTCATGTACAACCTTAGCTAAAATCATCGAGTAATTTTATAAATGGGATAAGAAAACGCCTGGCAGAATTTCTCCAGGCGTTTCTTTATTAGGTTTGGAAGGATTTGAGTTATTTCTTCCCTTTATCATCACCTTCGATCCGGGTGAAAGATAACTGCCAGCCCTTCCCACCAATGAGGAGAGTGATGACCTTATAAATAAACCAAACAAAGACCCCAAATACAACTAATTTCATAACAAACCACAAAGGAGAAAAATAGGACCACGTCATCGGGAAGCGATCTTGGGAATAGAATCTTCGGCTAAAAAGATCATCAGATCGTTGGTAGAAGGGTATGACAGAATCACCATCTTCATCCGAGAACATACCATGATACCCTCCAAAGGGCATATCGTAATCCTCATCTCCATCCCAAAAGGAACCAAAAGGTCTACGCAGATAAGCTTCTCCAGTATCGGCTGCAGCGACCCCACTGCGATAGCCTAATTGATAGATCCAGAAGCCCCCTGCGACTAAAACGCCAACAATGACAATTCCGACAGCCACCTTCCACATCCATGATTTATTCGACATAACGAACCTCCAACGAAAATAATTTACTAGAAATATACTCCATATATATCAAAGAGATATGTAGAAATTATGAAGTTATTGTGCTGTATGTATGTACTAAATTCCTCTTTCCCAATTCTCAATTTCTCCTTCAACGATAAGAAATAGGGGATGTGGGTCTAGTTTTAATTCTCCCACAAGGTGTTCGAAATCTGTTTGACTGCGTTTCTTTAATTTTCCGCGCAGGTGTTGCTTCTCGAATGCAATTTGACCGGATGTCACTCGAATAGCTTGCGGAATTTTATCTGCTCCAATCTTCGATGCGTTGAAGCTATATCCTCTTTTCCGAGCTTCGGCGTACACTTGGCGTAAATAGTACCCAATCGCCTCTAATGGATTAGGGTGAGTTTTGAATCGTTCTAATTGCGGATGATTCTTATAGCCTTTGGTATTTCCTTGTAATACAGCCTGGGCTAACAAACCCTCCCGCCATACCGCCAGGAGACCCTGGCGGTCAAGATATTTCGGATGCAGAGTCCACAAACGCATTTTAAAAGCCTCGCTTCTGCCCTTCCCAGGGAGGGGATTTGCCGGCTTTGAACTCTTCCACACTGGGACCTGCCAAGCGACCCAACCGCCAAAGTCCATAGAGATAACTGGCAACCAGTAAGGCAATTGTGAAAGGCCAGCCCAAGACAATACGAGTCACCCCCAAAGCGTTAACAGCATCCTCTTGGAAAAGCAAGTATTCTAAAATCAAGCGAGCAGAAAATACCACAGCCCAGGCGATGGTGACCTCATTGTAGGCCGGTAACACCTTGGGGTGCCAATACCAAGCCAGGGGCCAGCGCCTGGCGATGAAACTCGTCCAGGCGACGATGGGTCGATTGATGGTCACGGTGATAATACACAATACGACCGTGATCCCCCCAGAAATCAAACTGGGCAGGAAGAACCCGCTTTCGGTGCCGCTGAGGTTCACAAAAATGGCTGCCAGCAATACACCGCTCAAGCCGCCGAGAGAATACACCAGACTTTCTTTCTGGATAATTCGGTATATGGCGAATATAGCGGCCACCCCCAAGGCTCCCCACAAGGCAGGATTCAGCCCGAGCAGCGGGTTGGCAATCAGGAATACGACAAGAGGTAAGATGGAATCCAACAGCTTCAGCCCTCTACCAGAGAGTACCAGGCTGAATTCCTCCCGGAGTTCTTTGAGTCTAGTCATTCGCCCTGGTCCCCATCCAAAACTTTTTCCAGTCGCCACCGCTGGCGGATAAGGCTAGGTAAGTGTACAGGCTGGCGGTGAAAAACCCCAACACCATCATTAAAATTACCCAGAGGATTATGCGGGGAAGGGAGTTCTCTCTAAAAACAATCCAGGCAGAGAACAAGATAAACCCGGTATAGAGATCAACCATCGAGACCACCCCCCAAGGGTTGCGAAGCAGCTGTGCGCCATCGCTCCCGAAATCCCCGGCGGTGAAACCGTAGATTAACACAGCCGTCATCGCTATTACTCCCAGGGCGGAAATCCATTTCGCTAACTTCATTATTACCTCTCCTATATCAATAAGATGACCCCGAAGACAGCTTCCACCATTACACTGATAACATTGGAAGAAACCATTGAGTCGTCCACGAAAATTGAGATCGCCCTCACGACGGCCATAGCCACATAGGTGATCCCAAGCATTCTATAGGTTTCAGGCATATTGAAATATAAGGCTGCTGCGCCGAGGCCGACGAAAAGTGCACCTAAAATCGTTCGTATCTCTGTAATCCCGCGCCCACCTGATACTTCTAATCCGGTGAACCCGAGAACGCGGTCAGGCCAGAAAAGCGAAACCGATCCGGTCAGGATCGTGCCAACCGCTGTCACGTATTTGAGTACTTGAATAATCATTGTGCCAGCCTCTTTAATTTGTTTTAGACGGCGGTAGAGGGATCAGCATCGACGTTCTGGATTTATATATCTCGTAATCTTCCTGGCCGCCCCATTTTTCGTCTGCCCGCGCTTCCAGCATAGGCACACCGCTGATTCTAGTCAGGAGGAGGATAACGAAGAGGGGGGAGATGAGGGTCAGCCAGGTCCATCCGCTGAGGGTGGGTAGGGCAATAATAGCAACCCCGATCCATAAGACAATCTCGCCAAAGTAATTGGGATGCCGGGACCATGACCACAAGCCGGTATTGATGAACCTACCCTCATTTTCAGATATTGCCCTGAATTGACTCTTCTGATGGTCGGCGATCACTTCGATGCCAAAGCCCAACATCCACACGAGGAACCCAATCAGCGCGAAGAGACCCAACTCGACCCGGGTTGTCGACGTGATGGCCGCCAAAGCTGCCGCCAGGGAGAAGGTGACCCACAATCCCTGGAGTGTCCAGGTCAATAGAAAGCGGGTAAAGGAGGGCTTGATCTCTCGAAAACGCCGGTCTTCGCCTTCAGCACTGATGCGTCTGAACAGGAATGTGCCCAGGCGAATCGCCCAAATGCTGATAATCCCCGCCAACAAAATTGAACGTGTATCAATATTAGGGCTACATGCGACCGCAGTTGCCACAACGAGGATATAGGTGATACTTCCCGTGAGGTCGAAAAACTTTTCTGTCTGCTTGATATAAGCAGGGACAAATGCGATCCATTGGATCACGAAAGCCAATCCCACACAGAGGGTAAATAGGGGGACGCTAAACGCATTGGCACCGCCCTGGCTGCCTGCAAAGGCAATCCCCGCGGCGATCAACAAAATGATTGGTAGCGCGATAATTGATCTTTTTTCTGCTGAATTCATTAGATTCGTTCCTTTTCTCTAAAATTCGGATTTATTTTCCTATAGGCATCTTCGAAACGACCGCGTAGCCAATGGCCCCTGGGCCGATGTGTGCTCCAATGACGGGTGTAATGTTCATCGAAAGCACATCGCCTTCGGGGATGAGATCGGCAATGCGTGAGTGAAAAGCCTCCGCTTCGACCGGCGCATTGGTGTGCACCAAGGCAAAACGTTCAATCGGTTGGTAGTCTTCAAGCATCTTTACCAGGCGGGACTCGGCTTTTGCCCTTGTGCGTACTCGCAGAGAGGCGGGCAACCCGTTTTTCATGGTCAGGATCGGTTTGAGCTGGATCAAACTACCCAGACCCATCATGAAACCATTCAAGCGACCGCTGCGGCGGAGGAATTCGAGTGTATCTAGTCTGGCGGTGACAAAGGTGCGGCTGGCCAGATCATCTAAAGCCTTGATGATTTCTTCCATTGAATTTCCGGCTAGGGCCATACGGGCCGCAGTTTCAACCTGGAACCCTGTGCCTGTGCTCAACTGTAGTGAGTCGCGTACAACGACAGGGATCAAGTCAAACTCCTTCGCAGCCTGCTCCGCTACTTCAACTGTGGCACTAAGACTCTTGGAGATGTGTATGGAGAGGATTTGTGTGGCTCCTTCGTCGGCCAGCTTCTTATAAGTCTGAGTTATCGCATCTATCCCAGGGGTACTGGTTGTAGGATGGGTGTCATAATCCGGTAAATTGGTATAGAAATCTTTTCGTGTGATCTCCACGCCATCCAGATAGCCCTTGTCGCCAATGTTGATATATAGAGGGATGACCGTGATGCCTAGTTCTTGGATGATATTTTGCGGTAAATCGCAGGTAGAGTCAGTTACAATTTTAATCGTCATTTATTCTCTCTCTCCTAAAGAACCTCTTGAAACGGGAATAATCACGATCGCCAGGGCCAACAAGGCTGCGGCAATCCAGGTAGAATTTGCCAAAGGAACTACATTGGCTTGGCTTACAGCGATACCTATGAAAGCCCATATAAGCACTAACACGACGGCTGTGTCATTTTCTCGCCACAGCATCAGCAATCCTAAAACGGTAGCAATGGTCAACATGATGATAGCCCAGGCTGTCGCCGGTATGCCCCAACCTCCCCAACCCAAGAAGAAGAGGACTTGAGAAACGTTGGCAATCGTCGCCACGGAAATCCATCCGAGGTAGATGCTAAAGGGATATTTGACGAACCATTTCTGGTTTCGATCAAACTCGGAGCCCACTTGGGATATTTGTTGGTAAATGTAAAGCAAGGCTCCCAAAAGCATAAACATGGCAATGAGTGTCAGGGGGAAGTATTCATAATGCCACAAGAAAATCCAGGCGGTATTGGCAAGGTTGCCGATCCAATAGGCCGGTGCAATCTTCTTGAGCAGCTCATTCTCCCGCTGTGCGGGGAGAGTCTGGTAAATGGTGAAGGCGATCAATCCGAGGTAAATGACTCCCCAGATCGAGAACACGTATCCGGCGGGCACAAAGTAAATGGCAAAGCGATCAGAGATCTCACCCGTTGTTTGCTCGTTCAGTGGAAGAGTGTTGGCCAGGCTGTTCACTGTAATCGTTACGAGTGTGACTAAGATGGTGATGATTTGGTATACGGTTATTTTTTTCATTTTTTACCTCCATAAAGTGAAATTTAATTCTCCATGTAAATACTATACAATAATTCCATTGGATACCGGTAGGTACTCATGTAATATTTTATCTAACGCAGATCTTTTCTCGTTTGAAAACACCCCTGTTTCTTTCCATAAGACTTCTCCACCCTTTTCAACCAATAAGATTTGGATATCATCTTCTGAATCGATACCTAACGAGTCTAAAAAATCCGGTTTATCCAGATACAAAGTAATGGTTTTTTCACGAGCGTCTCGATCGGGGATACCGGCTCGCATGCCTTCGTTAAGCAAAAATTGTCCGATGGCACTCATTTTGTAGATGACCGGTAATTCAACGTAAGCCAAATCTTCATACTTGTTTTCCACGTGACTGGCAAATGGTATCCAGGTATCGATATCTTTTTGGTGGTGACGGTAGAAAGCCATCAGGACGATGGTGTATCTGGCAGGAAAATCTTCGGGAAAGACAAGTTTGTGCCTTTTGAGGTTTCGTCCAGATACTTGTGGAAATGTGATTGACTTCATCCGTTCGTTCCTTATCAAAAATATCAATAGACCCAAGGTTAATTTCGTTTATTGAACTATCCTATTTCCTGCGTGTGCGTACCTGTAAGGCGAAAAGGGCCAAAGAGTACATCGCCAACGCCAATATCAAACAGGCCAGTACACCTTGCAAGAGGGAAGTTGTATCCCAACCCTGATTGATCAACGCTCGCATGGCCTCAATCACGTAGGTGATGGGATTGAAACGTGCCGCTGTTTTCAACCAGCCGTCCAACAAGTCAACAGGTACGAAGGTGGGGGCCAGGAAAGTCAGTGGGAAGAAGATGAAGCTGGCCCCTTGTGTGGCCGCGGCGCTACCGCTGCCCAAAGCAGCTGATACGGTGAAGCCTGCAAAACCGGTCCCCAACAGCACCGCTAACCCGACCACAGCCAATAGTCCCGGCAAACCGGTAACAGCCTCAAGGCCCATGATTACCCCCACGCCGATGACGATGCTGGCTTGGAAGCCGAGAATCACCGCCCCGGCCAGGATAGCGCCAAGCAACAGGGCAAAACGACGTACAGGTGTGAGCAGGAGTTTATCGAAATAACCGCTTTCTATATCGCGCACCAGGTTTTGGGCGGCGATCCCGGCCCCTGCCAGCGAGGAGCTCACGATGGACAGCGGCAGGATGAAACCTAAATAATTGTTGGTGCCGAGGTTGGGAATGAAGCCAGAGGCCCGCCCCAGGGTGGCTTCGTAAATAACCAGGAAGAATAAGCTGATTCCAACGGGAGGGAGCAGGGCTTCCGGCGTTCGGATAATGGTGGTGAGATTCCGCCGCATAATCAAGAAAATCTGCGACAGTAATCCGGTTTGGTTTTTCTTTTCACGAGTCATAAATGTGGGTTTTGATTGTACTTGTGTTGTCATCGTTCTACCTTATTTAATTTTTTGCTAGCAGACTTTCCGGATCCACGCGTTTTTCTTCTTCTAAACGCTGTCCGGTCACCCGCAGAAAGACGTCATCCAAGGATGGTTGAGTGATGGTCAGGGAAATCGGCTCGATCTGGGCGGCGCTCAACTGTTTGAGCACCTGCGGAGTTTTCTCTGCTGCCCCTTCTACATACAATCGTAAAACATCTCGATCGATTTGCATCGACTCGCTGATGTTGCCAAGGTGTGTTTTTGCCGAGCCTGCCATCTGAGTGTTTTCGAATGCCAAATTAATCGATTCGTTTCCTATCCCCGCCTTTAGTTCTGCCGGTGTGCCTTCCGCCACGATCTTCCCCTGGTTGATGATGGCAACGACATCTGCCAATTCGTCCGCTTCTTCCAGGTATTGGGTTGTCAAGAAAATGGTCACACCCAAAGAGCGGTTCAGGCGGCGAACCTCTTCCCAGACATCCCGGCGGCTGGCCGGATCCAGCCCAGTGGTCGGCTCGTCTAGGAAAAGCACTTCCGGGTCGTGGACGAGGGCCAGCGCCAGGTCCAAACGCCGCCGCATCCCACCGCTGTAGGTGCCGATACGACGGTCTTTGGCGTCATCAAGGCCGACCAATTCCAACAGTTCCTCACCTCTCTCAAGGGCTTCGCGCTTGTTGGCGCCAAACAGCCTGGCCTGCATCCCGAGTAATTCCATTGACTTCATTATGGGATCCAGCCCAACTTCCTGTAAGGCCACACCGGCAATCCGGCGCACCTGTTCTGCTTCTTTTACGACGTCGAAGCCGCCTACTTTGGCGATTCCTCCGGAGGGCAGGGCAAGGGTGGTGAGGATTTTTACGGCTGTGCTTTTCCCGGCTCCATTGGGACCCAGAAAGCCAAAGATTTGCCCGGCTTCTACTTTGAGTGAAATGTCATCCACGGCTCTCACGCCGTTGGGATAATGCTTGATCAGGTTTTCAACGATAATTTCTCGGTCAGACATACGATTCCTTTGTGGATATATCCGGTAATTTTCCCTCAGTATATATGAAAACCCATATATTGTCAAGGTTTTGAAAAGATTTTCTTGACAATACATAGAGAATCTGATATGATAGAGTCATCCAAAAAAGCGAAAAATCATGGCAGAACAACCCACAAGCAAAGAACCCCGTTACAATCTCAGTTACGTCGTCCAAGAGACCGGCATCAAGGCAGATACTCTACGCGCCTGGGAGAGGCGTTACCAACTACCCCAACCACAACGCACAGAGGGCGGCCACCGCTTGTTTTCCGATTTCGATATCCAAACGATCAAGTGGTTGACGGCCAGACAAAAAGAGGGGTTGAGTATCAGCCGGGCAGTGGACTTATGGCGGGAAATCGAGAGCCAGAATCCGGATGCACTTGCTGCACCTTTGACAGAGTCAGTATCCCAGACTGAGGAAGCTATCTCTGTAGAAAACGGCGACAGCCTCGCCGACATGCAAACGAAATGGGTACAAGCCTGTTTGGACTTCAATGAACCCCAAGCTGAACAGGTCTTGTCTCAGGCTTTTGCCCAGTTTCCCCTGGAAACCGTGTGTGTGGAAATCCTGCAATCCGGGATATCGGCCATCGGTACGCTGTGGCAAGAGGGGAAGGCTTCTGTACAACAGGAGCACTTTGCCTCTGAACTGGCCACCCGCCGGCTTCACGCCCTGGTTGCGGCGGCCCCAAAACCCGTCCACGTAAGGACGATTTTAGTGGGCTGCCCGCCAGGTGAAAACCACACCTTCTCCACGCTTCTAATCACGCTGCTTTTGCGCTACCGCAGCTGGCCGGTTATCTTTCTTGGGGCGAATGTCCCCCAGGATCATTTATTGGAAACAGTCGAAAAAACCCATCCTGCTCTCGTTATCATGGTGGCCATGCGCCTGATGACTTCGTCTAATTTGTATAATATTGGCTGTTCACTCAGAGAAACCGGTACTCCCCTGGCTTTTGGTGGCTGGATATTCGAGCATATATCAGAATTAGATCGCCGGATTCCCGGCTATTATTTAGGTGGAGATCTGTTAGGTGCAATCTCGCACATCGAAAACCTGCTCACGGGATCGATGCCGCAGATTTCATACGAACCAAGAGGGGATGATTTTTCAGAAACACTCTCTCACTTTATTGAAATGAAACAATACATCGGCGATGAGACTCTCAACAAACTAAAGGAACATCTAGGAGAGGGCGTTCAGGTGGATAATATCCATGAAGCAAATGAATTTTTCACGGAAGACATTATCGCGGCGCTTTCTCTCGGAGATTTATCGTTGGTCCACTTGGAGCTTGAATGGGTAAAGAACCTTATCATCCATCATGGCGTTTCCAGCGAAATGCTTTCTGAATTTTTATTTTCGTATTACGAGGCTGCCCAAATCCATCTGGATGAACGCGGTAAACCCATCCTCGATTGGCTGGCCTCGATCACCCAAACCGCAAGATAATCTGGAGGTATATTCATGCGTATCATCATATCTGGTGGAAGCGGTCTTATCGGTAGAGCCTTGACCAAGGAACTCATCACAGACGGACATGAAGTAAAAATCATCAGCCGGAAACCCGAAAAACTAAATGATCTATCCTCTGGGGTCACAGCTTTTGCTTGGAAAGAAAAAGAACTCATCGAACATTTCGAGGGCGCAGATGTCGTCGTAAATATGGTCGGCGCGAGTATCGCCGGGGATAGCCCTCTGAATATACGCTGGACCCCAAAACGCAAACGCCAAATCCTGGAGAGTCGGGTGAAGGGGGGAAAAATGATTACCCGGGCGATCCAATCCGTTTCCAACAAACCCAAGATGCTTGTCCAGCAATCGGCTGTGGGTTATTATGGGCCAATGGAGGATGAACTTGTGGATGAGACCTTCCCCCTTGGAGATGACTTTCTATCAGAAGTTACTCGCCGTTGGGAGGAATCCACCAAGCCGGTCGAAACCCTGGGTGTAAGGCGAGTCATCACACGTACAGGGTTGGTCTTTAGCCCCAAAGGCGGAATCTTCCCACTCTTAAAACTGCCGTTCTCGTTATTTATGGGTGGGCAGATTGGCAGCGGCCAGCAATACCTTTCATGGATCCACATCGACGACCTCGTCAATATCATTCGCTTTTTGATCGATCACGAAGTTGCCGAGGGGGTCTTCAATGCGACCTCCCCCAACCCGGTGAAAAATATTGATTTCGCCAGGGCACTCGGCAAAGCCATGAAACGTCCAGCATTCGTCCCTGTCCCCTCGTTTGTATTAAAACTCGTCCTGGGAGAGGCCTCGACTCTGGCGCTTGATGGTCAGCGGGTGGTGCCAAAACGATTGCTGGAAACCGGATACATTTTTCGTTATAAAACGCTGGCCGACGCTTTTGTTTCTCTATTGTGACCAAGCAGCAACCAAAAGTTCACCACATCCATTAAATAAAAATCAAACCTCAAAAAATAGACAAGGTTTCGAAAGCATGCTTATTTTTGCATGCTTTCTTCTTCGATACTTAAATCAGTGTCACCTCCCAAGTAGAGCTGCCTTTTTAAGAGGCGGTCATATTTCGTCCACGCTTCCCCATGCGGGTGTTTTTCGATCAGCAGGGCAAAACGGTTGACCTGGGCGCTGAGGTTTTCAATGTGATGCAGAGCAATTGCTTCGATCGTCTTCGGGCGGCGAGGAGAACCCCACTCGTAGCGCCCATGGTGTGAAAGCACCATATGCCGTAAAGGAAGAGCGAGGTCTTCGGGGAAATCCGCTATCTTGTGGATAGCCTCTGAGATCATCTCATCTGCTATCACGATATGACCGATCAAGCGCCCTTCATTTGTATAATCGATATCCAACTCCCAGGAGTACTCCCGCACTTTACCGATATCGTGCAGCAATATCCCCGTCATGAGCATGTCAGCATCGATTTGTGGGTAAAGAGTCAAGACCGTTTCTGCCAGGTCGAGGAGTTCCAGGGTGTGTTCGAGGAGACCGTGGAGGTATGCATGGTGGATAAGACGGGCGGCTGGCGACTGCCTGAACAATTGCATGAAATCCTCATCCCTATAAAAGACGTCGACCAACGTGCGCAGGTGGGAATTGCCTATTTGATCGATATAGGTTCGTACTGCCTCCAGCATCTCTTCCGGGTCTTTGCTGCTGCTGGGGAGCATGTCCCGGATATCATATTCCCCTTGTTTTGCCGGGCGGATGCGCAGAACCCGGATTTGAATGCGGTCCTGATACGTTTCCGTCTCTCCATCCAGCTTGATCACTTCCCCCTGAACAATCTCAACATCTACATCTTCTGCACCCTCCCATACGCGCCCCAACAACTGGCCGCTTCGGTCGCTGAATATCAAAGTAAGATAATACCCACGTGTGGGATCCCGGAAGGGTTCTAATTCTTTACTCCTTAAGACATAATAACCCACAAATCGCTCTCCAGGTTGTAATTCCCGCAGAAATGGGCCTTTATCCACATGGTAGGCTTCAGTCATAATCCCATCCTTATTTATATTTATTTCTTATTGAGTTTCTTAACCGGCAAGGTGAATGCCAAAGTCGCCCCGATTTCCTTTGCACCAGACTCTACCCAGATTCTTCCATTGTGGGCTTCCACCACCAACCGGCAGAATGTCAGGCCCAGGCCCGAACCTCGCCGCCGTCCGAGTCGTCCCGGCACCTGGCTAAAACGTGTGAACACCTTCTCATGATAATCCTCTGGGATTCCCGGCCCGGTGTCACCCACACGAATGGTGACGAACCCATCTTCCTCTTGCGTTGTTTTGATTGTAACCATGCCGCCTTCAGGCGTGAATTTCAAAGCGTTATCCAATAAATTGGTCAACACACGCCTGACAAGATTCTCCTCCATTAAGACATCCGGAATATCTTTGCCGTCCGGATTTCGAAGGATGACTCCATCCTCGCCGGCTTGTTGGACGAGGTCGCCGACGACTTCCATTATGAGTTTATTGATGTCTCCAGGTCTTGTCTTGATATCCACGTTCCCCGACTCAAGCTGGCTGATGTCTAGCAATGAGTTGATCAGGGTCAGCACCCGGTCCGTGCTGCGACTGGCAATATCGATTGACTGCTCGGTAACAGGGTCTCGCTCTGATTCCGCCAGACCTTCTTGGATCAACTCCAGCGTGGTTTTTATCGCCCCAATCGGGGATCGAAGATCGTGGACAAGGGTCTCTGTGAGTAATTCCCGGGTCTGGCTGATTTGCTCTTCTTCCGTGATATCCCGCACGACGATCACCCATCCAAGGACTTGCTCGTTCGCCGCCCACACAGGCGATATGGTGCGTTCATAGAAACGTTCCTGGAACTTATAGCTGTGTCGGAGGAGTAGACCTAACTCTCTCTTTCTTGTTGCGCCCTCCTTAATATTACGTACCTCTTCAGTGCTAAATCCCAGCGGTTGGCGGAAATCAGCGGTTAAATCAGATAATTGTCTTCCAGCGATCTCATTCACATTTAGGCTTGTGATCGCTTCGATAGTTTTATTCGCCAGAGTCACTCGTAAATCTGCGTCGACCATCAAAACGCCTTCCCCCACAGCATTCAACACTGTTTCTAATCGGTCCAACCCTTTTGTAACATCGGAAAAAAGAAGTGCATTTTGAATCGCTATGGCGCTTTGCGCACCAATAGCTTGTGGAAATTGCATTTCATTTTCTTTCATACATTGGTCTCTAGATAGGTGATTGATAACCAGACCAATGCGTTGGTCGGCAATTTGCAGAGGAAAGATCAACGATTGGCTGCCTTTATTAAGTTGCATTATGCTTGCTAGCTTCTTTTTATCTCCAGCAACGTGATATGGTCCATTCGTATCTTCTTGTTTTGTGATCTCCTCCCACTCATCGATAGAAATTGAGGATGGTAATTTATCCTCATTCTCATGAGCACGTTCCATCACAGCTCCGCACAGAAAACATTGTTTCGATTCGTCCCAAATGTAAACGCCTGTAAGGTGGCTGTCCAATGCCGCGCTGAACGCTTGTGCCACTGCATTCAACACACTTTCAAGTTCGTTATACACGGCCAGGCGGGAGCTAATCATATAAAGCGTTGCTTGCTCGCGAAGAGAACGTTGAGCTTTTTCGTATAAGGCTGCGTTGTTGATTGCCAGTGCAGCCTGGTCAGCAAGTTGGCTGACGAAGTTGAGTTCGCTATTCGTATACTCATTCAAATGGGAGCTTTCCAGGTCGATAACGCCGATGACCTGTTCGTTATTGATAATTGGAACAGTCAATTTCGACCTTATTTTCTCACCATTGTCACCATCTTGAATTTGACCGCCAGCCAGATCATTGATAAGCACCGGTTTGCCTGTACGGATGGCACGTTCTGGTATTCTATTGGTGAGAGCTATTTCAGGTATGTCCCGCCCATACCCCCTGTGAACCTTTGTCACAAAGGCATCTGCAGCCGGGTCGTAATTCGACAAGCTCCCCTTGGGCGAATGGGTGAATTCTAAGGCATAGTCGAGGATCGATTCAAACACATCATCCAAGTTGAGTGAGGCCGATAACTGCTGTCCTATCATTTCTATGATGTTGAGTTGTTCGGTCTGCCGAGAAATTGTCCGGCCTGTTTGTTCGATGGTCAATGCGTTTTCCAAAGGGATGCTTACCTGTCCCGAAAGCGTAGTAAGCAGCTGCAAATCCTCCTCGGAGAAGGTGATATCCGGAGTCTGGGAGAATACAGCCAAGCAGCCAATTGTTCGCGTGGGAGTGATTAATGGAACGCCTAACCAAGAATACAGCGGTTCATCGCCCAGAGGTGCGCCAATCTTTTCCAGGGCTTTGTACGCGTCCCGTGGAAGCATGATCGCCTGCTTTTCCTGAATCACTCTGTCGGTTAACCGGCTCATAAGTGGACGCTTCTCCCAATCCTGAGGTTCCTC
The DNA here is from genome assembly GCA_050115475.1 of Anaerolineales bacterium. Taxonomy (GTDB): domain Bacteria; phylum Chloroflexota; class Anaerolineae; order Anaerolineales; family UBA11579; genus JASFQL01. The sequence goes on from JASFQL010000013.1 coordinate 33,820, forward strand.
ATTCTTTATAGCAAATGGATACCATAAAGTCTCATCAGTAAAATCGTATATGGCGACGTAGAAGTTCTTCACCCCCAACAGCTTCGCCGTTTGCACGTGTATTGCCGTTAGCAGCCTGTCGAGGTTGTTCGAATAACGAATCACCTGACTGATTTCATTCAGCAGCGATAGGTCTTGAATACTCCTCACAAGAGCAGATCTGCTCCGCATGCTAACAGACATCAGTACAGATAACATAGCAGGAAGCCCACCAAAGATGACGACTGAGGTGAGTTTCATGGAAGGATAAACAATCAAGGACATCAGGATAAAGAGAAGTGGGAGCAGTTCTATCAAAACCAGGATAATCAGGTATTCTCTAATTCGTATTTTCTCTTTATGGGGTTCGAACCAGATCATTCCGAACAATAACGCCGCATGGGTGAAAACGTAAACAAAGATCAGCCCACTCAAAGTTGATATGCTGTTATATGAAAGATGATCCTGTGGTTCGAAGACGAGAACGGATACAGCAAGAGGAATAACCAGTATACCGATTTCAAATAGACCGTTTTTAACAATAGCCAAAACCGAACCGCTTTCTGATATATCATTCACCGCCCTTGAAATGCCCTGCCGCAAAACCATTCCAAACACCACGCCGACTACCGCAGACCATACAGCCGTTGCTGGGCCGTAAATTAATATCGCGCCCAGAAAAACGACTTGGTTCAAGGTAATCTTCGTACCAAACAGAAGAAGGGGAAAACTTGTCAGAAACGCAAAGAAAAAGCCGATCAGAGTTATTTGTGTAATCACATCTGCAGGGAGTGGGAGGAGCCAGATAATTCCAAACCCGAAAATTACGCCAATCCCCGCGATGATGGTTGCATAAGACTGGTAGCGGAATCTTTTCTTGGTGTCCTCTCTGATTACTTCCATTTCCATGATTACAAAGGTTTCAAGGAGTGGGTGTCCACGTCGAATACCGGGTCGGCGTTGGGACTGGCGCAGCAGGTGTCTCTTTTAACTCTTGCAAATGCCTGGCTGCCTCGACAGCTAGATTTTGTGGAGTCGTTAAAGAGGGCAGTTCCAACAGCGCATTCCAGTCCATTTCGGCCTGCTCAGAAAAACCCATCATTTCAAAGGTTAGTGCCCGCCAATAGTAAAACACGGCTAGCTGCTCATCGGTCTTGGCACTGGACCTCGCATCGACGATGGTCTGGTTTGCAGCTTTATATTCGCCGGATTGATAATAAGCATCGGTTAAAGCGACCTGTGCGTCGAACCATTTAGGGAAATGCTGCCCAGAAACTTTCAAACGGTCCAGGGCATTTTCAATATTACCCACAGCCATGTAAGATAGACCGCGGTAGTAGTTGATTTCATAAAGGTCTGGTCGCAGTTTCAGTGCAGTCGTAAAATCTTCCAAGGCGCCGTTATGGTTTCCCGCGGCTTGTTTTCCCCGCCCACTCAAGAACCAGGCCTCTCCGTTTTCCTTTTCATAGGTCAGGTAGGTCTGCAAGGGGCTGAGCGCTTCCACCAACATATCATTCGCAGCCATCGCCTGGGCGAGTATAAAATAACTCTCTAAGATAGTGGCATCTAGCTCCTGTGCTTTATAGGCAGCTTCCAATGCCTCCTCATTTTCTTCTTGAAGTAAGTACGCGGAAGCCAGATAATAATACGCCATACCATTCTCTGGATTGATATCTAAAACCGCCTTGGCATCATTGATCACTCCGTTGGGTATATTCCGGTTTAGCCGGTATTCAGCTCTGGCAAGGTGCCCCTCAATGAAATCCGGCGCCAGAGATACTGCCGTGTATAGTTCATCACCCACGACCCAATCAGGGTTGATCCCCAACCAGGCTTCTGCTAAACCGACATAAGCAGGCGCAAAAGACTCATCCCGGTCGATAATCCGCAAGAATTCATCCCTGGCTGCCTCATATTCTTCATTCCCCAGATAAGCCAACCCCCGATAATACTTGGCATCCATCGCTGTAGGCTCATCTTCTATGAACTGGTCGAACAATGCAATCGCCTGGCTGTAATTCCTCTGGTCAAACGCCTGCATGGCCTGGTTGAAAACCATATCGTCAGGGTGAGGTGTATCCACGTAGCGCGGTGTAGGTGTGTAAGAAACATCCACCGAAAACGATAATTGGGTTGGAGTGGGGATGATACCGCCAGCGGCGATGATCGCTTCAGCTGTTTCGGTAAGATATGCTGTCGAGGTCGGACCGCTTGTGAACAGTGGTTGGTAACTCACATTATTTGAGACTCGTGACTGCCCGATCCCCATAAAGAATGGATTTCCCGTCAAACCGAAAACCAAAAATGCAGCCACGATCAATAGGGCGATACCCAACGAAAGCGCTTGCGCTGGCGGGAGTGCTGTGCGGGGTGGTTTACTTGGGGTGAGGCCTTCTACTTCTTCGCCCTCATAGACTTTTTCAATGTTCCACTCCCTCTCTCGAACGGGTCGGATAGGTGTTACGGTTTCATCCGGAGGCATTTCCCCCAATAAAATGAGACCACGTGCAGCGGTTTCATTGTTAGCATCATATTTGAGGACGTTTTCAAGGCAATATACCTGCTCTTTTTTCGTATCGACAACGGTGCTCATATACAGCCAATATTCGACGTTGTTCTGTTCGGCGCGCAATAATCGGGTAAGTAGATCCCGCGCCCGGGCGCGCTGGCCCGCATTTATCGCATTCTTGGCTTCTATGAACATGCGGTCATCAGCCATGATTACCTCAACAACTGATAGCAGTTTAGCACAGGCTGACCTTTCAGACAAGTGGTGAGCAGTACTGGTATAATCTCGGCGTGTTAGATACTTGGACAGCGAAACTGATAGGCTTTGGTTTTCTATTCATTACTGTTTCCGCCTGCAACAGTTCACAAGGGAATGCAGGTCATCTTCCCACTATAGAAATCGGAATTACGCCTTATTACACCCCTTCCCCTAGTATTGCTGGTTCTATTCCCGCTGAAGAGACCACCCCCACTCCCTTACCGTCGCCCACCTCGACGCCCTATCAATACACCATCGTCTCTGGGGATACCCTTCTCGTTCTCGCCGCCCGCTTCAACCTCACCCTGGATGACTTGTTGTCCGCTAACCCTGAAGTAGATCCTTATCTATTGCTTGTCGGCGATACCATCATCATCCCGCAGAGTGGGGAAGAAGGCGGAGTTGCCAGCTTGGGGTTCCCCACCCCCCTCCCGGTTGCAGAATCCATACCGCGCTGTTACCCCACAGCGTCTGGAGGGTTGTGGTGCATCTGGGTAGTACGAAACGAATACAATACCCCCTTGGAATACCTCTCCGCCGTGGTAAGTCTCTTTGATTTTCAGGGGATAGAAGTTGCGAGTCAAACAGCCTTGCCGCCTCTGAATGTGCTCTGGCCAGGAGATGAGATTCCCTTGACGACCTTTTTCGAACCCCCTCTGCCCTCCTGGTCTGAAGTTCAAGTACGTCTATCGACCTCTCTAGAATCCAAGGTTGAAGACAACCGATACCTGCCCACACTTGTACAAAACCTTCAATCACAAATTGCAGAGAACGGGTTGAGTGCTGTGGTAGGGGGAACCGTGTCCTTGCAAAACGCCGAGGAATCGGCAAATAAAATCTGGGTCGCTGTTGTGGCTTACGACGCGGATGACCACGTCGTTGGTGTCCGGCGATGGGAAGGGGGACAGCTCGAAACGGGCGGAAGCATCACTTTTTATACATGGATATACAGCCTGGGTCCCCCGATTACCCGGGTGGAAGCCCTGGCTGAAGCCCGTCCTTAAACAATTATCAAATTCATTTTTTTTATTTTATATGGTGGGAAAATAAGAATCAATTTCCCCAAATCAAGAAACTCTCGTCGACACATTGGATTGCACCTTCTGAGAGTTCCAGGCATACTTCGTAAGTGATCAATGTGCCGTTCGTCATTGCGATTGGGGCGAGGGATACTGTCGTGTGGCCGTCTTCCGCCGTGGGAGGCATAGATACCGCAATCACGGGGGAATCTGGGATATCTACATTAAGCGTCATCTGCTGGTCTTCTTGTGGCGTTCCGTTGAAAAAGACACTTGCCGTAATCACCTGGGATTCAGACGACGAGATCAAGGGGTGAGATTCCCACACTTTGATCTGAAAAATATCCTGAGTAGATTTCCTCGATGTAAAAGTGGTCCTATCTTGCGAGCTTATTTCCTCAACAGATATCGCCAACTCGGGGTGAAATCTAGATTTATACTCGATGCCCAATTGTGCTGGTCGAACCTGTGACTCTGGTTCTTGACCGTAATAGTCAAGGCACAGATTGGTAAAACACTGCCGGATGATTCCCTGCTCCCGGTTGATTTCATAGATCTCAGACACGGGCATCCCTGAGATTTCGTACCCCCCATGATGGATAATGTACTCATTAAAGGGGACGAGTACATTGTGCCCCAGGGACCCCTCAACGGCGATGAAGACCACCATCGTGTTGTCTATCGCCCCCATAAGAGATTGGGGAGTGTATCCCAATAACAAGACAAGAGGTCGCGGTATTACCTCCCCCAGGCTGTTATACACGACCATGTTTTCCAAGATAACTTCCTCATTCCCATCTTCGCCAAGGTAAGGCCCGCCCACCAGAGAGCCGGTGGCAGAATTTTCCAGTTGTTGGACGAAACCGCTGAAAGGTTCGTTCAATTGGGCCATGGTGTGGATGGCGTTATCAATACTCCCCTTATATTGGCATAGAGAACCACATACTGCCCGACCGTAAGCCAGTAAGTGCGGTTCCCGTTCGGGATCATCTATCTGGAAATAAAATCCTAAATTCTGGAAGTGCTGTTCGATCCGGCCCTGAGTATCGTTTTCCATGGGATTCGTCAGGGGAGCGCCAACCACATCTGGTCCCAGTTGCCGGTAAAGATCGACGAAAGCCGGGTGGATGCTGTAATCGTTGATGATAAGGTCTCCTGGCAATTCCGCCACCCCTTCAGGCGATTCGAAGATACCCAACTCTTCGCCCAGATTAGAAAAGTAATACTGCCTCCACACGGCTTGCGGGTCATATACCAATAATCCATTCTCAATATACTGCATCTTCTTCCCCTCGAATGTGAACACATTCGTGATAGCAGGGCCAAAGAGTTCTTCTCCCCCCAAAAGGTGATAGTAATCCCAAAAGACCGGGTTGATCCGGTACGCGCCCTCATAGATAGGGTCAGAGGCCTGGTCTGTTTCTGATTGGGAATACGTACATCCGGAGACCAACAAGATAAGAATGAGGTAGAGAATATAATGAAGAATACGGCGTCTCATGAGAAAATTTTTTTCGATAAAAAGAGAAAAATCGTTACTTGGTCACGAATAAACAGTCTTTTCTTCTCAAAAATAGGGAACAGATTTAATTTAAAGCACCTAGAATTGTTAATTTTTTCGCCTCAAAATACAGTATAGCGAAAATAGAATCCCAAATCAATGACACAAATGTTCTGACAAGAAGAATAGAATAAATTAGTGGTTTCTAAAAGGTAATGTTGAAAGGAAATCCCAAAATATATTGGCGTACTGAAAGGGTTCCTTAGGCTTTAAGGGCCAACAAATGGACCGGGGATAATACTCAGCGGGACGGGGATGAAGATCAAGAAGAAAAGGATCAAGGTGAAGACCGCCAGGAATTTACGTCCGGAATCCAATTGGGTGATTTGATCCAGGGGCTCTGCATGGTGCCGGCCAAAAAAGTAGATCAGAAATACCCAGATCCACCAACCCATCCAGGCCAGGCCCAGCATGATGAGCGAGACCAGAATAATAGGTAAAATACGTCGGGCTTTCTTGCCAAACAGTACGTAGAGGACATGCCCACCATCAAGCTGCCCGGCGGGGATCAGGTTGAGGGCAGTCACAAGCAATCCTGCCCACCCTGCCCAGGCCATCGGGTGCAGGAACACGTCCCGCCCCCCCAAAGGCATTGGGAAACCGGTGAATAAATACCTTATCCAATAAATGAGCGGGGAAACACCGCCATAACTGGCCGGTGCAGGCAGCCATTCACCATGTACGATGTATTTCGCCAACAGGTAGAAAATTGAGTTGCCTTCGATAGATAAACTTTCACCCGCCGGAACGACACTGGGGATAATATCGATAGACGATAGCGAAAGGCCGATAAACAAAATTGGGATAGTCACCACCAATCCGGCTAACGGTCCCGCGATCCCGATGTCCAGGAGGACGCGCCTGTTCTTCGGCCGCTCTTTCAATTGGATAAAAGCGCCCATTGTCCCGAATGGGCTGAGTGGGAAGGGGATGAAATAAGGCAGGGTAACGTGCGTTTTATTGAATCGCCCAGCCAGGTAATGACCAAACTCGTGTGTCATGAGAATGGCTAGCAGACTCAACCCAAACGGGATCCCTGACTTGAGACTTCCCAGTAAACCCATGATGATATCGAGATCACTCCCGTCAGTTGGCCCTTCATAAGTATATATCGCTCCGGCCAGGAGCATACTGAAAAGTGTCAGGATGAATAAGACCAGGTTGACGATAGGGTTCGAGGGTTTCGGTTCGCGTGCGCCATCGACCAGGATAACTGTCTGTTCCCCATCTTCCTCCCGAAACAAAGGGGTTAGTTTTAGTGGCTTTAGAATTTCCGCCAGTTGGTCGTATGCTTCGGCGGAATCCAATTTCAATTGTCCGCGATATCTGACAACGTAGCCTTCTTCAGGCCTGCCCCAGATAATCGACTCTATCGAAAAAACTCTGGAGACAAGGGCAGTAATTCGTTCTTGATCTATCGCATTGTTGTTATCAATCGTCATATTGTTCTCTCTCAAACTTCTATCATGTTTTAGAGCCGGATCGCATTGGCAATCTTACTAATTATAGTAAGGTATTATCAATCTTCTATTAACAGGGATACATATTACAAAATTTCTTGGTTCCTGGTTGCCTGATCCCTGATCTCCCATTCGTTAAAAGAATAGGCGGGAGTGCATGGGAGTCGAACCCACCGCGGCCCGCAACGCGACCCGCCAACCGATTTTGAAGACCGGGGAGCCCACCGGGACTCATCCACTCCCTTATGGCAATAAGCATACCGCAAGCGATGCGACTTGACAAGTGCACTCTCTGCCGCCTGCTTCTATCGATAGATGTGATATGGAGTCATCAGGCTTTTCACATGCAATATTTGCCACAATAGTTATAATGGTAGAAAAGATACACACACGCCAGGAGAAGAAATATGCTTTACTTCAACCGCCATAAACTCACCTTGATGGGATCGTTAATTGTTCTCAGCCTGCTGGCGTGTTCTTTGTTTTCGGGCAATGGAGACACAACCCCCTCTCCCGGCCCTCCGACTACAACTTCGAATATACCCGGAAGCAGCAACCAGACCCCTACGCCAAATCTCACCCTGACCGCTGCATTTGCCCCTCAGTTGACCTTCCTCGCCCAAACCAAAGCCGCCGCCACCAATGCAGCCATGCTGCCGACAAACACGCCCACTGCCACGAGGACTCCAACAACCATGGGGCAGGCTTCCCCTACGCTGACCCCTTCCATAACACCTACGTCGACACTCATTCCCATCACGACCCTCACGCCGGTCTACCTCGATTTCTCAGATGAGAGTGATAGCGATGAAGAAGATAATTTCCGCCAGGGCCAGAGTGTCATCGTTGTATTTCTCGGATCGCCGCCGACCATCGATGGAGATATTGGCGATTGGCAGTTGCCGCTCTATGCCGTAGAGACCGTCGTTTCAGGCCAGGCCTATTACGCCAATAAAAAGGACCTGTCTGCGGAAGTCAAGTTTGGATGGGATGCCCAGTTCCTCTACATCGGCACCATTGTCCGTGATACCAAGTTCATCCAGGAAGCTACTGGGCCTCAACTGTGGAAAGGCGACAGCTTGGAGATGCTCCTGGATACAGAACTCGCAGAGGATTTCGATGATACTGTACTAAGTCTCGACGATTTCCAACTCGGAATTTCTCCCGGCAACCTCCTCGATTCCCCTACACCCGAAGCCTATATGTGGGCACCCCGCCAGATGGCGGGAGAGAGAACCGACTTGTTGATTGCCGGCCGGCTGACAGACGACGGCTACATGATGGAAGTCGCAGTACCCTGGTCTGAGTTCGATCTCGTTCCACAAACAGGGCAGCACTTTGGTTTCCTGTTCTCTGTCTCAGACAACGATACGGCAGACAACAACGCCCAACAGTCCGTGGTTTCCCTTGCCCCCCAAAGGCTGCTCCACGATCCAACCGCCTGGTACGACTTACTGCTGGGCGGACCCTGATCTGGGCGTCAGAATATTGTTAGATTCCTCAGGCTGGTCGATTTGTTCTGGTATAATCCCTCCGTTTTTGCAGTATTGCGAATCGATTGAAATATAGCGTTTCAAAACGAAAAACCTTACCTGTAAACTTTGCCAGGTGAGTTTTTTTGTTGAAGCCTATTGAGAGAAAATTGCTATGGCGCACGTAACCAACAAATTAAAGAACTCAATTGAAGGCGCTCTGGCCGGGGGCGGCGATCCTGCTACTTCACCGCTCTACGTTTTTGGCCCTTTCCTCAAGCTGATCGTTGTTGCCGGGGTTGCAGAGATCACCTTTGGCGCCTCGGTCTGGTTGGTGATTCTTACCATCGCGGTCGTATCCGCCGTGTACCGCCTCGTGATGCAGTGGGTTACAGATGGGAGTGGGGGCAGCGGCTTGAGCGAAGAAGAGTTCGGCGGCTGGGCAGTCAAGATCGACGCCGCCATCACCTTTATCGAATACACACTCACCTTCCTCGTCAGCATGGCTGCTATGGTCACCTTTATCGCTGACCGCATCCCCTTACTCAACGAAAAGGTTTTATGGATCCAATACCGTACCATCGTCGCCATTCTCTTGAGTGTGTTGATTGGATACGTAGTCAACCGCGGTCCTAAGATGGCTGTCCGCATCTTTGGCCCCGCAACTGCTGGTGTATTGTTCCTCTTATGGACGATGGTCTTCTCCACCGTCCTCCGTCATGGCTTCAAATTGCCGAATTTAAATCTTGAAGCCTTTTCTCCGCAATACTTGAATTTCACCATTGGCGGCTTCGTCCGTATCCTGGCAGTCATGACCGGTATCGAGGTCTTTGCCAATCTGGTCGCAGCCTACGATGGCTCTCCTGCCAGGCGCAGCCGGACAGCATTCAACAGTTTGTTGATTATCATGGGGACGACCGCCGTAACCATGCTCATCGTTGGCCCTGCCATTTTCCAGCTCTCCGATCCCAGGAACACGCATGTATCCGTGTTCACCCAGACCATGGACCAACTGCTTCCCGCTCCCCTGGCCTGGATGGGGACTTTTATCGGCGCGGCGGTATTGATGTCGGCTTCCGCGGCTGCCGCCCAGGGGATCCAGAACCTGGGCCTCGGCCTCACCAAACGCCGTTATATCCCCCCCGTCATCGGCAGGCAGAATCCCTATGGGGTTGCCGATAAACCCGTATGGATCCAGGTCGGGATCGTTGCCATCTGCTTTTTGTTTTTCGGCACCCATGAAGAGACCTACCTCGCCATCTATGCTGCTGGTGTGTTTATCTTGTTGAGTCTCGTCGGTTGGGCGGTGACCAAACGTCTCATCCGCCAGGTGCGGAAGAATTTCTCGTTGGCGAAAGCCGCCCTTATCGTCGGCACGACTGTGGCCGCCCTTCTGACTACCGGCTCGACCCTGATTATCTTTGAGGAGCGTTTCCTCGAAGGTGCCTGGACTTATTTCCTCCTCATCCCCATGTTCTTCATTGGTTTCACCTATTTCCGCAACCGGCTCGGCGCGCCCAGCCCCATCATGGAATATCTTGGGCGTTTCGAATCCGCCCAACTGGCCGGCTTCGGCTTCGGCCAGATGGCCGTACAAAAGGTCTTGACCAACGGCGATGCAGTTGAAGAGGTCGAGATTTCCTGGCAGCCCGAGCCCATCGATAAGAGTCGTTGGCGAGAAGAGCGTATCAGCATCGAACGTATCGCCGTCCTGCTGGATGGTTCCACCTATGCTGCCCAGGCTATTCCCTATGCCAAAGCGGTTGCCCAGGCGACTGGAGCGCACCTCACCCTGCTCTCCTCGGTGAAGAACCATACCCAGCAGTTGCGCGATGAGTTTGAAGCCACCCGCCTGCTGCGGCAAACCTATCTGGATAAAGTCGCTATCGACTTGGCTGAAGAGAACATCCAGGCTGAAGCCCAGGTTCGGCCCGGTTTCCTGGTGGATTCCACCAAAGCGCTTGTAGAAGAGAAAAACATCGACCTGGTTATCACCTCCACCAAAGGAAAATCCGGCAACCCTCACTGGCACAGTGGGGGGATTTCCAGCAAGCTGATGAGCAACATCACCACTCCCGTCCTTCTCGTGCACGCCTTCGATGAAGCAGATGCGCACGAAGCGCACCTGGACCGCATCCTCGTATCATTGGACGGCTCGATCTTTTCCGAGCGTGTCCTGCCATATGCCAGGGCTTTGGCAAGTGCTTTCGACAGCGAATTGGTGCTGCTGGCTGTTCCCGAAGTGCCTGAGGTGGAGGATTACCGCGCCCCCGGCGAGGCCATTGAAGCCATCCGTACCAAGACCGTTGCCAATATGGACAACTTCCTCAACGCCGTGGCGCGCTCTCTGAAACAAGATGACATCCATGTCCGGGCCATCACGACCGGTTCTCTCCCCGTTCGCACGATTGTGTCGGTAAGTGACGAAGAAGACGTGGATATGATTATGCTCACCTCACGCGGCCGCGGCGGCCTGGACCTCCTCTTCATGGGCAGTGTTGCCGAGCGCGTCGTCGCCCAGACCACCAAGGCCGTCTTCATGATGCCCATCCTCGACCGCCCAGAGGTGGATACAGCCTAAGCAATCCCCTTCTTGTGAAGAAATAACAGAGGGGCTTACAAGGGTCCCCCGTCATTTCTCTTTCTGAATCTTCTGTAATTCAATCATTCGTAAGGGCACAGCGTGCTGCTCCCTATTTGGGAAATAAAAAAAGGACAGGATATCCCTGTCCTACATCATCTTACCCTCACCCCTAAAACAACACCGACGCCAGCTCCGAACGGTATTGGCGGGTTTCTTCCTTGTCCGGGTCCATCAGCTCCAACACCGCCACCATGGTGTGCTTGGCGTTCCCATCCAAATAATCCTTATCCCTCCGCAGGATGTCCAGCAGGCCGTCCGCTGCCGCCAGCAGGTTCCCTTTCCCCACGAGGTGGACCGAACGGTCGAAGGCTGCCCTTAACTCATCTTCCGGATTGCCCTCATGTTGTTTTTCCAATCCCGCCATGGCCTGCGCCAGGGGCAGCAGGTTCTCTGCCGCATTCAGTTCTTTACTGGCCGGGAATGCCTGCAAGATCACCAATGCCTTGTCTGGGTTTCCTTGGGCGATGTGGCTCTTCGCCAGCCCCAGCAAGGCCGTGCTGTCATCCGGGCTGGTCTTCAACACTTTTTGGAATACGTCCCCCGCCGTCTTCCAATCCTCGAGCTTGATCAGGCTTTGGCCCTTCTCCAGGGCTAGGTCGCTTGCCGAGGGCGCTAGCTTACGTAGGAACTCCCGCACCTTCATCTCAGTTTGTGCACCTACAAATTCAGCGACCACCTGGCTCTTATAGAAACCCTTCACCGTCGGCAGGCCGTTCACATTGAACTGCATCGTCAGGTTGGGGTTCTCATCCGCGTTCACCTTCGCCAGCCGGAAAGCGCCCCTGGCTTCCCTGGTAAGCTTTTCGAGGATCGGCGTGAGCATGTGGCAGGGTTGGCACCACTCCGCCCAAAAGTCCACGACCACGGGCTTGGTGTTCGAAAACGCCAGCACCTCGTATTGGAAGTCAGCCTCTGTAACCTCGACGATGAACTCGGAAGACATCAATTTACAATCTCCTGTACTTTGATTCTACCATTAGAAGTTTCATCCCTTTCTTGATTGACTGCAAGATCGAAATCGATCGGTCAATCTAGTAGCTGGAAACATGAATACTCTTACTTCCTGATACCTGATTACCTGATCACGTATTCCTTGCTCGCCTACAAGTTGCAATATTTCTCTAGTACAACGTATTTTGTTGTAGCGACCTTATCTACTTATTATCCTACCAAAGCTTTGTAAATTTTACGTAATAAATCAATAGTGAATGTGCGATGGTATTTTGAATTTTCATTTCACACCCTTTACACATTCACCGTTAACTAACCGTATAGGGCGCCATTTTTAATTCTAAAGACAAACGGTTTTTACCAATATCCGTTGGTACGATTTATGTCCACACAAAAAGCCTTCTCAGCTTATAATGTGGGTACGCGCCGAGATTTCTACGCAGATTTTACCTTATTTATCCATTTATCTGGAAGGAGAACCATGCCTGCATCTTCTATATTAAAATCCCAGACAGCCCAGATGATCCGCATATCCTTGATCGCTGTCTTGATTCTCACTGTTTTGTTTGTCGGTGGATGTACAGCCGACAAAGACAAAGATGGAACAGCCCTACCACCCCCCGTCTCGGTCGGCCCATTGCCCCCTGCCCTGGTGGAATCCTCTCCCATGCCGGGGAGCGAATTAGCCTTGGATGGGTCGATCACCTTTTATTTCAACCAGGACATGGACCATATCTCGGTGGAGGCCGCTTTGAGTGGCGACCCTGTTTTGTCTGGATCTTTCACCTGGGTAGATGATGCCACCCTGACTTTTTCGCCTTCCTCGCCCTGGTTGCCGGACACGCAGTTGACCATTACCATCGCCGAATCTGCCCAGGCCGACAATGACCTCACCATACAGGAAGCCGTTAGTCTGGAATATAAAACGGTGGGTTATTTAGATCTCACTCAGAGCCTGCCGGAGCACGAGACCTTTGACGTCGACCCGACTTCGGCGGTTGTAGCCGCTTTCAACCAACCCGTCGTCCCCCTGGGAGCCGATCCTGATGCTTTAACGCCTGGCTTTACTCTCCTCCCGGCTGCACCCGGTCGCGGTGAGTGGCTCAACACCAGCACCTATATTTTCTATCCCGATCCTGGCCTGGACGGCGGTCTGGTCTATTCCGTCGTCTTGGACTCGAACTTGAGGAGCACGAACGGTGCGCCCCTCGAAGAGACCCCCACATGGTCGTTCCATACAGCCATGCCGGCAGTCGTCAACAGCACACCCAGCACAAACAGTATACACAACCCACTCGATCAGGAAATCATGATTACCTTCAACCAGCCCATGGACCCTGACAGCGTGGAGAATAATTTCTCGCTTCTTGGTCCCTCCGGCCCCGTTCCCGGTTCATTCACCTGGTCCGTAAATAACATTATGGTCACCTTTACGCCGGATAAGCTGCTTCAGCGCGGAGCGACATATACTTTTGCACTCGAACAGCAGGCTGCCGCACGGGGGGGCTCGTGGTTGGGAACCAGGCTTTCCGCCACGTTCAGCGCTGTGGGGGATTTCACCGTCTCAAGAACGAGGCCCCCACAAGGTGGAACGAAATCATATTACGATTCGGTCTCCCTCATTTTTAACGCCCCTGTCGATGCCGATGACCCATCCGAATACATCACCATCGAACCCGAGGTCGGCAGCAGTGTAGACACCATCGGGAATACCATTTTTATTAATGGCGGCTTTGAAGGCGGGACCAATTATCGAGTGACCGTATCCGGCAGCTTGAGAGATATCTGGGGCGGTTCACTCGGAGAAGATTACAGTTTTGATTTTACCGCTGCCCCGCCAAATCCACAGTTGCTCATCTCCACACACCTGGGTGGCGGTGTCATGTTCGTCGATCCCAACGATCCCGTACTCACCGCCCAGGCAACCGGAATCACCACCGTGGATGTATCCGTGGACGAGATCAGCCTCCCTGATTTTTTTGAGTTGAACCATTCAGATGCATACACCGCCCGGCAGGATTATTTCTCCGCCGGTGCGCAGACCCAAACGCTGTCCCTGGATGTCTCGCCGAACCGCAGCCAGGTAGTCCAACTTCCCCTGACCGCAAATCGGAGAAATTTATCACCCAATGTGTACTGGTTTGCTGCAAACGCCCCCCAACTTGCCAATACCAAGCAAAATAGCACCGTCAAAGGATTCACCGTCGCCAGTTATGTGAACTTGATCTACAAAGTGAGTCAAACGGATGTTCTCGTCTGGGCGGTTGACCTGCGTAACGGGTCGCCCGTTGTCCAGCAATCCGTCGTTATCTATTCGGAGTCAGGTCAGGCCATTGCTTCAGGCCAGACCGACGAGAACGGAATCTTTCAAGCCGGCATCACACCCCCCGAAGACCGCTACGCTCTCTCTTACGCCGTTTTGGGCAGCCCGGGGGATGATCTCTTCTCACTGGCCACCTCGAACTGGAGTAACGGTATCGAAGCCTATGAATACGGCTACCGTTCGACTTACACACCCCCACAAACGACCTACTACATATACACCGACCGCCCCATCTACCGTCCCGGACACGAGGTCAATTTCCGTGTGATCGCCCGCCAGGCATACAATGGGCGCTACCAGATGCCCGATTCGGATACGATTTCGATAACCATCCAGGATGGCTTGGGAGCTGAAATCGGCAAGATGACCCTCCCCCTGACAGACTACGGAACAGCCTCCGGGACCTACACGATTTCATCCGGGGCTGCGACCGGATACTACCGCCTTCAGGTGGATGAATCCTACGATTCTGTCCTCTTCCAGGTATCTGAATACCGTAAACCAGAGATCGATATCGAAGTGGCTTTCGATCAAGATGAGGTCATGGCCGGAGACAGCCTGACCGGAGAAGTCTCGACCCGCTACTTCTTCGATGCTCCCGCTGGCGATTTATCCCTGATATGGGACTTATATGCTCAGGAAAGCTATTTCTCCATCCCGGGCTATATCACCGGGCCTATCTACAGAACTTGGGGTGGGTGGTATACCCCCAGCGAAGCCATCGGGTTGTGGATCGAAGGCGGTTCTGGCAAGACCACACCTGACGGGACTTTTTCCATTGACATCGAAGCGGGTGATGACGAAGAAGGCATCCAGACCTATACCCTCCAGACCGTCGTCAACGACGAAAGCGGCTTCCCCGTCGCTTACCGCACAACGGCCACCGTCCACCCTGCGCCGTTCTACATTGGCGTGAAACCCGACCGCTGGGTCGGGCGCGCCGAGACCGAAATGTCCTTCGATATTCTCACCGTAAACTGGGACCAAGACCCCGTCGCTGTCCAAGACCTTACCGCTACCTTCAGCGAGGTAGATTGGATCAAAGGTCCGCGCGATCGCTTTGGCTTCTATTCCTACGAAAAACAGCTCACAGAAGTAAGTTCAGGGGGATTCTTCACCGACGAAAAGGGGCAGGCGCGCCTGCCCTTCACACCGTCCAGCCCGGGCGTCTACCAGTTGGATGTTCGCGGCGGTGGCGCCCTCACCCAGGTCCTCATTTGGGTGGGCGGCGCTGAACGCGCCCTCTGGCCCAATTTCGACGATAACCAGCTCAGATTGACCGTCGACAAACAAGACTACCAGGTTGGCGATACTGCTGAAATTTACATCCCCAATCCCTTTGAAGGGGACTCCATCGCACTCGTGAGTATCGAACGGGGGATCGTCATCAGCAGCCAGGTGATCGAACCCACCGGCGCGGGAACCTCCTTCCCCGTCACCCTCTCGGCAGATTCTGCCCCCAACGTCTATCTGGCCGTGACCGTACTCGGCACTGAAGAAAACGGCACCCCCGGTTTCCGTCACGGCCTCACCCTTCTCGAAGTCGAGCCGATAGAGCAGGAACTGATTGTTGTCGTAGTCGGCCAGCCGGAACGCACCGCTCCCGGCGGCACCGTCGAGTTCACCATTCAAGTGACCGATTCATCCGGCGCGCCGGTCCAGGGCGAGTTCTCCCTTGCCGTTGTTGATGAGGCCGTCCTGGCTTTGGCCGATCCTTATGAAGAAGACATCCTCTCGGCTTTTTATGGTGTGCAGGCGCTGGGTGTACGCACGAATGCTTCCCTGGTTGCCTCCGCAGCCGAGTTTGAGGAATTCCTTGGCGGCCTGGGCGGAGGAGGTGGAGGTGGGCCTGTCCCAGAACCCCTCCGTGATGATTTCAAGGATACGGCCTATTGGAGCGCCCACATTGTGACTGATGCCAACGGCACTGCCCAGGTCGAAGCCCAACTGCCGGATAACCTCACCACCTGGCAGGTGCTCGCCCGCGGCCTCACCACGGACACCCTCGTAGGCCAGGCGCTCTCTCAGGTCGTCACCACACAAGAACTCATCGTCCGTCCCGTCACGCCCCGCTTCACCGTCGTTGGCGACCACGTTCAGATTGGCGCCGTCGTCCACAACAACTCAGACGATGACCTCACTGTGGATATCGCCATCCAGACCAAAGGCCTGGCCTTGGACGCCTCCTCTTCAGCCTTACAGCAAGTCGAGATAGAATCGGGTGGGCGCGCTCGCGTCGATTGGTGGGGCACGGTAGAAGACGTCGAGGCGCTCGAATTGGTCTTCTTTGCCGAAGGTGGAGACTACAAAGACATCACCCTTCCTTCAGCAGGAACGCTGCCTATCAAGCGATATGTCGCCAAACAGTCCTTTGCCACCAGCGGCATCATGAACGAAGGTGGGGAACGGTTGGAGCTTGTCAGCCTGCCCCGCACGTTCGACTCCAGCGGGGGTGGCCTCAATCTCGAATTGACGACTTCCCTGGCTGGGGCCATGCTCGATGGCCTGGAAGTGCTCGAAGAATATCCCTTTGAATGCACCGAACAAACCGTTTCCCGTTTCCTGCCGAACCTCGAGACTTACCTGACTCTCCAGCAGTTTGGTATGGAAGTTCCTGACATTGAAGCGCGTTTGCACAACACGCTGACGGATGCGATCATCAAACTTGAGAGTGATCAGCATTACAGCGGCGGTTGGGGATGGACGACGGTGAGCGGAAATGAAAAAAGTGATCCCTATGTTTCGGCTTACGCCCTCTTGGGTCTGGTCCGGGCGCAGCAGGCTGGCTACACCCTCCAACCCTACACCATCGAAAACGCTGTCAACTACCTCATCGAGTACCTTGGGGCAGAACAGGCCAATATGGATACACCCTGGGAATACGACCGGGCAGCCTTCATCCATTACGTTCTCGACCAGGCAAATAGTCCCGTCGTCGACCTGGCAGACATACTCTACAATGTCCGTGAGCAGATGAATCCCTGGGCGCAGGCACTCCTCGCCCTCACCCTGGACTCCTTCTCTCCCGGCGATGCCCGTGCTCAGACTCTTTTCTCGAACCTTGAATCGACAGCCATCCGGGCATCCACCGGCGCTCACTGGGATGAACGCAGCCCCGGTTGGCAGAATATGAGTTCCAATCTCTTCAACAACGCTGTGGTCATCTACGCCCTGGCAAAGTATGACCCCGCCTCCCCGCTTCTCGCCGATGCCGTCCGCTACATGATGGCCCACCGTGATATCGACGGTGCCTGGCATTCCACCTACACGACAGCATGGACGATTATGGGTCTCTCTGAGGTCATGAAGGGGACAGGAGAGCTGGGCGGAGAGTTCGCCTTCTCGGCGACCCTCAACGATATCCCCATCGCCACCGGGCAGGCCTCCGGCACCGACCAGCTTTCGCCCGTGAACGTCGATGTAGGCATAGACCGCCTGCTGACCGGCGAACCCAACGCCTTGAAGTTCCTGCGAGATCCTGGGACGGGCCGCCTCTACTACCGCGCCACTTTAGAAGTGCACCAGCCGGTAGCGGAGATTGCCCCCCTCAATCGCGGGGTCTCTGTCTCACGCGCCTACTACCCCACGGATAGGGATTGTGTTACTGAAGAATGTGATCCCCTCACCGGGGCGAAAGTGGGCGATCTCGTCAACGTGCGCCTTACCCTGACTCTGCCCGACTCTGTTTACTATCTCGCGGTCGAAGATTACATCCCCGCCGGGACAGAAGTGCTGGATACAAGCCTGAAGACGACACAGCTCGGTGACGCGCCCGAAACCGACCTATTCGACCCCCGAGACCCCTTCGGAAGTGGTTGGGGATGGTGGCACTTCGGAACCCCACAGATTTACGACGACCACATCGGCTGGATGTCCGATTTCCTGCCCGCAGGAACCTACGAACTGAATTACACCCTCGTTGTTCTCCAGCCGGGAAGTTTCGGTGTCCTCCCTGCGCAGGCCTGGCAGTTCTACTTCCCAGAGGTGCAGGGCAGCAGCGCAGGTACAGTTTTCGAGATCATCGAATAAATACAACCGTACCCACAAACGACGAATAGGGGCGGGATTTCCTCGCCCCTATTCATCGCCAAAATCTTATAGAACTTATACACAAAACAGTTGACTCTCTACTAGCAGCGTGCTATCATCATATTGAACGAAATCATTGAACCGTTTATTGAAAATTTATTGGCCTCTCGCCCCGAAAACCCCTCTAAGGGCTAAGACGCAATCATTGTTAATTATTGCTTATCGAAGCTTAATTCTCACATCAAATCATCGGGCTTTTAGATTTCAGTGGGCTTTCACGAGGCGAGCGCAGAAATCTGCGCTTTTCGTTTTCACACGGAAAGATTTGCGGGTGAGGGGTCGGAAAAGGAGCCGTATTTCATGAGTATAGAATTTGTTTTCCGGCTGATTGGCATGGTTGTATTTGGCGTTTGGGGCGTCTGGTTTGGCGCCACGATAAGCCAGTTGGGTGGTGAACCCCCCGAACTGCGGGCAACGGTTTTTGGCTTGGTAGGTGTTCTTATTGGACTGATCCTCACCCCTTACTTCACCACCCGCCCGATACGCACTTTGCGTAAACAGCTCACCCAGATTTCTGCTCGTTCCCTTTTTGCCGGTATCATCGGTTTATCCCTCAGCTTGGTTATCGCCGGCTTGCTCTCATTTCCCCTCTCCCTTTTACCCGAGCCCTTCAGCCAGATCCTTCCCATCATCGTTGCCCTGGTGTTCGGCTATATCGGTATTGCCGTTTTTGTTTCTCGGCAGACGGACGTTTTTCAAGTCTGGTCCAGTCTCTCTTCCAGGGATTCCGGTCTGGGCGGCGGGATCGGTGGGGATGTCCCTCGTACAGTGCTGATGGATACCAGCGTGATTATCGATGGCCGTGTGGCCGATATCGCCCGCACGGGTTTCCTGCCATGGGAGTTGTTGATCCCTCGTTTCGTCCTTAACGAACTGCAGTACATCGCCGATTCGGGTGACAGCCTTCGCCGTCAGCGCGGCCGCCGTGGCCTCGAAATCCTCTCACAACTTCAAAAAGATTCTTCCATTCCCGTAAGGATCAGCGACATCGACGTCGAGGGAGCCAATGCAGTGGACGATAAACTCATTATCCTGGCCCGCCAGATGCGCTCCCCCGTTCTAACCAATGACTATAACCTCAATCGGGTCGCTGAACTGCAGGGAGTGAACATCTTGAATATCAACGAACTCGCAAACGCCGTCAAAGCCGTTTATTTACCCGGAGAAGAGCTCATGGTACGGGTCATTCAGGAAGGGCGTGAGCCAGGGCAAGGGATCGGCTACCTGGACGACGGCACGATGGTCGTCGTGCAGGACGGCAACGAATACATTGGTGTCGAACTCGAAACCGTTGTCACGAAAGTTTTACAGACTGCTGCCGGTCGGATGATCTTCTCAAAACCCAAGAATGGATAATCACGACCGTTTGCGTTTTACTTGGAGAGAAAATTAATGACCATGCAAGTTTACAATACCCTATCCCGTAAAAAAGAACTATTCGAAACCCTCAAGCCTGGCAAGGTAAGTATATATGTATGTGGTCCAACGGTGTACGACCGTGCCCACATCGGGCATGCCATGTCGAGTCTGGTTTTCGATATCATCCGCCGTTATCTCGAATACCAGGGCTATGAGGTCCTTCACGTGATGAATTACACCGACGTGGATGACAAAATCATCCAACGCGCCATGTACGAAGAGATTGAAGCCGTCGAATTGGCCGACCGCTACATCAAAGAATATGACCAGCACCTCATCGACCTGAACATCCTCCCCGCCACGGTATACCCGAAAGTCTCCAATGAAATAACGAATATTATCGAAGTCATCGAGGGACTGGTCGAGAAAGGATACGCATACCCGGCAAATGGAGACGTTTACTTCCGGGTGGAAAAAGACGATGATTACGGCAAGCTTTCCCGCCGGAAACTAGACGATATGGAAGCCGGTGCCCGCATCGACGTAGATGACCGTAAACAGCATCCCATGGATTTCGCCCTCTGGAAAGCCGCCAAAGAAGGCGAGCCGTCCTGGAAGAGTCCCTGGGGGGCCGGTCGTCCCGGCTGGCATATCGAGTGCTCTGTGATGTCCCTTCACCACATCGGCGAGCAGATGGATATCCACGGCGGGGGGAACGACCTCATCTTTCCCCACCACGAGAACGAGATCGCCCAATCCGAGAGCTACACCGGTAAACCTTTTGCGCGCTATTGGCTGCACAACGGCATGATGCAGTTATCTGGCGAGAAGATGTCTAAATCCCTCGGCAACCTTGTGGCCGTGGAAGATTTCCTTGCCGAGCACGACGCTGATGTGCTCCGCATTATGGTCTTGAATTCCAGCTACCGCAGTCCACTGACCTACAACGAAGACGTCGTCGATCAATCCACCAAAGCCCTGGAGCGCCTGCAGGGCGGCTTGCGTCCCGCTTTTCCTGAAGCCGGTGGCGCGCCCGATGAGGTGAAACATGCTCTAGGCGAGCAGCTTGAAGCCACTCGTAAAGGCTATACAGAATCGATGGACGATGATTTCAACACCGCCGGTGCCTTGGGCCATCTCTTCGACCTCGTACGGGCCATCAACCACGCCCGCGACAACAGCGCCACGTCAGAGGAACTGGCCGAGGCGCAGGGTCTCCTTCAAGAATTTACGTCCGTGTTTGGTTTGCGGCTCGACCAGGGAGCAAATAAGCAGGCCGAGGTCAGCCCCTTTGTCGATCTCTTACTCGATGTGCGTAAACGACTCCGTGACGAGAAGCTCTGGGCGCTCTCCGACCAGATTCGCGACCAGCTCAAAGAACTGGGCGTGGTGCTGGAAGACAGCAAAGAAGGCACCACCTGGCACTGGGAGTGACTCCACTAAATAGAATTGTTCGCTAAAGAGAAATAAAATGAATACACCACGTATATGGTCACTTGTTTTTGGGGTGGCACTCCTGTCTGCCTGCCAGGCGCTTTCCTCCTCACTGGCTGGTGTAACTCCCACACCGACCTCTGAATATCCCATCCAAATCACCATCGCCGAAATCCCCTCGACCTCATCCCCAGATACCGCTACGAGAACAATCTCCGGCAGTGTACACGGTTGGTTCCCCTGTACAAATGGGGCCAGCATTGTCCCACCCTTCGTCTGGCTGACCGCTAAAGATGGAGACCTCGAATACAAAGACTATCAGGTTCGAGAATTCATATTCGAGGACGTGCCCCCCGGCGATTACAACCTCAACGTGGGTTGTTATATGGTGACCCCCGTATATGCCTATGAAATCAATATCGGGCGTGCCGACCTGATGGTTGAAATCGAGCTTCCCTTCGAAACCGCTCAACAAGTATACGATGTATTCGGTTGTCTCGATTGTCCGGTAACGCCAACACCGTCTCCCTGAGTGGGGATCATCTTTCATGAGAGAATGGATTTACGGCCGCAACCCGGTCTATGAGGTGTTAAGGGCAAATCGACGCCATTTCTTCCAACTATGGCTGGCGCAAGGTGTACAGGAAAAAGGGCGCTTGAAAGAGGTCATCCAGGCCTGCCGGGGGAAAGATCTTCCCATCCATTACGTCTCCCGGAGTAAATTGGATGAAATCGGGCAGCCCCACCAGGGCATTGCCATTGAAGCCAGCGGCTACCCCTATCGCTCGCTGGACGAGATGCTGGATCGTGCCCAAAGCGCTGGCGACTCTCCATTCCTCCTCCTCCTTGATACCTTGCAAGACCCCCAAAACCTCGGTTCTCTCCTCCGTACCGCAGAAGCGGTCGGAGTCCACGGTGTGCTGCTTCCCCTGAAACGCACCGCCACGATCACGCCCTCCGTCGTCTCGGCTTCATCCGGCGCTAGTGAGCACCTCCTCATCGCCCAGGCTAACCTCGCCCAGGCCATCCAGCGTCTCAAACAAAATGACGTCTGGGTGATCGGCCTGGATGCGGGGTCCGACTCCCAACCAGCACACCAGGTAAACCTGAAAGGTCCTATCGCCCTGGTGGTTGGGAGTGAAGGCGGCGGGATGCGCCGCCTTGTACGCGAATCCTGCGATATACTCCTGAGCCTCCCCATGGTGGGAAAAGTAGAGTCCCTCAACGCCGCCGTTGCTGGATCGGTCGTGCTGTACCTCGCCTTTGGGGTACGAGGAAAGAATTAGTCGATATCCCCACTATCCATCTACTATCCTGATCTCAGGCTTGTATTTCCCCGGTGTGGAATACTTGCCCGTATGGTAGCGCTGCGAGATCGGTCGTAGAATGAGAACACCTAGAAATAACGCAATGAGTGGGAACCCCACCAATTCCAATAAGTTCGACCACAAATCTGGCGCATCTGGCTCGAATCCCGACATTGCATAGGTGAACACAAAAGAACCGCCGAATACCAGTGCGGTGATCCCCAGCGTCCACCAATTCGCGTATAGATCGGAGGTCTCCTCTAAATTCCAGGCTTGGATGTGCCCGCAGTAGGGGCACCGCTGCACACCCACACCCTTTTGATCGGATAAAGCTCGTTCGACCTTTTGTTCCAGCTTCATCCGGGCTTTATCACCCCCGCCGCCCACCAACGAAGTGATTTCTACAGATGCCTTCCCCCCATATCGCTGATCGCAGGAGTCACATCGGATGGTGAGTTCAAAGTGTACGCTGCGAGGTGTTTCCTTTGCGGAGTCCATCGTTCCTATCCTTTGAAAGATTTTTAATGGGTGTTCTTCCTTATAATTCTATCGCGTTTTCTGATAAGATAATTACAAAGGTGACCAAATTACTATGGCACACAAGGAGGAGTAAAAATGCTTGATCGGCATCCCTTTAGATGGATTAATCAGTCTTCACAGAAACGGGTTTTCTGGTTCTTGTTCGCCTTCACCATCCTCGTCATGATCGGCATGCAGTACAGCGGCGGTCCCTTGTCTACGGAAGCCGCCCCTTCAGGGATTATCAGTTTTGAGTTTGCCCGCACCCTCCCCAATGCCCAGGTGATGATTGATTCCTGGGGATCGCAGGGGAGGATCTATGCCGGGATCAATCTCGGACTCGACTACCTCTTTATGGCATCCTATGGATTGACCATTGGGCTGGGCTGTGTTCTGGTCTCCCGCGGATTGGCCGGCCGCTTCAAAGCCCTGGCTTCAGTGGGGATCTTCTTGTCATGGGGGGCGCTCCTGGCAGCCTTCTTAGATGCCCTGGAGAATTACGGCCTTATACGCCTGCTGCTCGGTTCGACCAACGAGGTCTGGCCCGCACTTGCCTATTGCTGTGCAGGTATTAAATTTGTCCTTGTCGCTTTGGGTTTGTTCTACCTAATCCTTGGCGCTGTGAGTGGCTTTTTCACTCGAAAATAAAAAAACATTGGTACAGCGTATACACTCCGTATCAAAGACTTTCATTCCTCCCCCCATATGATAGTGTAAAGGCGCAGCATGCTGCGCCCGGTTCTGAGATCGATATAAACTTAGCGCCGTCTATCTCTAGACGGCGCTAAGTAATACCAATCTACGACCTTACGGCATGCTGTTCATCCCATTGATCAAATCCTGATAGACAGCCCCAACGGCCGCCCCGAGGATAACGAACACGCATCCGAAAAATATCGCTGCAATCACAATCGGGATGACGACACTCGCAACCACAGCTTTACCCATATCGTATCCCATCACCACCTTGTTGGCAATCACACCCAGCACGATCCCATAGATGCCCACAAAAATGCTTAAGCATCCCACGACAGGGATTGCGCTGACAACCGCCGTTATCACACTGACAGGAACCTGATAAGCAGCTGTGGTATTGAACAACATTTCATAGCTCCCCACCCCGCCAAGCGCCCTCGAAACGAAGTAGATTAATCCAACGACGATCAAAGCCGCGACGAGCGATACGATCCCATAAAGAGGTATTCCCGTAATCACCCCGATGAGAGAGGGCTGGAAGATGGGGAGGTCCTGGAAATACTCTCCATACTCTCCTAAAAATCCCATATCCGTGGAACCGAAAATGCTGTGTCGGATGTAGTTGACTACCCCAGAAATACCCCCCACCACCATCCCTGCCACGAATATCCACAAAGCCGATTTACCAAAAGACGCTCCCGGGTTCCTGGCGATCTGCTGGTAAGCTTCCTCATTGGGAGATGTGATGGCTTTGATCCAGGTATTGACAATAGATAAAGCTTGGATTTCTTCAGACATTTCTCACTCCTCTAGAAAAAAGATATGACCTTATCATATAAGATATTATAGATATTAGCAAACATTTCCGGGGCACTTTCTCACAACATGGATGCAATATAATCGCCCTAAACAGGAGAACGGATAATGGAAACAAAACCCAATCCCCGCTGGTGGCATAGCCTGATCCAGAAGATCGCCGCATCCTCTTTTGGCTCATGCTTGTTGGCTGGTACCCTTCACAAGCTCGACCGCCCTTTCCTTCGCTTATCCAATGATCGCTTTTCTTTGACCGGGATATTGGCAAGGCTGCCGGTGATTGTCCTCACCACCACCGGTGCCAGGTCTGGTATACAGCGCCGGACTCCCTTAGCCGTGATCTTTGACGATGAAAAAATCATCCTCATCGCATCTAGTTTCGGAAGTTCCCATCACCCTGCTTGGTACTACAATTTAAAGGCCAACCCCAAGGTGCGGGTGAAAATCCATGGAGAAGAAAGAGAGCACCTCGCCCGGGAAGCTGAGGGTGAAGAACGTCAGAGATATTGGGATCAGGCTGTCGAACTCTATAAGGGTTACGAAAATTATCGAAAGAAAGCCGGAAGCCGCGTCATCCCTGTGATAGTGCTGGCTCCGGTTACAGGACTCTTAGTAGAAAAAAAACACGCTGAAAATTCATCAATACCCAAAAAAGATTAGTGTATAATCAACCTATCAGCAGCAGCGAATGATTCACACTGCCGTTCCATCCCCTACTGATCACAGTTTATTGACAAATTAGAATACGGAGAGAATAGATATGAATATTGAATCATCTATACCCAACGATCGAAGCTTCACTGGCCTCAAGCGTTTCAATACCATTATGGGATTCCTTCACCTGCTCCAGGGCGTTTTCATGATTCTTGTGAGCAACGACACCACCTACCCCATCTACACCAATTTCTTGAGCTTCAATACAGACACATTTTCCTTATCACCCGAACCCAAATTACTTTATGAGCTTCGTTTTGGTCCCGCTGTGGCCGTTTTTCTACTCATTTCAGCGGTCGCTCACTTCTACTTATCGACGATTGGCTACACCCGCTACGTAGAGAACCTCAAACGAGGGATGAACCCGGTTCGCTTTTACGAATACGCCCTTAGTTCCTCCCTCATGATTGTCTTGATCGGCATGTTGGCAGGCTTGTGGGATCTGGGCGCCATCATCCTCATCTTCGGCATCAACGCCATGATGAATCTCTTTGGAATCATGATGGAGCTGCACAATCAGACCACAGCCAAATCGGATTGGACCGCCTTCATCTACGGATGTATTGCCGGAATCTTCCCTTGGATCGTCATCTTCATTTACTTCCTCGGTTCCGTCAACTCGGGTGATGCAAAACCGCCCGCCTTTGTTTACGCCATTATTCCCACACTGTTCGTCTTCTTCAACATTTTCGCCATCAACATGGTGCTTCAATACAAGAAAGTGGGGCGCTGGAAAGATTACCTCTTCGGCGAACGTGTTTATATCATCTTGAGCCTGACCTCTAAATCGATCCTGGCCTGGTTGATCTTCGCAGGCACCTTGGCGCCTGTCTAGAATCCCCAATTAGATAAATTTAAAATTTTTCATCAAGGAGGCCAACCAGCCTCCTTGATGGATTCAAGCTAAGTCGAGGAATTTATCCCGCGTAGCTCCACCCCAGGTCGAGTAGTGTGAGTGTGTCTCCAGGTTTGCCCGGCTTACGCACCCCGCCCCCCACCGCCTTCCCCACTACCACGGAGTGCCCGCTGCCGGTGTCCACGATCTCCACCACTTCGCATTCCAGGTAAGCAGCGGCTTCATCCAATACTGGCAAGCCTGTTACCGGCGCTTCACTCGTGTTGGCGCTCTTGAACTTATCTGGGTTCTTCTCCCGGCTCTTGGTGAATGCCTTTATTACTTCGGCATCTTCTTTATTCAAAATATTGATGACGAACTTCCCGCTCTTCTCGATCAAGCCGTAGGAATAGGAAGTGTTTTGTAAACCCAATGCGACGTGCTGCGGCTCGAAAGACACCTGGGAAAACCAGTTCAACACCATTACGTTGCGGTCCTCGCCGTCACGGCTGGTGAGCGTGTAGAATCCATAGGGGATCATTTTCAATGCATCTGGAATAGCATTTTCAGTCATAAATTTTCTCCTTACATATTTTTCCTCTATTTAGAGGCTTTGAGAAAGGGGATTTTTACTAATAACCTATATTAATCCCTCACTCTGTAAGCGGCTGACGATTCCCGCTGCAGAACTGCTCCTGTCCATGGTGTAGATGTGCAGTCCGATAACACCGTTCTTGATCAGGTCGGTGCATTGGCGCACGGCGAACTCGATTCCGAACGCATTCAGCGCCTCATCGTCCCCTTCGGGAAGATCGGCAATGCCCTCCCGGATTTCTTCGCTGATGGTTGCCCCGCACATGCTTGCGAGTTTCTCCATCATCTTGACGCTGTAAATGGGCATCACCCCGGGCAGGATCGGGACACGGATCCCCGCGCTCCGGCAGTGTCCCGTGAAATCGTAGAAGTATCGGTTATCGTAGAAGTAGTTGCAGATGATATATTCTGCGCCTTGCTCCACTTTGTGTTTGAGGTACGCCAGGTCTTTTTCCTTGCTCTCAGCCTCGATGTGCCCTTCCGGATATCCAGCCACGCCCATGCAGAAATCATATTTCGGGCGGACGAATTCCAGAATTTCCGAAGCAAAAGAGAAGCTTTCTGGATGAGGTATAAAATCCTTATCATGTGGTGGGTCGCCGCGCACGACCAGGATATTCTCCACACCCAGCGCCCAATAGCTGTCCAGCACCTCATGGATTTCCACCTTCCCCAACCCGTAACCAGCAAAATATGCAATTGTTTCCAGACCGTAATCGTTTTTCAATCTCCCCACCAAATCATGCGAACCTTCTCGCGTTGAGCCGCCTGCCCCAAACGTCACCGCCACGAAATCCGGTTTCAGCTCTGCTAGACTTCTGATTGTTTTTTCCAGCTTGCCGGCGCCTTTCTCGGTTCTGGCGGGGAACAGCTCGAATGAGATTGTCGGCTTTTCTCTCGTCTCCCATATCTGTGTGACCTTCATCGCTTCTCCTCTTAGTGAATAACTGTATATTAAAGGAAGTTAACAGTTATGAAAGCTTACATCATCCTTAAGAACCTTTTAATCAATTTATGCGTTAATAGTAGTAGACAATATCCTATTTATTGTATTCGATTTTGTGCTCGACCGGTGAGATTATCATGAACAGTTTCTACGCTTTAGTCATTACCAATTCACTAAAAAATGCAGGGAATCTTCAACACACACTATCACAAGCCGATTTCCAGGTGCAGTGTGTTAGGACCGGTTCGAGGGCGCAGATTCAACTCGCTTTCACCAATCCAGACCTGATCGTCCTCGACCTCAGTCTTCCTGACATACCCGGTGAGATCATCCTCCGCCAGATAAAAGCCCAACCCCGCCTGGATAGTGCCCGTCTGATCTTACTCTCTGAAGACAAAAAACCTGCCAGAGATACAAAAGACCTTGCAGACTTCATCTTGATGAAGCCGGTAGGTTCTGAAGAAATGGGTGAATTAGCTGCCCAACTATTACCGGTATAACTCCCCATAAATCAAATGGAGAAGAGTTCTTCTCTATTTGATCCTTACCCGCAAGCACACGACCTCATTACAAACATCCTCTGTGTGCCTGCGGTTTTTATTCCACACCTTTGGTGTTCAGGGCGGTCAGATATCAATCGATAAGGAATTTGAACGGTTCAGTAGTTGGCTCCCTCGTTTAGGTATAATATAAAAAACCAACCACTTGAAAGTATAATATAAATCAAGATGGCTAATCGAATACAGACATTTATTGAGAATGTCGATGTTATTTTTAAAAATGCTGACTAGTTGGGTCAACGTCGCAATGAATAATTACACTCATTATCATTACATCTCTTCCCCATAAAGGTGTCAGGCAGCTGGATAAAAAATTATTAAGGAAGACAATTATGGAAAAGAAAACTTACCGGTGGGGGTTCGTAGGAGCGGGGAATATGGCCCAGGCCATGGCCAATGATCTATTATTAACCGAGGGATCCAAAATTGCCGCTGTGGCTGCAAAAACTGGTAAATCTGCCAGAAAGTTTGCCGGGTTGTTCGATGTGCCCAAAATGTATGCGGAGGTCGGTGAACTCGTGGAAGACCCACAGCTCGATATCGTCTACATCTCCACCCCACACCCGCTTCATTACCCATTTGCCAAAAAAGCTATCGAAGCTGGAAAAGCCGTCCTTTTGGAAAAACCCTTCACGCTAAACGCCAAACAGGCCAAAGACCTATCCCATCTGGCGAAAGAAAATAATGTTTTCTTGATGGAAGCCATGTGGGTCCGCTATCTGCCTGTCATCGTGGAACTGCAAACCTTATTGGAAGATGGCGTCATTGGGGAAATCCAGTTCCTCACATCCGCCTTCCACATCCAACTGGATTTTGATCCCAATAGCCGGTGGTATAACCCGGCCTTGGGCGGCGGCGCTTTATTGGATCTGGGCATCTACCCCATTTCCTTTGCCTCTATGATCTTTAAATCGCAGCCGGATGAGATTGCCAGCCTGGCAAAGATAGGGGCTTCGGGTGTCGACGAGAACTTCGGCGCCGTCTTTCAATATTCACATGGAGCCATGGCGATGGTCTCGGCAGCGCTGGACGGCAACCACGACCAGGACACCATGATTTTCGGAACAAAAGGGGAAATCCGGATTCAATATCACCCCCGCTGGAAACTCAGCCGGATGACGGTGGCCAGATATGCTGGACATGATGAAACAATAAACTTGCCCTATCTCGGCACCGGTTATGTTCATCAGGCCCTGGAGGTGATCGAATGCCTGAAGCAGGGGAAACTGGAAAGTGCTATCATGCCCCTTCAAGAGACCCTAGCCATCATGGAAACGCTCGACCGTTTACGATCCCAATGGGGATTGACATACCCAGACGAGTAAATCATTTTTTGAGGATTATTCGGACCAAATCCAGGGGTTACATCTTTTGATTTATTTTTCCACCTTCAAACATTCCCCCCGCTTCACCTGGAAGACGTCGAAGTCGCGTGCCACCGTCGTGTTGGGGAAGATTTCCTGGGCTTCCTGCCGTACGTCCTTTTCCCGGTACCGGCGGGAGATATGCGTCAAGATGAGGTGTTTCACCCCCGCCTCTCTCGCCAGGGTCGCTGCCTGGGTGGTGGTCAGGTGGGCGAACTCTTTTGCCATCTCCGCTTCCTCTTCCAGGTAGGTCGCTTCGATCACCAGGGCATCGGCGTCCTTACACACGGTGAAGAGCTTTTCGATGTTTCCTGTGTCTCCCACGTGTACGAACTTCGTGCCGGGCTGCTCCGGGCCGAGTACGCTGTCCGGTTCCACTACCGTCCCGTCCTCCAGCTTGACGGTTTTCCCCTGGACCAGTTCTCGCCGGATGGGACCGTGGGGAATACCAATTTCATCAGCCTTTTCTGCCAGGAAAGGACGGCGTGCCTGGACTTCGAACAGGAAACCAAAGCAGTCCGGTCCCCGGTGAGCCACGCTGAAAGTCGTCACCGAGAAATCGCCGTCCTTGAAGATGACGCCCGGCTCGATCTCTTTCAAGGTCACCCTGATCTGGCTCTTGGTCGGGTGGATGATCTGGACGCCAAACAAGAGGTTGCGGATACGTTCCAGTGCGTAGCGCCCGCCGAGGATTTCCACCTCGTCGATGGTCTCCCAGCGAGAAAATGTTGAGAACAATCCCGCCAACCCCAGGATGTGATCCAGGTGCCCGTGGGTGATGAGGATGTGGTTGAGCCGCTTGAAGCCAATGCCGGACTTGAGGATCTGCCGTTGCGTCCCCTCGCCGCAGTCGACCAGGAAGCGGTGTTCGTTGTGCTTCACGACCGAAGCAGATAGTCCCCGATAGACTGAAGGTGCTGAAGCAGAAGTGCCGAGAAAAATGATCTCAAACAAGGGCGATCCTTTATAGATAGAATTGAGAGAATTTTACCTTAAAGATACCCGATAAACTGGCGCGCCGTTTACCAAAAGACAACAGAACATAGATGCTATAATTAGTCGAACAGTCGCTAGTCCTCAGTCTTCAGTCAATCCAGTGACAACCAGGCTATCTGCCCCAAAACTACTCGACTAAAGACCACACGACTATCAGACTATCTAACTAAATTTATGGCTTCAAAGAAGAAACCCAAATCCATGGCTCGCAAGCCGTCCTCCACCTCACGCCGGAAGAAGAGTACCGCGCGCCGCAAAACCAGTTCGAAGACCGCCCAATCTAAAGGGCGAAGCACGCGAACCGCACTCCCCATCCAGATGGAGTTGTCCCCCGACCGCAAGATGGAGTTGGCCGGCGTCCTCCTCGCAGGCCTCGGCTTGATCACGGTTCTGGGTTTGTTCTCCGAATCTCAAACCAGCCTGGTCTGGAAATGGACCTCGTGGTGGCAGTACCACGTGATTGGTTGGGGGGTCTACTTCTTTCCCTTCGTCTTGATTCTCATCGGGCTGTGGATGGTTCTGAGGAACTTCGAACGCATCCCCCATCTATCCGTAGAGCGCCTTGTGGGGATATTCTTGCTCTCCCTGTTCATCCTCACCCTTCTTCATCTATCCGTCTCCCCGCCGGGCGAGGAAGCAGCCGGGATCGTCGCCGACCAGGGCAAAGGTGGCGGCCAGATCGGGAAAATCCTGATGGTCCTCCTCGAAAGTGGCCTCGGTACCCCGGGTATGGTCATCGCCCTTATTGCCTTGCTCCTCATCGGGGCTGCCCTGACGCTCGACGTATCGGTGGTCGATCTCTTCCGCTGGGTTCCTCCCCTGGTCTTGCGTTTGCAAGACGCCTGGGGCGAAAGGCGGTCTGCCCGATCTGCCGAATTTCAACCGGTCGAACGTCGAGCACCGCCCATGCCGGAGCCGCTCCCGGTGGAACATACCCCTCAGCCTACACCACCCACTCGCCGGACAATCCCCGATCCACCCGACGATATACCTGAAATGATAAGTGAGACCGTCCCATCCCCCGTCCCCCAGGCCGACGTCGAACCGCGCCAGTGGACGCTCCCCGACATTTCCGAGATATTGGATGAAGGCGTCGAAGTGACCTTCAACGACGAGTACGACCGCCAGCGCGCCCAGGTGATCGAGGAGACCCTGGCTTCTTTCAGTGCCCCTGCCACCGTTGTGGAGATCAACCGCGGCCCCACCATCACCCAGTTCGGCGTCGAACCGGACTTCATCGAATCCCGCAGTGGACGCACGCGCGTCCGTGTGGGCAAGATCTCCTCCCTGGCAGACGACCTCTCCCTGGCCTTGGCAGCCTCCCGCATCCGCGTCCAGGCCCCCGTCCCCGGAAAGGGCTATGTAGGCATCGAAGTGCCCAACGAAAAGATCGCACTGGTTGCCCTCCAGGACGTCATCCACAGCCAGGCCTTCCGCCGCCTCACATCCCCCCTGCGTTTTGCCCTCGGCCAGGACGTCTCCGGGAACGCTGTTGCCGCCGATCTGGCAGCCATGCCCCACCTCCTTATCGCCGGGGCGACCGGCTCGGGCAAGTCCGTGTGTGTCAACGCCTTCATCACCTGCCTGTTGCTCAACAACACCCCTGAGACCCTGCGTATGATTATGATCGACCCCAAGCGGGTCGAACTGACCGGTTACAACGGGATCCCCCACCTGTTGGCCCCTGTGGTCACCGAGATCGACCGGGTCGTGGGTGTGCTTCAGTGGGTCACCCGCGAGATGGACAAACGCTACCAGAAGTTCGCCGAGATCGGGGCGCGCAATATCACCGATTACAACCGCAAAATAACTGCTCAAGACGAAGCCATTCTCCCTTACCTCATCCTCGTTATCGACGAACTGGCCGACCTGATGATGATCTCCCCCGACCAGACCGAGCGCCTCATCACACGCATGGCCCAGCTCGCCCGCGCCACGGGTATCCATCTGGTCATTTCCACCCAGCGCCCCTCCGTGGACGTGGTCACCGGGATCATCAAGGCCAACTTCCCCGCCCGCATTTCTTTTACCGTCGCCTCTGGCACAGACAGCCGGGTGATCCTCGACCAGCAGGGCGCAGAACGCTTGCTTGGCCGCGGGGATATGCTCTTCCAGGCCCCCGACGCCCCCTCCCCGGTGCGTTTGCAGGGCGTCTTCGTCTCCGACGCCGAGATATTACGTACCGTGCAGTACTGGCGCGGTTTCTCAGGCTCTACAGAGACCGCCCCAGTGCCGACCAGCACGCCGGGGGAAACCCTCCCCAGCGGCGTCCCCCTCAAACAGATGCCCATCTGGGAAGAAATGAAAGAGGAGAAAGACCCGGTGTACGCCGAAGCCCTAGATCTTATCCGCCGCAAGGGGCGCGCTTCCATCTCCATGCTCCAGCGCCGCCTGCGTATCGGTTACACCCGTGCCGCCCGTCTCATCGAAACGATGGAAGAAGAAGGCATCGTTGGCCCCCCCACCGGCGGCTCCAAAGCCCGCGAGGTACTCGACTACGGCGACTACGCCGCCCCACCCGCCGATGAGGAGTGATGCTTTACCCCTATTTATTCGTAAGTAAGATCTTTTTGTATAACCATCATTTAACATAAGAGGCGGTTAGTGACGAAAAGGAATCGATTGCCATGCGATATTATTTTTGTTATGTTGCTTTTATTACTTCTCATCGGATGTAATAGGCTTGGTTTTACAGAACCTACAAATACCCAGACACAAATACTGCCTACCTCCACGTTTACCATAGATCTTGCGACACTAACACTAATACCTCCTCAGACTCCAACACAAATAAATAATGAGTATGAAAAACAATATATACCTTTTTCTGTAAGTGCACCCTGGGAGAAGGGGCAGATCTGGATGGCAGGAGGTGGGGATTTAGGTGGAGATTATTATGAGAAAGGTGAATATCATAAAGATATCGACAAGTACGCCTTAGATTTTAATGCTTCATACTATTACTATGAAAACGGTAAGGTAAAATGGAACACTGAAAAAGGAGAAAATGTATTAGCAGTAGAGAAAGGCAAGGTGGTGAAGGCATTATGTTTTGACGAACCAACTATAGATAATACTGCAAATTATGGATGTCATGCTGTAATCAATCATGGTTTATTTGGTGATTACTGTTATGGATCAAGATATGCTCATTTAGAGAATCCCCTATTGATCGAACCGGGAGATAATGTAAGTAAAGGTCAAGTGATTGGGAAAGCGGGATGTACAGGACTTAGTAAAATTAAAGTAGAAAAGGGAAGGGATCGATGTCATCTTCACTTTGCTATGTACCGAGTACTTAAAGGTGAAAAAGATTGTTCAAATAATATTTTCGAGTGGGGAGATAAAAATGTAGAACCTGTGAAACCAGAACCTTTTGAGGAATTGAATACAATATCAATGGGGGAATGTATTACTAGTACTAATTCACTATCAACTTTAGATGAAAATGTAATAGATATACCCACTAAAATTTGGGTGTGTAAATAATGAATCACTCACATTATTATTTGGAGCTTTCCCATGCCCATCATGGCCCTGCGTGAATTCAACTGCACCCTCTGCCCGAAAACCTTCGAAAAGATGTCTGGTGACCTCATCATCCCAGAACCCGACCTATGTGACGACTGCCTGCGAGAGGTCTGGCAGATGGATGGGGACGCTCTTATAGCTTACATCGCTGAACGCTTGCCGGAAGATGCCATGTTCTCTGTGGAGAAAATCGTCCACCACACCCAAACCATCCAGAGGAATGCAGACAGCGCCGAGCAGGCCATTCAAAAAAGGAAATCAATGTTGATGGGGTTTGCGTAATCATGCCCCTTGGAGGAAAAATGTCATCGAAAAGAATCTTTCTACTTGCCCTGGGTATCCTGGTTGTTCTCGGGGCCGGATGTATAAGCACGCCCACCCCCCAATCCACGCAGCCGAATTGTCCCGACGTTACGTCCTATGGGCGCATAGACGAGCATTGGCCCTCTGAATATGCGATCGCCTCTCAAACAGCCACTTTCACCTGGTTCTATTCCAACGCCGGGGAAGACCCCACCAAAGCGGATCCCTGGGAAGGGGTTTGCGTGCCCGATTCCTATACCATCCACCTCTCCACCGGGCCAGACTTCACCGATGAGATCGTCATCCCCGTCACCAACCCTTCGGTGACCCCTGACCCCACCAAACTCACTATAGAGTGGACAACGACCACGCCTCTCGACCCCGTCAAGGTCTACCGCTGGTTCGTCGTCGGCCATGCCGGCGGGATCGACATCGGCGCCGAACGCCTCCCCTACCTCCACAACCAAGATTGGTGGCCGCCCCTCTCCACCTACTATCGCAGTGTCTTCCGCTCCGGTCCTGAATGCGCTGAGAACCAGATCGAAGTGCCCACCCTGGTCGCACCGGCTGCGGGGGAGACCATCCAGACCCTCAACCCGGTCTTGAATTGGGAAGTGTCCACCTGCTGGCCGCTGGTCTTCGTCGTCGATATCTCCACGACCCCCACCTTCGACAATCCTGAATGGTTCGTCGATCCAAACGTGACCGGAGATTACACCGACATGACCCAGACAGATTACCCCTGGCTGAATGTGGATAACATCCTGCGGGACTGCACGACCTACTATTGGCGCGTCATCGGCGGCACCGGGCAGGGGAACGCGGCCGATCCCCGTGTGTGGGGGTCCTACTCGGATACACAAACTTTCTCTGTCTCAATTGGCGCATGCCCCACCCCAACCCCTCGATGCCCGCATGTAACCAATTATGGGCGTATAGATGAGTATTGGCCCTCCGAATACACGATCACCTCTCAAGCGCCTACCTTCACCTGGTTCTATTCCAACGCCGGGGAAGACCCCGCCAAAACAGATCCCTGGGAAGATGTATGCGTGCCCGATTCCTATACCCTCCATCTCTCCACCGGACCGGGCTTCACTGACGAGATCGTCATCCCCGTCACCAACCCTTCGGTGACCCCCGACCCCACCAAACTCACCATGGAGTGGACCCTGACCACACCCCTCGACCCCGTCAAAGTCTATCGCTGGTTCGTCGTCGGCCACGCTGGCGCGATCGACATCAGCGCTGAACGCCTCCCCTACCTCCACAACCACGACTGGTGGCCGCCCCTTTCCACCTATTTCCGCAGCACCTTCCGCTCCGGTCCAGAATGCGCTGAGAACCAGATCGAAGTGCCCACCTTGGTCACACCGGCGAATGGACAGACCATCCAGACCATCAACCCGATCTTGAATTGGGAAGTGTCCACCTGCTGGCCCCTCGTCTTCATCGTCGATGTCTCCACGACCTCCACCTTCGACAATCCCGAATGGTTCGCCGATCCGAACCTGCCCGGAGATTATACGGATATGACCCAGACGGATTACCCCTGGCTGAACGCCAACAACATCTTGCGGGATTGCACGTCGTACTATTGGCGCGTCATCGGTGGCATCGGCGAGGGCAACGCAGCCGACCCCCGTGTGTGGGGGGCTTACTCAGGCACGCGCACTTTCTCTGTTTCACTTGGCGCCTGCCCCACGCCGACGACGCCCCCCCAGGTCTCTTGTGCCGACCTGGCCCAGGCTGCTTGCGAAGAGAAACCGCAGTGTGTGTGGGTCGGAGGGATGAGTAATTTCCCCCATTGCGAAGACAAGCCATGAACTAGACCTCTTGCATAAGTACAAGCTGACGGAGGAATGTGACACAAAGGGATCGAACACTATCGCGTTGCGCAATCTAATCACCTGTCAGTCCGTTTGTAAACGAATTTGTTTGGGGAATGATAGACATGATAGAGTGTGCAAGAGGGGTTCCTAATCGCATTGGCTAGCAAGTAGCGCCGTGTCGCAAAGAGTGGTTGATGCTCATTGTCATTACACTCCCTCCACATAAGGGTGTTTTTTGGGCGGCTCTGCCACCCAAAAAACACCCTTCATTAATTTCCCCCCTTCCCAGGAAGGGGGGATGGGAATATAACCTTCGGAGAGTACCGTGGAACCAAAAGTATCAGGCGGCCAGGTAGCCATTTACAATTCTTAATTCGATCTATATGGCTTATGAAGGAAGTCTACTTTAAAGATTTATGTAATAAATGGCCGGAAAGAACTGAACCATCCACATAGTCGCCGCCGATATCACCTGCAATCACTAACTCCTTGTTTCCATACCGCCTGGTTGAATACAAATCCCTCAAAAAATTGTTATCTGATTCGCACATGGGAATAATGCGATAAAATTATTGAATGGCGACGTCAAGAAAAAAAGTAGAGCATTTATCGACTTTCATCTATCCGATCCTATTTAGCTTATACCCACCATTAGCTCTGTTGGCATACAACATCCATGAAGTCCAAATCGCGGATGCATATCGGTCGTTTTTGATTTCATTGGGGATGTGTTTTCTTCTCCTTGTTTTATTCAAAATACTATTCAAGAATTGGACCAAAGCCGCCCTCAGCACGACCCTGGCTTTGTTCCTCTTCTTCACCTATGGGCACACGTACGATCTATTGAGAGAAGCCGAATTTCTTGGCTTCAGGTTCGGGCGGCACCGCTACCTCATCCTTGTTTGCTTGGGGATATTCATTTTCGGGGTATTTTGGGGAATACGCACAATGAGAGCTCCGCAAAGATTAACTCCCTTCATGAATACAATCACAGTGATTGCGATTTTGATTCCCCTCTTCAACATCTCAACCTACCTTTTCGAGAATCCGGAAGCTTTATCCAGCCCCCCTCCAGCAGAAATCATCTGGGACACCTCGTCAACACCGGGCGAACAGACCCTGCCGGATATTTACTACATCATTATGGATGCCTATTCTCGAGATGATTACCTGCTTGAGGCATTTCAATTCAGCAATACCCCATTTCTCACCAATCTAGAAGAAATGGGATTTTATGTATCAAGGTGCAGCCAAAGCAATTATGCCCAGACCAAACTCTCATTATCCACCGCTTTGAATCTAGACTATCTGGAAACTTTCTACGATAGAGAAGTTGAAGGTGAGATCGAACGGGGAAAAAATCTGGAAAAATATATTAAACACGGTCAGGTTCGAGAGATCCTTGAAGGCTTGGGATACAAAACAATCGCTTTCGAAACCGGATGGAACTTCACCCAGATAACAGATGCAGACCTCTATCTGTCTTTAGAAAACAAACACCCTGAAACTCCGGGCCTGTTTTCTCCCATCAATAAATTCGAAACCTTCTTGGTCCGCTCTTCAGCATTATCCTTCATCATCGCTGTATCCCCTCCCCTTGCCGATGTCCTCCTGCCCTTCCTGGACTATCCCAACCAGGAACACCGGGAGATCGTATTATTCGCCCTCGATCAGCTTGAGAAAATCCCCAACCTATCAGGCCCGAAGTTCATTTTTGCGCATATCGTCTCGCCTCACAAACCTATCGTTTTTGGCGCACAGGGAGAAAAACTCATCAAAGAGCCGGATTATCAAAAAGGCTATCCCAAACAAATTATCTATCTTAATTCGCGCCTGGAAGCACTCCTCGATCATATCATTCAAGACTCTGCCATTCCCCCCATCATCGTCATACAAGGTGATCATGGCGCTCTTCAGAATGTGGGGGTTGAAGGGCGGCTTGCTATCTTGAATGCCTATTATTTTCCCGAAGGCGGTAGTCAATACTTGTATCCATCCATCACCCCGGTAAACACATTTCGATTGATTTTGAACATATATTTCGGCATGGATTATGAATTGCTTGAAGATGTAAGCCGCTACTCGGTCTATAAAGATCCCCAGAACTACACGATTATCCCCAATACCTGTGAGGGCCGTACAAATTGATTAGACCACTTGTAAAAGTACAGCATGCTAGTGGAATGAGATACGAAAAGGTCAAACACCCTAGAGATGCACAATCGAGTCATCTGACAAGTATGGTAGTAAACGGTATGGATTGGGAAAAGATGTGTATGAAAGAATGTATTGGAGAGGTTCTCAATCGCACTGGCTCGCAAATTGGGCAGCCTCGCGGTACGCGGATGTTGCTTATTGTCATTACATTAGATTCCCTCCATAAATGGGTGTTTTTGGGCGGCAGAGTCGCCCAAAAACACCCTACATTATTCCCCCCCCCTTCCTGGGAAGGGGGGATGGGAATAAAACCTCCGGCAGATGCCGTGGCACCAAAAGTGTCAGGTGGCTGACAGCAATTTACAATACTGAACTTGATCTGTGTAACTTAGAAAAGAGGTCTATTAGAAAGATGACTACTACCGCAAACGAACGAATTTAGGACGGGCATGACAAAAAAACAACGGCAAGTTTTTTATACCCTTCTGGTGATTGCTTTAACCTTCTTCATCCTGACAGCCTATCCAAACGCGGTCGGCTCAAACGATCATAATATGTTGTCCGTTTTCGAACCGGATGAATTCGCCCAGTACCCCCACGTGATCCGGATGTTGAGGGGAGGGGATACCCTGACAGAAGCCGCCCGCCGGTTTTTCGCCTATCAGCATTATTATTACGGCTTCCCGTTCTACCTCCTTTCAGCAGTGACCATCCTTCCCCTGAAAATCGTGAACGGTCTTTCATCCACGACACAGATTATGTGGGTATTGCGCCAGTTTGTCAGCGTCGTGCCCATGCTTGTCGCTGCTCTTATTTTCGTCTATCTCTTCACTCGCTTTAAGCGCTATGGAACGTCCATCGGAACCTTCATCTTCTTACTCACCATTCCGGCGATTTTTCAGAACAGCTTGTGGTGGCATCCAGACAGCCTGACGATTCTATTCATCGCCCTCACCTTTTTCTTTTTAGATAGAGATAATTTGAATTTCGGAAAAGATTTCCATTATTCTGCCGTCGCATGTGGATTGGCAGTGGGGACCAAACTGATTGGTTTATTCTTTTTCATAGCGGTTCCAACATACATCGCCTGGGGATATTTTAGTAAAAGGATCGATCTCAAACAGGCTGTGCTTTCAGCGGGTCGTTTCTTGTTTCTCATGTTCGCCGTAGTGATCATCAGCAACCCCATGTTGTTGGTTCCTGATGTCCGGGAGAGAATTATTAATATCCAGCAAAAACAGGCCGAAGCCATGTCCTTTGGCTGGCAGGTTGCATATGAAACAGGCCCTCGATCCTGGTTCGGGATCATTGAGGAAAACTACGCGAATGGATACTTCATTATCTTGTCATTGATCGCCGTTGTTCTCGGCTTGATTAGGGGGTCCAGCCGATTATTTAACGCTCTCATTCTTACCTGGGCAATACCATTCAGTCTTTATATTTTGTTCTTTATCGCCATCAAACCGACACACTTCTTTATCCCCATCGCCCTCCCCCTCTTCGCTGGAGTTGCCAACATTTTTACGATTGAGTATAAAAGAAAAGAGAACGCCCATACCGCAGACTGGAAAAGAATCTCCGGCATCCTTCTCCTCCTAATCTGTTTGGTCGTTATCGGCATTCAACTTGTTTCCAATTTCCTTTATGATTGTGACTATTATGTGCACGAACTCGAACGAGAAGAGACCAGTCTTTCTATTGCTTTCTTTTCCAAACTGGACGATGAATACCTTTCAAATATCCCAGAAGTGGAGGACCTCCTCGTTTATCGAGACATTCGTGTGTATGTCCCCGACACTTCTGCCTGGAATTCACAGTACAAGTGGGGGGTGATTGATTATGAAGATATTCTAGAGATTGCCCCAGATATCATTCTGTTATCCCGGCAGCGTGCACTCGATTACACATCCGCAGGGGTGATTGAAGCGGCAGATGACCCCGCTCAAATGGAAAAGACTTACAATTTCTATTTTACTGCCCTTGAACATACCATCCCTGAATATCATATACTTTACGAGGATGATTTTGGTTTGGCATTCATACGGGAGGAACTTTTCCAAACACACTTTGATTAAAAAACCAAATCCTCCACAGCTTTCCTTGCCCAATGCTTATCGAAAGAAAATGATTGGCTTTTGGTATATGATTGATGCAAGGGGGAACGATTTAACTGGGAAAATTAAGCATTCATCATTATAATCAAACGAAAAAACAGGGGAACGGAATCGCAAATAGATGTCATTTACTTCATTTCAATTTATTGGCTGCCTTCTTATCGCATTATTCATCTGGCTGTACCTTCCAGGTCGCTGGCAGTGGAAATTCCTGCTGCTGGCCAGCGCCCTTTACTATATTAGCTGGAAGCCTGAATACGTCCTCGTCATCCTGGCGATTGTTCTCGTCAGCTTCTACACCGCCATCCTTTTAGAAAAAGAACAGAGAAACCCCTTCAGGAAGCTTTACCTCATCCTGGGTCTGGTTTTGACCATCAGCCCCTTATTCTTTTTCAAATACTTCAACTTCTTCCTCCGCTCAGGGGCGAAGTTCCTGGCTTTATTTGGCACAGACATCCCTTATCCCATACTTGATTGGATCGCCCCCATTGGGGTTTCCTTCTATACCCTCCAGGTGGTCAGCTACATCCTCGACGTATACCGCCGCGTACAGAGGCCTGAAAAACACTTCGGCAAATATGCCCTCTTCGTCTCCTTTTTCCCACAAATCGTCGCCGGCCCCATCCCCCGGGCAAAAGACCTCCTGCCGCAATTCAATCGTATTCATAAGTTCGACTCCCAGCGCATCATTCAGGGAGCACGTAGGGTGCTGTGGGGTTTGTTCCAGAAAATCGTCATCGCCGACCAGCTCGCCAACGTTGTAAACAAAGTTTACGACAACTATTCGGAATATCAAGGCCTGGCTTTGTTACTCGCTACCTACATCTTCGCCTTCCAGATCTATTACGATTTTGCCGGCTACACGAGTATTGCTATCGGAATCGCCAAAGCCCTTGGCATCGACCTACGGGAAAATTTCGACTACCCTTATATCGCCAAAGACCCCATCGAATTCTGGAACCGCTGGCATATCACCTTTTCGACCTGGCTGC
This sequence comes from Anaerolineales bacterium, assembly GCA_050115475.1. Taxonomy (GTDB): domain Bacteria; phylum Chloroflexota; class Anaerolineae; order Anaerolineales; family UBA11579; genus JASFQL01. The sequence continues at coordinate 75,193 of JASFQL010000013.1, forward strand.
GGGATTACATCTTCTACCCCCTCGTCCGATTCCTCCGTAGATGGAAGATATCAAACACCTCGTTTTTCGGATTGCTGATCCCTCCCTTACTCACCATGCTTGTGAGTGGAATCTGGCACGGTGCTGGCTGGAACTTCGTGATTTGGGGTGCCCTTCACGGCCTTTACCTGATCTTGGCCAACCTCACCAGGACCCTGCGCAGACAGATATTCAACCCCGAAAAGTGGGGGAAATATATATCTGTGGAGTATCTCGTTCAGCAGTTCATCACTTTCAACCTGGTCGCATTTGCTTGGATATTTTTCCGGGCGAACAACTACCTGGATGCAGCCAACATTATCCATCAAATTCTCACGGACAAACTCAATCTCCAGGCAATGGACAGGCTCGATTTGACTATAGCCCTGGCGATGATCCTCTTCATTTTAATAGTTGAGTACATCCAGCGCAGGGGGATCGGTTCCCTTTGGTTGGACTCGATACATGTCATCCTTCGTTGGAGTTTATATTACCTGGCCATCTTCGCCATCTTGTTTTTCGGCAGCTTCGGCGCACAGTGGGAGTTCATTTATGCAAGGTTCTAAGGCATGCCCATGACAAAAACCCGAATGATCGTCCGGTTTTTCGTTTTCCTGCTTGGCTTCTTGTTGTTGAACCTCCTCTGCAACGAGCTGTATTACCAGCTGATTACCTCCAAAACGGATATCGCCAGCGTCGATCGTGATTTCCGGGATTGGGCGCAAGATGTTGACATCCTGGTATTGGGGGATTCACGACCGCGCACCTCGGTACATCCGGACATCTTAGAGGAATCCTACATATACGCCTTCCCAGGAGAAAACTACTTCCAGACCTACTACAAGCTGAAATTCTTCCTCGAAGAGGAGAAACCGGACTTCAAACTCATCCTCCTCCAGATCGATCTGCTCTCTTTTTCCTCCTATAAAACAGATCGTATCGGAGACCATAGCTTTTGGAAACGTTACATCGACTACGTCGAACTCGGCCAAATCAAAGGAGACTTGTTCGCCTACCTCTCATATCGGCTGGAAGGAGAGTTCGCTTATCTTGGCGGTATCGATGCAGCACTCGAATACATCCGAAACTACCCTGTAAAGTTGCAGACCGATCGTGGATTTCACGGGTGGCAGGGGATACTGACCGAGAGAGATCAGGATAGAATAAACCAGTTGGCCAAGCACAGAGCCGAACTCTACTTCGCCGGAAACGATTATATAGACAAAGACCTGCTTGCATATTTCCTGAGGACGCTGGATTTATGCCGGCAGCACGACATTCCTGTAGTCTTGATAAAGTACCCCACCACCAAAATATATTATGATGAAGTAGCAGCGCTGGTTCATGTCGACCGCCTTTACGAAGAGATCTATGCCAGTCTTGAAAGTTACAGTGAAATACCCATCCTGGATTACCACGACCTCTATTGGGATCAGCCTGAGCTTTTCAGGGATCCTTACCACCTGAACGTTACCGGAGCCAGGCAGTTTACCACCATATTGCGAGACGATTTGCTTGGGTTAGGATTGCTACCCTAAGCGCTATGTCATAATGCTTCATACCTGTCACAATCGATGGTTGATCGCCCAATCGATATTGGCAGACATTGGTTGCCATAAAATATTAAATTGTAAGGAGGAAAGAAGCATGACGGTATTATCAAAGCTTTCTAGTTCTCAAGGCAGGAATGATGATGAACTCAATAAAGCCCTGGGGCGTGAACTTGTCGAAACCAACAATGTAGCAGGCGTGCGGGAAATCGCACATAACTTACGCAACACAAACAAACGTGTTCAAATAGACTGTCTTTCCGTTTTAGAGCAAGTAGGCCGCTTGGATCCTGGCATGATCGAAGATTACGTCGCCGAGTTCATCGAGTTGATTTTTAGTAAAGAGAATCGCCTGGTTTGGTCATCGATGATCGACCTGGCCCTCATTGCCGACAGAAAACCGAAAGAAATCTTTGAGAAGTATGATGAGATTGTCGAAGTGATCGAAAAAGGTTCCGTGATTACGAAAGACAATGGGATCAAGACGTTGGCTAAAGTTGCTTCAACAAGTGCCAAATACAAAGAAACCATCGTGCCGTATTTATTCCAGCAGTTGAGAAGTTGTCGTCCAAAGAGTGTGCCCCAGTATGCCGAAAGTATACAACCGGCGGTAGATGCTGATTCCCAGGATGAATACATAGATATTCTCAACACCCGCCTTATCGATTTATCTGAGGCCCAACAAAGAAGAGTGAAGAAACTGCTGAAATCATATTGATTGAGCAGGAACGATTTATAAGCGTGATCTCCTAAAATCAGCTCTAGTATCCCTGCATAGAATCAAAATTTTATGACCAGGTTGTAGAAGTCCATCCTCACAACCAATGAGGTCAATATTCTCTAGGCTGATTCCCAACAAGACATCATTCCTTCACAGGTGTTTTTTTAATTACCTTGATTCGTTCAATTTCCCCCCAATGCCGAAGTCTATTCTATCGTAAAGAAAAATGTGCTGCCCTTATCCATTGCCGCCTCGACCCAAACCTTTCCGCCATGGCAGTTGACGATCCGCCGGACGATTGCCAGGCCGATTCCCGTACCCTCAAATTCTCTTTCGGTATGCAGCCGTTGAAAGGGTGAAAACAGCCTGTGGGCATATTTCATATCGAACCCAACACCGTTATCTCGCAGGAAGAATGTAGGCATTTCGTCTTCATATATACAACCAAACTCAATCACTGCAGGTGTTCTCCCCCTGGTGAACTTGACCGCATTCGAGATTAGATTGTTCAACATCACTTCCATTAATTTTGCGTCTACCTCCACCAAAGGCAGGTCGGAAATTTCTAATTGAATATCACGATTGGGTTCTTTGGCTGCCATATCCTTGAATACTCGTTTGGCGATGTAAGTAAGGTTGGTGGTGGTCCGCCTGAATTCCTGTCGGCCCAAACGAGATAGTGCCAGCAGGTCATTGATCAATTGATCCATTTTTATCGTACTCGTCACCACCTTATCGAGATAGTCGCCGCCCTCTTTCCCTAATAGGTCAGCATATTTCTCTTTCAAAACATTGCTGAAACTGTTGATTGCTCTTAACGGGGCGCGCAGGTCATGAGAAATGGAATAAGCAAAGGCTTCCAGTTCTTTATTGGTTGCCTCTAACTCGGCAGTCCGTTCGACCACACGTTGTTCGAGTTCCTCATTCAGCCTGCGGATCTTTTCCTCAACCTGCTTGCGGTCAGTGATGTCGCTCCCCATCGTAACGATGAGCGGGTCTTCACTTTCGATATCCAGAACCTCGCCAGATAATAGGATCGTTCGTATTTCTCCCGATTTCGTTTTTACTTCGATCTCCAGATTATGAACGGAACCATTCTGTTTGATTTCACTTATGAGCATCTCCCTATCATTGGGATCGTTCCATATGCCCAATTCACCTGTTTGTGACCCAATCAATTCATCGCGGCTGTATCCAAAGGCTTTTACATACCCCTCATTCACATCCCTTATTTTTCCATCGGTAAGGGATGTAATCGCCATGAGATTAGGGCTTAACATAAAAACTTTAGAGAACTTTTCTTCGCTCCATTTCAGCGCCTCTTCAGCCAGTTTGCGTTCCGTAATATCCACAATGATTGCTGTAAATGCATAGATCTCGCTGTGAATGTCCTTAATCGGGGATACAGAAACATCTCCCCAAAAATAACTGCCGTCTTTACGTCGGTATCGTTTCTCATCCCTGAAGAAATTGATCTTTCCGCTTGCTAATCCTTTCTGCGCTTTCAGGGTAGATTCTCGATCGTCCGGATGCAGTACTTCCCCTACGGTATATTCGAACAACTCATCTTCGTTGTCATATCCAAACATCTCTAGATAATGCTTGTTCACCTGTTGGTAATTACCTTCAGGGTCTGCTATCGCAATGCCAATAGCGGCGTTATCATAAAAAGATTGAAGTCGTTTATCGCGATAGATGAGTGCTTCCTCGGCATGCCGCCGTTGGATAGCCCCCCCCAGGCGTTCTCCAATTGCATCCAGCAAATTCTGCTCCTCCCGCAAAAAAGGTCCCACATCGGCTTCTGGCCTTTCTTCCATGTAAAAGACTTCCACGTACCCGGTCGATGAACTACCCACTGGAATGTCGCCGGTCAGCTTCCATTTCGTTTCTTTGAAATTTTCCGTTGCGAACACAAATCCGTTGATGGTCAATTTTGCGCAGGTAATTTCTGGATACTGCCAGGCCGCGGGGATCAAATCCACCGTTCCCTGGAATATCTCTTCTAGGGAAATATCCGGCGTTTCAATGAGTTTTGAGAATTGATAGAGACAATTAAGTTCCTTGACCCGTTCCGCCAGATCGTGAGTTTGCCGCTGCAGTCTCTCTTCTATGTGTTTTCTCATTGTAATATCGCGGTTAGAAGTCCGGCTCCCCAGCGAGTTACCCTCTTCATCTATCACTGGTTGGCATATGTGTTCAATCCAACGGATTCCACCATCCTTACGGTGGATTGCATAAACCAACTCATGCGGCTTGGGGTCGCTGCGGGCAGTGCGCTTATGTTCTTCCCAGTCTTCTAATGATTCAGGCGCAACGATCTCATTTCTAAGCTGCGGGGAGTCGATGAATTCCTCGGGGGTGTAACCAGTAATCCGCTCGCAGGAAGGGGAAATGTAGCGGAACCTGCCGTCCGGGTCGATCCAATACTCCCAATCGTAGGTAAAGTCGGCCACAGTCCGGTAACGCTGTTCCGACTCCAGCAGTGCCTGTTGGGCTTGTCTTCGTTCGGAGATATCACGGCCAATAGAAATGATATATTTCGGTTCTCCATCCTCACCCTTGATGACTGAAACTTTGTATTCGGTAGGGGCTTTGCTGCCGTCTTTACATATCAGTTCAAGCTCAATCGTTCCCGTACCCTCCTCTAGTACTTGCTGGAGGAAATTTGTAGCCTTTTCTACATCCTCTTGACTGTAATAAGAACTTGGCGCCGGCATCTTTGCTATTTCTTCGTCGCTGTAACCGGAGATATCCTTGAAAGCCTGGTTCCAGCGAAGGGCTTTATTGCTGTCTAACTCGAAGAGGAAGAAAGTATCCAATTGGGCGTTCAAAGCCGTATCCGTGAAATCCTTCTCGAAACGAAGTTGATCGTCCGCCTGTTTTCGCTCGGAAATATCCACCAACGTGCAGTACATCAAATCTCCATCGATCCTGCAATTTTGAAGAAAATGGATAGACTTGCCTTTCTTGGTCAGAAGTTCTACCTCGAAATTTTCCACTCGACCAGATTTCTTGAGTTTCTCGACTAACGCCTTCCTTGTTTGGGGGTTTTTATATTTATTTTCTGCCCCATCTTTAATAAATTCATCAAAGGTTTTGTATTCCAATTTTTCCAAAAACGTGTCGTTCGCGTAAAGAATATCCCCCTCCAGGTTTGCGATGGCTACCCCAATCAAAGCGCTTTCCACTAAGTCTCGATATTGCTTCTCCGATTTACGCAGCGCTTTTTCTATGCGTTTCCACTCGGTGATATCATAAAGTGTCCCCTGTATACGTGAAATTTTATTTTTTTCATCAGTGACATTGTGTAAAAATTCTCTCACCCATCGTTCTTGTCCATTTTTATGGATGATGCGGTATTCACGTTCTAGCGAATAATTTTTTACGCGCCTGACCTCATCTTTACCGGGTAAGCGCGCAAGGTCATTTGGATGGATGATCTCGTCCCACCTTGGATTTCCAGCCTTAAACTCTTCTTCCTCATATCCGGTGATTTCTTCGACTGCTCCATGGAAAAATGTCGGTGTCCATGTTTTCGCACCCGCCTCATAAGCGATTCCCTGGAAATTCTCTATGAAAGACCGGTATCGTTTTTCATTCTCACGTAGTGATGCAATCAACTTTTCTTGTTCGATTTTTTCGTTTGCATTGTTTATGCTGGATGTTAGGGACGAGGCTTTCAGAATTTGCGGTTCTTTTTTCTTCTTCGCCATCTTTTTACCTTCGCAAACCAATAATATAAAACCCGCGTGTTCAATGCATTATTTAATTCGTACCTCGGGATGTGGGTTAAATAGATTATATAATATGATACACAACATATAACATAAAAAAAGGCGAATAATTATTCGTTTTACTTGGCCATGATATAGACTTTTATTCACATGATATTCATCCTCATCCCACTGAGGGTAACAAGAATCAATCGATATTTTTTAAAAATGGATACTATACGAATTCCCCACTCCAAACAAGCTTTCGAAAAAATCTACGCCAAAGTCCCTCCGTATCAAACTGCTGCCTTGGCAGCCTTCCGGACTGCCTCCCCCCCCCACACCCTTAAGGTGAATGGCCTTGAGTGGGAATATCAGAGTCTTGGAACCGGTCAGACGATTTTATTCCTGCACGGCATGGCAGGGGCATATGACATCTGGTTCCAGCAGTTCAAGATTCTCAAGGAAGATTTTCACCTTGTAGCTGTCACCTACCCTGGCGCATATTCACTTTCACGGTTGGAAATTGGTTTACTCGCAGTTCTCGATGAACTGGGTCTGTCCCATTTCAGCATCCTGGGCACTTCTCTGGGCGGATATATCGCCCAATACTTCGTCTCCCGCTGCCCCGATAAGGTCGATAAAGCTGTTTTCGCCAACACTTTCCCACCCAACGATCTCATCGTCAAACAATATGGTTTTATTGGAAAATTCCTCCCTCTCCTGCCGGCGTGGCTTATCAAATGGGTCATGCGCTGGCAGTATAAAAGCAGGATATATCCCCCATCGGGGTACGATGAACTCACCTTGGCCTATTTGAACGAGAACCTGGATCGCTTCACGAAAGCGGACCTCATCGGTCGTTACCATTGCCTGATCGAACCTTTCGTTCCTCCAGACTTATCCGGTGGACAAATCCCCGTGATGGTCGTTCAGGCATCAAATGATCCCCTGCTGGGTCTAGCATTACGTCGGGCGATGGAGTCGACCTACCCCCTGGCAGAGGTAGTTACTGTGGATAACGGCCATTTCCCCTATCTCTCTCAACCGGCTTTTTATTCCGAAAAAATACGGCGGTTTTTGCAGAGCTGAATACAATGAAATTCAAACCTGGTGGTCAGTTATCATAAAGATGATGGATGTGAATTTTTCCACTGGACACCTGACAGTATTTTTTCAATCGAGATGGATGAACAGAGGGAATTATTCTTGTCTTCTTCCCCATCGAAAAAGAGGGATTGAGGGAGGATGGGATAAAAACTCCCCAGGAAATACCGGGGAATTATATATGTCAGTGGCTAGGTGCTTCCATTATAACGAAGATGAGTTAGTACTAATGCAAATCCCGGTCGACAAAATTGTCGTATATGATCCCGACGAGTACCAAAGCCCCTCCGCATACGATGAGGATATAGGCCATGAAGTTGGCAATGAAAGTCGATTTAAAGTACTTTAAGAGAACCAACCACGGCCATAATACTCCCGCTATCATCATACCAGCCCCTAGATAATAAAGCTTGTAAAGATGTCTGTGGATAGAATTTCGCATGGCATTTTCCCTGATAAATGGGGGCGCGTGATACCGGATAATCGCCGCACCCCTTGAATATTCTGCTTATATTAGTATAGAACCACATATCTAAAATGGCCTTAGAGGAAAATTAATAATTTCTCTCCTCCTTGATAATTCTGCTGGTAGTCGGTCATACTTCGCAGGGAGCGATTGTTCTCTTTTTATTCGATAGTAGAAAAGCTGGCTTCGTTCTGAGTAATTGATCCTCGTGCCGGATTATTGACTCCGGTTGAAAGACACCGACGCAAATTCATTCACCACGATGGATAGGATGTCGCCAGAACAGGTATAGTGAAATGAATGTGTTTCGTAAGGATGATTTTTTACATCACCGGCAAAACCCAAAGCATGGGCGATGTTCAAAAGGTCTTCGACATCTAGGCTGAAAGACGCCGTGGCTGATTCAAGCGTCCCAATTACATTGTATGTGATACCGGTAAGATCGATCTTTGAATCGCTTGCCGTATACGCAGCCGCGCCGTTGGCCTGAACGTAGACATTATTGACATTGACATTTGCCACCCCCCAGATATTCATACCGATATCTACTTTGAAGTTCTCGGCCAGCAAGTTGATTTGCCCGGGGATAATCTGCAGCTCCAACTTCCCACTTGAAGCAAGCGGTGTAAAATCGAATTCTTCTACACCGATCATCGACAGAGTCATATAATTCAACACACTTGAATGGTCCACTTGCCATGTGCCTGGCAAACACGCTGCGCCTGTAGCGGTCGAGCCGGGACCAACACCCGCGGTGTCGGTTGGTGTTTCCATGACCGAGGTCGAATCCGTGGGTTCCTCCGTGGGCTGTGCGGAGATATCGGTAGAGGTTGGAACATTTGGTAAAGTTGCTGTGGGTTCCCCCCCGTTATCCCCACCCAAATTGATCGTGCACGCGGCGAGAGTAAATGCCAATAACACAAGTACGAAACCACTTTTGATTGTTCTTCTACTTGATAAAGTATTATTCATTTCATCACCATTTTTTTGATTTCATGATCTATAAAAAAGATACAGGTGGGCTTATACACGCGGCATATCAATACCATTACGTTACTATCATACATTATATGTAAAAAAACCACTTTCTCGCATTGAAAATCGGTCTTGAGATTCTATTTCCTCACTGCGTCCTTGTGAACACCATTTCGGCAAAAGGGTTGACTTTGATGGTCAAAATATCCCCAGAACAGCTGTAGCTGAAATACAGTGTCTGGACTGGAAGAGTCACGTCGCGTGCAAAACCATAGATATTCGCAATGTTTATCAGGTCTTCAATCTCCATATTGTAGAATCCCCCGTCGAATTCCAGGCTGCCTTCTATAGAGTAAGAGATATCGGTGAAATTGATCTGGCTATCTGAAGCCAGATAATTTGCAGTCGCATTTGCTTGAATCGCGACCTCATTGTATGTGACTTCTGGGTCCTCTTCGATGCTCACGTCAACATTCAGCAAATAATTCTCTACCGTAAAAGAGACCTCTCTGGCTTTTATCTCCACTTCCAGCTTTCCTTCTGAAGAGGAAGGAGTATACCCCGACTCACCCACACCGAGCATTGTATCGCTCATGTATTCGATCACGCTGTCGTGGTCGGCCTGCCATACCCCCGGCAGGCAGGCTGCCCCAGATACCGGCTGTGTTGCGGTCGGGGTTATCTTGGGCGTGATCCTGTTGGCGGGGGTCAACAAATAGGCGGCTGGATGCGTCCCTGTCGCTGTTTTCTGTCCAAAGCCGAATTCGGGTAACTGCGCATTACATGCGAAACCGGCCAGGAAAAGTGGAATCGCCCATAATATCAGTCTGTTTGGCTTTGGTCGGGATACCAGCCTGCTCATCCATTCACCTGCTTGTTTACTAGGTCTGATAAGAACATACCACCAGTGATACAATCATAGCATAGCAAAATCATAATCTTCGTTGACTGGACTATCTCACTTATACCATTGAAAACTGATTTAGAGAGTATCTATACGTACTGTTTACAAAAGAGGGGATCGTCCGCCAGCTACCCGTTCGGAGAGGGTGCGCTGGTGTTTAAAGTGCTCGATAAAATGTTCGCCCTCATCGCCGAAGGAGAAACCCCCCTTCGTATCAGCCTGAAATGCGACCCCGAAGATGCCCAGGCTCTGCGTGCCCAATACCCGGCGATCACCGGCGCATACCACATGAACAAAGAACATTGGAACGGGGTGCACCTCGATGGCAGCATTCCCGGGGAACTGGTATTTGAGATGATCGACCACTCATACGACCTCGTCGTAAGGGGAATGAAGAAAGCCAACCGTGAAAGATTATTGGGATCTGAGAATGGCTGATCTACGACCCTCAGCCAAAAAAACCACCCACCACCATCACGGTAAAGCTGTACACGAACCAATGGCATAAGAAAGCGTAAATGAACGACTTCGATCGCCAGGAGACCAGCCCAAAGACGAAACCCCCGAAGATGGTCGAGAGAGTTTCGATCTCCGGTTTCCCCAGGTGGGCGAGCGCAAAGGGAACCGCCTGCAGCCACAAGGCGTCGTCCCCGAACTTACGGGCATACCCGAACAGGATCCACCCCCTGAAGAAAAACTCCCACCCGATCAGGTCGAGGAAAGAATACAACGCCATCCCCGACCTGAATTGCCAGTCGTAATAATCCTGCATATTCGTGTCGCCGACAGCGGTGTAATACAGGATCGGGATCCCAAACAGGATCACCAACCCCGTCAATGCTAACCCCGCCTTCCAATCCCCCAGCCGGAAACCATACTCTTTGGGCGAATCGCGGAACACGAACAGGATGATAAGCAGCGGTACGAACAGATAGATGATGACCCTGTCGATCACCTCCACCCCCGTCGTGAAAGTGTTGTATCGCTCGATGATGAGCAGCAGGGTGCTCACAATGGTGATGACGGCGATGTCGCGGTCGAATTTCAGGTTGAAAGTCAGTAGTTTCTTCATAGCATCTAATATGGGAAATGCGCTACGTTCCCTTCCAGCCCAAACAAGAGGGCCAACTTATCGGCATCCCGCCACAGCCCCAATCCCCAATTCAAGAACAACAAGGCCACCATAACACACCCCAGGGCAAACAGCCAGCGCCCTTTTTGGGTTTTGGCCTGCGCCCAGATCGATCCCCAATTCGCCCAGGTATATCCGGCCAGCGCCGCAAAGAACGGCACCATCGCCAGGTGGAAGCGCGGTTCCGCCAAAATCAAGATGTGCGGGGCAATATAGCCGAACGTGACCATCCCCACTAGGATACTGTTCTTATTCCACGGCAGGAAGGGGAGGGCCATCGCCGCAGAACAGATGACCGCCACAAAGGGAAGCGTGAATATCAGAAAGACCACGGTGAACCAGGGTGGCGGGATGTAGCCCACCAGGTTGTTGCTGTAGAAGTAGGTCAAGGCGCGCCGCTCCAGGCTGAAGAAATATCCCAGCTTGCGAACCATCAATTCCGGGACGCGGCCGGGATCGTCTCGGATGTAGCCCAGGGCCAGGTCCATCCCGATTTCATCCCTCTCGGCGTCGTCCATGTAGGGCATCAGCTCCAGCGAGATCCCGTATTGGAACGTCCCCAGGCTTTCCGGGTGGTAGCCCTGGTGCAGGTCGTAGCCCAGGGCAGATTCGATGTAGTAGAACTTCCCGTGCAGGCGGGTGTTGCGGATCGACCATGGCGCCGTGAAGACCAGCACACACACCGGGATGATGAGAGCTGCCCTCTTGTCCTTGGCGTAGAACCACGCCCACAGTATCGTGAACGGAATGATGGCGCTGACCACGGACCGGGTCAGGGAGGCTATCCCCAGCAGGGCACCGGCAAAGACGTAATCCCTCGTCCGGTGGCTTTCACCGGCTTTAAGCAGCATCACCACCGCGCCCAACAGCAGGGGGATGAAGGTATTCTCCGTTGCCAGCCCCAGGCAAAATACCGCCAGGAAGGGATAAACCGCCAACGCGATGGCCGCGAACCTGGCCGCTTTCTCGTGTTCGGGGAAAAGGCGGCGGGTCAGGGCGTAGGTCAGCGGCGCCAGGGAGGCACCGATAAAGGCCTGCACGAGCCGGGCGATGAAGAAACGCTTCTCCAGGCCGCCGATGAAATACACCAGGGCCAGGAAGAAGGGATAGCCGGGCGGCCGAAAGGAGGTCAGCACGCCGCGCGGATCGTAGTCCCCTTCGAAGAAATCCAGCGGGAAGTAGCGTTCGATCAGGGCCAGGTCTTCTTCCCCATACCAGCGGTAGCCTTGCCCGGCCGCCATGCTGCGGGCGAGCATGTCGTATTGGAACATGTCGTCCAGGCCGATGCCGAAATCGATGGTCAGGAATACGGGCACCAGGCGGATGACCAGGGCGACCAGATAGATCCGCAGGGGGTAAGACTTCAATGCAGGCTTCATGCTTCCAGGGGTTCCTCCTCCATGTAATGGGTTGCAGTATAACATATGGGGATGGAAACGGAACATGTAACCTGTAAAGGTTTGGGGGTGGGGGGTATTTTACAGGTCTTACAGGTGTTTACAGGTCGTTACAGGTCTTTACAGGTGCTTACAGGTAGGGTACGGAAGGGATTGGAAAACTTTACAGGTTGTTACAGGTCTTTACAGGTCATTACATCTTGTTACAGGTTTGATAAATGACGATTGCGTATTTCATATTGCGTAAATGGGGGACAGTTTCTATGGGGCAATGGTTATTAGGCAATGAACTGGATTCAATGATCTCTTAGAGGATTCTTTACTTCGTTCGGAATAACACGTGGGATAGGGGATATTGCGGCATAAGGGGCGGGGGTTGCTGGGGAGTGGGTTTTGTTGTATAGTGGGGGGAAGGATTGGATAAATAATACAATTAGACTAGAATGATTGTCCAATGATTATTTGAGGGAAAAATGACTGGAATTACATTTCTTGAACTGATTGGTTTAATAGCCGATATTAAAGAACTGGCACCTCTGCTTGGCCCCCTCAAACGAAAAGACCTGAAAGAGATATATATTGACGCCTTAGAAGGGAACCTTGAACAAGAAAGCCCATACCTAGAGGGGCAATTGTTTTTTGAAAAGGAAAAATTTAGTAAAGAATTGAACTATAGGAGAATAAACCTTAGAAATCTACCAGTCCAGCCTGAATATCTTACTGAGGAAATTGGTGAAAAGATAATCGAACTTCTCACAGATAACAATATTATCTATGGTGTAGAAGTTGATGAGGATTGGGCAAAAAAAATTGTAAATGCTAATCATCAAAGTTACTATAGAAACGTTTTCAGTCAATTACCTGTTGAGGGAATAAGGCTTGGTCTAACCCACTTGTCGGATATGGTTGCTACAAGTGAAGAACAAGAGGAAATCATTTCTCTTCTTTTATCAATATTGCAGGAATTACAAGCGAAAGATGAATTGCCGGGGACTTTAATCTCATCTGATTTGATCCAATCTTATAAGGAGACTTCCCAAGAAGTCGTCATTGGATCACGCATCACTATTGAGCAACTACGCGATAAAAGATTCATGGAGCGCCCACGAAGAATAGCCGACGCGCTAAATGAAATAGATAGACTGATAAATGAGAAGAAACGGAGAACGGAACCCAAAATTCATACCTTTTGGATTGATGGTAGATCGGGTTGTGGTAAAAGTGTTTTTCTCCTTCAAATCATGCAAAAACTAGTCCTCGAAAGGAATTCTCTTGTATTTTGGTTGGATGATGCAAGTGAAAGTGTTTATCCTCTTTTGAGTAAATGGCTCGCATCAGATTTTAGTAATAATGATACAGCTTTTGTTTTCGTAGATGATTTCTATGATCCCCTAAGTAGAGATAAAGTAGATTTTATGGCGATTTCTCGATTGCTAAGGAATCCTCATTATGCAAAAGTCAATTGGCCAATTTTAGTCACGTGTGGTCCACCTGAGCATCATGAAAATTTCATTCAAAGCGGTGATGCTGAATCTTTTCGTTTGAAAATATGGCGATTGCCACCAATTGTCAAAACTGAACAGAAAGACATATTGGAGTGGTATGAAGAACGAGCTGGTAAAGGGACAAAAACTGGCGAGGCATTTACCCAAGCAGAAGGCTTGATTCTATCTATGATGGTTGAATTAAAACATGGGGTAAGTTTACTGGAGTTTGGCAGAAAATTCAGCCGAAGGCTAAAAAACGTTGGACTGGTTGATGCCCTTATTGAACCGCTGGCATTAAACCGTCTCTATATTTGGACACCCCAAAGCTGGCTGGAAGAATGGAGCACAGAAAATAGAGAAGCTTTCATTGAATTAAATTCCGATAAAGATTTTTCTTTGTTATCAGAAAAACCAGATGCACAAGGATATATTCGTTTAACTCACCCGCACCTCAGCGACGATATTTACAAAGCTATACGCCCTAAAGAAAGCGGATTATCCAGGGCCGTTGATTTAGCGAATGCATTTCATCATGCATTAAATACGGATATGAATACAGCCTTTCAAATATTGAGAATTATTGCTGAAAATCCACCGAGAATCAGTGGTGATCTCGATTCAAAAACATTGGTAGAGAAAACAATCTATTCTTGGAATTCTTCTAAATTCCATGAATCCAAATTCTCTCCTAATCAATTAGCCGTCTTGTGGACAAATTGGGCGAGGTGGGCAGCCCGAGAACCTGATATCAACAAACTCCTCGGTCCCCCCCCCACCTTACTCAGAGCTAAGGGCGTGAAAAATGTAAGGTCAGATTTATGGGGAGTGCTTTGGCAAAATTTGTGGAAAAGCTACCCTGGGGATGTTGGATTAACTGAAGACGCGTGGAGTTGGTTACTACGTTTAAACACAAAAGGAGTCACATCTTGGTCTCATGTTTGGCGAGCGCTCCTGGAGCATACAGAGCATTTGCCCGAGGGCATCACGGTCGATGGGCTGGTGCGGATGGGCTTTGAGTGGCTCAGCGGACGGGAGGAGCGTGAGGAGTGGGCTTTTGTTTGGCGAGCGCTCCTGGAGCATACAGAGCATTTGCCCGAGGGCATCACGGTCGATGGGCTGGTGCGGATGGGCTTTGAGTGGCTCAGCGGACGGGAGGAGCG
>JASFQL010000014.1:0-81746 GCA_050115475.1 Anaerolineales bacterium
CACTATCCTTCTTTGCGGCCGCTGTGCCCAAATTCCTCGTTATAAACCAGAGAATTAAACAACGCTCCTATGAATTTGATTCCAGGGGTCCGGGGAGGGTTCCTCCTCCGGCGGCGGGGTGTGGGGGATGCCGCCATCCCCCGCAAATATATAGCCAATCAAAAAAACATTTACAACCGTCTCCTCATCACACACCAACAACCAACAATCTTGAGTCCACTCTATAAACCATACCTCTCCCCCAAAAAACTCGCTAACCAACAAAACATTGCTAACCGTTTCCTCATCCATCCCCCATAACTATCGTCTGTCCTGCTTCAAACCTATGTGACCTGTAAAAATCCCCACCCTCCCCAACCACCCTTACCGGTACTAGTTTGAAGCAGGCTACTACATAAAAGACCCAGCCACCCGCGGAAGTCCGCAGGCGGCGTGGGTCCGGGTTGCTGTTGGTCGTGTGGTATCAGCCAGAGGCCCGAGAGAATTCGTCCTGGCGGCGGGCAAGCTCCTCGTGCAGGTTGAACTGGTGAGGAGGTCAAAGCAGGAAATCCCACCGTTTTCTCCCCCCAGCTCTACACCGTGGAGAAGGCAGGGCCTTCTCTTGAATCCAAGACACAGCCTTGAATCATTTGTAATACTATTGTCAGGAGATTACACCATTCCGCCCAAACCCGTTCTCTTATAATGGATGGTAGAAAGCAGAGAGGTTGCAGTGCCCGTATACACCATCCGCCAACAAGAAATCCACACCGTAGAAGAAGGTTCGCCCAACCGCCAGAAAGCCATCCTGATCCATGGCTGGTCGAGTTCCTCGTATGCCATGTCGCCGCTTTCCGGCCTCCTGAGCCAGCGCTTCCACTGCATCTCCGTCGACCTGCCCGGGTTCGGCAGCTCCCCGCCCTTCAAAGAACGCCCCAGCATCCAGGACTACGCCGAGCTGGTCGCCGACCTGATCGAGCAAATCAGCGACGGCCCGGCCGTATTGGTGGGCCACTCCATGGGCGGGATGATCAGCCTCAACATGGCCCTGCACGAACCCGTCCTGGTGGAGCGTATGGTGCTCATCTGCCCGACCATTACCGGGCGCCTCTCCGCGATGATCAACACCCTGATCTCACCCATCAACATCATCGAGAGCCTCGGCCTGGGACGATTGATCGTCTCTGCCGTCGAACGAGTCTACGTGGGCCTCACCGACCGTTTGATGCGCCCGATCTCCTTCGCCGACCGTACCGGCATCACCGAAGACGATTACGCCATTTTACGGGCCGACGCCCGCCACCCAGGACAGGGGCGGGTACGGGCGCAGTGCTTCTTCGCCATGCGTGAGAACGACCTGAGCGGAAAACTCGCGGAGGTGGAAACTCCCGCCCTGGTAATCTGGGGTGCGGAGGACAACACCGTCCCGCTGCGGGATGCCGGAGTGGTGGCCGACGAGTGGCCCCAAGCGGACCTCCGGATCCTGCCCAAAGCCGGACATTGGCCGCATTTCGAGACCCCCATCCCCACCCGACGGCTGGTGACCGCTTACCTGGGCCTGCCCCTCCTGAGCGACAGGCTGCACCAACCGGTGGGGGACGAGGAACTGGGCCGCATCCGGCAGGCAGCCAATTTCCTGGCGAACTCGAGTGTGGGCGGAAACCTCAACCAGGCACAACGCACCCGGCTGGCGGCACAATTTCACCAGTACTCCTTCCCGCCGCACCGCAGCATCGTCGAACAGGGGGACGACAGCCAGGAGATGTACATTGTCCAGGGCGGCACGGTAGAGGTGTGGAGCGACCCCGACAATACCGGAGTGGAACCCCAGAATCCCCAGAAGGTTGCCAGCGTGAAACCGGGCGAGATGACCGGGGAGCTTGCCATGCTCGACCAGGGGCTGCGCACCGCCGACCTCATCGCCGGGCCAGAGGGAGCCATCGTGCTGGGCCTCGACCGGAACCGGCTGCTGGCCCTCCTCGAAGACGACCCCGAGCTGGGCAGCCGCCTCTTGTGGAATATCGGTCAGGCTTTGTCGGGGCGGGTGAGGTTCATCCTGTGGCAACTACAGCGCGCTCAACAACGCACTCAAGCCGAACAGCAGCTGTGGGAGATCGAGCGAGAACGCCAGGAAAAACAATTGGCAGCGCGCCTCGCCCGATCCCAGACTCAGGATTGATCAATTTCTGGTTGTATTTGAAACTATCTATGGGTTGCATTTTTCATTTACTTTCAATAAAAAACCATTAGCTACAAGTAAATTATGGAAGAAGAAGTCGGGAGATTTGGGAATATGAGAATTTCGTTTAATTATCGGATTCATTAAAATCCAAATAGCGAGAGGTAAGGTTCTCGGGGATATTATCTAGTCTCATTGCTGCCAACGATAATCTTACTGTGGTTTTCGAGAGGGACATGCGGTCGTCGTACATTTTGAGGTTTGGCCTGGACAGGAAAAGAATCGGGAGTGTTTTTTAGGGAGAGATATGGCAGATGACATTTTTCGGCAAGGCGTTTCAGCGGCGAAAACCGGGGACCTAGATACTGCGTGTAAGTATTTCGGCCAGTTCGTAAAACAAAACCCACAGTCTGAAAATGGGTGGTTGGCGTTAGGGGCGTGTTTGTCTGATGTTGAGAAGAAGGAAATTTGTTTCAAGAAAGTATTATCCCTCAACCCGGAGAATGAAAAAGCCAGGGAACTGCTTCAAGGATTGAAAAAAAATCAAGTACCCATCGTAGAGGAAAAAAGCCCCCCAGTGGAACCCCCGATTGAGAAAGATGGGTTTAAAGCCGCGGGCCTGAAATTTAACCCAAGTTTACCGCTGCTGATTGGATTTTTCGTGGGATTGTTTGTTGTTGGTGGGCTGCTTATATTTATCGTGAATAAAAATCCCCCGGCGATTTTCGATGAGTTTGCAATGGCGATTGTCCCATCTCCGGAAGATATGGACTCCGGCGGTCAGACAACCATGACCCCCACGGCGGATGGGACCAGTTCCGGCACCTGGACACCTATCTCCACACCCAGCCCGAGCGGAAGTCCCTTCGCAGCTACACACTCGTTCTCCGGGAGTATGAATGATCGCTTTAGGGAGAATTACGACAAATTGAGAAACGCGACCTCACTCTTGGGAAGTGGACACTTCGCGGAAGCAATTATCACCCTGGATGAGGTCATTCGTATTCTTCCTGAATACTCAGACGCATACTTCCTTCGAGGGTTATGTTACTTCAGGTTGACCAATAACCAGCGCAGTTTGATGGATTATATTGACAATTCGCAAAGAGCTTATGATGATCTCACCAAAGCCATTGAACTCGGACCACCACGTGGTGAATATTATTTCTATCGCGCCCAGGTACTCGTTAATTTATCCAATCAATTTGAGTATCGGGACGATATTGCCCCCTTCTACCAGCAAAGTTTAGATGATTTCATTCGGGCATATATGTTGGGCAGTAATTATGCCTGGGTTACGCGTCAGGTGGGTGTTTTATTAGGAAAGACCGGGCGTTGTGAAGAGGCCTTGGATTTTTTCCTTCGGCTCGTCGATGAACGAGGGGAAAACGCGACCCAGAATGCATCGATAAACGGTGGCATTGCAGATGCATATGCCTGTTTGGGTGAATTCAAAAAAGCCTTGGGTTATATTGAGGAATCCATTTCAATTTTAGAGGACGAAGGAGAAGATACCCAAGAGGCTAAATGGCGGCAAGTACAGATATTGATTGCCCTTAAACGTCATAATGAGGCTTTTAAAATTATCGATGAAATTATTGAAGAAAGACCTCATTATAACGGCTGGCGGTATTATGAACGGGCATACTTATATTATTTACAAGGAGAACCAAAACTGGCTTATGAAGATCTCGATACAGGAAGCGGTAATACCTGGCTTCAATATGGTATGCGGGCCTATGTACTGGCACTTTTGGCCTTGGAGGAAGGGGATGAGGATTCGGGATTATATTGGCTGCAAATTGCGGAAGCCTCGCTGCCGAAATATTCAATTCCCAACATTTACGAAGACACGCTAGAAGAAATCGACCAGTTGGGCGGAAGCTACCTTTTCCCGACAGCAACCCCCTCGCCCACTCCAGCAGCAAGCCCGACCCCCATCCCAGTGGTTGCTGATGAGGTGTACTTCACTCCTACTCCGGTAGCCGGGGTCTATTTTTCCGTACTTGTCAATTACTCGGGAACGGGAATCACTTATTTTCGTTCTGATGAAGAGACAGTTTTATTATTTAGACCTGAGGGCTATCATGATTTTTCATCCATCGATTCACTGACAATAAAAGTCACTTCTGAGGATTTTAGTTCAGCAACGCAATTAGCTTCGTATTTCATGCTCCTTGATGGGAGTGGATTTGTGGGTTCGATCTCATTATATGAGGGAGAAAATGAAATTCCCAATCCCCATAAAATCGTAAGTGACGCGGGATATTTTTACGTGAAAATTAGAAATGACTATCTCAATCCTATTGTAGTCGAGAATATCAGCGTACAGCTGGTTGTGACGGAATCAGATGGTACAACGGCGGTCTATGGCTATGAATAAATTAAAAGTGACTAAAAGTCTGCCTATCCAGGGAATCATCGGTTTTTTATTTGGGGCTTGTCTGGCTGTTTTCGGGGTAGGGTTATTTTCGGTAACCAGAGCTGTTGGGGCGTTGAACGATTCATACCAAATAACTTCAACAGCCTTCCATACAACACCTACGCCTACCCCAACTCCCATGCCTACTCCAACTGCCACACCAAGAGTTGAACCTAGAGACTACTATGACATCCTCGAGGAAGCCGAATTTTTCCTTTTTGATAGCCCTCAAATGGGGATCGATATTGTGGAAGATGCGATGGAGGGGATAAACCACCCACTCGATCTGGCGATTGGTAATCGCATTATTGCTGAAGCTTACTTATTTCTTGGGGATTATGATGAATCGACTGCTTATTTTGAAAAGGTCATCGAGCTTTTGGAGCCTATGCTCGAAGGTCCAGTATTATTAAAAGACCTCAGCAGTATTTATTTCAATTTAATTTATGCTTTCAGCCATATCGGTGATGCCGAATCAGCGGAAGATTATTATCAACAGATGGGAGAGGTATTATTACCATTGGTTCGCCAATCGACCCGTCCAGCGGAAATTGCGGAAGTCTATTTTTATTTGATTCAAACAACGAGCCCTTCTGGGGAGTTCTTGCCCATGGAAGCGTATTTTGGGGATTTGAAGAAACAAATCACCCCCCTGCTCAATGAATTGGTAACAGCCGAGGAAATTGTAGATACTTACACATATCTGATTGAATCCACAATGCTTTGTGGAACTGGCACGGAGGTGACTACTTATGGCGAACAAATGGTGGAGAAGCTAAAGGTATTAAGAAACGAATTGACTTCGGATGAGGATATTATCTTCGTAAATAAAAACCTTGGAAATGCCGAACTCAATCTCGGAAATATTCAAATCGCGGCAGTATATTATCGTGAAGTTGTAGAGTATAAACCAACCCCCCGCAATATTTTCCAACTGGCAAGCACCTATGATCTTGCCGGGAACCATGCATGTGCCCATTATTGGTATCAAGAGCTGCTGGCGATGGAGGATGCTGATGCATCCATTTATAAGGATTTTGTTGGAGAGAGGGTGGCATTAATCGAAGAAATCTACGAAGGGCAAGACATTCCGTACTGCCATGACTGAGGAGGGGATAGTCTTTAGTCGCTAGTCTTTAGCCTTTGGTCGGGGTGGTAAATTATTACTTATTCTGTATTGCGTATAGACTAGGGATGGTTACGCAATAGGGAATATATAATTGTCGATTTGTTAACTTCAAACGAATTATTCTGCTTTCATGAAGTAAAAGTGGTCGCAGCAATCATGACCCTGCATGAGGGTTTTTGTCCGCCTGAAGCCCATCTGGGGGTTGAAGCCCGCTACCATAGCGGGGTCGTCTTCACAAAAGCAGATATAGCCCCAATCCGCGGCATCAAGCTCATGAGCCATCTCAGCGAAAGGGCAGCGGGTCACTTTGAACTGGGTACCCTCCTGCGTATCAGCGACCTCGTATTCGATCCCTTCGTCCAGGACCCATTTCCATAAAGTATCTTTGATCCCCTGGATGTCGTTGCGCCCGTGGTCTTGGGCAATCTTCTGCCAGTCGGCTTCGAGTTTCTTCGCCCGGTTTACCTTGACGATTTCCTCGACCTGCTCCCCGAATACGTCTCGCAAGGCGTTCAAATCATTTACTCTGGCTCTGAATCCCCCCTTCCTTGCTTGCTGCAGGGCTTCCATGTGTTCTTCTTTTGAAATCATGTTGCTCCTCTTTGCTGAATAGATCAACTGAGACAACATATTACCACAGCTGGGTAATTGTCGGTCGATGGTCTGTAGTCTTTAGTCTTAAGTCGTTAGTCTAGTGGAAAATAATTCAATATTGCGTATTGCGTGAGGGTGTGACTAATGTACGCAATAGGGAATTGATAATACCCTGAATGTGAAATCTTTTCGCTGGTAAAATTAAGGGTATGAAGAAAGGATTATCCCGCCGAGAAGTCCTGAAGCTGAGCGGCCTGGCTGCGGGGAACCTGGCTTTTTCCCGCTTCTTCCCTCCCGGGCAGTGGGAATACGAACCCGGCCTGGTCGGGCGTGTGGCCATCGAGGGGATCAGCGTGTTCGACGCCCCCCACATCAACGCTGAGACCGTCGGCTATAAATTCCGGGATGATTTGCTGAACATCTATCAGGTGGAGACCCCACCCACCGGTCCGGCCTACAACCCGGTGTGGTACCGGGTGTGGGATGGGTACGCCCACAGCTCTTTCATCCAACTAGTCGAAACGAGGATGAACCCTCTCAAGGAGGAAATTCCCTCCGGTGGAATGCTATCCGAACTGACGGTGCCGTATTCACGCCCCTTCGAGTATTCGACGACCGAGGGATGGCGACCGACAACAGATTTCAAGTTCTATTATTACGAATCCGTCCACTGGGTCACGGACCTGGTAGAGGGTCCGGATGGGCAGCCCTGGTACCAGGTTACGGATGAATTGTGGGAGGGATTCAAGTATTACGTCCCCGCCGGGCACCTGCGTCCCTTCACGATGGAGGAGCTGTCCCCCATTGCGACGGATGTGCCCGACAGTGAGAAGCGCATCGAGATATCCATCTTCCTCCAGGAGCTGACCGCTTACGAGGGGGATGAGGTCGTCCTCCAAACAACAATCTCATCCGGTGTGGACGTCCCCAGACGGGATAAGAAACTACCCACCCAGACCCCCACGGGGATATTCTTCATCGAGTCGAAGACGCCCTCGAAGAATATGGGATTCAGCCGTCTTACGGATACACTCGACGACGACGCTCTCCCCGGGGTGCCGTGGACGATGTTCTTTGCGGAGGGGGGATATGCCATCCACGGGACGTACTGGCACAACAATTTCGGGGTGAAGATGAGCCGGGGGTGCATCAACATGCGCAACGAGGATGCCAAATGGCTGTTCCGGTGGGCGAACCCGGTGTGGGATCCCCAGGCGGTGGTGGACACCTCGAATTGGAAGATTATCCGCAGGGGCACGCGGGTAGATATTATCGAGTAAGGGGGAAAGGCTTACTGTTTAATTGCCAGCGCTGCCAGATGTTTGAACATTTTTTCGACCTGGTGACCACTTTTAGCGCTTGTTTCTAAATAGGGGGCCTGGATGGCACGGGCAAATTGTTCAGGTTCATCTTCGACCACTACTCTTTTTAAATCGTTTTTGTTACCGACAACGAGGAATTTGTGATCGGGGACAGCATTATGGATTTCTTTATACCAATTGGGCAGTTCGTGCAGAGTGTCGGGATTGGTGAGGTCGAAGACCAGGGCGGTGGCTTTGGCGCCCTTGTAGAACTCTTCCCGGATGGTCCTGAACTGAGGCTGGCCTGCCAGGTCCCAGATAGAGAGTTTAATCGTCCCAGCAGAGAGGTCGAGGATTTTCGAATAGAATTCCAGGCCGATGGTGTGGGCACGGTGGGAGTCGAATTCCCCATCACAGTATCGCCGGATGAGGGAAGTCTTCCCACAGTTCCCCTCGCCGGCGACGAGTATCTTGAGTACGAGGACCTGTTTTTCTTCTGTCATGATGGCATACCGTTCTAAGGGGATGATACCATTATTTTATCGATGTTTGGGAGGGTTTCGCTGGTACTGGGGTAACAGATTTGTCAGGTCATAATAGATAGGGATATATTCTGAGAATAGAAGTGTGGGAACCGGGTTGGGGATGAAATGGTATTGCGTGCTGCGAAAGGGGGGATTAGGTTCAGCCCAAGGCTTCCCTGATATCAGCTTCGGTGATGGGACCTTCACGAAGGATTGTGACAGGATCGGTGGTGGTGTCGACGACGGTGGAGGGCACTCCACCGGGCGTGCGGCCGCCGTCGATGATGAGATCGATACGACCAGCGAGCTGGGCCATGACGTCTTGGGCGGTGTGGGTTTCTGCGTAGCCGGAAAGGTTGGCGGAGGTAACGGCCATTGGACCGGTTTGACGGAGGAGGTCGAGAGCAACGGGGTGATCGGGGACGCGTACGCCGATGGTGGGGGTCTGCGATAAAGCGTGGGGGAGGTCGGGATGGCGGGGCACGACGAGGGTGAGGGGGCCGGGCCAGAAGCAGTTTCCCAGCCAACGGGCGATGGGATCCACTTCGGAACAGACTTTTTCCAGTTTTTCGAGGGAATCAATCAACACCGGAACGGCCAGGCTGGTGGGGCGGTTCTTGACGCGGTAGAGGTGTTCGACCCCTTCTTTCTGGAAGGCGAACACGCCCAGGCCATAGACGGTGTCTGTGGGGAAAGCGATAGCGCCATTCTCCAGGAGGAAGAAGAGGGCAGCAATGAAGGCACGATGTTCTTGAGCAGGGAGGATTTCGGTAATCATGTCAAAGTGTTTGGATGGATAAGAGGCGGTGGCGACCAGCCAGGTCACGCTTGACGGATATACCAGCATGGGGGAAGGCTACCTGGGCGAGCTGGCGGCTGTGTTCTCCCTGGCCGGCTTCGATCTCCAAGAGGAGCAGCCCACCGGGGTTGAGGAGGGGGGGCGCCTGGGCGAGCAGTTCCCGGATGAGGTCGAGTCCATCAGGACCGCCGTCGAGGGCCAGGGTCGGCTCTTTGGTATAGACGGGCAAGCCTTTGAGGGTGTCGGTGGGGATGTAGGGCAGGTTGGCGAGGATGAGGTCGAAAGGGGTTTCGAGATTGGCGAGGAGATTATTCTGGAGGAAAGTGACCCGGTCGTCGACCTCGTGGAGGCAGGCGTTGATCTCGGCGACGTTAAGAACAATGGGTGAGATCTCGGTGGCCGTAATCACGACCCTGGGGCAGTTGACTGCCAGGGCGATGGAGATGCAGCCTGAACCAGCGCCGACCTCGGCGACATGGCGCTTGGATGGATGGGATTTTAACCAACTCAAAGCGGTCTCGACGAGGAGTTCGGTCTCAGGGCGAGGGATGAGGACGTTCTGGGTGAGTTTGAAGGGGAGCCCGTAAAACTCCCACTCGCCGAGTACGTAGGGGAGGGGGATGCCGTTTTCCAATTCTTTCAATGCGGCGTCGAGGACGACAAGCTGGGCTTCGTCCAGGGATTCTTCGGGATGGGCGAGGAGATGGGATTTGCCTTTTCCGGTGATATCAGAGAGGAGTACCTGGGCATCCAGAGCGGGGGTATCGGTGAGACCTTCGAGCCACGAATGTGCGTGGGCGATGGCCTCCCGGTAGGTGAAGATGCTGCTCCTGGCGGTGGTGGTCATTTATTCTTCGATTCCTGTCAAGATTCCAACCCGGCTTCGGCCAGACGGCGGGCTTCGTCGTCGGTGGCGAGTTCGTCGAGGAGTTCGTCCAGGTCGCCGTCCATGACGGCAGGGAGGTTGTGGGTGGTGTAGTTGATGCGGTGGTCGGTGACGCGCGACTGGGGGTAGTTGTAGGTGCGGATCTTTTCGGCACGCTCTCCGGTGCCTACCTGAGAACGGCGGTCGGCGGCGATCTCTTCCTGCTGTTTACGCTGTTCGATCTCGAAGAGGCGAGCACGGAGGATGCCCATGGCCCGCATACGGTTCTGCAACTGGGAGCGTTCGTCCTGACATTGGACGACGATGCCGGTGGGGATATGGGTGAGGCGGACGGCAGTGGCGTTCTTCTGCACACTCTGGCCACCAGCCCCAGCGGACTTATACACATCCATGCGGATGTCGCCGTCGGGGATGTCGATCTCGACGTCGTCCACCTCAGCCAGGACGGCGACGGTAGCGGTGGAGGTATGGATACGGCCCTGGGATTCGGTCACGGGAACACGCTGAACACGGTGGGCGCCGGATTCGTATTTGAGGCGGGAGTAGGCCCCTTTGCCTTTGATGTCGAAGGTAACTTCTTTGAAACCACCCACGCCGGTCTCGTTCTGGGAAATAATCTCAGTCTTCCACCCCTTCTTCTCTGCATACATGGTGTACATGCGGTAGAGGTCGGCGCCAAAGATGCCAGCCTCGTCGCCGCCAGCCCCGGCACGAATCTCCATGATGACGTTACGGGCATCGCGGGGGTCTTTGGGGAGGAGCAGGGATTTGATCTGGTTTTCAAGCGGTTCGACCTGAGGTTCCAATTCATCCAATTCAGCCTGGGCCAACTGGGACATTTCTTCATCCTGGGCAGCGAGCAAGCTCCTGGTCTCTTCGATATCAGATAGGAGTTTGCGGTATGCCCTGGCCTTTTCGACGATGGGTTCGAGGTCGGATCGCTCTTTAGACAACTCGGCGGCGCGGGTATAGTCGTCCCCCACTTCCAGAAGTTCGCGGATGATTTCTTCGTAGCGGTCTTCGATTCCTTGGAGTTTGTCTAGCATGGACCCTCTCACAGATCGGGTAGGTTAACGGGAAGATTATACCATTTGATTATTTGGGTAGTTGGATAGTCGTTCGTCGTTAGTCTCTAGTCTTTAGTCGGAGGTTGTTGTCATGGTGAGAAATTTTCTCGTATTGCATATTGCGTGAGGGGATTATAAATATTGTATAGTCGTTCGTCGTCAGTCTTTAGTCTTTGGTGGAAGGTTGTTGTCATGGTGAGATATTTTCTCATATTTCGTATTGCGTGAGGGGATTGTGAATATTGGGTAGTTTTTAGTTAGATAGTTTGGTAGTTATTAGATGGATAGTAGGATAGTTGGGTGCAGGATTAAGTTGTTGGCACCTTCGTGCGTTGAAAGTAGAACGGCTGGAATTGAAAATGGACGCTTGATAAAGGATCCTAGTTAACGAAAAAATGGAGAGAGCATCTCTCCATTTGATATCTGGATGCTAAAAAACTTTATCCTTCTTGCGGTACGCCTAAAGCCTCGAGGAACATGTCGACGAGTTTCTTACCCCCCATCATGGTGGGGATTTCAAGGGAGTAATGCTCACCCGAATCGGCGGCAATAACAAAGTTGGTCATGGCACGACCCCTTTCGGCTTCTACCTGTACCCCACTCTTGGGCCAACGGGCAACTTCCTTCT
The DNA here is from genome assembly GCA_050115475.1 of Anaerolineales bacterium. Classification (GTDB taxonomy): domain Bacteria; phylum Chloroflexota; class Anaerolineae; order Anaerolineales; family UBA11579; genus JASFQL01. The sequence continues at coordinate 11,509 of JASFQL010000014.1, forward strand.
TTATTTTAAATTTGAATCCTTTGGGCGCATAATCGAAGGCGTATATGTTTGTATCGCCCACTGCGATGAAGACAGGGTTGGGAAGATTGCTGGTATGCGCTATCCCCCCGATGCCGCCCGCAAACTTGGACAGCAGCAGAGAACTCATCGAACCGGCATGGTTGCAGGTCATGGCGGCGATAATGGTTTCATCACAATGTTCCTGCACCGGGTCTACCATCTTCGCCATTTGTTTGATTGTTTTTTTGTCCATTTTCTCCTCTTCAATTAATAAGTGGTTTGATTGAACTGATGACCTACCTTCATCATGGATATTTTCGAGTCTATCACAAATTTTTGAAGGAATGATAGGTCAATTGTCCTGATGATAAAAGGCTTGAATATCTGGTACAGAAAAGTTTTGAATAGGAAAGTCTTCCTTAATGATAAATAACCGCCTGATGCCGTGAGAAACCGATCTCCTATACCGAATAAGATGTTAATTTGGTATTAATCCTGATTGGGAACGATCTGAGGCTGGCGTTCGTTAATGGGTTAGAATCAGCATCTATTTTGGTCATCTGACCGGAGGAATTGGTATGAAATCTGTAAATCAAAGATTATTTTTCGCTGCGCTCATGCTATTGGCGGCAGTCACGGCATGCCAGAGCGCGACCACAGAACAGCCAACGGAAGCCCCTTTCGTGGGTATGGCAAACCCGGCGGCAGTGTATTGTGAGGGATTGGGATATACAAGCGAGACCGTCACACGCAACGGCGGTGAGGATGCGGACTGCATCTTCCCGGACGGGTCGCGCTGCGCTGCCTGGGACTTCCTAGCAGGGCGATGCGGCGAGGTGTTCTCTTACTGCGTACAGCAGGGCTACGACCTCATTGCGGGGGAAGGGAATGTGGGCACCTGCCAGTTCCCAGACGGCTCGACCTGTGATGAGTATTCATTCTTTTCGGGGGACTGCGCACTGGGTGATAACGCTGGGGAAGAGGTCGAAGAGCCTTTCGAAATCCAGGATTTCGCCCAGGCGCGGGATTATATGGCAGATTATTTTTCCCGGCAATACGGGATCGAAGCTACGGAACCGTGGATCGAACAGGACATCACACCTGAGGACCTGGTGGGGGCTTCGAAGATCCGCTTTGTGTCGGGGGCGCTGACGATCGTCTTCTCGGCGCCCGTCTCGGCTCCGTATGCCTCGATGTATACCATCGAAGAGGCATCTTATCTGGTGAACGGTTTCTACTGGGAAGGGACCCTGAGCTACGATGGGAGTATCACGGAAAGCCTTGCCATTCTCCCTGGAACGGTATTGAATGAAGAAAATGCACGCGATGCGGTTATGGATTTCCTCGCCGAGACCTACGGCTACTCCGTTGAGGATACCTGGGTCGACCAGGGACTGACCCCGGGGAAATCCGGTTCGGCTTCGAGGCTGTACACCGCAGGCCCGTGGGCCGTCGAGGTGGCGTTCGTATCAGCGGCGCCCATCATTACGAGCTACCACGTGACCGTGGACAACCTCTCCGAGGGGATCAATTGGGAAGGGGACATCTCATACCAGGGAGAAATCGTGGAGGTGAGTTTCACACAGGGGGAGTAAAGTGAAAGCCTTGAAGATTTAAGAGAGGGCGAAATAGGGAGGGTGTGGAAACCTGTTTCCAAAGACCCTCCCCTACGATATCTTGGTGCTATTTTTTTTGATTAGATTGGGTTATTTATTGACCAACTTTATAGGGATTCCTCGGCTTCGCTCGGAATGACAAAAGCAAAGGGGATCACACGAAATAAGAACCAATTTACCAATGTTGGTTTTATTTCCTGCCGTGGATGACGGCGATCTGCCCAAGCATGAAGGGGAGTTTCAACGCCGGGGGGATGAAATCCAGTTCATTCGTTTTGACGAAGTCGACACGTTCAAGACCCCAGTTCCGGATGGTTTCCAGCAGGTCTTCTGTTTCACCGTAATAGGCTTTTACGAGGAATAAGTCCTGGAAAGAAAAAGCGCCGCCCTTTTTGAGGACACGCAGGGCTTCTTTGATGAGGGCACGTTTGTCTTTCGTGTCGTGGACTTCGTGGAAAACGAAATTGCTGACGACGGCATCGAAACGGCCATCGTCGAAGGGCAGGGTGGAGGCGCTGGCCTTTTGGAAGCTGGTCCGATCAGAGACCCCTTCGAGGCGGGCGTTCTCCTCACATCCGGCCTGTGAATAGTCCCAATCGCTGCCCCAATAGTCGATACCTGTGACCCTGGATTGGGGGTATTTCTTTGCCAAGGCAACGACCAAGGGGCCGTTCCCGCAGCCGATGTCGAGGGCTTCTCCGTGCCCGTCCCATTCCAGATAGCCGGGAACCAGGTCCCTGACCCTGTTCTGGAGGTTCCCTTTCCTGGGCGAAAACTGGCGGCGGGCATATAGAAAATATACAAAGCAAACGAAAAAGAAGACCGCCAGAATGATGAGAATTTTAAATAAAAATGATAATCCAAGGAAGATAATACCCAGGATGACTGACCCGTAGATAAGCCGGTTCGATACCCAATTGCCATAGTCGGGGTTTGTGTTGGTTCGTTCAGTCATTATTACCTCTTTTTTTATTTATCTGATTCGAATGTAAGGAGTTCGGGGTGTTTCAAGGCTTCTTCTACGATGGGCCCTCTCACGGCGAAGCCAACTGCCAGGCCGCTCCCGCGAATCACCAGCAGTTTGCCGCCGGTCTCGACCCCGAACCTGGCGAGGGTTCCTGCTGGGATGGTCACTCCGCCATCCCGCAGCACGACCCAGCCGTAGGGCCTACCCTTGTCCTCGATGAGTTCGCCTTCGACGGTCAGGCTCTCTTCCAACATGTGGGAGATGTCCGTTAAATTCCCCAACTGCGACTGCGCCACCGCTTCCTGGGCACCCAGGGCAAACCCGCCGGATGTCCGGCTGCCGGGGATGAGGAGCAGTTTCCCCGCCTCCTGCAACTGATATTCTTCCAGTGCTTCGGGGGGAATACGGATACGACCGGTGTTACCCACACGGGTCCAACCGAAGGTGTGCTTTCCGCCTTTAACGAGCTGCGGCATGGTTTCGTCCTCCTTAAAATGATATACGTATCAGAAGATAAAAGGTATCAGCCGCCAGGTGTGCTGACAGTATTTTTCCCATTCACGTCCAAACTCAGCATGCATCAATGCCTCTTCATCGCGGATGCGCCAGAGAAATACAGCGATGGAAAGTACCACCCCGATGACGCCAATCCAGGAGTGGAATAGGAGAGAGAAGCCGAGGACGTACAGGATGCCGCCCGAGTAGCGGGGATGGCGGATGTGAGTGTAGGGGCCGCTGGTAACCAACTGGTGGTTTTTCTGGAGGGTCACTTCAGCGCTGTAAAGCCTACCCAGGGCGATGGTCGTCCAGACCACGAGCGCGCAACCGAGAGCGAAACATAACAGACCGACCCAGCGGACGAGGTAGAGGTCGTCCATGACGCAGATGGCACGGCGGTCTGCATAGGGCAGAAAGAGGAGGGCAAAAAACAGCATGAGAATGGCTGAGAAGCGCACGACGCTCTGGCGTTTGACAAATTTGCCTTTTTCCCCGCGGCTGCTTCCAGCTACCTCCTTTTTGGTGAAGGACTGATAAGCCATGGCGACGCCCATGAGGAACACGACCATGGCATAGCCTAACCTTTGGGGGAGGGTGAAGAAGCCGGGGAGGTCGCCTATTCCCCAACCGAGGAGAGGCAGCCCCAGGAAAATCAAGAGGGTATTGAGAAAGAAGCCGAAACTACGCAGTAATTTCATGGTTTTCACCTGCTAAGAATATTATAACGGCTGGAAAGTCTAGGATACAAAATATATAAGGGGACAAAATACTTTTCTTAGAAGTATTCAAATCCCCAACGGGAACCTTTCGACCAGCGATATCGTTCTATTTTTATAGGCAGATGGTTAAGTGTTAACATTACAAGGAGAACGTCATGAAGAAAAAACAATCCTTCCTCATCCTAACGATAGCGCTGGCATTGATCCTATTGGCGGTACCAAGCCCGGCATTGGCGGATGGGATCATCATCCCGGAACCGCCCCCCTGTCCGTTCCCTCCCTGTGCACCGGTACCGGTCGCCCAACTGGCGATCAAGTACCACCGGGTGGAGGTAACCATCGAAGACCAGTTAGCGGTCACCCACGTCGATCAGGTCTTCTACAATCCCAACGACCGGGAGATCGAGGGGACGTACATCTTCCCTATCCCGGAGGGCGCCACGGTGACGAAGTTCATCCTGTGGATGGACAACGAACCGGTGAAGGGGAAGGTGCTGGAGGCGGATGAGGCCCGAGAAATCTACGAGGATATTGTGCGGGAGATGCGCGACCCGGCCCTATTGGAGTATGCCGGGCGGGGCGCCCTGCAAGCGACGATCTTCCCCATCCCACCCAGGGGTGAGAGGCGGATCGAGCTGGAATACAGCGAGGTGCTGATGGCGGAGAACGGCCTGGTACGCTACGTCTACCCGCTGAATACGGAGAAGTTCTCGGTGTGGCCGCTGGAAGACGTGAGTGTGAGTGTGGAGATCGAATCCAGCCAACCTATCCGGGCAGTGTACTCCCCGACCCACTCGGTGGACATCGAAAAGGATGATCCCTACGATGTCCGGGTGGGTTACGAAGACGAGGACGTTACGCCGGATACGGACTTCGGCCTGTATTACTCCATCGGGGAGAGTGAGGCTTTCCACCTGCTAAGCTACCGCGATCCCGACGACCCGGATGACGACGACGGCTTCTTCATGCTTCTGCTGGCCCCCAAGCCGGAGGTCGAGCCGGATGCATTGCCCAAGGACGTGATCCTCGTGCTGGATAAATCCGGCAGTATGGACGGTGAGAAATTCAACCAGGCCCAGGAAGCCCTGCACTTCATCCTCGACAACCTCAACCCGGATGACCGCTTCAATATCATCAGCTTCAGCACAGGGATCGAAGCTTACGCCAGCCGCCTGCGATCAGCAGACGAGGCCAATGAAGCCCAGCGATGGGTGGACGGGCTTTCTGCCGCCGGCAGCACGGATATCAACCGGGCGCTGCTCGAGGCCGCCGACCTGGCCGATGGGGAGCACCCGACCTATCTTATCTTCCTGACGGATGGGCTGCCCACCGAAGGCGAGGTGGACAGCGACGACATCCTCGAAAACCTGGAAGACGCGGCCCCCAAGAACCTGCGGCTGTTCGCCTTCGGCGTGGGCTACGACGTGGACACCTTCCTGCTGGATTCCTTAGCGCAGGCCCACCACGGGACAAGCACCTACGTATTACCGGGGGAAGACCTTGATGAAATTATCTCGGCGTTCTACGAGAAAATAAGCACGCCGGTGCTGACAGACCTGGAGTTGGATTTCGGCGGATTGCGGGTCTACGACGTGTACCCCGACCCACTGCCTGACCTGTTCAGCGGATCGCAGATCGTGGTGATGGGCCGCTACCGCAAAGGGGGGGCGGAGACGATCCGGTTGGAGGGGGTCGTGGACCAGAAGACCGAGACATTCACCTTCCGGAACCAACAATTCGACAAGGACAGCCGGGGGGCCAGCGATGCGCTCGAATCCCTGCCGCGGTTGTGGGCGACTCGAAAGATCGGGTATTTACTCAACCACATCCGGCTGCACGGCGCGGATAAAGAGTCCATCGAACAAATCGTCAGTTTGAGCATCCGCTACGGGATTGTGACGGAATACACCTCTTACCTGGTGACAGAGCCGAAAGCCCTGGGCGGCAACGCCTGGGAGGGCATCGCAGCAGAGGAATACGACCGCTCGTCCAACGCACCGACAGCCCCCTCCTACGGGCAGGACGCGGTGGAGAAAGCCGCCGGGCAAAGCGCCATGGCGGAGGCAGAAGCCCCGCTGGAAAGCCCCGACCACGTGGAGGGCGTGACGGTCTCGGAGGTGGTGCAGAACGTTGGGGCACAGTCGTTCGTGTACGTGGACGGGGTGTGGACAGATACACGCTTCGACCCAGATACGATGAAGACCAAGAAGGTGGCCTTCCTCTCCGACGACTACTTCGACCTCGTGGCCGCGAGACCAGAGCTGGCGGCGGCATTTGCCCTGGGCGAGCAGGTGATCGCCTTCGCCGACGGGACGGCTTACGAGGTGGTTTCTGAAGATGAAAGCGGGGATAGGATCGACGTCCCCGAGGCGTATCCAACACCGGAAGAGGATGAGTATGAACCGGGCGGCGATAATAACGATGAGGAGCTACCGGATGCGGATGACCCCACATCGCCTGGGAATTGCCTGTTTACGACCTCTTTCGTGGTGATGGGACTGGTGGGGGTGTATGTGAAGCGACGGAGATAATGAATTAAAAGGTAGGGACAGGTTTATAAACCTGTCCCTAGAACAATATATATATTCAATTCGTAAGGGCGCAGCATGCGCAGCAATGCATTGCAGACGCCCAATATTTTTTCCCTATCCAGCTGCTCTCGGTCTTATGTAATTGCTGAATAGAATTTCATATCTAATCCTTACACTCATGTTACAATCACTTTGTGGTAGGCGCTACATCCCTTCTCCTTGAATAGAAATCAAGTAGCGCCTTCCCCCGGGAGGGACTAGAGAAAATCTAGTCCCTCCTGCTTTAATTGATATCGACAACTCAGGAATAAAACATCAAACAGCATTTGAGTTAAGGACCTGTCTGTAAAAAGGGAGGGGGGAGAATAAGAAACAAGATTGATCCGAATAAAAAGACAAGAGTACCAATAAGTTATAATATGTTGAAGGCGGCCATCTCACGAGAGGGCGGCAGAAATTGAAAAGTGAGCACAGGAGCGGTTATCATGTCGAAGAATAATAAGTATTCATTCATCATAGGGATTATCGGAGTGGTCTGTATAGTCTTAACGTTGGCTGCTTGTTCCGGATCACCCGAGGAGGTCGGGGAGGAGGGTATCTTCAAAATCCCTTTAATTACTAAAATCTATACGGCCGATCCGGCGGCACACGTTTTCGAGGACAAGCTCTACGTGTATGTCTCTCACGATTTAAAACACTACAGCGCAGAAACTTCTGAGGGGGACCAATACGACATGGAAGATTACCACGTCCTGGCCTTCGAGGATATGGTATCTTTTCCGGAGGACCTGGGAGAAATCTTACACGTGGAAGATGTCCCCTGGGCAGAGAGACAGATGTGGGCGCCGGATGCGGCTTTCAAGGACGGCATCTATTACCTGTATTTCCCGGCCAAAGGCCCTGACGGCATTTTCCGTATCGGGGTGGCAACAAGTTCGTCCCCCGGCGGGCCGTTTATCGCTGAAGAGGACCCGATCCCAGGCAGCTACAGCATGGATCCGGCTGTGTTCGTTGATGACGACGGGCAAGCCTATATGTACTTTGGGGGGCTGTGGGGCGGCCAGCTTGAAAAATGGGAATCGGGGACATACGACCAGGCAGGTCTGGGGCCAGGCATTGGAGAAAATGCGATGGGGCCCAGGGTGGCGAAATTGTCGTCGGATATGTTAAGTTTCGATGGCCCGGTAGGTGAGGTGGTCATCCTGGATGAGGACAGCCAGCCCTTATTGATGGATGATTACGAGCGGCGCTTCTTCGAGGGCGCCTGGATGCACAAATACAATGGCATCTACTACCTGTCCTATTCCACCGGCGGTACACACTACATCGCCTACGCGACCGGTGACAACCCCCTGGGGCCGTTCGTCTTCAGGGGGTATATCCTCACTCCGGTGCTGGGGTGGACGACACACGCTTCGATCGTCGAGTTCCAGGGGAAGTGGTATTTGTTTTACCACGACAACTCTCTCTCCGGGATCGACTATAAGCGCTGTGTGAAAGTTGCCGAATTGGTCTATAACGAGGATGGCACCATCCAGACCCTTGATCCGTGAGTGGCAGCTAGGGAGGAGAAATCATTCGATCAAACAATCAGGGTTGATAACACCCAACTGGTGCGTACGGCGAAGGGTCAGTAATATTATGTTGAAATGCAGGTGAAATCACAAGGAGTGCGGCTTATGGATGAAAAGGAACTGATAGCCTGGTTGATGGAAAATGGGGGCGCAGCAATAAAATTCAGGACGGCAGCTGAGTTAATGGACGATTGTCCTGAGTCCATTAAAAAGGATCTGGCCGATCAGTTAATGGAAAATGAAAAAGTAAAAGCATCGCTTCCCCTGCTGGATAACTTTGCACCAGTACCTTATTTTGAGCATATCCGCGATTTCTGCAAGATCCATTCAAGTAAAAGTACAGACGTCGAAGGGATTGTCCCCAGGTTGTTAAACATGGGATTGAGAAAGGGGATGCCCGCATTTGACGAGCGGATGTTGAAATTTCGCAAATATGTCGATAACGATTATGTCAATGAGGCCTTGAATAAATCCCAGGACGTGCCGGAAGATCGACATGGTATTTGGTACCTTTTTACTGCGGTATTGCTGGCATCATACTTCGTTTGGGGTGGGTATGCGTTCGAAGAAAGTATCAACATGATTAAACGTCAAATCAATCTGTTGCATAAGACCGCATCTCAAAAAATCTTCGATATTTATTTGACCGAGGGAGAAAAGAAGGATTTTCGATTGCGTATCCCAAAAGGGAAGGAAAAGGTCGGAGTCATAAAATCGGGCATCGACCTACCTTTAATTTACGATCTTTTCCACCTTGCGTATCTGCCGGAAAAGGCAGTAGACAATGAATTGAGACAAAAGATCGATACAATCATCGAATACATATTGGAGGAAAAATTCCAATCGCTGGATGAAGGCTACGGTTATGTGTTCTATAAATCGGAAAAAGGGAATTTTTATAACGTGATTGGCTGCGGATGGAGACCGGTGCTGCCATGTTTCTTCAATTTTGATTCGGAACGTCATTTGCGGACCATCGTGTTATACCTGAACTTGATGGCTCATTTTGAACCGGCAGTCCAATCGAATTGGTTTAAGAACTGCCTGGAACATCTGGAACAATATCAAACGGATACGGGAACCTATCGTTTCCCGCCGAATTACCTCCTCAACAAGAAGGATGGATTCTTTGTGATGGGTGGGATGATGGGTCTTGAAGATAGGCGTACAAAGAAGGGCTTGGAGCTGGAATCCACATTCTGGATGCTGTTAATCAAGAAGACGATGAGAAAAACTTGTGGGTGACCACGAGTTTTGGTGAGTTTTTCGACAATGATTGAGCAGCCAAAGATAGAAAGATGCATCCAGGGATCGGTATAGGCAGCGTTCTATGCCCCGGGCCATGCCTCCAACGCCTCGATGAGTTTCGCCAGGAAATGGTCGGCGATGGCGCCGTCGAGGATGCGATGATCGAAGGTCAGCGAGAGGTAGGCCATGGGGCGGATCGCCATGGAGTCGTTTCCGGCTGTGTCAGTGATGACGACGACGCGCTTCTGGATAGCTCCCACGCCGAGGATGGCGCACTGGGGCTGGTTGATGATGGGGGCAGCGAACAGCGATCCACCGACGCCGTGGTTGGTGATGGTGAAAGTTCCATCCTGAACCTCGTCGGCGGTGAGTTTCTTGGCGCGGGCGCGTTCTGCCAGGTCGTTGACAGCACGGGCGATGCCGCGCAGTGACAGCTGGTCGGCGTTCTTGATGACGGGTACGATGAGTCCTTCGTCCCCCAGATCGGTGGCCATGCCGACGTTGAGCTGGGGGTGGAGGATGATGCTCTCATCGCTCCAGGATGAATTGACCAGAGGGAAGGCTTTCAGTGCGGCCACCGTGGCGGAAACGAAGTACGCCGTAAAGGTCAGGCGCAGGCCTTCTTTCTCGAAGTCATCCTTATATTTCTTCCGGTGGGCGATGATGGCGCTCAAATCCGCTTCCATCACCGTGGTCACGTGGGGGCTGGTGCGTTTGCTCATCACCATGTGTTCGGCGATGCGCCTGCGTGTGAGGGTGTGGGGGATGACTTCCCCGGCCATGGGCGTCGGGGGTTTGGGGGTGTCTATTCTGTGACCATTACTTTCCACGTAAGACATGAGATCATTTTTGGTGATGCGCCCACCCAGGCCGGTGCCATTTACTGTGGCGAGATCGACCTGGTGCTGCGCGGCCAGTTTGGCGACGAGGGGGGAGATGAAACCGAGCTCCGGATGGCGGCCGGGTTTGATGGCTTCAAGCTCAGTTTGCCTCTGGATTAGTGGTGGGGCCGCGGTTGCCCCTGATTTGGCGGTGGTCTCGACGGGCACCGCTGGGGTCTTCTCTTCGGCAGGTGCGCTATCCTCAGGGATGACTTCCCCCGGTTCACCGATCCAGGCTAAAAGAGTCCCAACGGAAACGGCCTCGCCCACCGTGGGCATAAGAATGCGCAGAACGGTCCCCGAGGCGGGGCTGGGGATCTCGGCGATGACCTTATCAGTCTCGACCTCGAGCAGGGGTTCGTATTCGTCGATGGGGTCGCCTTCGGCTTTGAGCCACTGGACGATGGTGACTTCTTCGACGGCTTCACCCATTAGGGGGACAAGTACTTTTGTGGGCATGGTTCCTCACTAGCTGTCTATTCATCAGTGAACCTGTTATATCATTATTACATTATAGGGGCGCAGCATGCTGCGACCTTACATACGGTATATCAAAATAAAGCCGGATAAGCGGCCGGGTCGACCTCCGCCATGATGGCGTAAACGGCGCTGAAGATATCCTCGGCGTTGGGCTTGGACCAGTAATCCCCATCGGACCCATAGGCGGGGCGGTGGGCCTTGGCGGAGAGTGTCTTCGGCGGGGAATCCAGCCAGTTGTAGCCGCCACCTTTTTCGAGGACTTCCTGCATCATATAGGCGGTCGTGCCGCCGGGCATGTCCTCGTCGGCGAAGATGACCCGGTTGGTCTTCTTAAGCGATTCGACGATCAACCCGGGGCGGTCGAAGGGGAGGAGGGACTGCACGTCGATGACCTCGACCTCGATGCCCACCTTTGAGAGTTCTTCGACGGCTTCCATGGCGATACGGCACATCGCCCCGTAGGTCACCAGGGTGACATCCGATCCTACTCGTAGAATTTCAGGGATGCCAGGGGGCAGTGTCACTTCGCCGATGTTGTCTGGCAGGCGCTCTTTGAGGCGGTAGCCGTTGAGCACCTCGATGATGAGGCCCGGCTCTTCGGATTTCAAGAGGGCGTTGTAAAACCCGGCGGCCTGGACGGCGCCGCGGGGCACCAGCACATTCATCCCCCGCACGAGGTGGATGATGCCGGCCAGATACGACCCGGAGTGCCAGATACCTTCCAGGCGATGGCCGCGGGTGCGGACGATGACGGGAGCGCCCTGCCCTCCTTTCGTCCGCCAGTGGAGGGTCGCCAGGTCGTCCGACATGATTTGCAGGGCGTAGAGGAGATAATCCAGGTATTGAATCTCACAGATAGGGCGCAGGCCGCGCATGGCCATACCGATGGCCTGCCCCAGAATGGTGGCCTCGCGGATGCCGGTGTCCATCACCCGCAGGGAGCCATACTTCTCCTGCAAGCCGTGGAAGCCCTGGTTGACGTCCCCTAATACGCCCACATCCTCACCAAAGGCGATCACGCGGGGGTCGCGGGCGAAGGCAGCGTCGAAGCAGGCGTTGTAGACATCGAAGGCACTCTTCGTGGGGGAATCGGCTGAATAGACAGGTTCGACCGTTTCCACGTCCACGGCGGAATGTCCGGTCTCGTTATAGAGGTGAGAGCTGTAGCGGTCTTTGTTAAGGGTATCCTGCTTAGATTTCCAGGCAAGGAGTTTCTTTCGGGCAGGAGTCTTCTCTCCCTGTGTGTTGAGAAGGGCGAAGTGTATAGCCTTGTAGATGTCCCGACGGATGGGATTGAGGGCGTTGGCAAGCCCCTCTCTAATCTGGTTTAACTCTTCCGGTTCGTTCTCCTCCTTGGCGAGGGCACTTAATAATTCCAGGACTTGATCCCGTTCGGATTGGATCGGTTCCCGATAAACCTCCCAGGCTTCCTCCCGCAACCTCTCCACTTCCGCCCGGTCTTCCTCTTCCCAGGCGGTCAGTTCTTCATCTACGGCGACCTCACCCTCGATGAGCCAGGCGCGCATTTTTGTGAGGCAGTCGTGCTCCGCTTCCCAGTCCAGGCGCTCCTGGGACTTATAGCGCTCGTGGCTGCCGGAGGTGGAGTGCCCCTGGGGTTGGGTGGCTTCGGTGACGTGCACCAGGGCGGGGATGTGATGCTTGCGGGCAATCTCGGCGGCGGTCTGATATACCTCCAGGAGGGCGGGGTAGTTCCAGGCCCTGACGGAATAAAGATCGTAACCACGGTCGCAGTCCTCGGCGGGGCAGGCGTCTCGCTCGAAACCTGAGAGGATGGCGGCGATGTTCTCTTTGACCATCTGGAACTGGTTAGGAACGGAGATGCCGTAGCCGTCGTCGTAGATGGAAATGATGGCGGGGGCCTTCAACACGCCGATAGCGTTGACGGATTCCCAGAAGAGGCCTTCGGCGGTGGAGGCGTTGCCGATGCTGCCCCAAGCGATCTCGTTCCCATTCTTCGAGAATTGCGTATAGCCTTTCAATTCCTCGAGCTGGCGGTAGAGGTTGGAGGCAAAAGCCAACCCGACCAAGCGGGGCATCTGCGAGCCTGTTGGGGAGACGTCGGCGGAGACGTTGTACATGGCAGTCTGGTCTGTCCAAGTTCCATCGGGGTTGAGGTAGCGGGAGGCGAAATGGGCGTTCATTGAACGACCGGCGGTGGCGGGTTCGGCTTCCACATCGGCGTGAGCGTAGAGTTGGGCGAAAAATGCCTGGATGGTCAGGGCACCCATGGCAAACATCCAGGTCTGGTCACGGTAGTAGCCAGAGCGCCAATCGCCAAGCTCGAAGGCGCGAGCCATCGCCAATTGTACGACCTCTTTGCCGTCACCGAATATCCCGAACTTGGCCTTCCCGCTCAATACTTCACGCTGGCCGATGAGGCTGGCCTGGCGGCTTCGGTAGGCGAGGCGGTAATCGTGGATGATTTCTTCTTTGGGGACAGGAAGCTTTATGAGTTTCTTGGTCTTTGGCATGTGATCCCTACTCTGCGCTTGCGCCCTAATTGGATAATAGTTCTCCGATTATAACATATAGGACTATTTGAAAGTCGAGGCGCTTACTTGGGGGGGATTAGTAATCCGGTAATCAGGGATTAGGTGCTTAGTTATTTAGTTAAGTAGTTCATAGTTGATTAGTCGCGTAGTCACTCAGTCACCTGGTCAATTAATCCCTGATCGACTTAGTGGTGAAAATGTAAAAGTATAGACCTTTCATTATTCTATCAGTCCTTGATATGGACTGGTAAGTGTGTCAAGTCTATGGTTAAATATAAGCCTGCATAGGTGGCATATGACAGGAAACGTTCAACAAAAGGAAAAGACCTGGGACGAGAGGCTCGCCAAGCTGGTGACCCACGTCATCAACCCGCCGCTGGTGGCAGGGGTGGGGGTGTTCATGATGGCGGGTTGGCTGGGGGGCGAGGCGGTGTTCTATTGGGCGGCTTTCTTCGTGTTCGTCGTAGCGGCCCTGCCGACCCTGTATACGGTGTGGCTGTTGAAAACTGGGCGGATATCGGATTTCTACATGACCAGGCGCGAAGACCGCATCCGCACCATCGCGTCGATGGTCGTCACGAACGTTGCTGCCGTTGTGGTGATGGTATTGGGGGAAGCACCGTTCATCTTGATCGCCTTCGGCTCGGTGGGGATCCTCCAGGCCGTATTGATTTTACTCATCACGCTGTATTGGAAGATCAGCGCGCATATGATCGGAATCGCCGGGCTATCGACCTTTATGACGGCTGCCCTGGGCGGTTGGTGGTCGCTGGCCTTGTTGATGATCCCGCTGGTGGCCTGGGCACGCGTCCGGCTGGACAGCCACAGCTACGCCCAGGTGTTTGGGGGGATGATTTTGGGCGCGACCATCATTGGCACGGCGACGTTATTGCTTGCGTATTTCTGCGGGGGAATAGGGCTGACGTGCGGGTAGTTTCTAGACACTCAATTAAAAACATTTGAGATTTTATATTATAGGATTGCGTATTCCGTATTGCGTAATAATCTTTGCGGAATACGCAATATGGGAAGACTATTTCACATTGCTAGTTTGATATAATGAAGTAAAATAAAATGCAAAAACATTATAGTTGCATGTTATATTGCATATTAATTTGGTCGTCTATGGCGCGGGGGTGGGGGAGGGCGGCATGCCTTCGAGGCTGATGTCATCGGCATAAACCGGGGAAGGGTTCCCTTCGGCGTCCCGGAACTGCGCCTGGATCCAGTAAGCGATCCAGTTGCTCCCTAGTTCCACCTTGAATGACTGGTACTGTTCATACGGCTCCCAGGGGATTTGAGCCATTTCTTCCATCGTCAACTGCTTTGGCCCCGAAGCGACCCGCATCTCGACAACGTCGGCATATGGGCTGTTTCCAATAAATGCCGCCCGGATGGTGATGGTCTGACCGGCGATACCACCTGCGCAGCAGCGGCCTCCTTCTATAAGCACCATGCCCGACACTTCGGAGAAAGGCGTGGCAGTGATGGCGGCTTTCGGCGTCACCAAGGGCTGAATGATTTGCGTGGCGAAGTAGGAGATGGCACTCTCCATTTCTTTCATCCTGGGGGCCACGTATGCCTGGGTCGCCTGCAGTTCGGCAACCTGGGTGGAAAGGGAAAGGTTCTCAGCGCTCAGCGTTTCCACCTGGGCGTTTGCCCGGTCGACTTCATCGGCAAGACTCGGCCTACAAGCAACCAGGATGGGGATACAAACGAAGGCGAAGGTAAGAAAGAAAATATGCTTTGCTTTCATCAGTGTTCTCCTCCCCAACTAGAAATCGAGGAGTTCCAGGATATCTGCAACGCAGGCGTCGAAGATTTCATCCATGATGTCATCACTCGCCTGGTAGGGGCCGCCAAAGACTCCATCGCCGATCAACTCCCTGACGTGTTTGGTATTGGCAGCCCCCTCGATTTCCACCGGCGGTTTATCGGCATCCGGCAAATCAGCCACGCGGGTGAAGGGGAAAGCTTCCTCCCAGTTGGCGTGTCCCATGGGTAAATCATGTTTGGCGGCAATCGATTCCACCGTCTGGGTCTGCCACCAGGCGTACCACCTCGTCTGCATTTCAGGCAGATCGTTGGCAAGTTCGTCGAGGAAGACCTTTACACAGGTATTTCCCCCATGGCCGTTGAGGATGAGGAAGCGACGGAAGCCCTGCCCGTAAGCCGAACGGATGAGGTCTTCCTCGACGGCCAGCAAGGTACTCACCCGCAGGCTGATGGTGCCGGGGTAAGCCAGGAAGTAGGGGGAGCAGCCGAAGTTGATGGGCGGAGCGACCAAAACACCGGATTTCTCACCGGCAGCTTCGGCCATGGCGAGGGGGATCTTGGTGTCGGCTGCCAGGCTGAGGTAGCCGTGCTGTTCGGTAGCCCCGACCACAATCATCAGGCGGTTGTCTTTTTTGAGGTAGTCTTCAACCTGCATCCAGTTGAGGTTCGAGAAGTGCATAGGCAACTCCTAGAAAAAAATGCGTATTGCGTATTCCTTCAAAGAGTAAATATGCAATATAGAATACGCAATCAAGAAAAATCTAGTTTAGTGTAGCTTGAATAACTACTCCACTTCTTCAAAAAGCAAGAAGGCGCCGTCGTCAGCCTGCAAAAGGAGTTGGGTTTCATTCGTCGTGAGGGTGTTCGCCCGGGAGAGGATGCCCACATACAGGCTCTCCTGGTCCATGATGCCTTCGGGATCCATGCAGTACATCTCAGTTATCCCAATCATGGGGATGCTGATGGTTTCGCCTGATTGTTCGTAATCCCCGAAGTAGGAATTACAGCCGGCTTTACCACTCACCTGCCCATCAGCGAAGGACAGCGTGAAGCTCCCCAGGGGAACTTGCTCGTTTAAAATCATCAAGACCCAATCGGTGTCGTTCAAAGAGCCTCCCCCTCCCCCGCTGCAAGCCCCCAACAAGACAACCAGGGCTGCCGATAAGATTAGCAAAGTAATCATTCGCTGCTGCATATCAATCCTCCGATCTACATAGTTACCTGTTGTTACGACCTGCACCAGAGATTATGGGATATTACCATTACTTATCCCGGCAGGCAGGCTGCTCTTGGAGCCATTCTATCGCTTCTTCCGGCACATCCTGGGAAAACCCTGCGATGAGTGGTCTATCGGGTTCTAAATTTCCATCATAGAGCTGGCCGGTCCTGTCCATAAAGATGTCGGTGGTAAAAAAGAAGAGGGCGCCGTCACTCAATTCAAACATATCGTTGCCGGTCAGCAGCCCTCCGGTGGCATGGCCGAAATAGATAGTATTGGGAACGCCCTCGAAAGCCAGCGCCAGCATTTCTCCAGCACTTATTGTACCCCGTCCAATCAGGATCGCGATGGGGGGATTTTCGACCTGTAAACGGACATCTGGAACGGTAATTTGATAGACCAGATCAATATCCCACTCATCCCATACCCGTCCATCTTGATAATATATAGAATCGAGTTCCCCCTGCGGGCCAACCCAAGAACTAATCAAGCCTTCCCCGAATAAAGGCCCTACGCCGGCATACATTGGTAATAAATTCCCGCCGTAATTCTCACGTAAGTCAAGAATATACCCGCAGGGGGACTGCGCATCCAACTCCATCAACATGGCGTGAAGATTATCGGCGTAATCCTGGTTGACCTGGAGATCGCCGCTGGCAAATCCGTATAATTTTAGGTAGCCGTACCTGCCATCGACCAGCATGCTTTCTGGGGCAGGGACATCCTCAAGGGTGATGGCATTGAACTCAGCCACGTCTTGCGGGGTCAAAAAAAAGCCATGATGGTCTTTTATTCGCAGCAATACGTATTTGATGGAATCGTAGGTGTCGGCGGCAGATTGCGCGCCAATTTTACGGGCGTACACTTCGCTTTTCAGTTTCTCCCAATCGATTGAATCCCGGTCGTAGTGATGGGTTTGAAGGAGGTCGAAGACCTCGTCGAGATATTCTGCCACCTCGGCAGACATGCCGGGGGTCGGCGTTGGGGAAGGAGCGGAAGTTTCTGCAGTGGTGGGAAAGGGCTGGGTATTTATGCTGCTGCATCCAGCGGTGATGAAACCACAAGCTATAAAGAAGAAAGCAATCAAGGGGATTTTGATAAATTTCATTTCTAACCTCCACTCTATTGGTTGAATAAAAATACTGTTATCCAGTCTCACCTTTCTTCCCTATAGACATCAACCAGGCGTCGGCCTCCTTTTGCGAGTGCAGGCGGATGAAGTTTACGTGTGCGTACTGCGGCTGTTGGAACATGACGGGGTATTCCCGTCTGCGCCGCCGGTAGGTGGTTATCGCCCACCAGATAATGGAATCTTTGGAGAACAGGTTTTCCCACAATCGCTCCCGGTTGGTTCCCCACAAGACTTCTCCTTTGATACCGCGGTTGAAAGTGCGGCAGACGACCCGCCAGAGGACGAGGAGGAAGGGGAAATCCAGCCAAACGACGGTGTCGGCCCGTCCCCAGACAATGTCCCGGACTTTTCGGTAGTTCCCGTCGATAGTCCAGGCATCCCCCTGGAGCGCATCGCTGACCCTGGCGCGGAATTCATCCAGGGGGGGCTCGCCCCAGTTGGGCTGCCAATAGAGGGCATCCATTTCCACATGGGGGACGCCGAGCCTTTCTGCAATCCGTTCGGCGAAGGTCGTCTTGCCGGAGCCAGAGACGCCGACAACGTTGATGCGTTTTCCTATGAAGACCATTGGGGAATTATAAATGATTCACGGCAAGGCCATGGATTTACAAGACGAGCCTAACATGGGACTATCGAGGTGGAAGTTGACATTCATAATTATTTAATAATATGGAATTGATCCCATTCCTCCCTGCCTAAAAATGAAGACTAACAAATTGTTGGATTACCGATTAATATAAAAACTTGTCAGGTTTTTCCTCAGACCTGACAAGTCAATATTTGTCTATCGGTAAAATATATATTCCCTACTCCTGATATGACACATCAACTTGGATCTCCGCTCTCTTGTTCTGCTGTACTTTCTCCCAAGCAGCAGAAGCGACCAGGCCGATCCCAACCGCCAGGAAACCGAAGCCCAAAACGAACAGGGAGAGGTCCAACAACTCGACCCAGTTCACACCCTGGTAGGTATGCGAAGGTGCTGCCCAATAGAAGGCTGACAGCGTCATTCCTCCGGAGAGGATCGCAGCTATCCCACCAGCGCCTTTGTCTGATGCGCTGCCGCCGTGGGTGAAATCCACTTTCTCTTTCAGGCCGGGGATGCTCAAGACCAGGAAGAAGATGAGTGTGACCAGGTTAATATAGAACTTTACGTTGGCAGGTGCGGCTGCCCCGCGGATTTGCATTGAAGCGAAATAATGGGCGCCGCCTACCAACACTCCGATAATTAAGATGATGACTGCGTTGCGGAAGACTTTATCACCGCCTCGGGATAATTTCACCGTCCCCCAGATACCGGCAACCCCCAGGAGGACTGTGGTGACCACGAAAACCTGATACAACCATTGATAGTCGAGTACACCCAGGATGGACGAAAACTTGCTGATGAATGCGGCGCAGGTGGTCCCGATCCCGCCCAACAGGTTCATGGCCGCGGTGATGGCAAACAGAACAATCGAAAGAGTCTTCATCGTTTTAGATTTCATGTTTTCTCCTTCCTACACAGAAAAAGAGAGAAAGATACCTGCTTCAATCCTATCACAAGGGCCATCTGAAATCATCGACTAAAGTCACATTTAAAATAATGACCTGCCAGGTGTCGTAGCAAAGCTGACAGAGCAATGGAGTAAATATTTGATTCGATCAATCTCCCGTTGTTGTAGGAACCGCCTCCCCCGAAATACCCTCTCCCTCGATCTCGCCCCCCACCCAACCTTCGTCCGGGATGGCGTCGGGAATCTCCTCCTCCAGATTACGGATTCTGGGATTCATATACGCAAGAGCACTCGCCATGGCAAGGAAGAGGCCGGAGATAATGAACATCAAGCCGATACCGTGCCCTGCTCCAGTTCCAAAAATCGTTCCCACAAAGGTCGAGGCCAGGGCGCCATCCTCCGCCATCAACGGTTCGAAGACATGGTCGGCCAGGGGGCCTGAGATGAGGAAAGCCAGCGGCATGATAGATTGGGCGATCATCCCCCGGACGGCGAACACCCGCCCCTGGATGTCCGGAGCGACTTTGGTCTGGAATACCGCCTGGCTGAGCGCCGATGCCATGGGAACAAATAACATCAGCATGAAGGTCCCCAGGCCGATAACGAACACAGACATAGTACTCCCTGCAATGACCATCCCTAGAGAAGTGAGCCCAATAAAAACGACCAGCCCAAGCATGCGCCGCTTTGGCCCCCCCCAGGCACTGATGATAACGCTGCCGAGGAGCATCCCCAGCCCCAAGGCTCCCTGCACCAGGCCGAGGGCGTCTGGCCCGCCGAAGGATAGGACCAAGGGCGTCAGCATCACGCCGGAGACGTTGAAGAAGAAGTTGACCAGGGCGAAGTACGACAACAGCAAGAACAGGCCTGTTCTCTCTCGAAGGTAATTCCAGCCGAATACGGCGTCCTTCCAGGCAGAACCTTTGGCTTCCATCTCTACAATCGTCCGTTCAGGCTGAGGGATCCTCACAAAGAGGAGCGCACCGACGGCGAAGAAGTAGGTCACAAAATCGATCCAGATGACCCCCTTCAAGCCGATGGAGACGAACAAAAAACCTGCCAGGATGGGTGTGAGCAGGGAGCTGAGTGCCTGGCTGATCTGGGACATCCCGCCAGCGCGGGCCAGATCTTTCTTGGGCACCAACATGGTGATGGATGCGTTATAGGCAGGCTCCTGGAAGGCGCTGAAGGTCGACGACAACACAACCCCCAGGTAGATGTGCCAGATTTGTAATTGGTCGGTAAGGATCAACAGTGCAAATGCCAGGGTAATTAATGCGGCCCCGGTGTCTGCAAGGATCATAATCAAACGGCGGTTGCGGCGGTCGGCAAGTGAACCACCCATGGGCATGAACAAAAGCCTGGGCAGGGAGGAGAACAGGGCGGTGAGGGCAAAGGGCGTCGCTTGGCCGGTCTGGTCGAAGATCCAAACACCCAGGGCAAAATTGGTCAGCCCGGAGCCGAGGATCGAGACCAGCTGCCCGGCCCAGATGATGGTGAAGGTTTTCATTGTTTTGGGTGATTGATTCACTTTCTCGTGGTTTTGCATTGATTGGTTTTCCTTTTGGCTTCTTCACTGCAGCGCATATTCGGCAATGATTTTTTTGAAAGACAAATCAATAAATTCTTCAGCATCGAAATTCGTAAATAATCCAACGGCCAGATCCATTTGATGGGAGATCGCGGCGAGGCAGATAAATGTCCCCGCGCTCCCACCGTGGGAACTGAAAATACCCAGATTTTCGATTGTTTTTAATGTACCCACCCCCCAGCCTAAGCCCCTGCCATCATTGCCGTCATTATGCAGGTATCGAATGCTATCGGCCGTCAAGATGGTCTCCCCACCTCGTAAACCATTGAGGTTCATCTGTAAGAATTTCCCATAATCGACGATAGAAAGACACACATCCCCGGCAGGCGCCAGGAACTCCTCCAATTGATAGTCATCATCAGGTGGGTGGGGGACCAACTCACCATTCTTATAGATATGTCCCCACGGTTGAGCCGGGTCATGTTTTGCCGGCCACCCTTTGCCAGCCACGCCTTCTATGTCTAGCGGATCGAATATGTATTTCTGCATTAATGCCGCCCAGGTCTGCCCGGAAACAACTTCAGCCATGGCTGCGGCGATACTATAGCCTGCGTTGGAATAAGAGAACTCCGTCCCTGGTTCATTGACCGGCGCTAATTTTTGGAGCAGCCATTTTGAGAACATGGAGGTGTACTCTTCGACAGGGACCCCATTGAGCGGTGGGAGAACATAATCCTCAGCTTCGTCATCCGTGTATGAGTTTATCCCCGCCATGTGGCGTAAGAGCATCTCAAGCGTGATTTTCCGGTACGCAGGCAGGATATTTCCACTCAGTTCAGTGAACACGTCGAGAGGGGTCGTCTCCCACCGGAGTAAGCCGCGTTCGACGAGTGATGCACAAACAGCCGCAGTCATCGCCTTGGCGTTTGAGCCGGTATGGAATTTACTATCTAACGTAATGGGGACTTCCGTTCCCAAACGATGAACACCCACAACGGCCTCATCGACAATTTCATCTTGACTGACTACAATGCCGGCTGCTCCGGGAGCACCGGATTGCTCACTGGCTATTGCCAGAATATCTTTGAGAGGCGTACTCACTTTATTCCTCTTTTTCGTTCTCGTCGTGGGCTCCCTCATAATGGAAGCTGGGATAGAAAGCGATGGTGAGGGCATGGGTCTGCACGTCCTCCCCTTTTTCCTGGTTGGAGGCTGCCTCGAACTCTTTGGTCAGGGCTTTGATGCGCGCAATCAATTCATTCGCCTGTTTATCTGAGAGCTTGCTGACTTCCCTGTAGATGACGACTTGGCGGGGATGTTCTTCAGCTCCCTGGTCAAGGGCAAACCTGCGGGCTTCCAAGCTGCGGATGATGTCCTCACGCGTGGTCTCGAGGGGAACGACCATCATCGAGGTTGCGTTTTCCTGCTCTTCAGAAGACCCAAAACAGCATAAGTTCTTATCCAGGCGGATATCCAGCGCCGAGACCCAGTAATGTTTTTCGATGATGTTGCCGTGTATGGTCGTATCGACCACCTGGATGAGATTGTGTTTTTCAAGCAAATTGATGTGATAATACAGCTTGCTGGAAGAGACTCCCATCTTCTCTGCGACCTGGTTGACGGTCTGGGGTTCGTGGGCAAGGGCTTCGAGGATCTGGACACGGAGGGGATCGGAGAACACCTTGAGGGTGTCGAGGTCAGTGATGGTCATCGTGGGTGCAGGTTGAAAATCTTTTTCCGTCATAATATTCTCTATCGTTAAAATAAATTATATCGTTTGATAATATTATAGTGAGGGTTGATTCCCCTGTCAAGCAACCCATATCAATTTTGGATAGGAGAACGCTTTAGGCGCGATTACAATCTCCCACTCAACCAACTCAATTCGATATGCTTTCCATCGTTTAAAATCCATTAAAACAAAATATTTCCTGCCTGGAAATAGTGTCAAAGTTCTATTATTGAATAAGCGAAATCTAACGAATTTTGCTTCACTCATCAAATCGAGTCATGCCCCCCCCTTGCCATAAGGTACCAGATCATGTAAATGGACTATCGATACCACATAGCAATAGGTGGTGCCAGGGTCAAGCACGAGATTGACGTAGTCAAATCTGAGTAGGATGTAGATGGATCCTAGACTCCGAACGAGTTAGCTGTTTTTTTCAAGTTTATATTTACGACGTATTTGACTGGGAGGATTCTTGCGAGCCTTGACGGCCAAATGTTCGAAGTAGACTTGAAAATCACCACCGCGAATCTCTCGTTCTCGTAGGATGTAGGGTTCAAGTACTGACCAGCAGGATGTAACCGATTCACCGATGTAGCCGAGAACGAGATTTTCGTCTACTATTCCAGCGGCGATGAGCATACCTACATTGTCGAAGAAATAGCTGACCGGATAGACCTTCTTGGCTGCAGACTTGGGAAGTTTGCTATAGCCTGTCTCGTTAGGATCACACTCCTGCCGGAGTTGGGCAGCGATGTATTTACGGTGGTTTACGGACTTATAACTGCGATATTCGCCAAGCATCTCAATCAGTGCAGGGAGAGTTTCCGCTTTTCTGGAGCCTCGCATCTGTCTGACCGCTATGGCAATTGAAATCACGAGTGCAATGATAGCCAGTGACAAAGAAAGGATGTCGTTCATAATACCTCCTCAGGAAGGATCCTATCTATCCAATAAAGCCTTCAATAACTCATCAATATTGAGAATTGTAATGTAGCAGCAATGACCTCAATCAGGCTGCATCTGATTGTTATTTTATCAGAAATCTATGGTTATCAAGATGTGTCTTTCGCTTATAAAGGAATTCTAAAAAACAAGCCCCGCACTTCTATGCGGAGCCTGTTAAGAAAAGTTTTGTATTTCCCTTAATCCGGCAGGTCATTGAGCACCTGCTGCAAGCTGTCTTTGTAGGCTTTGAATGCCTCCCTGCCGTCATCGGTCAGCCTGGCTATAGAGTGGGGCTTCTTCCCTACGAACTTCTTCTCGACCTCCACGTATCCGGCTTCTTCGAGTTTGCTGATGTGGGCGGAAAGGTTCCCCCAGGTGAGTCCTGTCATCCGCATGAGGAAGACGAAGTCGGCATGCTCGACCACGTAGAGGTAGGTGAGCATCATCAGGCGCGCCGGGGCGTGGATGATCCGGTCGATATCGGCGAGGGGATGAAGCTCGTTTTTGTTTTTATCCGTTGGAGCCATCGTAGACGCCTCCCTCGGGGAGCGGGTAATCGCGCAGGAAACGGGCAAAACTGACGATGCCGATGCCCAGCATGACAACCGCTACCGGGAACAAGCCCAGGGGTAAATCCCAGCCGGTGGTATATTCAAGCACCACGTCGAACGGCAGAGAAAGCCCCAACAGCACACCGTATAGATACATGCGGGGTTGGTCGAGGGCAAAAGCCAGGATGCTGAAGAGCGCTACCACGAAAAATCCGAAAACCGCATCGACGAGCCAATAGGGACCTTTGACCGTCACCGGTGCCCCTGGATTCACAAAGGGAAATAGGAACACGACAAATGTGATCACGACCAATACAATCATGAACCACCTCACGTTGCTGAGTTTCTTCCGGCGGCGAGGGGCGAATTTGACCAACCCTATACGCGGGCTGACCAACCATTTCTTAGCAGCGAAGTATAAGGGGTACCCGATCACAAACACCGCCATGAGGGGGAGGTAGTTCCAGGGTGGATCGATGCTTTCCCGTAAAATAGCGCTGATCGCAAGCGACAAGATCGTCGATCCCCATAACATATCGTTCAAGCCATCCAGGTATGTAGATTGGAATGCCTTTCGTTCTGCATCTTTTAAACTGATTTTTTCTGACATCATAAACCTCCGAAGTAGTAATACCTTTGAAATAATATGTACTTTGTATAACTGTAATACTTTGTTAATCAGAGTGCTTTGTATTCATTATATCTATTTGGAGGTTTTTGTCAAGGGGGCTAGATGAGAGAAAGGTTAATACTTGTTAGCAAAATACAGAGGAACAGGGTGCCCTTTCCGTATTATGATTCTTCACAGTGGCGAGGTGTAGACACAGCCTGCCCAATTCAATCAAAAATTTCCCCCTCTTACTCATTAGAGAATGGGCGGCTCATTTTGTATACTGGTCAAAACATCTGTTTATGTTATCAGGATACGCACCTCTACTATAATCCCATCAACATACTTGTGCTATATATTTGCTATACTTTTCTCAGTATATTATCCTATTATTTAACTTAAGCATCAAAAAAAAACTAGCCTGCTAGCATCCCATAAGTTCTGCTATGTCTATAGTGTTCGAATCACAAGTTAGCCCAATTGATAGAGGTGAACAATGAAAAAAGTTACTTCACGAACCCTCCTTGTTACTATTTTATCCATTTTTGCTTTGAATAGTTGTGGGCCAAGCCCGTCTCCCACAGTCCCGATGACCCCAATCCCAAAAGGGGAAACGATTGTGGTTACCAACACTGCTGATAACGGCCCAAGTTCCCTGCGCCAGGCATTACAGGACGTTAAAAGCGGTGACATTATCACATTTGACCCTTCGATCTTTCCCCCAGATTCTCCAATTCGCATCTTATTGGAAGGGGAATTACCGTCTATAGATCAAAACTACATAACCATCGATGCAAGTAATGCCGGGGTGATCCTGGATGGTTCCAATATTGCCACTGAATATGCAAATGGATTGCAAATTCAATCTAATTGGTGTGTCATTCAAGGAGTACAATTCACAGGATTTGCTGGCGCAGGGGTTGTTTTGAGTGGTGGCGCCCAACAAAACACAATTGGTGGAGACCAGAATATTGGATCAACTCCTAATGGCCAGGGGAACGTATTCGGAGATAACGAAATAGGGATTGGTATCTGGAGCAATCAAACATCTTTTAATAGTCTATTAGGCAACCTAATCGGTGTTGACTCGACAGGCGCTGACGCATTGGGTAATTCCATTGGGATTTATGTCGAAGATGGAGGTAGTTACAATATCATCGGGCCGGCGAATATTATTGCTTTCAACCATGATGCTGGTATCCACATAGTCCATCAAAACTCATTGGGGAATTCCATCACACAAAATAATATTTACAATAATGGTTTAGATATTTCGTTTTCAGATGGTGGAAATAATGAATTGGCTGCGCCTATTATTTTTAGTTTTGATCTTGAAGCGGGTGATATTGCAGGTCATGCGTGTAATAATTGTATTATTGAATTCTTTTCCACCAATGATGATGGTAGAAAAGAATTTGAAGGACAGACTATAGCCAGGAATGAGGGATATTTTACATTCAGTAAGGGTTCAGCCTTTATTGGTCCCAGCCTTATTGCAACTGCCACCGATAACGACGGCAACACCAGTATATTTTCTTCCCTAACAACAGGAACAGAGAAATCTGTTTTATTGCAAACAGAAAATGATAGACCAATAAGCGTATTCCATGCAAAGACTTCCAATGAACTCCAAGACAATAAGCTAGGGGAGATGCACTATCTTGGATGTACGGATGTAAATGCAGCAAGTGAATTTGTCAACCGGATACAAAAGCTAGGCTTAAAATGGGTACGAGTAAGTGTGGATTGGTATGATTGGGAAGAAGCTGTGGAATCTGGTGAGTTTTCAGATTTCCAGATAAATCCCTGCCAAGAGAAAGCTATCGATTTGATGAATGAAAAAGGAATCACAATTTACTACACACTTGTGTTTCAAGATTCTAAAATTGCTGAACAGGATCTAAGCCCTGAATACTCGAGATTTCAAGTAGAGGATGAAATACAACGTTACCTTGAATATGTGCAATTCATTGTAAATCACTTTAAAGGAAAGATTCAGTATTATGAGATCCTAAACGAACCTGAAGGGACTTATCTCACAGGACAATATGTTGAAGTTAGTGATTATGTAGAATTGGTCAAACGGGCTCTTCCTATCATTCGCCAAGAAAACCCAGATGCCAAGATCGTGGTGGGAGCAACTTCGGATCTCCAATATTTATTTGGTGTTATCGAATCTGATATCATGCCATTGGTAGATGCAATTAGTTGGCATCCTATGTATGGTACTTCCCCGAAATATGATACATACAAGGAGTATTACCCAGGATTATTTACAGATCAATACTACTATGACTATCCTTCTATCGTAGACTTGATACGAGATACCGCCTATCAATATGGTTTTACCGGTGAGTTCTGGGCCCACGAGTTAAATTGGAGGTCTTCATTAAATCCTAATACAAATCCCAATATATATGAATATGATGAATACAGCCCAATCGAGGTTGCTAAATACTATGGTCGGGGTATCGTAATGCACTTAGGTATGAACTTGACCACCGGTTTAGCGCTTGAATCACTCGAACTGCTCCCTGAGGCGGTGATGGTAATTCGGAATTTAAGCACCATACTAGCAGGGGCTGAGCCTACAAACCTTTTGGTAGAAATCGAGAGTGAGGTGCCAATCATTGCCAATTACAATTTTGCTCTGTTAAATGGAGATAAGTTAGTGGTAATTTGGTCTGATGGAATTGCTGTCGATTACGATCCTGGTGTAAGTTCATCAATCACAATCCAGGAGTTGTCTGCTGAAAAAATTATTGGCATTGATGTTTTAAATGGTATCGAGCAGGAATTAACCTTTAACATAGAAGATGGAAATTTGGTTATTCATGACTTACTCATCAAGGACTATCCAATGATTTTACACATCAGTGATGTTACGATACCTTAATCAAATCAAGAACGTGCTATCAAAGGGAACACCTGACGGGGGGATTATCTAATCCCGCCCATCACTGGTCATGCAAGCCGTTGAATATCAACTCCCAGAACAAACGATTCTTGCCTCTTTGAGTCTGTCGCAACGTGTTGCGCCCTTACTTGATATATATAGGGACAGGTTTCTAAACCTGTCCCTACGATGTTTTGTAATATTGGCAAATTTAGTTAATCCGAGTCAGTCGAGCTGCCAATCCCAGCCGAAGCTATACCCCACGCTGGCGTTCGTGTTCGCACTGGCGCAGCCAGTTGAAGGGCACGACCCCTCACCCACGACTGGGGTCATCTGGCATTCAACTTCCCAGGTATGTGTCTTTGTCCAAAGTATCGTTTCGAGTATACCAGCAAACCCAAAGCAATTCCCAGCGGAACAACCACCAACCCTGTGATGTGCATATCGTGGAAGACAATCATTTTGTCCAACAAATCCATCTCATAGGCCGGTAAATTCATCATCTGAATAATATCGTAAAAACTGTAGTTGGAAAACGACATCGCCGACGAAACGGCCAACAAAGAAACATATACCACTGAAACCCACCAGGCCCATTTTTCTAACCGCACAGTCCCATAGATCAAAATGCCCAAAATGAGAATGCAAAGTGCAATCACGTAAGCGGATGGTCTCCCCAACATGATTTGGCCAAAGAGTGGGAACAAGCCTTGAAGGAAAATGGCCAGATGCAAAACCACGATGATGATGACATACAGAAGCAACAAGGCTAACAAAGGAAATGGATATCTTTCCGTCCAATAGGTTTTGGTGTCACGCTCGCCAAATACAGACTTGACTTTCTCACTCCGGTAGAACCAAAGCCCAAAGACCGGCAATAAAACCAGCGCAAAGAGCAGAAATACCCCGATTGTGATAGTCTGCAAAAGCAATCCATCCTGGTTCTGTTCAAGTTTGAATATCGATGGGATGAGTGAGATGAAACTGCTCAACAGCAGGACTCCTACGCCTAACCAAAACCACAAGTAGAGTTGGGTAAACGTCAGTGCCCAGCGACACTGCTTCAGATGCCCAATTCCAACTGGAAGAAACAAGGCTGCGATGATGTAGTAGCCAATATTCTGGACTACCAAAGCAGCAAACCAAAACGATCCCACACTAAAACCATCATAGTGGAATTGGCCGCCTTCCGAGAAAAGATAGAAAACGAATATTTCCAATGGCCCATAGTAGGCTGCCACTAAACCAAACAGAACCAGCACAAAACCGATTACTCTTAGAAATTTGGGAATTAGTGTGTGCATCCCTTCATTACCGTGAAGTTATTGCCAGCTATCGATTGACGCGCCGGCTATGGGCGCTGGTTGGGTGTGATGGCTACTCAGTGCCATGTGGTTGCTGTGCCAATCGTGATCCCTGGCGGTATGCTATGCAGAATAGCACACCTACAACCAGGATGGCTGCACTAAGAGGAAGAACCTCGCTCCACGTGGCTCCCTGAGTGATCACAGCATATGCTGAGTAGAACAATCCTGAGGCGAACAGAAACACGGTCAACAGCAGCACACCTCTTCTCTCGATTGGTTTTCTGTCAGCCCAGATAAGCAAGAAAGCCCAGCCTAACATGAGAGCAGACAGTCGCTGACCGTCAAGATCGTATTGCTGACCTGCAAGCAAGTTTGCCCAAAGCTGAACACCAACTACTCCATCCAAGATTGCCCCGAGCCAGTAACAGAACCGGATCAGCATTATCAAGCGATCCATGTAACACCTCCATACCATGTTTGACCAACTATGTACGACACGCCCGACTCATGATTTGGCCGTCTTCGACAGATTATAACTTACGGGTACTTACCGGCCTAGCTTTTTAGGTTGCCCAAGATTTAGCAGGATTAAATACTCAGAAATGCACTACAAAAAATTACAATCGGAAATATTCATACAGCACAAATTGTACAGACAGAGCGATAGCGGAGGAAAGCTTCCCTGTTTTTCAATCAGACGTATTCACATAGGGCGCAGGATGCGCGGTAAGAACAAACCGACGCCCTTACGATAAAAAAATATAGAAATGTTTACCGACCTGAAGAATCGCAACCAAACGCTATCAGGTCTTTTGGTGCAGTTTATTAAATCCAGGAAATGTTAGTCGAGCTGCCAATCCCAGCCGAAGCTGATGCCGGTCACTAACTCTGCCGGGCCAACGGTGACATTATGACGGGCATTATCATTCGGAAATGACCAGCCACCGGGGATCAAGATGACTGAGTTTGTGGCGTTCCCCGCATCGATAGAGACACAGTAATCACCCGCCGGTAGATTGTTGAAGGTATACCCACCGCTGGCATTCGTGTTTGTGCTCGCATAGCCCGTCGATGGGCAGGACCCCTCACCCAACTCCACCAGGACTCCCTCGAATCCGGTCTCACCCGAGTCCAGGATTCCGTTGGCTGTATAGGGGACTGTATCCAGGCATCCGGGTGGCGGCGAACCGCCATACTGGCTGCATTTGTCGTCCCACACAATTCCGGCAATCGAACCGGGATCGGGGTCGGGGATAGCGTAAAGCTGCAGGTTGGGATAATTTGCTTTGAGGTAGCTGTAGCTGTAATTGGCATAGCCAAGATACAGCCAGCAGACTCCGGCATCATCCGGGTTTTTAACGATGGCGAATTCCATTTCGGTCTCGGGCAGGCCGACGACCTCGGTGGTTTCATCGAGCAGTAGCCCCCCAATCTTTTTGTAACTATCCATACCCGGGCCTGTCCGGCAGTTTGTTGCGGTGGTCACGAAGACCATCGGCGGGCTGAGAGTGGGAGTGGGGGTGGCTGTAGGGGGATCGGAGATCGTGGCGGTCGGTGTATCGGTCGGTGGCGGTCCTGCTTCTTCCCCACCTGGTGGTGGTTCTCCTGAATCACCGCTCGATTGTGCGACAACTGTGGCGGCTACACTCGTTTCAACAGCGTGCACTCTCAACGTCCCCTCCACCTGGGTCGCGACGGCATCATCCTGTGATAGTCCCGACGGAAAGCATCCTGCTGAAAGGATGATGATCGATATGAGAATAATCAACCATTTAGGTTTTGAAGGTATCATCTCTCCTCCTTTTCTGGTTCATAAATCAGCTATTCTCCATTATAGCCATTTGGAGAGACTTTGAATAGATAATCCTTTTTCCTATATTTAGGCAATCACGATTTGATAGCTTTTCAGTTATTGTTGTAAAGGTGGGCAGTCAATCTAGTCGATTAGGAATCAGGAGCCAGGTAATCAGTTGATCGGTGTTTCACGATTTAATGATAATTAGACTCACTTCTGTAATTCACCTGTATCTTTGTGCAGGCTGTCGGTGACCCTTTTATCGTCCTTCACGAAGACAATGGCAACGTCGGCCAGGTAGAACAATGTGCCCGGTTTGAGAATTTGTTTTTCCACAGGCCGCTGGTTGATGAAAGTGCCGTTGGAAGAATTTAGATCATAGAGGACGAAATCGTCATTCTCCAGCCGAATGGCGGCATGCTCTCTGGAAACACTTACTTCCCGGATGACGAGGTCGTTATTCTCACCGCGCCCGATTCGTGTGACGATATTGATGATTGGATGAACGACCTGGTTATACACAAGGTAGACCCTTTTGGGTACCTTGGGGAGTTTCAATTCGAAATTATCTGTCATCAGGCAGCCCCTTCATATGCATAAGCCTGGTGAATCCATTTTAGCTTAGTATATAAGAATGGAAACAAAATAATTCCATAGGAGTTTCATACTTAATTTTGGCGAAAGACTAACTATGACCAACGCGTTATTTTTTCTGCACACATGAGTGCTATAATGACATTGGCTAGTATAGTGGCCTATATGTGAAAAATTCAGTCATTTGTTTGCGGGGGCTTGTAGCGAATACGGAGGTGAATATTATGTGGCGGAATGGGTTACTCGGATTATGCGCGGTTTTCTTGGCCGCTTGTGGGGCTTCCCAGCTCACCTTAGAAGATTTAGGGAAAGCCGAATGGAAACTGGTATCCTTGGATGACCGCGCCCCTATTGCTGAAGCCCGGGTCACGCTGAACATCTACGAAGACAATATCAACGGAACCACCGGCTGTAATGCCTATCAGGCTGGGTATACGTTGAAGGGTGAAAAAATTTCCATCTCGGATATGGTCGTGACAAAACAATATTGTGAGACCCCACCCGGCATCATGGAGCAGGAGAAGGTTTACATGGAGATATTGAAGAATGCCGTTAAAATCTTGGTTGAGAACGACCAGTTGATACTGTCGACTGAAGATGAACACTTCTTGTTATTTGGGGAATCTTTTGAAATAGGTGATGATGTATAAAGCTTTCGAAAAGCAAGGCTGGCACAGCCTCTCTTTAGCGGCGTTATTGGGAGGTGCATATTTTATATCCCTCATAGAAGGGATGCAGGCCGGATCGTTGTGGGGAATCGACTCATCGACCTGGTTGTGGGTGTCCATTCTGATCCCCATTATCCATCAGATATTCGTTGCCCTGGGATGGCGCGTCCAGCTTCACAGGCAGTGGATGACGCGCCGACTGGGCGAAAAGGCTTTTGAGGTTTTCAGCGTTATCTTCATGCTCCTCTTCCTCGCCCGCCCCGTCTCTATCATTCTCTTAGCCATCGCCAACGCTGACAGCATGGCGCTAAGCACACACTTCCGGATTATCACCAGCGTCCTTTTGTTCATCCCCCTTCCATATTTCATGTACTCTGTCTTGAAATATTTTGGGATCGAACGCGCCCTGGGGATCGATCATTTCGATCCAGCTGCCCGGGATCTGCCAATGGTAAGCGAAGGGATTTTTAAATACACCGATAATGCCATGTACGCTATAGGTTTTCTGGCCTTATGGATTCCCGGTATCATCTGGGCGTCGAAAGCCGCCCTCCTATCAGCCGCCTTCAGCCACCTCTATATCTGGGTGCACTACTACACTGTAGAAAAACCTGATATGGAGGTCATTTACGGTAAACAGCGCTAACTCACCTGATCGAATTTCTCTAGACATAATCCCCCATAAAATCATCCACCCTTCATCCCAAAGGCGTGGGTCAGCAAGACCGACAGCTTGTTCCGCAGCGTCCGGTAGGAGAAGTGCCGCAGGGCGACCTGGTAGTTGTATTCACAGGTTGCGGCTTCCAATTCCGGGTCGTCCAGGATCTCCATGGTGGCTTTCACCGTTTTCTCTGTGATGTAATCGTCGAACTCGATGACTTTGAACCCTTTGGTGCGTATGTCGGTGGCATAGATCGAGTAGATGTTCACCACGATGGGGCGTTTGAAATACAGCGCTTCGAGGAAGGCGTTCCCAAATCCTTCCACCAAGGAGGGGTAGGTCACCAGGTCGGCCTGGGGATAGGCATCCCACAGGCTGTATATCTTCTTTCCATCTTTGGTACGGCCGCGCTCTTCAGCGAAATGTCCTGATGAGAAGATCGCTTTGACGCCCATAAGGTTGGCATAGTCTTTCACCCGCTCTTCGTACTCCATCCCGTCATCGCCAGACGCATGGGAGATGACCAGCCGGGCTTTTCGTTTGAGACGGCTAACCAACTCGATGGCGTGTTCGATACCCTTCCGCTGCACGACCCGGGTCGGTTGGAGGATGAAGAGTTCGTCTGAGTCCAATCCGAGTACTTCCCGTAAATCCGAAGAAAAATCATCCGGCTCTTGCGGCGGTTCTTCGTAGTTCATCACGTTCGGGATGATGGTCGAGCTGATACCTGCACGCCGTGCCAGCTGGTGCCCCGCAGATGTATTGATGACGACGTGCTGGATCGACGGTAGGTTAGGTGGGACCGCCATGTCGATGTAGTCCTGGATGGAGTTCACCAGCAAATCCTTGCGTTCCCAGGTGAAGTCGTGGTGGTGGGCGATGACCGGGATGGCGGTTTCAGCGATGACCTCGGCTAAAGCCATCGAAAGAGGAATGTTTTGGGGGAAAGACAACAGATTCTCGGGGATGAGTAGATCGAGATTGAATTCTTTGATAAATGCTCTTATATGCAGCTTGAACGCCTCTCTCATGTGGTGGATCCACTCCGTTTCTTCTTCGGTCCGCTGAGTGCTGTTGAAGAACTTGAAGTAGTATTCCCGGATCTCCGGATGGAGGAAATGCGCCTCCTCGACGACCATCGATCGTTCTTGGGGCCGGTCGGACAGCCCGGAAAAATAATAGCAGGTGTGCCCCATCCCCCCGAGGACTTGCGCCCATTTAGAGGTCTCCAGGGAGACCCCGTCCGTCCCCTGGAAGCGGAAGGAGAGGAAGCCGATATTCAGTGGTTTGACCAGTTTGTTAGTTGTCATGTTCGTCTTTTTTGCCTTTATCATTAATCTGTTCTTTTGCAGCAAAATCTCGCCCAAATCTTACTATAGTTGAAAGAGTTTAGTATAACAGAATGTGTGACATAATATTATGATGCATGTACGAAATACGCAATAGTTGAGCGGAATAAGTAATATATGACTCCATTAATGATTGGAATAAAAAAAACAAGGCAGCTCATTGAACTGCCCTGTCCTTTTTCTAAAGAACTACTGTCTATCGATCGCTTTACAGCGGAACAACGTCTTGTGCCTGCGGGCCTTTTTGGCCTTCAGTCACGATAAATTCCACCCGCTGGCCTTCATCCAGGGTGCGGAAGCCATCGCTCTTGATGGCACTGTAGTGTACAAAGACATCGTCTCCGGATTCGCGCTCGATAAAACCAAAGCCCTTTGCTCCGTTGAACCATTTTACGGTTCCTTGTTCCTTCTCGGACATGATTTGGACTCCTTTCAAAGATTTTTTGCTTCGTCTTTCATGGGTTCCAAATCAAAAGGGGGCTTTTTTTTCAGAACTTCTGTAAACAAGCATTGCATTGTAGCATGCATTTTCATGTATTGTCAATCCGTTCAGCATAAGATTCTTATAAATACTGTTGGATTTTTTCAGCCTCAACCAGCATTGATTCGCTTGATAAATCCCCCGATTGGCTCGAATACTTTCGAGGTATCCCCATCCCGGACGAGGTTGTGGTTGCTGCCTTCTACCCATATGTGGGTTTTATCCTGGCTGCCGATATGTTCGAAGAGCATCTCTCCATTTTCAGGGAAGATGCTGCGGTCGTCCCTACTGTGGATGACCAGCACAGGGACATCTAAACCCGGCAGAAGAGACTTCATCCGCTTGATCAGCCGGATGAGTTCATAGGCAGACCGGACAGGCGTTTTCGGGTAAAAGATGTGGTCCGTCCTCATCTCAGGCTTGAACCACCTTGCTTCTTCTTGAGCCATGGTTGGCACGATCTTGCTTATTGGGACCAGTAAAGGCCCCAAGGTTTTTGCCAGCTTATGCGGCATCTCGTACGGCCCTGCCAGCGATACTACGCCTGTCACGGGGAAACTGGCCGAAAAGGTCAGCGCCAGCACGCTCCCCAGGGAAAAGCCGACAACGAAAATCCGTTCACATTGCCCCTGCAGCAGATGCCACCCATCCTCGAGGGAGGCCAGCCAATCCTGGTAGCGGGAGCGGATCATATCCTCGACCCGCGTGGCGTGCCCGGCCAGACGCACGCCTAAGACGGTATGCCCCTGCTGGTAAAGATAATCTCCCAACAGCCGCATCTCCTTCGGCGTGCCCGTAAAGCCATGGATGAGCAGGCACCCGGTCGGTCCGCCAGGGTAGAAGAAAGGCTCTGCTGTGGGGATAAGCTGGTATTTCTTGATTTCCATTGATATTCCTTGTGAGAATTCAAGTTGACAGTCTTGCTACGAAATCAGCGATGGGTTGAAACACTTGAGTCGGATTGCCGTCGCGGGTGATAATGTGTCCCGAACCCTCCACCCACAAAAGTGTTTTGTCTTGGCTGCCCAGGTGTTCGTATAAGCGTTCGGCCTGGATTGGCGGGACGTAATCGTCGTCTTTTGAATGGATGATGAGTGCCGGGGTGTGGGTGTCCGGGAGGGCTTCCCGGAGCTGTTTCAGCAGCAGCGATAGCTCCCATACCGGGCTGACCGGGTTGTATTTGTAGGCCAGGTATTCTTTCTCCCGTTCAGGCACAAACCACCCTCCGCCACCCTTCTTTAGTTTGGGGATCACCTTGCTCATCGGCAAGAGTAATGGCCCCAGTGTTTTTGCCAGTTTGTTGGGCATCTCGTAGAAGGAGGCCATCGTGACCACCCCGGCAAGCGGGAATTTATCCGCCAGCAAGAGGGATAAGACCCCGCCTAACGAAAACCCCATGGCAAAGACCCGCTCTGTGTGCCCGCGCAGGAGGTGCCAGCCGTCCTCGGCGGAAGCCAGCCAGTCCTGGCAGCGCGCCCGCATCATATCTTCGATGCCCGTCGCGTGCCCGCTCAGCCGGATGCCCAAAACCGTGTATCCTCGCTGGTGAAGGAAGTCCGCCAAGGGTCGCATCACCCTGGGCGTGCTCGTGAACCCGTGGATCAGCAGGCAGCCGACCGGCCCGCCGGGCAGGAAATAAGGCTCGGCTGTGGGGATGATGCGCGGCAGTCCTTTGGTATTACTCATCTATCGATGTTCCATGATAACAATGGCTACCCGACGATTCGCAGCCCTCTCTCCATGTCGCTGAAACTGTGCAGCCCGTCTGCTGTCACGACCACGTCATCCTCCACCCGCACGCCGTCCTTCCCTGGGACGTAGATGCCTGGCTCGATGGTGAAGGTCATCCCCGCTTCCAAAAGCAGGGGGTTGCCGGCGCGCATGTACGGCTCTTCGTGGACTTCCATCCCCAGCCCATGCCCCGTGCGGTGGGTGAAATATTCGCCGTATCCCGCTTTATCGATGACCTGGTGGGCGGCCTCATCGACATCTCCACAGGGGATGCCCGGCCTGGCGATAGCTCTGCCAGCGGCGTTGGCCTCCTGCACGATTTTGTGGATTTTCTCCTGTTCGGGGTTGGCCTCACCCACGGCAAAGGTGCGGGTCAGGTCGGAGAAGTATCCATCAATATTCGCACCCCAATCGATCACCAGCAGGTCACCGGCCGCCAATGGCCTGTCTGTTGGGAAGGCGTGGGGGTTGGCGCTGTTGGGGCCTGTGGCGACGATGGGCTGGAAGGGGAGGGTGGTTTCACTGCCCTGTCGGAAGATCTGCATGACCAGTTCCGCTGCCAGCTCCTTT
Source organism: Anaerolineales bacterium (assembly GCA_050115475.1). Lineage (GTDB taxonomy): Bacteria > Chloroflexota > Anaerolineae > Anaerolineales > UBA11579 > JASFQL01. The sequence continues at coordinate 47,580 of JASFQL010000014.1, forward strand.
TCCGTCATCCCAATTTTCACGAGGGGGAGGGCGGCTTCCAGGGCGGCCTGGGCGACATTCACCGCTTCCTGCATGGCAGCGGTTTCGAATTCATCTTTAACCATCCGCAGCCGTGCCACAGTATCGACGGCGTTGACGAATTCGACCTCCGGCATAGCCGCCTTCAACAATTCTAATTCCAGGAAGCGAAAGCAGCGGTCCTCCACACCCACCTTCCCACTCTTCAGACCGACTGATTTTGCCCCGGCTTGGAAAGCGCCGCCCCACTTATCCGGATCCTCAGGGTAGGTGCAGGGGGTAAGTGGGTAAGCCAGGTTTTCCAGTTTTGCCGCTTCGAGTTCCGGCAGGATAAGGACCGGGGTCTGTTCGGGCGTGAAAAGCCCCACCACGGGGCGTTCTGAGAGGTGGAAATGCAGACCGGTGAAATAGGTCAGGCTCGAGCCTGGGTTGAGGGCCAATCCCTTCAATCCAGTTTCTTTAAGAAGATTGGCGAGTTTCTCTTGTCGTTTCTTGAAGGTTGTTTCAGGGATAGGCATTTCTCCTCCTGGGGTTGAATTTTCTAGAATTATAGCATCCCTTCACTGCCTGCTTGCCCTCTAGACTTCGGGATGATAACTCCTTACAATAGGAAGAGACGGCAAATGTCTAGGAGGTCTTATGGAAGAGCAGCAGGAAAAAGTCAAACTTACCCCTCTTCAACGGGTGGCCCGTATCTGGAGCGCGATCGTCATTGTATTCGCAATCCTCATCCTCATAGGCGAGTTGGCTTTCCCCCACACCGGGGAGGACTACCCGCCCATCGAGAATCTCTTGCCTGTCCTGATGATGCTCAGCGTCGCCAGCCTGGGCCTGGCCTGGAAAAGAGAATTGCTGGGCGGCATCCTCAACATCGTCTTCTTCCTGGCGAATTACGTCTTATATTGGGTCATCAATGCCAGGCCCTTCCCATTGAATGGATTGGCGATCTTGTCGCTGGCTGTCGTTCCCGGGATTCTCTTCGTCATCTCCTGGCGGCGTTCTCGCCCAGTATCTACCCCAGAATCCTGATCCTCGAATAAGCGCATCCCAAACTGTTCTTACATTATATATGTGTATAATGGGATATAGAAAAGGAGAGTCCCTATGAAAAAATTAATCATTTCTCTTACTTTCATCATACTGGTTGCGGCTGCCTGTTCCCCAACCAACGCCGAAACAGCCCCCCCTGAAAAAACGCCGCCGCCGATCGATGAAATCCCAGCCCCCACCACGGCCCCGCCAACGGAGGACGTTATGGCAGATGAACCCATACCCTTTGTTTTGACCAGTCCTGAATTCGTGAATGAGGAAGCTATCCCTGCGAAATTCAGCTGCGATGGGGAGGCTCTCTCCCCCCTGTTGGAATGGACCGATCCCCCGGACGGGACCCAGTCCTTCGCCCTCATCATGGACGACCCCGATGCACCCGGTGGTACCTGGGTGCACTGGGTACTGTACAACATCCCCGCAGATGCCCGTTCTCTGCCTGAGGCTGTACCGACAGGATCGACCCTTGAAGATGGAAGTTCACACGGCAGGAACAGCTGGGGCAGGATGGAGTACGGCGGCCCCTGCCCTCCCAGCGGGACACACCGCTACTTCTTCAAACTTTACGCTTTGGATATCCTCCTGGAAGCTTCATCCGAAATCAACAACGCCGGACTCATCAGCCTGATGGAAGGCCACATCCTGGCAGAAACCGAACTGATGGGTGTGTATTCTAGGTAAATCGAGAGATTGCGTTATTCCACGCCTTACTAAAAGAGTGACCCCTTAATTAGATTTAACCACGAAGACGCGAAGGCACAAAGAATCTATTACTATTTTCCCTAATAAACCTTTTATACCTTCGTGTCTTTGTGCCTTTGAGGTGATTAATAATAGATGCTTCAACTTACGAATCAACTGCGCCTGCCCTCATGCCACTTGACATCCCCCTACCCCTCAGTTACAATTTTCTTCTACGTGACCCGGGCCTGTAGCTCAGTTGGGAGAGCGTATCAATCGCACTGATAAGGTCGCGGGTTCAAATCCCGCCAGGTCCACTGGCGTTGCATATTAACAGAAGGGCCCATAGCGCAGCTGGGAGCGCGCCACAATGGCATTGTGGAGGTCGTGGGTTCGATCCCCACTGGGTCCACCAGGATTAACAACTTCATATGATAGTCGGCAGGAGTACTAGGCCATCTGCCAGCGAGTCGGGATCACCCGGTGGAAGCCCGGCAAAGTGCCCGCAGAGTACGAAATCCAAGGTCGAACTCGCCTGCCAGCCCCAAACCGGGGCAGACTTTGTTGGTGAATGATTTCGAACAGATCACTGTTCGAAATTTAAGAGAATGCCTTCGGCATTCTCAGACCACTAGCCGACAACGGATACGCCCGTTACAGCGCACCAAGCGGTCTGGGTGTTTACCCAGGCAAGCAGGGTGGTACCGCGGAAGTCCCTTTCGTCCCTGTGTGATGGAAGGGTCTTTTTAGTTAAGTAGTTGGGTAGTTGATTAGCTAGGTAGTTTGGTAGTTGGATAGTTAATTGGGTAGTTAGTTGCTTTGAGAGTTTGACTTGAATTGACTACCAAACTAAGAACTATCAAAGCATAGCACTAAATTGAAAGGAGGTACGCGATGAATATATATACAAAATACGGCCAACGGGGTGTGCACTCCCTTCTCGCGCCCCTCCGCCGCTCGTCCCTTCACCCCCTTCACGTGATTTGACGAAACAACTAGAACAGACACGGATGGTGATTTACACCATTTAAGATTGTCAAAGGATGAGAATGAGATGAAAGACACAGACCGATATAATCCGTCTGAGATCGAACCGAAATGGCAGCAGAAGTGGGAGGCCGACGGCCTCTACCATGCCGTGATCGACGACTCCCGGCCGAAATACTATGCCCTCACCATGCTGCCTTACCCCTCCGGGGATTTACACATCGGACATTGGTATGCCATGACCCCCTCCGACGCCCGCGCCCGCTACCTGCGTATGAAGGGCTACAACGTCATGTTCCCCATCGGCTTCGACGCCTTTGGGCTGCCTGCCGAGAACGCCGCCATCAAAAGCAACATCCACCCAAAAGAGTGGACCTACGCCAACATCGACCGCATGCGCGACCAGCTGCGCAGTATGGGCGCCATGTGGGATTGGACGAGAGAAGCTATCTCCTCCGACCCCGAATATTACCACTGGACGCAGTGGTTCTTCATCCAGCTGTTCAAGCACGGCATGGCCTACCGCAAGGACTCAGCCGTGGACTGGTGCCCGAACTGCAACACCACCCTGGCCCGCGAGCAGGTCTGGGGGGAAGACCGGGTGTGCGAGCGCTGCAAGACGCCGGTGATCAAGAAGCAGTTGGAGCAGTGGTTCTTCACCACGACCAAATACGCCGAAGAGCTGTTGCACTTCGACGAGATCGATTGGCCGGAACGGGTCGAACTTCTGCAGAAAAACTGGATCGGCCGCTCGGAGGGCGCCAGCGTGATTTTCAAGACCGAAGCCGGCGACCCTCTGGAGGTCTTCACCACCCGCCCCGACACCTTGTGGGGGGCAACCTTCATGGTACTGGCCCCGGAACATCCCCTGGTAGTGGACATCACAACGGAGGAACAGCACGACGCTGTCCAGGCCTACATCGAGCAGGCCGCCCGCCAGAGCGACATCGAGCGGGAGGCCGCCGACAAAGAGAAGACCGGCGTCTTCACCGGCGCTTACGCCGTCAATCCGGTTAACAATGAGAACATACCTATCTGGATCGCGGATTACGTGATGATGAGCTACGGCACGGGGGCTATCATGGCCGTCCCCGCCCACGACGAGCGCGACTTCGCTTTCGCCCGTAAATACGGCCTGGAAGTCCGCCCCGTCATCCAGCCGGAGGATTTGGAACCCCTGGATGGGGAGACCATACCGGAAGCCGTCATCGCTTATGGGAAGATGATCAACTCCGGGGAGATGACCGGCACCCCCGCCGACCGCACCATTCCGGATACCATCAAGTACCTGGAAAAGAACGGTACCGGGGAGGGGGCCATCAACTACCGCCTGCGTGACTGGTTGATTTCCCGCCAGCGCTACTGGGGAGCGCCCATCCCCATGGTGTACTGCCAGAAATGCGGCATCCAGCCTGTCCCGGAAGACCAGTTACCCGTCCTGCTGCCGGACGACGTCGAATGGCGGCCCACTGGCGAAAGTCCGTTGAAGCTGCATCCCACCTGGAAGAACACCACCTGTCCCCATTGCGGCGAACCTGCAGAACGTGAGACCGATACGATGGACACCTTCATGTGCTCCTCCTGGTACCACCTGCGCTATCTCAGCCCGCATTACAATCAGGCCCCCTGGGACCCCAAGGAATACGACTACTGGATGCCGGTGGACACCTACACGGGCGGGATCGAGCATGCCACCATGCATCTCATCTACACCCGCTTCTTCCACAAAGCCCTGCGCGATATGGGCATCACTGAAGGGAACGAGCCGATGATCCAGCTGCGAAACCAGGGCATCGTCTTGGGGGAGGATACCGAGAAGATGTCCAAGAGCCGCGGCAACGTCGTCGCCCCGGACGAACTCGTCGAGGAATACGGCGCCGACGTGGTTCGGGCTTACCTGATGTTCTTCTCCCGTTGGGACCTGGGCGGACCCTGGAACAGCCAGGGCATTGAAGGGACCGTGAGGTGGCTGCGACGGGTATGGACAGCCTTTACCGAACCAATCGAGTCCGCCGGAAAGCCCACACAAGAGGTCAGCAAGACCTTGCGCCGCAAGCTGCACCAGACCCTGCGCAGCGTGACCAGGGACTATGAGTCCTTCGAGTTCAATACCATCGTATCTGCCCTGATGGAGCTGATGAACGAGATGTATAAAGCCCGGGAAGATGGCGCTTACGGATCCCCCGCCTGGGAGGAAGCCGCCGATATCTATCTACGGATGATGGCCCCTATCACCCCCCACATCGCTGAAGAGCTGTGGGAACGTAGGGCGAAACCCTACTCGATCCACACCCAGCCTTGGCCGGAGGTGGATGAGGAAGCCGCCGCCGAGGAGATGGTCACCCTGGTGGTGCAGGTGAACGGCAAACTGCGGGACCGCATCGACGTGCCCGTGGGGATCGCCGAAACCGAAGCCAAAGAGAAAGCCCTGGCCAGCCCCGCCGTGCAGAAGTTTTTAGGGGATAAGAAGCCCAAGAAGGTCATCGTCGTGGGGGGCAAGCTGGTCAACATCGTGGTGTAAATACTTAGAATAATAACGTAGGGGGCAGGTTTATCGATCCGAAGGATCGCAACCTGCCCCTACAACGTGAAACCTCAACAAAGGTGCATAATCTTGCGCCTTTGTTTCATGTACGGTTTGGGCACTTCATCAAGTATTATGTAAAAGTACCGACGAGGTAGAAAAGCCCCGTTACTAACGATATCGCCGAAAAAACAACGAACTGGACGGGATAGCCCTGGTTCATGACCATGTTAATTTCGGTCGGCATGGCCAGCGCCCTCAAGACATAAATCACACCAATGAGGATGAGTCCTGCACGCAGGAGGGGCAGCTGCCCAATCAGCCCGGCGCCAGAAAATCCATAGATCGCCCAAACAGCGAAGATCACCGCCAATCCAATCGTCATGAGTCTGGTTTGGTTCGATCCACCGATAGCCATATCCGCCAGATCGGATTCTACCCCTCCACTGATGTACCTGAAGAGGGCTGGTTTGAACACCAGGATGATATGAAGAATAGCGATAAGGGTGGTGAGTACTGCACCGATAAGTATGAAGTAGTTTAGTTTTGCCATTTAAAAGAACCTCCTTGTAGAATCATACATCTATTATTTATAACGAGGAATCAACCTGATTTATTCGGTGCACACCCAGCCCTGGCCAGCCCCGCCGTGCAGAAGTTCCTGGGGGGGAAGAAGCCCAAGAAGGTCATTGTCGTGGGGGGCAAGCTGGTCAATATCGTCGTTTAATTAAAATCAGACCTGTCAGGTCGAGCACCAGGTCTGACAGGTCTTTATTTAACGGCGTAATGTTGTAAGGGAATGAGGGTGTGAGTAATTTTACTCAACAAGCCTTTGACGAAGGATGACTACTGCAGTGGAACCAAAGCGTCTACCATTGGCAGGAAAACGGTCTGATAGAGGCTGTCGCGTTCATCCGGATCGCTTCGCAGTATAAAGATCAGGGTCAACCCGTCGCTCTCAGCCAGGGCAAGATTCCTGGGTAGGCCCTGAACCTCGAACGTGTACAGCGACCAGGTAAGCCCGTTGGCCTCACGCTCGGTGATTTTTTCAGGCGCGCTTTCCAGACCGTATCCATCGCGCAAGGCCGGCAATAATTCGTCGATGCTGACGCCGCTATCGGCCGCAATCTGGAAAACGGCCATGTCTACTGCAGGATTGCTCCGGGCAAAAATGCCAGGGTCGACTTCGTTCCAACCCGCCGGTACGACGCCCTGGATGCCCAACTCCGAGTTTTCGTACGGCTCAAAGGTAATGTCCGTCTCTTCGACCGGCAGGGTAAAGGCCACAGGCGGCATCTCCTGGATGCAACTGGCATCCGGGGCCTGGTCGGGGTCACTCACGAATCCTCCGGAGATGCTGCGGACACACTCATTCAAAGTGACGTTGTGGCCGATGCCGGGGAATTCGAAGAAGTAGCTGTTACTCAAGTAGCTATCGACCAGCCTGCCGTATTCAGGCGGTGTCACCGGATCGAACTCGCCTCCCAACACAAGGATGGGCACATCGCTGACCAGCGGTTCCCTGACCCAGGCCTCGTCCTCCTCAACCGGCCACTCCTCGCATATACTGAAGACGCTGTATTCAATCGCGACCTCAGGGTCGGCGCTACCTGCCAACTGACGGGGCAGCCCGGCCATGACGTTCAGGAGGTCCTCGGGTGTGTGGCCGATGAGATCATCTTTGCACAGCGTCGTCATCGTTACCCCGCGTGTGAGCGCATCCAAGAGCGCCAACTTCGTGCTGCTCAACTGGGTCATGAGTTCATAGTCTCCATCGTAGACATCGTAAATCGCCTGGGGCAAGACCGGGATGACATCCGTCAGATAGAGGAAAAAGGCCAGGTTGCCCACCACCGCGTCCCCGGTCAGATAAGATGGGTAGGTCTCACCGGTCGAGGGATGCCTGAGGGTGACCGGAACCGGTTGTTCGTTCAGGCGGTCAATGACCTCAAAAAGGGTGTCTTTCAAGTTCGGATATGCCGTGCTGCAGGCTCCATCCGCCGTGCAGGCAGCCATCAGGCGCAAGATGCTATTCGAGATGGTCGTTGCCTGGTCTACGGTGAGGCTTTTCTCCAGGGGCCAGACCGAAGCAATGACCGCGCTGCGGATCGATTCCGGAAAGTCCCGGATCACAGCCTGCGCCAGGTGCGAACCGTACGAGGCGCCGTACAGGTTGACCTGGTCGTAGCCCAAGGCAATACGGATGGCATCCGCGTCGGCGGCATTCTGGGTGGTGTTGTAAGCCGACAGGTCGAGGTCTTCCCCCAAGAGACGGTCGCGGCAGGCCAGCCAGGCATCGAAAGCGGCTTGCAGCTGGATATCGGGATCCGTCTCGTCCAGGTGGGCGAGATAGCTCTCCGCGAATTCCGGGCACTCGAGAGCCGGTTCTGAAAGGCCAACGCCGCGCTGGTCGAAGATGACCAGGTCGCGGTTGGGATGCAGGGGCGCCAAGATTTGCGCTAATGCGAGCGAACTTGCCACAGTCTTCTCACCCGGGCCGCCGTGCAGGAGCATCACCGGATCGGGTTGGTGTCCATCGCCCTGGTCTTTCAAGATGGCGACGGCGATGCGGATCGCCGGGCCGTCTGGGGCGTTATGGTCTTCCGGCAGGGTGACAAATCCACATTCGACGGCATCCCCAACGCTCGCGGGGACATCGAAGGGGCAGGAACCTGCTTCGAAAGTGGGGGCGAACGGTTCTATAGTGAGTGCCGGGGAGTCTGCCGGCGCGTCTGTTGGAGAGTCTGCTGCATTGCAGCCAACCAGCAAGAGGGTGAAAATTAGAAGGCTTTGCAATAGATCTTTCGTTTTAAACATGGGATATTTTTCCTTTCTGTCTGTCGAGTCAAGGGGTTATCCAACAAATCTATCCCACCCTGACCTGAATAAGGGCTTACTTGTTTACTGAATCAACATAATCCTTGAGCTGCTCATGATAGGCTTCAAATGCGGCCCGCCCTTTTTCGGTCATCTGGCAAGTGGTCATGGGCGTCTTACCTCGATAGGTCTTTTCTATGGTGATGTATTCCGCTTGTTCTAACCGCGACAGGTGCGATGACAGATTGCCTTTGCCCAAGCCGGTTTGGTGGAGCAAAAAAATAAAATCAGCCCATTCGACGACGTAAAGAACGGTCAGGATGACGAGGCGGGCAGGCTCGTGGACGAGCCGGTCGACATCGATCATGCGTTGTAAGGTGTCGTTATCACTCATGGGCTCTCTCCGTTCAGGTCGACCGGTTTATGACGATGGAGGAATTGCACCAACGCCACACATCCCAGGGCGAACAAAGCCAGGCCGATGCTCAAGTAGTAAAAAGAAATGCCCAGAACAAAACCAAAGCTGAACGCACCGATCCCCAAGCCGATCCCGATAAAAGTGACTGACAGGACATAGAAGTGTTTCATGCCAAACCGCCATACAGCGTAAGTGGGCGCTATCCCCCAGAAGATCCCCATGACAAGAGGTATGAACACCCCGCACGTCTCTTGATCTGTCTGGGAGATCAACGCGCCCAGCACGCCTCCAACCGTCCTCCCAGCGAAAAACAGAGGCGGGAAGGCCAGGATGGTTTTCGCATTGCGAGGGAACGGCCTGAAAATAAAATCAAAGGTGCGCGGGTAAGTGGAGCGCCCTTTAAGAGCCTCGCCGACGTATTTACCACCCAAGACCATCCCAAACATGAAGACGAGCAATCCGCCTGCAAGCCAATAATTGGCCGCCGACTTATCTTCCGCAAAATGGATTATCACGCGCAATGTGTCATCGCCAGTTAGCATAGTCCCTAACCCGATCTTAAAAAGTCAATCTTGAAGCCATTGAGTATAAGCACCATTGAGAGCGGTTTTGTATCTAATCACTTTCTCCTGGAAATAAGTTGTTTATGCCTACCGATTGGTATCACAAACAACTTTGATACATTGTATATAAAATTCAATTCGATGTCAAGGGTGAAAATCACGCAAAATGGGGCAATCGCAAAGTTGAGATATTTTCAGTAAAAACCATAAGGATACGAAGTCAGTCAGTTGATTAGGAATCCAGTAATCAGCCTGTTGCCCACCGCGTCGTAAGTATAGTGGAAGTAGATCCCCGTGTCGTAGTCCGCTGCCGTTAAGCGGTTGGCGATGTCCCTTCGACAAGCTCAGGGTAAACTCCGGTGTAGTTGGTGGTGGCGGTATCGGTGGTCTGGCTCAGTCTGTTGCCCACCGCGTCGTAGGTATAGTGGAAGTAAATGCCCGTGTCGTAGTCCGCCGCAGTCAGCCGGTAGAGCGGGTCGTAGGTATAGTCGATCGTGGCCGTCTCTGCGTAGAACGCCCCCGGCAGCTCCACCACGGCGCTCTCACAGCCCGGTATCGTGCAGTGGTTCTCCTCGCCGCTCCAGAAGTGCGTCCTGTTCAAATCCGCCCGGAATCGGTAATCCCCTTCAGGCAGGGTGAAGACCACCTGCCCGTACTCGTTCGTCGTCCCGTTGTAGCCCGTGTAGCTCTCCCCGTCGCTCAACAGATTGTCTTAGTGTTAATAATTTTGTATGTAGGAATGTCACCTTTCAAATATTGTATGGAATTCCACCTAAAAAATACTCAATATAAATACACCTGGAAAATTCCCACTGGTTTACTAATGAAAGCCCATTTCTATGCTCCCGGAAGTAAACAAGCGTTTTTTCTTTATCAATTTTAATAGGTAAATCATATTCAACAGGGACTATATATTCCTCAACATATTCCATATATTTAGAAATATCCCATGAAAAAACAAAAATACTTGGCGGAGTTAATGTATCCAACTGATTCTCGAAATCAGCGTAATCCTTTGGGGGCTTCATTGAGATTTTTCTTCCACGAATATTTAATGGAAAAGCGAGTACGACCTTTCCCGAGAAATGTCTATTTTGAAGTTGGTCAATAATTAAATCGAATGCAGAACATGAATATGTAATTAGATCTCCTCTGTCGATTTCCATACTTAATAGCTCATCAATATGAATATCCTTAGGAATATGTTTTTCGATGTCTTTGAAAATATCCGAAACCCAATTATTTACTTTTATTTTTATTTGTTCTTTCATCATGGGATTTTCCATCCACCAAGTATTAACCATTCTTTTTGTTTATTTGTTATGAAATAGAAACCATGTTTCCATGTTCCATTCACATATAAGGCAGCATCATTCTCAAAAGTAACATGTACCTTTTCAAATGGCCCTAAATTTGCAAAATCGATACGTTTAATTCCTCTAGGTGCCTGTCCTCTAAGAATCTGTTGATTCATTTGATTATATGACATTTTTCCCCCACCCTTACCCGCACCTTTTGCCAATAAAAATGATGGCGGCATACCAGCTGCGCCAACATAAATAAGCGCTCCGTTTCCGCCAACAAGAGATATTCCTTCCACTGTAAGAACGAGTTCTGCGGCTCCTCCAGAGAGCCCACCAATTCGATATCCTGTTTTCCACGCAATGGAAGGTAAGTTCTTGACGAAGGTAGCAAGTGATATATAGGAGGTAGCAGCTCCTCCGCCAGCTCGCCCAGCGGCATAATTGGGGTTGTTTAGTAAAGCCCTATAATCATCATCCAATCCGAAATTCGAGAGTATATTTATATTCACCTCAGTAGGTGATTTTTCATAAGCTAAGCCTGCCATTAGATAAACAGGCGCTAAGGGTATTGAGGCTACTGTGGAAGCTTCACTATCAACTGCACCAAAGAAGCCACTCTTTCCTGCGCTGTATACCTCTGCCCAGTCGATACACTCTGGATTTCTAAAATTTCTCCCTCCTACCCCACCGCCTTGTGTTACAGAGTAATTCCACGATGCTGTTGATACACCTGAGATTATTGGGATACCAATTGCAAGGGCAATAAGACAGACTAGTGTATCAACTCCTGTGAAAACACAATATCCGCTTGGATCAGTAAAGTTGATAGGATTCCCCTCTACATAATTCCACCGGTTCAACGAAAGTGGATCGTTGTAATCCCCCTCCCATGTATCCCTGCTGATAAACCGCCCGATCCCCGTATCCAGATACCTCGCCCGCAAATGCTGTAGCCCCGTCCCATCTGTCCACTCACCGGTGTACCCGTAGTTGCTGCCTGTCTCGCCGTAAGTGTTTAGCGGTGTTCCGTAGGGATCATAGCTCTGTGCAAACAAGACGAATGCATAGGAATCGGTCAGTTGGCGTACAGACCCTAGGGCATCGGCGAGGCAATAGGTCCAATCTACCCCTGCGTATTCTGAGATACGGCTGTTTCCATAGAGATAGGTGTTAGTGCCGTCACTCAAGACCTGAGTCAATCCCGTGTTCAGGTCGAGTGAATAGTTTGTACTTAGTGTATTGACAGTCTGTTGCAAACGATCCCCTTGACCGTTGTAGGCATAGCTGTATGCGTCGCTCCCCTGCGTGGCAGTTATGAGGCGGTTTGCGTGGTCGTAAGTGTAGGTTGTAGTTCCATCGCTAAGCATATTGCCGTTGTTGTCCCACGTGTAAGGCTGGCTGTCCACCGCCGTCAGGCGGTTGGCGATATCGTATGTGTAGTTTGTTGTGTCACTATCGGAGGTTTGGCTCAGGCGGTTGCCCACCGCGTCGTAGGTGTAGTGGAAGTAGATGCCCGTGTCGTAGTCCGCCGCCGTCAGCCGGTAGAGCGGGTCGTAGATGACTATGTTAATGAAGGTATATTGAAATGACAGCTTGTAATTGTATACCTAATATATTTCATTATTTTTTTATATTCCTCAAATATCAATCATCTGAAGGCATTATAAGTTTAGGGTCTTCTCCTCCTCTGGTTAATATAAAAGGGCCACAGGTAGAGGTCAATCTCTGAAGAATTTCAATCATGAAATCTTCATCACCTAGTTCAAAATATATATTATGCGGTTCTTCAACACTTTCCCAATTCCCGTTAAAATCATCAATAAGTAATATTACCCATCGCCCTTCTTTTTTTGGTTCGATTTCTTCAATTTCAACTATCCAATCATTCTCTGTAGCATACTCCGCAAAAATATAAAATTTGAGATCTTGTATCGTCTTGTAGATTTCATTTGGTGTTGGATATCTGGATGCCATTGTTTCCAAACCAGATGGTTGGACGATATCGAAAGATTCTAACCATATAATTGTTTTTTTGTTTATTGTGAATACTGAATATGCAATACTCATATCTTACCTTTTTTGAATATTTATGGCCTTATTTCCACTCGAGGACGTGGTATACCGTATTTTGCCATCATGGCTTTCCAAAATGGAATCGAGAGAGGTTCATTTGTAATAATCTCAAGCCCAATCATAGGCGTTGATGGATCTCGAATAATTGCTGAATATGCACGCATTTTTTTCTCCTCTTCCGTATTTATTAATTCTCTAATATAATCGTCAATCCTTGAACCCGGAACATATGGGCTAATATCTTTTTTAGTTACATATTTTGCATCAAGTAAATGACAGTCGGAAATTCGTACTCCATCGGCCCAGATTGATGCTCCACCACCGCAAGCTAGATAATTAAAAATCCCTGTGTACTTTTTCTCATAAAGAGCATCCGGAGTTGTTTTTATGTTTTCTCGAATTTTTAACAATATTTTCCAAATTGCTGCATTAGCAGGGTTACACTTTTTCGATTCATCATCATCCGGTAGTGTAATAGGGGATATTTTCTTTGGTTGTGATTGTGGTTTTGGTTTAGTTTTTGGGTTTGTGCTATCTTCAGGTAGGTTATAAATATCCTCCCAAGTCATATTCCTTACCTTAGGTCTCACACTGGGAGGATGTAAAGTGATATCTTTTATCCATTCACAAATTGCTGGACCATAATATTGAAAGATCACATAAGCCGCTATCAAACCAAAAGCAACAGCAGCAAAAGTCGCTGGATTTGATAGCGCAATAGCAATTCCCCCTGCCAATTCCCCACTAGGATCAGTATACAACAGGGGATTATTAAACGCATATTGATACGGGTTATAGGTATTGGGCATCATGGCAATGCCCTTGAATGGGTCAGGTTGGATGAACCTCCCTACACCTGTGTTGTAATATCTTGCCCGTAGATACACCAGGCCAGTCTCATCCACCCATTCACCAGCATAGCCGAATGAACTACCGTCTTCCCCATAGGTTGATAAGACCTCTCCAAATGGTGTGTAGGATTGAGCGAAGGTTACTTGCGCTTCACTGTCAGCTAACTGGCGTACACTTCCAATCGCATCTGGAAGGTGATAAGCCCACTGGTCGGTTTGTTTTTCCCCGATGCGTCCCAGGCCGTTCAGGAACGTACTATCCCCATCGCTGATGACTTCTGTAAGGTGTGCAGCGAGGTCTAGTGTGTAGTTGGTCGAGACGCTGTTCACCGTTTGCTGCAAACGATCCCCTAAACCGTAATAGGCAAAGCTGTACGAATCACCACCTTGGGTTGCCGTAATGAGTCGGTTAGCGTGGTCATAAGTATAGGTCGTAGTCCCATCACTAAGCATATTACCGTTGTTGTCCCAGGTGTAAGACTGGCTGTCCACCGCCGTCAGGCGGTTGGCGGTGTCGTATGTGTAATTTGTTGTGTCACTATCGGTAGTCTGGCTCAGGCGGTTTCCCACCGCGTCGTAGGTATAGTGGAAGTAGATCCCCGTGTCGTAGTCCGCCGCCGTCAATCGGTAGAGGGGGTCGTAGGTGTAGTCGATCGCAGCGGTTTCGGTATAAATTGCCCCCGGCAGCTCCACCACGGCGCTCTCGCAGCCCGGGATCGTGCAGTGGTTCTCCTCGCCGCTCCAGAAGTGCGTTCCGTTCAGGTCCGCCCGGAACCGGTAGCTCCCTTCCGGCAGGACGAAGACCACCTGCCCGTACTCGTTCGTCGTGCCGGAGACGCCCGTGTAGCCCGCAGAGGTAAAGGCATACACCTTCAGCCCTATCTGCGGCGTGGTGTCGGTATCCAGCACCGTGACGTCCACGGCGCTGGCCTGCATGGCCGGGGCCGGCAGCACCCTCTCTAGGCGTATCGTCCGGTTTGCAGCAGTGATATTTTGAGAAAGGCATTTTCGCTTTGGGGTGGGAGTGCTTCATTGCTATACAAATTCAGTATTGATTATTACCGGAATCAAAACAGGATAGATTCAATAACCATGTGTAAAAGATGGGATCAAATTAATTTATTGATTATATTTCTCCGCAAGTTATGACCTTCAAGCGGGATTAATTTTTATTCACATCATTATTTATCTTTTTATTATGCCTTGGCTCAAATTTATTTTTTTCAATTAAATCTTTATATGGATAAGGAATTTCTCCGGTTTCTATTCTAGCAACTATATCATGTGGAGACCATACAACCAAAAATTCCAGCTGTTTATACTTATTGGGTAGTTTCTTGCCAAGTTTTATTTTTTTTGACTCGTCCCATAAGAACCAGAAACCTGGTTTACCTGTCCTTGAATCATATGTAGCTTGAATAAACTTTGGGTATTCATAATCTTCTCTGGGAAAATTACCAATAACTTTCCACATTCCAGTTCTAACAGCAGCAACTAAACCTGTGATAATAGGAGGGAAGAGAAAAGACCTTTCTAGGAGTATTATTGGATTAATTTCCTTCGATTCATTTACTAGTAGATCGTATATTTGTATCTGCGGCCCCCATTGTTTATCAGCGTGTACATAATGCCCAAAAGCTTTTCTTCCTCCTGAAAGAGGTATTTCAAAAACGTCCCCTACAGATACTATTTGTTTTCTCATAAACTATCCTTTTAATGCCAAAGCCCTATTGATTTTAATATATTTACACCTATATCTACAGCATCTTCAAAGATTGGGTTGTTTGGAGAAATGCTATTTATCTTATTCAATAAGGTTCCTCCATATTTTTCAAGCCCGTGTTTTATTATTGAAGCTTGTTCAGTTCCCCTTGCCTGAAGCTTTGTAAGACCTTTCGTTATAGGCTCAATAGTCCACCCTTTTGCTCTCATCCATTCTGCTGCCCTTCTCGGAAAATCTTTTGTCATACCGATATACCTAACTACACCATTTTCTACATATTGATAGACTGTATACACCTCATTGGTGGGATCACCATCTGCACTTGCAGCAGCTCCACCTCCTGCGATGTACCCCCACGCTGCATAACCCAACATTCCTAATCCAGTTATACCACATGCCCCGGCAAAAACCCAAGCGCCAAGATAAGAGGTAGCAAAAAGTTTTTGAGCAGCAGTTGCATTTGGATTATTTAAGATGAATAAAGCCATGTCGATATTTGCTGCATCATCTTCGAGCCAACCAGGTACCCACTCAGGAATATCAGATGGTATATACCCATTACCTTCTTCTACTGCATCCTTGACTATCCCCTCTGAGAGAATTAATTCTAAACAATCAGGATCTAAACCTGCACTAGAGAGTGTTTTCAATGTGTTTGAATAGATACCCGGATTGGTATCAAAGCATTGATCTCCATCCAGGCATATCATTTTAAGCCCAGTGGGGTCGATGTAATTCACCGGGTTCCCCTCTACATAATTCCACCGATTCAATGAAAGTGGGTCATTGAAATCTCCACCCCACTCATCCCTGCTGATAAACCGCCCAATCCCCGTATCTAAGTACCTCGCCCGCAAATGCTGTAACCCAGTTCCATCTGTCCATTCGCCGGTATAACCGTAGTTGCTGCTTACCTCTCCATATACGATTATGGTATTCCCATAGGGATCGAAACTCTGTGCCATCTGCACTTCGGCATTTAAATTGATTAACTGGCGCACAGAGCCGAGGGCATCGGCGAGGTAATAAGTCCAATCTATCCCTGCATATTCTGAAATACGGCTGTTTCCATAGAGATAAGCATTAATGCCGTCACTCAACACTTGCGTCAAGCCGGTATTCAGGTCAAGAGAGTAGTTAGTAGTTACAGTATTGACGGTTTGCTGTAAACGGTCTCCTAAACCGTTATAGGCAAAGCTATACGAATCACCACTTTGGGTTGCTGTCGTAAGATGGTTTGCTGCGTCGTAAGTGTAGGTTGTGGTTCCATCGCTAAGCATATTGCCGTTGTTGTCCCACGTGTAAGGCTGGCTGTCCACCGCCGTCAAGCGGTTGGCGATGTCGTAGGTGTAGCTGGTGGTGGCGATGTCGGTGGTCTGGCTCAGGCGGTTGCCCACCGCGTCGTAGGTATAGTGGAAGTACAACCCCGTGTCGTAGTCCGCCGCCGTCAGGCGGTAGAGTGGGTCGTAGGTGTAGTCGATCGTGGCCGTCTCTGCGTAGAACGCCCCCGGCAGTTCCACCACGGCGCTCTCGCAGCCCGGGATCGTGCAGTGGTTCTCCTCGCCGCTCCAGAAGTGCGTTCCGTTCAGGTCCGCCCGGAAGCGGTAGCTGCCCTCTGGCAGGGTGAAGACCACCTGCCCGTACTCGTTCGTCGTCCCGTTGAATCCCGTGTAGCTTTCCCCATCGAAGACGTACACGTTCAGGTCGGGGTAGGGGGTTTCCAGCTGCGACTGGACCGTGACCGTTAGCGGCTTGGTGACCGTGATCCCGACAGATTCACATCCCGGCAGGGTGCAGTGGTTCGTCTCGCCGCTCCAGAAGTGCGTCCCGTTCAGGTCGGCCCGGAATCGGTAGTCACCCTCCGGCAGGGTGAAGACCACCTGCCCGTACTCGTTCGTCGTCCCGTTGTACCCCGTGTAGGTCGCCCCGTCGAAGGCGTAGACGTTGAGTCCCACTTGTGGGGTCGTGTCGGTGTCCAGGACGGTGACCGTCAGCGGTTTGGTGACGGTGATAGAAGCACTCTCACAACCCGGCAGGGTGCAGTGGTTCACTTCGCCGCTCCAGAACTTTGTCCCGTTCAGGTCGGCCCGGAATCGGTAGTCACCCTCCGGCAGGGTGAAGACCACCTGCCCATATTCGTTCGTCGTCCCGTTGTATCCGGTATAGGTCGCCCCGTCGAAGGCGTATACGTGGAGTCCCACCTGGACGGTCGTATCCGTATCCTGGACGGTGACGGTTACCGGTTTGGTGACGGTGATGGAAGCACTCTCACATCCCGGCAGGGTGCAGTGGTTCGACTCCCCACTCCAGAAGTGTGTCCCGTTCAGATCCGCCCGGAAGCGGTAGTCGCCCTGCGGCAGGGTGAAGACCACCTGCCCGTACTCGTTCGTCGTCCCGTTGTACCCCGTGTAGGTCGCCCCGTCGAAGGCATAAACCTTTAATCCAACCTGAATTGTGGTGTCGGTGTCCAGTACTGTGACTGTCACTGGCTTGGTGACCGTGACGCTGGCGGACACACAGCCCGGCACGCTGCAGTGGAAGGTCTCGCCGCTCCAGAAGTGCGTCCCGTTCAGGTCGGCTCTAAAGCGGTAGTCGCCGTCGTCCAGTGTCAGCGTGGCGACGCCGTATTCATTCGTGGTGCCGGAGACGCCCGTGTAGCCTGCAGAGGTAAAGGCATACACCTTCAGCCCCATTTTCGGCGTGGTGTTGGTATCTAGCACCGTAACGTCCACGGCGCTCGCCTGCATGGCCGGGGCCGGCAGCACCCCCAGAAGGCCCCCGCCGCGGTAGCTCGCCAGATATACATTCCCGCCAAACAGGAGCGCTAGCTCCGTCTCCGTGGGCGTGGGTGTGAACGTGTCTGTCGGTTCAGGCGTGTCTGTGGGTGTGTCGGTTGGCGCCTGCGTGTCCGTGGGTGTGTCTGTCTGTTCGGGTGTGTCCGTGGGTGTGTCGGTTGGCGCTTGCGTGTCCGTGGGTGTGTCTGTTTGTTCAGGGGTGTCCGTGGGAGTATCCGTTGGCTCGCCGGTATTTGTGGGTGTATCGGTCGGTTCCGGTGTGGATGTGGCTGTGTCCGTCGGCGTATCGGTTGGTGTATCGGTGGCCGTTGGTGATGGCGTGGGTGTGGCCGTGCTCGGCGGCCCAACGACCATCGTCAGGCTCTCGCAGCCCGGGATCGTGCAGTGGTTGACCGTATCGCTCCAATACTGCACGCCCAGATAGTCCGCCCGGAAGCGGTAGCTCCCTTGCGGCAGGGTGAAGTCCACCTCCCCATATTCATCCGTCGTCCCGGTGAATCCCGTGTAGGTCTCGCCGTCGTAGGCGTACACCGGGATATCGGGCTGGATCATGCCGCCCCCGTCCTTGACCGTGATGGTCAGCAGTTTGGTGACCACCACCGTGGCGGATTCGCATCCCGGCATGCTGCAGTGGTTCGTCTCCCCGCTCCAGAACTCCGTGCCGTTCAAGTCTGCTCGGAATCGGTAGTCGCCCGGCGGCAGGGTGAAATCGACCTCCCCGTATTCATTGGTCGTCCCGTTGAATCCCGTATAGGTGGTATCGTCGAAAACGTACACCGGGAGTCCGGATTGTGGGCCGCCGTCCGTGTCATTGACGGTGACCGTCATTGGGCGGATCACCATAATGGTGGCTTCCAAACATCCCGGCAGGGTGCAGTGGTTCGTTTCCCCACTCCAGAAGTGGGTGCCGTCCATGTCTGCCCGGAAGCGGTAGCTGCCCAGCGGCAGGGTGAAGACCACCTCGCCGTATTCGTTTGTCGTGCCGCTGAAGTTGGTATACGTCTCCCCGTCGAAGGCGTACACCGGGATATCCTGGCGGGGAACGCCGAGGTCATCCTCCACGGTGACCGTAACCGGTACGGTCACGACGATGGAGGCCAGGGTGCAGCCCGGCACCTCGCAGTGGTTCTCCTCGCCGCTCCAGAACTGGGTGCCGTTCAAGTCTGTCCGGAAGCGGTAGCTGCCTTGCGGCAGGCGCATCGTGACCTGCCCGTATTCGTTCGTGACGTCGCTGAAATTGGTATAGGTTTCCCCGTCGTAGGCATACACCGTTAAGCCCACCATGGGGGTGGTGTCGGTATCGCGCACGTCGATCAACACCGGGTCGGGGATCGTCATCATCACCAGCTTGCAGCCCGCGATGGTGCAGTGGTTCTCAGCCCCGCTCCAGAATTCGGTGCCGTCCACGTCCACCCGGAAGCGGTACTCGCCTTCCGGCAGGGTGAACACGGCTTCTCCCGAACCGTTGGTGGTCTCGTTGTAAGTGGTGTAGGTCTCCCCATCGAAGACGTACACCGGCAAGCCAACCATTGGCGCCCCTTCTTCGTCGCTCACCTGTACGGTGACGACCGGCCCGGTCTCGGTGCCCGTCCCCACGCTCTCGATTGCCTGGATGCGGTTGCCCACGTTGTCGTAGACATACGTGAAGGCCGATAGTTCCCCGGACGCGGCCGCGTGCACCAGGCTGAGCAATCGCCCGGCCGGGTCGTAATCGTAGGTGCTGGTCACGCCGTTAGGCAGGGAGACTCCCGTCATGCGGTTCCCCGCGTCGTAGCTGTACGTGGTCACCTGGGAATCCCAATCCGTTACCTCGGTCAGCCGGTCCCCCGGGTCGTACAGGTAAGAGACCACTTTACTATCCGGATAGGTCATCGAGGTGCGGTTCCCGGCGTCGTCGTAGCCGTAGCCTACCGTCCCCCCGAACGGGTCTGTGATATTGGTCGGGCGGCCGAGTGAATCGTAGTTCCACGTCGTCGTGCCCGCCCCATCGTACATGTGGGTGCGCTGACCGGCGTCGTCGTACGTGAAGGTCACGTCCGCTGTCCCCGCCGGGTAATCGATGGTCTCCAACCGGTTGAGGGTATCGTAGCCGTAGCTGGTCGTCGCCCCGTTGGCGTCCGTCATCGTAAGACGGTTGCCGACGTCGTCGTAGGTGTAGCTCCACGTGTGGCTGAGGGGGTCGCTCTCGCTTGTCAGCCGGTTGAGGCTGTCGTACACGAAATTGCTCGTGTGCCCGTTGCCGTCTTTTATCGTCAGCCGGTTGCCGTTGGCGTCGTAAGTATATTCCGTCCGGACGTTGGTCTCGTGGGTCGGTGAGAATCCCGGTTTGTAGTTTTCTATCACGGCAACCAATCGGTTGAGGTCGTCGTATTCGTATTTTGTCACCACGGCGTTGTCATCGATCATCTTCGTGCGGTTGCCCACGTCGTCGTAGGTGTATTGCGTGGTGTTGCCGTTGGGGTCCGTTACACTCGTCTGCCTATAGAGAACGTCGTAGCCGAAAGAGGTGGTGTGGTCGAGGTGGTCGGTCACGGAGAGCACGCTCCCCATATCGTTGTATACAGTTGTGGTCGTGAATCCGTTCGGGTCCGTCACCGTCTCCGGACGGTTGAGGACATCGTAGGTGGTCGTCGTGGTGTGGGTGTTTGGGTCGGTGACCGTTAGCTGGTTCCCCACGTCATCGTAGGTGTAGCTGGTCACTCCGCTGTTGGGGTCGGTCTGGCTGGTCAACCGGTCGAGGTTGTCGTATAGGTAGGTCGTGGTGCGGAAGAGTTGGTCTGTAGTGGATGAGACCCGCCCCATGGCGTCGTAAACGGTCGTGGTCGTGTTCCCCTCATGGTCGGTGGTCGTTACCAGGCGGTTGAGGTCATCGTAGGTGAATGTCGTCGTATGGTTGTTGGCGTCGGTCACCGAAGTGCGGTTACCCACGTCGTCGTAGGTGTAGGTCGTGGTTTTCCCCTGTGCGTCCGTAACAGTTTCCAGGCGGTTGAGGTCGTCGTAGGTATACGTCGTGGCATAGTCCCGCGGATCGATGGTCTGCACCCGGTTGCCGTTCTCGTCGTAGAAATGTTCGGTCTCGCCGTCGTCCGGGTCCGTCTGCTTGATGAGGCGGCCCAAGGCGTCGTATTCGTAAGTTGTCGTCCGGTCGAGGGCGTCTGTGGTCGAAGTTACGTTGCCCGTTTCATCATAGCCTGTGGTCGTGGTATTCCCATCCGGATCGGTCACGGCTGTGACCCGCTTGAGGGAATCGTAGGTATAGGTGGTCTCCCGCCCCATGAAATCCGTCGTCGAAGCCACCGTCCCGTCGTCGTTGTAGGTCGTTGTACTCGTTTTATTATCTGCATTCTTGGTTGAAACGACTCGGTCGAGGGCATCGTAGGTGTAAGTGGTCGTCCGCCCAAGCGCATCCGTTGTGGATGTTAGATTCCCTTTGTCGTCGTAGACGTTTGTTGTGGTGTTGAGTTCTGGGTCGATGGTCTGGAGTAAGCGGTTGTTGTCATCATATACGAATTGCGTGACCCGCCCAAAAGTATCCGTAACGCTGGTCTGGTTCCCTACGCCGTCGTACCCGTATTCGGTGACGATGTTGTAGACTCCCTGGTCGTTCTGGGGCTTGCCGGGATCGTAGTTGCGTGTCACCTTTGTCAAACGCCCGGCGGCGTCGTACTCGTTATGGGTCACCCGATTCAAGGGATCGGTCGTATCCACCAACCGCCCTACGGAATCGTATGTATAGGTGGTTGTGTTGCTTAAATCGTCCGTCATTGAAGTACGCTGGCCGTATTGGTCGTAGGTGTAGCTGGTCGTATTGCTGCGCGCATCGGTGACAGTCTCAAGGTATCCCTCAGCTGTATAGGTGTAGTTGACCGTGTTTTCGAGAGCATCCGTGCTGCTGGTCATGAGGGTACCGTCATAAGTGAAGGTAGTTAAATAATCGCGGGCATCGACGATCGAGGTGAGGTTGTTCAGTTCGTCGTAATCCATCGTGGTGGTGTTACCCTGGTCGTCGATGACCTGGGCGAGGTCGGTGGAACCCGCAGCCCAACTTAGTGTGGTTTCGCTTCCGAGGGGATCCGTGATCATTGTTGGGCGGAAGTTCGTGCTGTACTCTTTCGTAGTATCGTTGCCCAGGGCGTTCTTCTCGCCTGTAAGCACATTCAAGACACCGTACGTATGTGTGGATGTGTTATTGAATATGTCTTTTATCTTTGCGCCGACATCTCCAATGTATGAAATTTCCACAATGAGGTTGTCAAGACCGTCATACTGCCGGACAACCTGTCCGGTATCGTCGTATTCATTTCTAACTTTAGTATCACTTTTTGGATCGATGATCTCTAATAGTTGGTGGTTGGCATCGTAGCTATAATTCCAAACCCCACTGGTTACGTCTGTCGCTGTCACCAGGTCTCCGGCCGCATCATAGGTGAAGCTCACCTGGCGGCTGGTATGGTCGCTGACACTTGTGATTCGGTTCTGTCCATCATAAACAAAATCCAGATACCGCAAGCTGCTGGGTCCGGCTACTCTTTCCAACCTATCCTGGACATCGTAGGTATAGGTGATACTATTCCCTTCTGGCTTGGTCAGTGTTTGCAATTTCCCATCCGCATCGAACAGATAGGTGGTTTGATCGGATGAGACGATGGTGTAGGTGACCGGTGGGCCAGAATCCTTTGTCAAAGTGGCAAATACACCTGGATAGGCGCTGTATGTATCGTCACCGTTATCGATGAATTTATACAGGTTGGCCGTGTGTGCTTTAAACCACAACACTCCATTTTCTCCCCCTGGCATACCCGGGAAAATCAATCTTGTGTCCAGGTTATGAGACCATCCGTAGCCGAGTTTATCAGTGTAGAGGGCTTTCGTTAATGAAGCATAATTCCGTGAAAAAGTAATTTCTCCTGCCTCGGTTTGGAAGGATAAGTCATCAAAGCTAATATCAAATCCGCCGGTTTGGGTATTGATAGGATCGCCCTCACAACCATGAGTTGGGCATCCTGTTATACTAACATCTTCATCACAGACTTCGCAAGAAATAGAAGATTGATCAGGTAACGATTGAGGCGGTATACCCCAGTAGATTGGGTGGAAGTTGTCGAAACCTCCTTCCCCTTCGTAGTAGTCCATTCCACTCACGTAGAAACCATTCGTTACGTCAGTCCACGCTTCAACGGGGTGAGAGAAGGGGCCGGCTTCGTGAGCGATTCCAGAGACACCCAGCTGCTGGAAGGCGGTGTTGCAAGCTGTGTCTGCGTCGGGAAGAGGACCATATAATCCACCCTCATCATCCCACCAACAAGCCCACATGCCGTCGTTATCACCAACCCAGTGGGCATATTGCCCTCCGAGAATAGGTATTCCGCCATAGGTAAGATAGACATCCGGTTGTTGGGGTGTATGGACTTTAAAGATGAGACCTGCCATCAGATCGGTGGTTGTATAACTGTATTGCCCGTACACGGTAGTGAGTTTGGCGAAGGGACTGGGATTTTCCCGTGTTTTTGGATGATCGAGTACATTTTTCCCTAGGTCCTGACCAACGTAGACCTGGTCTGTTTCAGTGTTTAGTGTCGAATTTAGGTCATGATTTGGCTGAGTAAGTTGAGTTCCGTAGTTATCTCCAATCCGCGGTTCAGGGTGAGTGAACACGGGTGGCTGGTAGGCCGACTCGGCTGATTCCAGGGGTTGATCCGATGCCTTGATGGATTCCACCCTGGGAGTTTGCCCACCCTGGCTGTCCCCTGCCGCTTTCGCCATGTCTACGATTACGATGAAATTCGGCAGGACCAATGAGAGGATAACGATCGCTGTGACGATACGATATAAAATCGTCCTCACCTTATCCCCCCGGATCTTTGGCAGGTGGGTGCTGAATTGCATCGAAAAATCATGGACGCTGGAGACAACAGATTGGTATGTCATTTGGCCCCTTTCTCATACATCTAGTTATTTCATAGAGTCAATCAGACACAACCTCTTGGATGATATCTGCTGTGTTTTGAGGTTTTGAACTTGCTGAAGATATTTTCGGAATTTTGGAAATTGATAATCCTAACCCAGGTACCGGAAACAATTGTAATGGACGTTAAGTCGGAATTGAATAGGCAATTGTACTGTTTTTATAAATGGCTGGAATCCATAGGTACTCCTCATTGAACGATGGGCAACCGTCTTCCTCGTTTCAAAATTATTAAGTCCTGACACGATTATCATTCCTGATTTCCAGGAATATCCGCACATTCGAAGATTAATGACTTGACAAAATAAAAAAAAGGGGTAATAATGAAAACGATATCGGAAACGTTGCCGGGAAGGTTTCCGGTGGTGAGGAGAAAATGCCCAAACGGCAGTCCATTACTATCCATGATGTAGCTAAAGTTGCGGGGGTTTCTGTTTCTACCGTTTCCCGAGTGCTTAACGAAAAAGATGATGTAGCCGAACAGACCTATGAGAAGGTCAAGGGAGTTATTGAGGAATTGGGTTATTCCTCGAATCTGGCTGCCAGAAGCATGCGAAGCCGCAAGACCAATGTGATTGGCCTCATCATGCCCGACGTCACCGATCCTTTCTCCACGAACGTCGCCAAGGGGGTCAACCAGGCTATGTTAGAACTGAATTATGATTTGATCATTTATACCAGCGGGGACGTTCAAAAGTTGTCTTCGTCAACCAAAGAGCAGCAGTTCATTTCTTCATTGAATAATAGCTTTACCGACGGGGTCATCATCGTAACACCCACCACAGGGCATTTTATTTCTACATCTCCGGTTGTTGCTGTCGATCCCAATATACAAGAACCATCTGGCCCTGCTGTGATTTCAACGAACCATAAAGGCGCTATCGAGGCAACCAAATATTTAATCGATCTAGGCCATAGAAGGATTGCCCATATTGGTGGGCGTTTAGACCTGCTCAGCGCCATCCGCAGAAAAGCAGGATATAAAGATGCGTTAAAGAATGCTGGAATTGAGTTTGATCCGGCATTATTTATATGTGGCGACTACACCCGCGAAATGGGGAGGGAGTGTGCCCAGCAATTGCTTAATTTAGAGAATCCCCCCACAGCGATCTTTGCTTCGAACGATCAAACTGCCTTTGGAGTCTATGAAGTTGCAGAATCTCTAAACTTCCACATACCACAAGACCTATCTGTGGTTGGCTTCGATAATGTTCCCGAATCCAGGAATTTCAATCTTACTACAGTAGACCAACACATCGACAGAATGGGCTATGCAGCCACGAAGATGCTCATCGCACTGATCAACGGCAATGAAATTGAATCCACACAAGTAAAAATTCATACTGAATTGGTCCTCAGAGAATCTACAATGAATATGGGTAAATTGAATGGTAAATGAGGTTTTTATTTTTTCCTACTTTCCGGTATCGTTACCGGACAGGAGATAAAACTTAATACTTAAGGAGGTGCCCTGGAGATAGAAAAAGTATAAAAAAAGCGCAGATCTTTGTCCCTATCTGTTACAAGAAGAACAAAGACCTGCCAAAAAGTGTGTGAAGTATTGGACACACACACATCTAGTTTACTATAAAGTTTATGATAAGGAGAAGACAAAATGCGTAAATCTATACTCATGCTCGTCGGCCTGCTGATGGTCTTTGGTCTCCTGTTGACAGCATGCACCACGAACACTCCAGTTGAGACCCCACCAGAGCCCGAAGAGACTGAAGAAATGTCAGCCGCGCCTGAGGAAACGGAAGAGATGGCTGAACCCGTCACCGTTACCTGGTGGCACATCACCACCAAGGATCCAGGCCTGACCGACTGGCAAAATATGGCTGATGACTACATGGCTGCGCACCCCAATGTCACCATCGAGATCACGGTATTGGAGAACGAAGCTTTCAAGACCAAACTCACAACCGTGATGCAGTCTGGCGATCCCCCGGATATCTTCCAGAGCTGGGGCGGCGGCACCTTCAACCAACAGGTTGAGGCTGGACTGCTGAAGGACATCACCGCAGACCTCGAAGCTGATCCCGCCTGGCGCGACAGCTTTGCCCCTGGCGCTTTGGGAGTTTACAGCTACCAGGGTAAGAACTACGGCGTTCCTTGGGACATGGGCTTGATCGGTTTCTGGTACAACAAAGCCCTCTTCGCAGAGGCTGGCATCGACACACCCCCCGCAACCTGGGCTGAATTCCTCGAAGATGTTCAGACTTTGAAAGACGCTGGCATCACCCCGATTTCAATCGGTGAAGGGGACAAATGGCCCGGCATGCACTTTTGGGCTTATCTGGCCACCCGCATTTGTGGGCAGTCTGGCTTTGAAGCTGCCCTGGATCGAAGCGGTTCATTTACGGATGAATGCTTCGTCGCAGCTGGCGACAAACTTCTTGAGTTGGTCGCCCTCGATCCCTTCCAGGATGGTTTCCTCGGCGCTGTTCACGACGACATGCAAGCAGCCTTTGGCAATGGCAAGGCTGCCATGGAACTCTCAGGTCAGTGGGCTCCCTCCACGTCAGAAGCCAACAGCGCTGACGGTGAGGGTATTGGTGATGATCTTTCCCTGTTTGGTTTCCCGGGGGTTGCAGGTGGTGCTGGTACAGGATCGGACATCTTCGGTGGAGGCAATGGTTTCGCTATCGGCAAGAATGCTGAACCAGAAGCCATCGATTTTGTCAAGTACCTGACCAATGTTCAGAACCAGACCATCATTGCTGAAAATGGTTCAGGCGTCCCGGTAGTTGCCGGAGCTGAAGTAGGTCTGACCGACCCGAGTCTGCTCAAGATCAATGAACTCGTTGGTTCTGCAGATTACTTCCAGCTTTACTACGATCAGTTCCTGCCCCCGGCCACGGGTTCTGTCCTTAACGATGCCGTGCAGGGTCTTTTCGCTGGCACGCTGACACCTACAGAAGTAGCACAGCAGATCGAAGATTCGTTTGCAGCCGAGCAGTAAGCTGCCTAATCGACTTTGGTGATAGGTTAGAAATAACCCTCCAAAATCGTGGTTGAAAAAGGCTTCGTGGCGTTGTACCACCACTACCGCACAGCGGGGCGCCACGAAGCCTCCCATAAAGGAGTGCATCCATGCAAAACCTTCCTGCTATCCCAGATGTTCTGAAATTGAAACGTGTGACCGGCACCCCGCGTCGCTTCATGGACTCTTTACTCATTACGCTGTTCCTCCTGCCAGCCCTTATTATCTTCCTTGTTTTCGTTGTTTATCCCATTTTTCGCTCGATTTATTTCAGCATGTTTAATTGGAACGGCTTGGGGCCTGCGGTGAATTTCATCGGCCTTCAGAATTTTAAAGATATCCTTTCTGATCAAGTATTCGTAAAATCCGTCAAGAATGTATTCATCATCATCGTCCTCTCATTGGGTTTGCAGTTGCCCTTTGCCTTGGCATTGGCAGTCTTGGTAGGGCGAGAACTGCCCGGTCGCGGCCTTTTCCGGACTATATTTTTTATGCCCTATGTTCTTTCCGAAGTCAATGTTGCTATTATGTGGATGCTTCTCTACAACCCCGACCCAGATCGCGGACTTCTCAATGCCATCGCGGTTGCGATAGGGAGCGATCCTGTCGGTTGGCTTAGTGATATGAACATAGTTTTGCTGGCGGTCTTTATCACGCTGACCTGGAAATTCTTCGGGTTTCACATGTTGTTGTATTTAGCGGGGCTCCAGAATATCCCCAAGGAGCTTGAAGAAGCCGCCCGCATTGACGGTGCCAATCCATTTCAAAATTTCTTTTTCATCACCCTGCCTTTGTTGGGCAGTACCATCCGTACTTCTGTATATTTATCTGTGCTTGGCTCCATCCAGCAGTTCATTCTGGTCTGGATCATGACGAAGGGAGGCCCTGTGAACGCTAGTGAGACCATGGCGACCTACATGTATCGCTTTGGCTTTATTCGTTTCCAGCTGGGTTATGGTTCTGCCGTTGCACTGTATATGTTTGTCCTTTGCCTCATCTTTTCTCTGATTTACCAGCACCTGACTCGCAAGCCAGATTACTTGACTGGACTCTAAAGAGGATCTTCCCATGCAAAAATCCAATGTTCTCCCGCGTGATAAACGAAAATTATATACAAGAATCGTTCAGTATTCCATTTTTATTGTCGTCGCAGCGATTATATTTGTGCCGCTTGTGATCCTTATTTTTGGCAGTCTCAAGACAACTGGCGAAATGTATTCACACCCCTACACAATCCCCAATCCCCCCCATTGGGAAAATATTATTGGAATTGTCAGTGTGCCCGCTTTCTGGCGTTTGATGCGGAACAGTACCATTCTTATGGTCGCTACCACGGGTGGTGTCGTGATAATATGTGGCCTGGCAGCCTTTGTCTTTGCACGCTTGGAGTTCCGCAGCAAGACTTGGCTTTTCAACCTATTCACTGTGGGCTTGATGTTCCCCATCAATGTTGCCATTTTGCCTGTGTATTTCGTGCTGCGTCAGTTGAATGAGATGAATGTACCTTTGCTTGATAGTATTGTGGGTGTTGCCTTGATACAGATTGCTTTCAATATATCCGGCAACATCATGATATTGCGGGGCTTCTTCACCGCCATCCCGGCTGAACTGCAGGACGCTTCCTATATCGATGGTTGTAATAATTTTGATTTCTTCTGGCGCATCCTCCTCCCCCTGGCAAAACCGGCGCTTGCGGCCGTCGCCGCGCTCACCATGATTGTCAGTTGGAATGATTTACTTACACCCCTTGTAGTATTGAACAGTGAACATCTCTGGACTTTACCCTTAGGCACTATGCAGTTCCAGGGACAGTATGGGCAGGACCTGGCCCTTGTCTCAGCTTTTGTGGCTTTGTCTTCTATACCCACACTCATTTTCTACATGTTTGCAGAGCGGCAGATTATTTCCGGTCTTACGGCAGGCGCTATCAAAGGTTAGATCTAAGGAATATGTGAGTTCGATAATGAAATACGTGAAGTATTTTATTCAAATTACCATCGTATTTTCTCTGCTAGCAAGTTGCACCCCCAACGGAGCGCTTATGCCCGATTCCCTTTCTACAGAATCGACCCCGCCGCCGCCATCCCCCAATAGTGCCTTTTCCAGTGGGGAATATCCAAACCTGTTTGAAGAATATCTTGGAAAATCCGATGCTGACATCCAGGCAAAAATAGACGCTGCCTGGGATCAGTTGTTCTACGGGGACGATGACACCGAACGGGTCTATTATCCTGTTGGTGACGATATGGCCTATATGGCGGATATCGGCAATGGCGACGTTCGCTCCGAAGGCATGTCTTATGGCATGATGATTGCTGTCCAGCTCGACAAACAGGAGGAGTTCGACCGCCTCTGGAAATGGGCAAAGACCTATATGTACCGCTCCGAAGAGCCTTATCAGGGATACTTTGCCTGGCACTGCACCACGGATGGAACGCAGTTGGATGCCAACCCTGCCTCCGATGGCGAAGAATGGTTTGTGATGGCCTTGTATTTTGCCTCAAACCGTTGGGGGGACGGCGAAGGCATCTTCGACTATCGCTCCCAGGCGCAGGAAATTCTCGATACCATGCTCCACAAAGAAGACGATGGCAGCGATGTCGCTACCAATATGTTCGATCGCCAGCAGCGCCAGATTGTCTTTGTCCCTGCCAAAGGGCGTGTCTCGACCTTTTCCGATCCTTCTTACCACCTTCCCGCTTACTATGAATTGTGGGCTCGTTGGGCCGAGCGCGACAATGACTTTTGGTTTCAAGCTGCCCAGACCAGCCGTGAGTATTTCAAAAAAGCTGCTCATCCCCAAACCGGCTTGATGCCTGATTACGCCAATTTCGATGGGTCGCCTTATGGCACGGATGACCATAAGGATTTTCGCTTCGATGCCTGGCGCACCCTTTCCAATGTCGCTTTGGATTATGTCTGGTTCGGGGTTGACGAATGGCAGGTACAGCAGTCCAATCGCGTCCTCGATTTCTTGGCTTCGCAGGGGATCGCATCCTTTCCAAATCAATATGCCCTGGATGGGACTCCCCTTTCTAATGAACATTCGACCGGTCTCCTTTCTATGGCGGCTGTTGCTGCCCTGGCTGCTGATCGTGAAAAGGGCGAGCCTTTCGTCCAGGAATTATGGGATACCCAAATCCCTTCTGGCACCTGGCGTTATTACGATGGCTTGTTATACATGTTTGCTTTAATGAATGTGAGTGGGTCTTTTCACATCTATTCCCCAGGAGTAAACCCATAGCGGATCGATAGATAGATAGTTTTACATATATTTCCCTTATAAGGATATTAAATGATGAGTTCTGATCAAAAACCCACATACCTCAATTGTGCGGCCCCCATCGAAGATCGGGTGGACGATCTGCTTGCTCAAATGACTCTGGAAGAAAAAATATCTCAGATGGTGCACGATGCCTCTGCCATAGAGCGGCTGGGGGTGTCGGAGTATAATTGGTGGAATGAATGCCTCCATGGCGTTTCCAGGGCCGGAGTTGCCACTGTTTTCCCCCAGGCCATTGGCTTGGCTGCCACCTGGGATACAGATTTGCATACGAAGGTCGCCACGACCATCTCTGATGAAGCCAGGGCCAAACACAACGAAGCGCTCCGCTTGGGTATTCGGGCCATGTATGTAGGCCTCACCTGCTGGTCCCCAAATATAAATATTTTCCGCGATCCCCGCTGGGGCCGGGGGCAGGAGACCTACGGAGAAGACCCCTATCTCACTGCTGCCATGGGCATTGTCTTCATTAAAGCCTTGCAGGGTGATGATCCTAAGTATCTGAAGTTGGTTGCCACACCCAAACATTTCGCTGCCCACAGCGGCCCCGAGCTGCTTCGCCACTCCTTCGATGCCGTCGTTGGCGAGAGAGATATGCGCGAGACCTATCTGCCTCACTTCGAGGCTTGTATAAAGGATGGGGGAGCAGAATCGATTATGGGCGCCTACAACCGCACCAATGGCGAAGCTTGTTGCGCCAGTCCCACCCTGTTGGGTAAGATTCTTCGTGAGGAATGGGGCTTCGACGGGTACGTTGTATCCGATTGTGCCGCCATCCAGGATATTTATCTCGGCCATAAGATCGTCGAAACCCCGGAGGAAGCCGCCGCTTTGGCCGTCAAGACCGGCTGTGATTTGAACTGCGGCGAGGTTTATCCTGCCTTGCTTGAAGCCATTGACAAAAAACTGATCACAGAGGACGTTATTAATCTCTCTGTGAAACGGCTTCTCAAAGCCCGTTTCCAATTGGGTTTGTTCGATCCCGCTGAACAGGTGCCTTTTTCAAACATTCCCTTTGAAGTCGTGAATTCCCCAGAACACGGCGCTTTATCCCATCAGGCCGCCAGAGAATCCATTGTTCTCCTGAAAAATGAGGATTCTTTACTGCCTTTATCTAAAGACTTGAACTCGATTGCCGTGATTGGACCGAATGCGAATAATGTTTTAGCACTCCTTGGGAATTACAACGGCACCCCCTTCGATCCTGTCATGCCTCTGGAGGGGATTCGCAAGAAAATATCTCCTTCCACCAAGTTATATACGGCTGTCGGTTGTGCCCTCACCGAAGGAGTGCCCCCGCTTGAAGCTATACCGGCTGCCAACCTGCGGCCTTCAGCTGATGACGTAGATAAAATTGGCCTCAAAGCCGAATATTTCGATAATACTCGCTTTGCGGGTGAACCGGTGTTGAACCAGGTCGATCCGCAAATCGACTTTATTTGGAAGGGAACCACACCGGTTTCCGGCCAATGGGGGGATTCTTTTGCAGTGCGCTGGACCGGTGTCCTCGTGCCGCCAGTGAGTGGCACCTACCGGCTTGGTGTGAGTGGGTTGAATGATTTCAAGCTCTACATCGAAGATGACTTGATAATAAGTAATGATGATGTTCATCATCCTGTTGTCATCACAAAGGATGTCGATCTCGAAGCGGATCATCGATATTCCCTCCGCATGGAATATGTCAACCGGGGGCTTGATCCCCAGGTGCAGTTGTTGTGGTCGATTCCAGGGGTTGATTATCAGTTGAATGCGGTCGAGGAGGCCGCCAAAGCAGATGTGATAATCGCAGTCATGGGCCTGACGGTTACCATTGAGAGGGAGGAGATGCCCTATCAAGTTGAAGGCTTCCCTGGTGGGGACCGGGGGGATATTCGACTGCCCGCCACGCAGCGGGAATTGCTGAAACAGCTCCATGCCTTGGGCAAACCTGTTGTTTTGGTGATAATGAGTGGAAGCGCGGTCGCTGTCCCCTGGGCGGCGGATAATCTCCCTGCCATTGTCCAGGCTTGGTACCCGGGACAATCTGGTGGGGATGCGCTCGCCGATGTCTTGTTTGGAGATTACAACCCTGCCGGACGTATGCCGGTTACCTGCTACCGCACATTGGAGGACTTGCCGCCTTTTGAAGATTACCAGATGGAAAACCGCACCTACCGTTACTTCCGTGGGAAAGCGCTTTATCCCTTTGGTTTTGGCTTGAGTTTTACCGCCTTCGATTACGAGAACCTGCATATCGAACCGGCGAAAGCCAAACCGGGAGACAAAGTCACGCTTACCGTCGATATCACCAACACGGGTGACCGTCCTGGCGATGAAGTTGTCCAGCTTTACGTCGCTTATCCAAATTCCGCTGTCTCCCGCCCGATCAAAGAACTCAAGGGTTTCAAGCGTGTCCATATTCAAGCAGGGGAGACGAAAACGCTGGCCTTCCACCTCAGTGTCGATCAATTGGTGTATTATGAGTCTGGATTGGGCTACGTCGTTGAACCCGGCACAGTTGAGATTATGCTTGGCAGTTCCAGTGAGGACATCCGCCTGAGTGGGGAGTTGGAGGTTGTCGGTAAAGAGAAAATGCCCGTCGTAGAGCGGGTCTTTCTTTGCCCTGTGGAAGTCCGCTGAGGGATCATACCCGGTGTTGTTTGAACGTAGATTGCATCTTTAGATAACTGATAAGGAGTGTCTGATGGGTGACTATTCCCCGAAACCTGAACATAAATTTACCTTTGGCCTTTGGACAGTAGGCAACATCGGCGTAGACCCTTTTGGCAGCGCTGTCCGCGAAAAGAAGTCTCCCGCCGAACTGGTCTATCTGCTGGGTGAGGTTGGCGCTTATGGCGTCAATTTCCACGACAACGACCTCATTCCCATCGATGCGACCCCCGGCGAAGCCGATGCCATCAAGAAAGAGTTCCGCAAAGCCCTCGACGATACCGGCCTCAAAGTCCCCATGGCTACGACCAATCTCTTTGGCGATCCCGTTTTCAAGGATGGGGCCTTCACCAGCAACGATCCTCTGGTGCGCGCCTACGCCCTCCAAAAGACGATGAATGCCATCGAACTGGGCGTCGAATTCGGCGCGAAGTTCTATGTCTTTTGGGGTGGGCGAGAGGGCACGGAAACCGACGCCAGCAAGGATCCTGTCGAGGCCATCAAGCGTAACCGCGAAGCGATGAACTACCTCTGTGAATACGTCATCGACAAAGGCTACGATCTCAAGTTTGCCCTCGAAGCCAAACCCAACGAACCACGCGGCGATATCTACAACTCTACCACCGGTCACATGCTGGCCTTCATCGAGACCCTCGACCATCCTGAGATGGTCGGCGTCAACCCCGAGGTGGCTCACGAACACATGGCCGGGTTGAACTTCACCCATGGGGTTGCCCAGGCCATCGAGGCTGGCAAACTCTTCCACATTGATCTCAACGATCAGGCCTTCGGCCGCTACGACCAGGATTTCCGCTTTGGGGCCGTGAACCTCAAAAGCGCCTTCTTCCTCGTCAAGCTGCTTGAGGATAATGGCTATGAGGGCAGCCGCCATTTCGATGCCCACGCCTACCGCACGGAAGATTACGAAGGCGTCAAGGACTTCGCCCGCGGCTGCATGCGCACCTACCTCATCTTGAAAGACAAGGCTGCCCAGTTCAACAAAGATAAAGACATCCAGGCCATACTCGCCGAGATCGATGCCGATGATGGCAGCATGGCAAAATATACAGGCAAATATTCTTCCAAGAAAGCGGATGAGTTGAAAGCCCATTCCTTCGATCGTCAGGCCATCAGCAAGCGCGGCTTGCAGTACGAACGCCTCGATCAGCTTGTCGTGGAATTGCTTTTAGGCGCGCGATAACACCCGGATGCCTGCATGAAGACCGTTGAGTATCGCGGGTTTGAGTGCGTTGAGTTATCTAACGGCAACCTGACCCTCCTGGTCACCCAATCGCTTGGGCCTCGTATCATCTCGCTCCAATATAGAGAGAAAGGGGATATTTTCGCCCACCTGCCGGACAGCACCATCGAATGCCCTGGCGTGGGCGACTTCCACTTTTATGGCGGTCATCGCCTCTGGCACGCCCCAGAGGAGCCTGCCCGCACCTATTTGCCTGATGACGCGCCCGTAACCATCACCCTCGAA
>JASFQL010000015.1:0-77300 GCA_050115475.1 Anaerolineales bacterium
GTGCTCAGCTCGAAACATACAGCAGCGGCGTGGGCAAAAAAGAATCTGGATCCCTCATGGTCGCCCCTCATCGACAGAAGCTGGGCTGGGCGTCCCAACCCGTCCCGATCTATTCAGCGGCCTGCCGACCCAGTAGACTTCAAAATGACTCTGGAGTTCGTCGAATATATAATTCAGGAAAGTAAACGAACCTTGGATAATTAAGTAGAGAACTAGGTGAACGAAAATAACTTCTCTGTATACATGAAACAAGCCAAGAAATCCCCGGCGACCATCAGTGCTTATATCAATTCAGTTAAGTTATTTGAAGACTTTCTTCAGAAACATGAAACAATCAACAATTTGGATGAGGCCCTACCGGATAACCTGAAAGCCTTTGTGGATTGGGGGATAGATAAAGGCGAGAACGTTTACCGGCACTTTTGGGGAATCCGGATGTATTACGAATTTATCCAACGCCCAGGCATGGACGATAAAATCAGGGAGTGGATGGAATATCTTCAGAACGAGACCCGAAAACTGAGGGAATTCCCCAATGTGGATAGAAACGCCATTAAGAAGCTTTCTGCCATGGAGATATCTACCGTTAACCAATTCTTACTGGTGGGAAGCACCCCTGAAAAAAGGAAAATCCTGTCGCAAGAATCCGGTATATCCCCCGACACTATTCTTGAACTATTCAAACTCTCGGAACTCTCTCGACTACCAGGGCTGAAGAAGGTCCGCGGCCGTTTATTCTACGAGGGTGGATTAGATTCTTTAGCTGACATCGCCGCACGAAAAGCAGAAGATATCGTTACTACCCTGCAAGAATACATCGACCGCACCGGTTTTGATGGGATTACACCCACGATGAGTGAAGTCCAGCTAACCATCGACATGGCAAAATTCCTTTTGAAGGAAGCGGAGTAACATAGGATTTTCCATTTCCCCCACTCATTGATATAATCCTTTTTTGACTGAAAAGTAATATAGTACGATTTTCAGGATGGTGAAAATGGAATTTACTGTGAGAACTGCTCACCTCAACGATCTGGATACCCTGGTGACATTTACATTATTGGAAGCCCGTCACGCTGAAGGCAAAGAGATAGATCCAGATAAAGTCCGGAAAGGCGTAGAGGTGGCCTTGGTTGACCCATCCATCACCAGGTATTGGATGCTGGAGAATCAGGATGGAGAATCGATTGGAAGTATATCAGTGGTAAATGAGTGGAGTAACTGGTATGCAGGATATTACTGGTGAATTCAGAGTTTATTCATCATGCCTGACTATCGCGGCCAAAAACTGATGGGTAAACTCATTGAAGCAGTGCGAAAAGCCGTCAAAGAAGAAAACGCCCTGGATATCCGCTTGCTTGTCTATCAGGATAATCCCTCCGCCAAAAAAGCCTATCTTCGTGAAGGCTTTTCAAACGCACACTACGAATTCATGACCATGAAAATCGATTGAAACACAATGGTGAATACTCAGTAAAGGAGAAAACACTATGCCCAATAAACCGACAGTAGGCCCCCAACTTCCCCTTCACATTAATTTAAGGTTTGCATATATCCTCTCCTTCATCACTGCACTGTTGATGATCGCATCCGGCATTGCTGGCCTAACAGATCAAAGTACTCTCTATCCATCAGACGAACTACGACAAACCTTCCTGCCCAACGATGTGGTAAACCTCGCCATCGGCGTGCCCATCCTGCTCCTGTCTATGTGGCTGACACAGCGCAGAAAACTTATCGGTTTGCTTTTCTGGCCGGGGGCATTGTTCTACGTATTTTACAACTACATCGCATACCTTTTTGGGATACCGTTTAGCTACACCTTCCCCCTTAACCTGACGCTGGTTACTTTGAGTGTTTACACCATTATCGTCCTCGTCGGCAGTATCGATGGAAAAATCGTGCAGGAAAAGCTCCATGACAAAGTACCGGAGAAATTTACCGGGGGGATTATCGCCGCCTTTGGCATCCTCTTCGCCGTACGGGTAGCCGCTGTTGTGATAGGTGCATTGGTAAAAGAGATGCCCATCCCCACTACCGAATTACCCGTCTTGATCGCCGACTTCCTGGTCAGCCCCGCTTTCATCATCGGCGGTGTCCTCCTCTGGCGTCGTCAAGCGCTTGGTTACCTGTCTGGTTTAGGGCTGCTCTTCCAGGCCAGCATGTTGTTTATCGGACTCATCGTTTTTATGCTCATCCAGCCCCTCCTCACCGATGCATCCTTCCCCCTGCTCGACATCGTGGTGGTCGCCGTGATGGGACTGATTTGTTTCGTCCCCTTTGGATTGTACGTTCGTGGGGCGACCTTAAAATCGTAATCACCAGAAATATCATATACGCATCAATACAATCCATAAAGTCATGAACGCCAAGAAAAATAAACCGATTGCCCAAGACGCATACAACGCCATGGCAGAGTCGTACGCCGCCCTTGTGGACACCAAGCCGCACAATGCCTATTACGAACGGCCCGCCACTTTCTCGCTGCTGCCGGATGTCCAGGGGAAACGCGTCCTCGATGCGGGCTGCGGTCCAGGTTCGTATGCCGAATGGTTAGTAAACCATGGGGCGGAGGTAGTTGCCTTCGATGTGAACGAGAAGATGGTAAGGTTGGCAAGAAAACGGTTGGGCAATAAAGCGCAGATCCTCCACGCCAACTTGGAACAGCCCCTCGATTTCCTGAAAAGTAATTCCTTTGATCTCGCTATTAGCACACTCGTATTAGATTACATCTGGGATTGGGGACCAGTCTTTTTAGAGTTACACCGTGTGTTGAAAAACGGGGGAAACCTGGTATTCTCCATAGAACACCCTTATTGGAAACATTTCGTTCATCACGATACTAGCAACTATTTCGACACCGAGAAAGTAGAATACACCTGGACAGGCTTCGGTTCACCTGTCAACGTGCCATACTACCGGCGGCCCCTCAGCAAGGTGGTCAATCCCCTTATCGAGGCAGGCTTTATACTTGAGAAAATCCTGGAACCATTACCCACCAAGGAATTCAAAGAGAAAGATCCAGAAGATTACGAAAGATTGATAAAGCAGCCAAGTTTTATATGCGTTCGTGCATCCAAAGGATAGAATGGTCATCTATCCTCGATTGATTATGTATGATTTTCTCCATTCCGAGTATTTTCAAAAGATCGACCGGATTGAAGGAAACACTATACCTTGAATGGTACCAAGAATAACAACACTTCAGGAAATTCAACATGGCAAACGTAAACTTCATCTGGTATTTGGTAGCAATTTTGGGCGTAAGTATCACGTCTTCAGTTGGGATTTTTATAAGGAAAATATCGAAAGAATTCGATTACCTCATCGTGTTTACACGTTTCAGTGTAGGCCTCCTATGCCTTATCATTTGGTTTACGCTAAACGGGCAAATCGCAGAGCTCAAGGCCGTGGAAGTATCATGGCCTCTGATTTTATCTGGAGTGATTTTAACCATATTGATTAATAGCTATGTAAAAGCCATCAGGATCGAGTCCTTAGCCAGCGCATCCTTTTTGTTATACCTCGGGCCTTTGATCGCTGCCGTAATGGCGCCCATTTTTACGAATGACCAGTTAAACTTTGCCAGTGTAATGCTACTTGTCAGTGCTTTTATCGGCGCGCTTCTCATCATAAATATCAACCTGAAAGAACAACGTATATTGGATTCTGGCGCAGTGTTTGGATTAATTTCAGGCTTGATGTACGGCATATATATCTTATTGAATAACAAACAAATCATGGGGGAAGTTAGGGGAGAATATGTCGCATTTTACCAATTCATGGTGGGCTCACTCATCATGATCCCATTCCTGTTCAGGCTGAGGAATAAACCTAAATTAATCGATATTGGTTGGTCGGTATTCATCGGTC
Organism: Anaerolineales bacterium; assembly: GCA_050115475.1. GTDB lineage: Bacteria > Chloroflexota > Anaerolineae > Anaerolineales > UBA11579 > JASFQL01. The sequence continues at coordinate 3,874 of JASFQL010000015.1, forward strand.
TCGTTCACGGTTTTCTAGGATTGACCCTGCAGATATCTTCATTTCAACATCTCAACACCATTGAATACGGAACGATTTCATATGTAGAACCCCTTTCCGCTGCAATTTTAGGGTTGCTTATAGTAAAAGAAAAAATATCGAAAAAACAAATTGTCGGGTGTATTCTAGTTTTGGTATCAGGTGTACTCAGAGTGTATCTTTAAGAATGAATCCATGTTGATCTCTCGCATAAACCAATAAATGTCAAAAATGATGCCCGAACGAATCTGCAACATTCTCCTACCTAAGTTGGTACTTATCTGCTTGATAAATTCCATCGATGAAGATGCACTCTTCGACCAGTGGGCGTATTGGATGCAATGCCTCAAGAATGGGCAGGACTTTCTCGACTTGGGGGAATATGTACATGTCTGCGGGAAATGTGCCGTCGTTGGGCCGTTTGTTTTTGAATCAGGAGTCAACTAGACTGTGATACAAATTTCCAAAACTCAAAGGAACATAGATGGATCAAAAGATTCTCGAATTAAATAAAAGCGAGCATGAATGGATAAAAAACAATCTAGCAGTTATCCGTGGGTTGGTATTGAGTGTAATTGGAGAAAACAATAAACAGTGGTTGAAACCGAATTATCTTGATGAGGCTTATGACTATTGGTTCGCGAACCATAATAAGGCCGTCGAAGATCCTAATCCATTTATTAATGCGTTCGGGATTGGTTTTGGACAACTTCTCATTGATCACGTAAATCTTGAATGGAAAGTTGTACAAGACGATATCAGTACTGAAATTGCGGTATATGGAAAAAAGGTGATGTTTTGCTTTTTCCCCCAAATCTAGTCGCTAAACGATACGAAAAAGGAGAGACTGATTTCTTTGTTTATTTATTTCATGAGATTAAAATTACAATAGGGGAGATACGTAATTTAGAAATGGATTAGAAATAAGACTTTCCCTTTGCATCGCAGAATAGAAAAAATGAAGCCCGAACGAATCTACGACATTTGCGGTCGTTCCGAAAACGCACTCCCTCCATATTCGGACGATACCCCTCTCCTCCACGTCGACGAAGACGGCTTATGGTTGTGTGCAGACTGCCAGAAGGCGGTGAAAAGTACACCGGTGAGCGAATGTGAGGAAGGTGAATTAATCGAAGAATTGAAGTCGCTCGTAGGTAAGAGTGCCGGGACCATCTGCTATACGCTCGACCTGCCCTATGTCCCTCCCTACGCCTACGTGATTGACGATGCCAATAAAATTGCCTACGCCGAGGACCAGGTCATGAGTGAATGGACCTTTATAGCCCAATGGCTTGACAATTCGACCGTTTGGCTTTCTCCTGAAAGAGATCAAGTCGCCCTGGTTTGTCCAGATGGCTCCGTTGTCATCCGGGATCGCTGAATGCCCATTATAAACAATCCACATAGAATATAAGATAGACAAAACATTCATTTCCCCTACAATCTACCGCTGACGAAAAACTTAATAAAGTAATAAAGGAGAAAGTAAAATGCCAAACAAGATTCTCGTTGTTTATGCCAGTCGGACCGGTTCCACTGCCGGCGTGGCAGAGGAAATCGGTAAAGTCCTGGCTGAAGGGGATACGCATGTAGATGTCCGCCCCATGGAAGAGGTACAAGACTTAACCCCGTACCATGCGGTAGTAGCCGGGAGCGCTATCCAAAATAAACAGTGGCTGCCAGAAGCCATGCAATTCATACGGACTCATCGGGCAGCCCTGTCCCAAAGGCCTTTTGCCGTCTTCCTTGTATGCATAACACTGGCGATGAAAAATGCTGATCAATACCGTAACTCTGTCTCAGACTTTTTACAGCCGGTTCGCACCTTAGTGAAGCCTGTGAGTGAAGGCCTCTTCCCCGGGGTGCTTGATATCAGCAAAGTGCCGTCTTTCGGTGATCGGTTGAAATTCCGCTTGAGTGTTCTTTTTGGCGTCTGGTCGGAAGGTGACCATCGGGATTGGGAGGCCGTCCGTACATGGGCGAAAAGTCTTCAACCACTCTTGCGCTCTTGATTGAAGAATATCGATATTCATTTCTTAGTTTTATGGTTGCTTAGTTCATAGATAAAGAAGCATCTTACTGACAAATCCCCAATTACTGATTGACTGTTCAACTAATCCCTGAGAAACTGATTTCCTATGTCACGCCATCCCTACTATTGAATAAAAAGGAAAAGAGTCTTATGATATTCGTGTTCAATGTCATATATATTGATCCGATATATAATGTAAAATGCCCCGAAAAAATACCACTTACGCCATATTGATAGTCTTTGTTGCTGCAGGTGCCGCCCTTTTCGGCGCACTTGCTGGAGGTGCAGTGGTTTACTATGTTCTTATCAACGGGGGAATCCAATCCATCTCCCCTACCGCCATAATTACTGAGTCTGTACCGGTTATCACCGACGCTACCCAAAATATCGAACCAAATGATTCCACGAAAATCCTGACAACGGATATCGACACAGCGATCACACAGGCGGTTGAAAAAGTCGGCCCGGCGGTCGTGACCGTCGTGGGAACCGTTCCCGGCCAGACAACTTTCTTTGGCCGCACGCCTGACCAGTCTATCAGCGGGTCGGGGGTCATCGTTTCTCAAGATGGCTACATTATTACCAATAACCACGTGATTGAAGACGCCATAGAAATCTCCATCATCCTGGCCGACGGCACAGCTCTCTCCACCCAACTGATCGGCAAGGATGTCTTTTCAGACCTGGCTGTGCTTCAAATAGAGAAAGACCACATCCCCGCCATCGCTCAATTGGGCAACTCGGATCAACTCAAACCCGGTGAAACCGTGATTGCGATCGGCTCCCCTCTCGGGGATTTTAAGAATACGGTAACGGCGGGTGTTATCAGCGCCACAGAGCGGATGATCGAAGTCGACGAAACTTACCAGATGGAAGGATTGATCCAGACCGATGCTGCCATCAATGAAGGGAATTCCGGCGGCCCCCTGGTCAATCTAGCCGGGGAAGTTATCGGGATCAACACCCTCATCGTACGGGGTGGGAATTACGGCACTGCCATCGCCGAAGGTTTGGGATTTGCCATCCCTTCCAATAAAACCCAGGCTATCAGCGAGCAATTGATTACCAATGGTTACGTCGATTACCCCTATCTGGGGATCACTCGCTGGCAGTGGTTAACACCCCAAATCATCCGGGCATATAACCTTCCTGTATCAGGTGGGGTTTATGTCGCACGCATCACCCCAGGAAGCCCTGCAGATACGGCCGGGTTGAAAGAGGGGGATATCATCACTCAAATAGGTGAACAGGTGTTGGATGAAGATCACCCATATATCAACGTCTTGTATGCTTATTCACCTGGGGATGCAACAACCTTGAGTATTGCTAGAGGGGATCATAGTCTGGGCATCACCGTTACCTTTGGTAGCCGCCCTACACCCTGAAAAATCGAGTTGATTAGTTCTTAGTAACCTATTTGAATAATTGTTTAGTCAATAAGTGATTACTGACTGACTAATTGACTTCATATTTAGATTGCATTCTATACCTGTCTAAATCGAAAAGCATCCATCCTTGCTGAAATAATAGAAATCGATTACCATGAGATTAAGCTTGAGGCAATTGATGGATATTCCGCGGTTCAAGTTTAATATAGCCAAAAGACTTGATATCCTAAACGAGGTGGCGAAAGCGCTATTAGGGTGGCAGGAAATCGAAGATATTCCCAACATTGTGATGAATTGTCTAGCAGGGCTTCTCGATCCTACTGAATTCGGCGCCATTTTTTTGTTGGACACCGCAGAGGGTGATCTTGGAGTAAAGGCCGCTTTTGGAAAGGGGTTGAAAGACGTCGAGGCGATAAGGCAGCTCCGCCTCGCCCAAAACGAGTCGGTGGTCGGAAAAGCTTTTACCACCTTGAAACCCCAGTTGTTTAAATCCCAATCACAAATCATGCAGGCCCGAAACAACCTCAGTAAGATAAACGAAAAGTTATTGCAGCAAGCCTATGGCTCACTGCAAGCCACCAGCAGTTTCATTTGTGCCCCTCTTTGTTTAGGCGATTTCACCTATGGTGTTATCGTTCTTGGAACATTGGAAAAAAACCGGGTATATTCAGAGCGTGACATCCCATTTATTCAAATGTTGGCAAATTTGATCGCATTTGCTATTGACCGTTCCCGGCTTGAAATTGAACAGACAAAAGTAGAACAGATAAGACAAAGCGATCTGGTCAGGGCTGAAGCCTTAGCTGTCCTCTCCCATGAACTTCGAACCCCGCTGGCTTCTATCAAAGGCTACACGACTGCCCTGATGTTGGATGAAGTCGATTGGTCGGAAGATAAACAAAACGATTTCTTGCAGTTGATCGACAACGAGACCGATAACTTGCAGACCATGATTACAGATATTCTAGATTCATCCCTCATCGATACCGGCCGCTTTTCCCTAGAATATCAACCCGTCCGCCTTGAACGGCTCGCAGAAGAAGTTGCCAAAGATTACCAGCGGCGCTCAGAGATACACCAATTAGTGGTAGATTTTCCAGATACCTTCCCGATTATCGATGCAGACGAACGCCGCATTCAACAGGTGATCCGCAACATCGTCGACAACGCAGTCAAGTATTCACCTGAAGGGGGATTGATCGTGATTCGAGGAGAAGTAAGAGAAACCGATGTTACCGTCAGCATTTCTGATCAGGGTGTTGGAATCTCGCCGGAAGATTTGATACCACTGTTCGATAAATATTTTCGTGTCAAGTCTCCCACCGGTTTTTACGTACCAGGAACAGGTCTGGGATTACCGGTCGCCCGCGTACTGGTCGAGGAGCACAACGGAAACATTTGGGCAGACAGTAAATTAGGAGAAGGGACTACTTTGTTTTTCTCTTTACCCATCAGCCGGTTTGAAGCAGAATAACTAGAGTCTAGGAAAAAAAGTATTCCAATGAAGAAAGCATTAATCTTGGTTGTTGACGATGAACCGAAACTCGTACGTTTAGTAAAAGAAGTATTATCCGCTACTGATTATGAGGTCATTACAGCCAGCGGAGGCAAAGAGGCGATTGAAAAAGCCGCCTTGGAGCAGCCGGATCTCATTTTGTTGGATATCGTCCTGGCGGATGAAGTCAGCGGCTATAAAGTCTCGAAAGAAGTACGAAAGTTTTCCAACGTACCTATCATTATGCTAACAGCCAAGGCATGTGAGTCTGACCTGATTCAAGGTTTTGAGAGCGGAGCGGATGATTACCTCACCAAACCATTCAGCTCCAAAGAGATGTTGATGCGAGTTAGAGCCGTATTGAAACGCGCTCAAATTGATGCAAAAGACACACTCACTCCGGAAATCAACTGCGGCTCGCTTTCGATCAATATCGCCCGAAGAACGGTTTTCCTGGGAGAGGAAGAAATCAAACTCACCAAAACCGAGTTCGAACTGCTCGCAGAACTGGCGAAAAACAAACATAAAGTAATGCTGCACGAGCAGCTGCTTATGGCAGTATGGGGACAGGAATACCGGAATGATGTCGATTACTTGAGAGCCTACATTCGTTATTTGCGTCGCAAACTCGAAAAGGATCCAGCCAACCCGGAATACATCATCACCCACCAGGGGGTAGGATATGAACTGGTTTGTCCAGATAAAAAATAATAAAACAATCCTGAATACCCCTTGACCCATAAGCTGCGGCACTGACTGCAGCTTTTTTCATGGGATTTTCATATCCGGGAGGGGAATTTTTATGGTTTTTCCATGGGGAAAATGTTATCTCTTATCTATAAAAATACCAGAGGTAAAAACGTGACAACAAAACAAATACTTCCTATCTCTGAAACATCCAACAAAACCCCAGGCAATTCAATGCTGCAGACAGCCCTCGAAATCTTGGAAAACGCCTTTGACCGGCTGGAGCTTGACCACGGTCTGCGAGATATCATCCGTCACGCAGAGCGTGAGATGATTGTCTCAATCCCCATCTATCGGGATGAAGGGTCGATTTCCGTTTACACGGGATATCGAGTACAGCATTCCTCGGCTCGCGGCCCCTGTAAAGGCGGCATCCGCTTCCATCCAGGAGTGGATTTAGATGAAGTGCGGGCACTGGCTATGCTTATGACCCTGAAATGTGCTGTGGCAAATATCCCCTTTGGGGGAGCGAAGGGAGGCGTTTGTGTAGCGCCAAGCAACATTTCCACTCGCGAACTAGAACGACTCACTCGCCGCTTCACGGCCATGATTATGCCCATCCTGGGAGGTAAGCGCGATATCCCCGCCCCAGACGTAAACACCAACCCGCAAACCATGGCCTGGCTGATGGATACGATTTCCATGCTGCAAAGCCAATCCGCCCCCGAAATCACAACCGGCAAGCCCTTGCCGTTGGGGGGGAGCCAGGGCCGGACGGAAGCGACCGGGAGGGGTGTGGTGATCGCCACGATAGAGGCGCTTGACAAGTGCGGGATGGATCCCGAAAAGGTCACGGCCGCTGTCCAGGGATTTGGCAATGTAGGCAGCTATGCGGCCGATATTTTATCAAAGGAAATTCACAGCAAAGTCATTGCCATCAGTGATGAAAGCGGCGGCTTGTTCAACGATAAAGGTCTGGATATTCAACCGATCCTAAAACACATGAGTACACATCCAGGGGAACTTCTGGACACCTATCCTGCCAATGGCAGCGCAGAACGGATCAGCAACGAAGAACTACTCACGTTGGACGTAGACGTACTTATTCCGGCAGCAATTGAGAACCAGATTACAGCCTATAACGCAGACTTGGTTCAAGCGAAAATCATCACAGAAGGCGCAAACGGCCCAACCACCTACGAGGCTAACCAGATATTACACGACCGGGGCGTGATGATTATCCCAGATATCCTTGCAAATGCGGGCGGTGTGATCGTTTCCTATTTCGAATGGGTGCAAGATCTGCAGTCATTTTTCTGGGATATCGATGAAGTACGTGTTCAATTATCCAAAGCGATGAAGAAAGCCTTTCGAGAAGTGTGGGAAGTATCTCAATCCGATGAGATCGATATGCGTGCAGCAGCTTATCTTCTCGCCGTCGACCGCGTTTCTAAGGCAATTCAGCAGCGGGGATTGTTTCCATAAAATAAACTTCGATAATACATAATACAGGAGATATCAGATGACAACCGTTTCCTCACAAATCAATGTAGAAAAAGTAAAAGTAATCAATATCAACGATTCAGTTGAAGAGATTATCAACCTGTCCATCAATAGCGCCAGAGAAAAATCAAGCCAATTCGACCAGGACAAAGAATTATCCATTCTTCTCGAAGACAAGGTTTTCACCGACCAGTTTTATTACTGCCTTGCGGAGAATATTGCTGCTGAAATTTCTAAAAACGACGCCAGCATCGAATCCGCCTACCTCTTCGATCCTTCTGCAAATCCTGGAATAGAATGCGGTGATTATCTCCCCATCGATCCATGCTTACATTTACTCATCGTTGTTGAGAAGATTTCCGCTGGTCTCGATGCCTATCTTTCTGCACTTGACAGAGCAACCACGGAATTAATCAAAAAAATGCCTTCCCCCATTTATACCGGTATCCATTCCTTTTTGGATGTGATCCTGGTTACGCAACAAGATATTGAAGCCCGTAAAGGCTATGCTGCATTGATTTCCTCCATCTATTCTCCCCCATTACGGGTATGGGGCAAAGAATAGATAGTTTTATCCTCCCCTTGATAAAGAGAGTGGCGATATGCCACTCTCTTTTCTTTTGGTAAAAACCCTTTTCAACCCTAGGCGCTGGCCACCGAACTGATTTTTCCAAAAGGCTCCGCGCCCAACATCACCCTGGCGAACCTGGCATGGATCCAGGCTAAAGCGTTCGTAATGTTGAGGGTGACGGGTACCAGTATGAGTCCGATCAACGCGCCGAAAAGCGCTTCCCCCAGGCTGTCGACGATCCAGAAAGACAGGCCAACCTGGAAAAACTGAACGTTATCATAGGTGAAAGGCATACTCAAAAATGCTATAGTGAGAGGAATAAGTGTCGCTAAAACCACAAATGTAGCCAGCCCAAGAGGGAATTTCAGGAGCAGGTAAAGCAAGCCCTTCCAGGCAGTTGGTGTTGTGTAATATCGCTTGAAATCCGCCCACAACTCCCTATCGAGGTTAATCGGAACCACAATAGGGGGAATGTCTTCTTTCAACAACTGCACCACCAGGGTACGCTCGAAGGCTGCCAGCGCCCAACACGTCCCGCCCACCAGCAGCAGGATAGGGATACCTACCCAGATGATGGATAAGGAAATCCCCAGCGCAATCCCGGAAACCAGGAAAACGAAATAGAAAAGGCCTAGCGGGAATGCAGCCCCTAAATAAAACAGGTTCAGATAGGTTTGCCCCTCGACCACAACCTTGAAGAATCGCCCAAGGGGTTGGTTCGTATTTATCATCACATTCTCCTTCCACGAATTACCATACTGGAATCACGAAACACAATAAAGTTGCTCCTAAGATCACAGCAATGAGTATCGCGACGCCAAAAATAATCAGAGAATTCAACCATTTTGTTTTCTTGTAGGCTTTCAATTTATCCTCCTCCGTTAGTGGGTTAGGGATGTCTCCCGACAACTCAGCCATGGCAGTCTCCTGGGCGATTTTCTGCAACTCCGGGTCCTTTTCCATATATTCCTCGATAAGTTTCTTTGTATCCTCGCTGACCTCGTTGGCAACATACAACGGCAGCAAATCGATGATCACATCTCGTGTAATCTCCATATGTTTACACCTCCGTTTCGTGAAATTCGGTCAATAATTTCTTCCGCACACGATGGACCTTCACCTTCGCCGAAGCGAGAGATATGCCCAACACCCTGGCAATTTCAGCATAGGGCAGTTTGTGCTGCACCCGTAAAATGAAGGCGGTCTTGTCTGGTTCCTTCATTACGCTGAGAAATTGTTTGATCCTTTGAAGTTTTTGAAGGGATTCAACCTGTTTGACCGGCCCTGGTGAAGTATCGGGTAGACTGTCTTCCAACATAACCTGGCGCCTATTTTTCCTCCGCTGTTCGAGGAAGAGGTTGCGGGCGATGGTGAAAAGATACGCCTTCAGAGTCTCAGTGCGAATATTATTGTGGTTCACCCAGGCACGCACGAATGTCTCCGAAGTGATGTCTTCGGCTTCTTCCTCATCCCGCGCCAGCCAGAAAACGAAGCGGTATACATCTAGTGCGTAATTTTCGTAAAAATCAGTAAAGTTGAGCATCGTACCTCTCTGACAATATTATGCATAAGTTAAGAAAAAGTTACAAAAAACCTTATGGAATTGTCATTAAAAAAAATAAGTACAAAAATCATAGGAAAAGTATCTTTATCTTTCGATAATACCCTGATATATTTACTATGCAGTTCGTCACGGTTGACCATGGATGAAATTGATCCGATAACGAGTCAGTTAAATCAACTTAATGAAAACCAGGTAGAGGAACTTCGAACTCGCGTCAAAAAAGTCCTCACGGAAAACCCAGATAACCTCAAAGCCTGGTCTGTTCTCGCGCGAGTAACTACATATACCTATGAAAAAATCAGTGCGCTCAATAATATAATTCGTCTGAATCCCAAGGATGAATGGGCAAAGAATCAACTAGACCTAATAAGCAAGGGGAATCTTACTTATGAAATGAACATGGAAGCCCTTATGCGGGCAAAATCACTGGAAGAAAAGGGGAAAGTGAAACAGGCAGAATTCCTCATCGATCACGTTTTGCAGAATAATCCTCATATTCCAGATGCCTGGTACATGAAGGCCAGAATTACCAGAGATGAAAAAGCCGCGGTCGATGCCCTGAGGCAAATCCTTCGTATCGATCCAGATCATGAAGCCGCCAAAAAACGACTCGCCCTCCTGCTTCGAAAACAAACGTCAATAAAGCACAAGAGAAGTATACCGGTACAGTATATTTTGCTTGGCTTGGCTGGGCTGTTCGTGCTGTTCGGCGCTGTCACTGCCATTATTCGACCTTTCTTGATAGAAAGGACACCAACGACGGTCGCCGACTCTGATGGCGCGCCATCTGTTCGCGAAAGGTTGGATTGCCGGGACGTGATTAATAATGCCATGGCTTTTTCGGATATCACCTGCGAAAAAATCGGACGCAACCAGGTATGCTATGGTAACTACGACATCTATGCAGATTTACTCGAGGGAGTCACCGAACCGTTTACCGCCGTGGGGGACATCATCGGCATAGAAAAAGTGAGAAGGCTGGTCGCCTCGCCCCTGAACATGGAAAAGGAGCTGTGGGGGATCGCCATCTTGAAACTCCCGGCCAACCTCCCCGGTACCCTTCCAGGGCAGAACGTGACCTTTATGATTTTAGGGGACACTTCCGTCAATAATACCTCAGGGGATATGACCGCCTTCTATTTCACCAGTGGGTTGACGGGGATCAAATGTGCTCAAATCCCCTTCGATGGCGTTTTTATCGAAACCCAAAACGGCCAGGGGATCGCATTCAAGGCGAACGGGGTGGACATTGTCCTGGAAGGCAGCTCGTTCTTGCAAGCCCAACCCGAAGAAAGTATGACTGTCACAATCCTTAAGGGAACCGGCACAGTCAGCGCTAAAGGCCACATCCGGAAAATGTCATCCCGTACATCTGTAAGCGTGCCAATGGACTGGGGCTTGAATCCCAGCGGCCCACCCTCAGAACCGGAACCTCTTCCAGGTAATAACGCCCTGGCCGCCTGCCAGCTCTTTGGGGTCGAATGCCCGCCGGAAGCGGCTGCTGCAGCCCCGACCAACACACCCGTTCCCCTTTCACCGGACCTTCCTACCAATACCCCTGTCCCCGTAACGCCCGGCCAACCGACCAACACGTCCGTTCCCCTCCCAACCAATACATCTGTGCCTATCCCCACCAACACCTCTGCTTCCCTCCCCACGAATACCCCCACACGGACGCCCACCGATACCCCCATCGGTTTTGTCCCAACGCCAACGAACACTCCTGTACCACCGACCCCCACGAATACCTCTGCCCCGCCCACAGCCACAAACACCCAGATACCGCCAACTGCCACGAATACGCCCATCCCGCCAACGGCAACGACCTCTGCTTGCAGTGGGATTTCATCAGGTTCTCTCATCGTGAATAGTGGATCTAAAACGATATTATTCAATATTACCAACGATTCTGGCAGTGCAATCATCATCGACGCAATAACACTTTCATGGCCAGTTGGTACCAACGGCTCAATGGAAGAGATCACCTTAGGCGGTGTAAAAATTTTCTTCAACAATCCAGTTGCTATTTCTCCAGTTTCAATCCCTGTTGAATATTCATGGAAGACGGGAAGTGGCACTCGGAAACTTGATCCCGGGACTAGCAAGGATTTAGAATTCCTCTTCGAATTGGATGCATATAACTCGGGTTATTCTGTAAATGTTGATTTCGATAACGGTTGCACGATATACAAATAAATAAACCCCACACCCAACATTGATAAAGATAATCAAAAGATCGGGAATCAAATAATCAGGCAATTGGGGATTGAACTACTGATTAAAAAATCGCTATGTATCTACCCAACTATCCAACTAAGAACTAAGCAACTAAGCAATAATTTTTCCCCTGCGCTAAATCGAGAATACGGTAAAATTATCCCATCTAATCTTTTTAAGGTGTTGCCTTTTGATAAATTGGCTGATCAAAGCCCGTTATACGGCTGATTATAAGAACCTGGAACCGATCCGCAAGTTAGTTGATAAGGAAGCAGATGCAGTAGGTGTCAGCAAGGATCACATCTACGATCTCATGCTGGCTGTCACCGAACTTATCACCAACGCCATCGAGCACGGTTATCACGGGGAGGAGGGATGGGTGCAGATAGAGATCGGTCTAAATAAATCCGACCTCATCATCGTCTTGAGCGATGGAGCGCCCCACTATGATCCCACCACCACGCCAATTCCCGATATCGACGTGCCGCTGGAACATCGCCCCATGCGGGGCTTGGGCGTTTACATCGTCAGAGAAACGATGGATGAGTTCACTTACAAGCTGGATGATGAGGGGAACAATCAAGTCACAATTATTAAACATAATATCACTGGTGATGTAAAGGAGGATGCTGATGGAAATAACCGTTAATGAACACATTGGAAAGAAAAATGTGACCATCTTACACATCGATGGTTATCTGGATAGTTCGAACTACACACAGCTCGTCGAGCAGGCCAATGCCTTGTTTCAATCAGGCACAACGAACCTGCTTTTGGATTTGGCAAATTGTGGATTCATCTCCAGCGTAGGGCTAAAAGCTCTCTATAGCTTGGCAATGATTATTCATGGGGATCAACCATCGGAACCCGCCAAAGCCTGGACTTCTTTCAATGAAATGCGAAAAGATATTGATAAGATGACCGGCACTTGCTGCAAAATCGTCCACATGCAGCCCAAGGTTAAACAGTCCATGGAGATTACCGGTATGTTGAAATACCTCGACATCTACGACGACCTCGACACAGCGCTTTCATCGTTCTAGTTACAGTCTCAATTTTTTCCTTACGAAAACTCCTCTCCAAAAAACACTGCTCCAGGCAGAAAGCTTGCTACAATGGCTTCGCAGTAAGGATTTTTCGATATTTCTCACTAACTTGTGATGAAGCAATCAATTCCCCAAGTCTGTACTTCCGGTATAAAATTCTGTCGTGATATCGCACCATGAATATAATTTTATCCATCCTGATTATCATCAGCAGCGGCGCTGCGGTTATTTCTTTAGGCTATTTCGCCGTGCGCCAACTCGTTGAAGTCTTTGGGGATGATTACAAAAGTCCTCCCATTGAAAACCACTACCAAACAGAACTATGTGATTGTGAGGCGGGTGCCGGGAAGAAAGAACGCTATTACCATGCAGTCAACTGCCGTTACCGCCAATTCCTCGAACGTGAAACTTAATCCTCATTTCCCCATCACCCATTTTATTGGTTAAAATAGGGTTTATAACCCCACCTTAGTAATTTGAAAGGTAACTTACAGGCTATAGAAAGATTGATTTAAACATACTATAATATCAATAACGTGGTTAATATGCAGAGGTCACGAATGAGTGAATTTGAAACGACGCCTGAAAAGCTATCTAAGCTTGTCTATATTATCATTGAAGAACAGATTTACCCCCTGGATAAGACTGTTATCCTCATCGGGCGGAAGCTGGATAATGACCTCGTAATCAATAATAACTTCGTTTCCCGATACCATGCCGAGATCCGATATGAAAATGGGGAATTCTTCATTTATGACCTCGGTTCTACAAGTGGTACCTTTGTTAACAACCAACGTGTAGAAAAGAGCATTCTCTATTCAGGCGACCATATCACCCTGGCGAACGTCCCCCTGGTCTTTATCTACGAAGGCGGCCCGCCTGAATCCGACCTGGACGAAACCACCGGCAAGATCGGCAAATAGCCTCGCAGTTTTTCCCCTGATTACACACTAATCCCCTGACATTTGAGTGCCTTTCAGGCGTCATCTTCGGTTATCCATGACCTACCGAAAATATTATCACTCTCCCCTCTGACGAATCCATCGAATAATCCCCAATATGAAATTCATCCGGGGTACCCTTTGCATATATTGTTTGTACGCATCCCCGAACTTTTCGATGTTGTCCTTCTCTTCATCGTAGGTGTTCAGGTAATATAATGGCGCACTAATTAAACCCAATAAGGCAACCAGCCAGTGCTGAGAAATCAAGGGGAGGGCAAGGCTTATCAATACCCCGGCCAGATACTGTGGGTGGCGTACGATCCCATACACGCCGCTGTCAACCAGGGTAGATGTATGGATGTAACTGCGCCCTTTCACATTTCCTTTCTTCCGAAACGTGTAGATGGGCAGCCAGCCAAAAATGGCAGAAATCCATAAAATAATCCATCCTGTATTGATCAAAGGGATATTTCCTTGTGGGTTGTAGAAAACGAAGGCAAAAACAATTTGACCCACGGCGATAATAGTTTGAATAGCCGCCATGATTATCATTTTTTTCGACATATTTACTAATCCCTATACATATTTTGGAAGGAATCAGGGCTCGTTCACCAACAGCTTTCAACCTCTTATTGGATTATATCCTGGTTTCAATTATTATCTTCCATTTCATCATGAATGGAACTCGGGGTTATAATTCATCTAATCACAAGGAGGTCAGCCATGTTTGAGTTACCTGAGATGATCACCCTGGCAGGGCAAATGAACGAGACCCTCAAGGGAAAAACGATCCAGAGAGGGCAATTAGGTAACAGCCCCCATAAGTTCGTCTGGTACAACCGCAGTCACGAAGAGTTCGAGGAATTGACCCAAGGGAAACAGGTGGGAAAGGCTCGTGTGAAAGGAAGATGGCTTTTCCTTCCCCTGCAGCCGGGATACGTTTTGCTGTTGGGGGAATGTGGAGGAAAGGTTCTATTCCATACGCCTGGCTCGAAACTCCCCAAGAAATATCACCTCTACATCACCTTTGAAGATGACTCATTCTTCACCGTGACCACACAGATGTGGGGTGCCATGGAACTCTACGAAGAGGGAGAAGAACAGCATAGAGAATATGTCAAGGGTATGCGGACAACACCCATCGAACCAGAGTTCACTTTTGATTACTTCTCTACCCTCATTGACGAACTGCTGGAGGGGAAGAAACAAAGCGCCAAGGGATTGTTGACCCAAGACCAGACCATCCCCGGACTTGGGAACGCCATCGCCCAGGATATTCTCTTTCGTGCCCGTCTGCACCCCAGGCATTCCCTTTTTGACTTGAGTGCCGACCAGAGAAAATCCTTGTATAACGCCATTATCAAAACGGTTAATGAAGTAATTGAGAAAGGGGGACGCTATGATGAATATGACCTCTACAACAATCCAGGGGGGTATGTTCGTATGATGGACAAGAATGCCTTGAAACGTCCCTGCCCCGAATGCGGAGGGGAAGTAGAGAAAATCCAATATTTGGGCGGCGCTTGTTATCTGTGCCCGAGCTGCCAGAAGTGAGGCTGTGATTGTGATGACGAGGAAATTTCTGAACACCTACGCTCTTACCGCCGGGAGTCTATTGATTTGTGACTGGTTTCTGCTGTGGGCCAGGTTCTACTGGTTTGGCTTTGGGGATGTAACGAAATGGATTTTCTCCATCGTGAACTTCCCATGGAGTGTTGTGTACTTCTGGTGCGAAGCCAAACCGAATTCCTGGTGGTATGAAAGCTTTGGTAGGCGTTTCGAATTCCTGCTGAACGACGAATTCAGCCCAATGCTTCTCTTCTTGATCATTGTTCTAATACAGGCCATGGTCTTTACCTTCATCATTTCTTCGATAGGGAAAACAGGAAATAAGCAGGCCAAAGGATATCTTCGACCTATATAACGATTTTCATAGCGAGCGTACACGATCAAAGGAGAAATCGGATATGTGCCTTGAATGTTATTCAGAATTCAGCAGAATCACGCCAATCATCGAACCAGAAAAATGCCTCGAAAGTCATCTGCAATATGTCTGCCAAACCTGCGGGCGTATTATTTGTGCAAACCGCGGGAAATTCCCCTTCAAATCATTGGAAATTGCCAAGTTGTATCTACGCCCAATCGAAGCCCAGAAAGGCAAGCAGTGTGGTGTTTACGAGTTGCAGGCACATTATACAAAAATGACCAAAGGTCAGAAATCCCGGAAGGTATACAAAATCTTTTCTGATCGAAAGGAACTCGAAGCCTATATAAAGAGAAGCCCAAATAAAACTGCGGTATCAAAGCAGCCAAAATTTACCGCAAATACATATATACCCTGCTCTGAAGATCCAATAAGAAAGTTAGATTCTGCTGAAATCGAACGCTATTTGCTTGAAAAAGAAGGCCAGGCTGAAGAATGGCGTGATTTCCTAAATCAATATATAGATTAGTCAACCATAAAAAAGGGAGTTAATTACATGACATCAAAGATTTATCCGTGTAAGATCACCGTACTCAAAAGGACCCTCAACCAGGACTTGATCGATGAATTCATGGAAGAGGAGTATCAAGGCTCCGGTAAATGCAATCGTTTTACAGAAGGGGAGGAATTCCTGATCGACCCCATCGATGTCCCTGAAGAATTCTACAGTCGCTGTCCCTGGGCTTGGGCAGACATTCGTAAAGAAATCCTGACCGTCGCTATGGGGGCAGATGTCCTCGGGGTGAAACAACCGGGCGTGATTCTCTCCGGATGCAGCGATTGGTGTCGTCCAGTAATCTTTAAAATTGAACGGGTAGTGGATGAATAACGCTAATACCTATATAGACCAGATGTTGGTCTCCCAACCATTGATGGAGCCAACCATCCGGTCAGCTATCCAGACCCTCCAACTCCCTCCTGGAAGCCATGGGCTGGACGCTGGATGCGGGATTGGCCTTCAGAGTATCCTGTTGGCAAATGCAGTCGACCCCGATGGGCGTGTTACGAGTCTCGATGTTTCAACCGAATTCCTCTCGTGTGGAGAGAATCTCGTAAAGGAGGCTGGCCTGGCCGAAAGGATCTCTTTCAAAGAGGGGAACGTGAGGAAACTCCCTTTTGAAAACGACACCTTTGATTGGGCCTGGAGTTCTTTCTGCATCGGATATGCAGCTTCGATTGAGCCACTGCAAGCCTTACGCGAACTTGCCCGCGTGGTTCATGTTGGCGGCGATGTGGCGATTTTCGCATGGACTTCCGAGAAACTCATCCCCGGCCATCCCTCGTTAGAAGCGCACCTTGCAGCCACCTCTTCAGGGCTCGCCCCTTTCGTGAAAGGGAAAGAACCCGCTTCGCACTATATGCGCGCGTTGGGTTGGTTCCAAAAGCTTGGTTTTGAAAATATCCAGGCCAAAACATTTACCGGTGACGCTTCTGCTCCCTTGCGTGATGATATATACAATGCCTTGGTTGCGCTTTTCGAAATGCGCTGGCCAGGCGTGGAATCAGAATTGAAGCAAGTGGAATGGGAAGAATATCAACGCTTTTGTTTCCCAGATTCTCCCGAATTTATTTTGAATAATCCCGACTACTGCGCATTTTATACGTGCACGATGTTTTGGGGAAAGGTTGCCAAATGAAGAAAAGAACCATTGACCGGAAAGGTTCCAGCACGGCAGGCTATACTTGCTTCACTCGGGCATGTTCTACCAGAGAGAAAATTGAAGAATTCCGTGGACCAGATGCCATGGCAGAAATCTTCCTGCCTCTATTTGCTAAAATCATGCTGAATGTCACCTGGCTGAGAAAATTATGCATGAGTAAGATGTTCCCCTCCGGAATCTATGAATATGTCAACGCCCGCACGAAGCTGTTCGACGAAATTTTCCTGAAAGCTTTGACTCAAGGATTTCCTCAAATCGTCATACTTGGGGCCGGAATGGATACTAGGGCTTTACGATTCGCGGAGAAAAACAAGGGGACGAAGATCTTCGAACTGGATATCGAGAAGACCCAGCAGCCTAAGATCGAGATATTGACCGAGAAAGGCGTCACCCTGCCGGACGATTTAATTTTTGTCCCCATCGATTTCATCAAGCAAAGCTTATCAGATGCACTCTTCCCGGCTGGATACGTACAGAACCAGAAGACCCTTTTCCTGTGGGAAGGGGTGACCATGTATTTAAACGCTGAATCTGTCGATCGTACATTGGAATTCATCCGAAACAAAGCACAATCAGGCAGCATGGTTGTTTTCGATTATATTTATGAATCCGTTCTGCGTCGTGAGAACAAGTATTACGGCGAAGAAGAAATTTACCGCCGGGTCTCAAGTGCAGGAGAAGGGTGGACTTTCGGTTTAGAAGAGGACGCTATAGAGGATTATCTGACAAAACGCGGCTTCACGCTTGTTTCACACTTCACCCCTGCCCAACTCCAGGAAAAATATCTGACCGCTGAAGATGGGCAAACCTTAGGACAGATTAACGGCACACACTGCAACGTGATTGCAAAAACAAACTAAAAAAGATCGCAAAATCCAATCAAATCGATTCATCCACAACCCAAGAAATCATTCACGCTCTGATAGAGAAAGTGAAGACATACTATGTGATTCTTAATTTAGGAGACGAGGTCTGTGCTTACTTGCAAAAAAATCTTAGCAGGGGAACACGATGATATCAACAACCGGGAGTTCCTCACATTGGCCTTAACAACCCATATACGGGAAGTCTCCCAGGATAAACACTTGTGGGGTTGGTGGCACGAAGAATCTTTGCCTGAAGATTACGACACATAAATACTTTTATCATCCCATCAGTAATTTACAACCTCCAACTCCATTCTGGGTATGATGGGATAGATGTTGAATGAAGAGATCGGTTAATAAGAAATGGATTAAAGAAGATAAAAAATGAAAAAAAGACCTAAATTCAAAACGCAACGAAAATTTCTATAATCGCCCATCAACAATCCTGAAGATTTAATGGAGTCAGATGAAGACCTTAAATTTCCCCCTCCTCCAATCCAAAAGGAGAGTCCTCATAATGTGGATAAGATAGATTTGATTCCAATCGAAAAAATCTCCACTGGAAAAGAGTCATTCATAGACCTTGTAAAACAACGTCGGAGTAGAAGGAAGTATTTGGATGATGCGTTGACTCTTGAAGAGCTATCATTCCTACTCTGGGCTGTTCAAGGTATACAGCGCCAGAGTAAGAAAAAACCAATAACTTATCGATCAGTTCCTGCAAGTGGTGGAATTCATCCTTTTGAAACCTATTTAGTCATCAACCGGGTGAATGACATCTCCCAAGGCTTGCATCGTTATTTACCATTAGATCACCAATTATTTTTCTTGAAGCCTACAAACGAAGCGTGGTTAGAGCAATTCGTCTTTGCTTGCAGAGGACAATCTTTTATTGGTAAAGCTGCCGCGGTTTTCATCTGGACCGCTATTCCATATCGAACCGAATGGCGTTATGCCAATGAAGCCCATAAGTCGATTGCTAAGGCCTCTGGACATGTTTGCCAAAACCTCTATTTGGCTTGCGAAGCGATTGGCGCCGGGATGTGCGCAGTTACTGCCTATGCCCAAAACGAGATGGACACCCTCTTAGGGATAGATGGTGAAGATGAATTCACCATTTACCTTGCATCGTTAGGGAAAATTGGATTTTAAAAATATGAATCCCAACAAGAACTCCATAGATCCAATCATATGTAAAGAACTCATTCATAAATTATGTGAGAAGTTAACGAATTATTACATTTTCCCTGACATAGCTAAAAAGCTTTGTATAATCCTAAGGAAAAATCTTGAAGCTGGGGAATATGATGACATAAGCGAGGGGGAGTTCCTTGCATTGGCCCTGACAACCCATATGCAGGAGGTCTCCCAGGATAAACACTTGTGGGTCCGGTGGCACGAAGAATTCTTACCTGAAGATCACGGCACATCCCTGCTGCAGAATCCAATAAAGGTCGAGGAACTAAAAGCAGGAGCCAAACTGAAGAACTTTGGGATCTTCAAAGTAGAAAGGCTTCCGGGAAACGTCGGTTATATCGATATTCGTTACTTCTACCGTACATCCTGGGGGAGTGGCGAAACCATTACAGCGGCAATGCACCTGCTGGCGAACACGCAGGCTGTGATTATCGATCTGCGAAAATGTGGAGGCGGGAACCCTGGCGCTGTTTTACTGGTCAGCAGTTATTTCTTCCAGGGAGAACCCATTCATCTCAACAGCCTGTACTGGCGTGAGGGTGAAGTTACTGAGCAGTACTGGACTTTACCGCATGTCCCTGGTGTACGGATGCACGACCAACCGGTCTACATCCTGACCGGTAAAAAGACCTTCTCTGCTGGGGAGGAATTCGCTTACAACTTCCAAGCACTGGAGCGGGCTACGTTAATTGGGGAAACTACTCTTGGCGGTGCCCATCCCGGCAGTCCCTATCGTCTCCAGGCGCACTTCGAGGTCTTCATCCCCAACGGGCGCGCCATCAATCCCATTACCGGCGGGAATTGGGAGGGGACCGGAGTCCAGCCCGATATCCCCCTCCCAGAAGAAGACGCCCTGGATAAGGCATATCAGATGGCGTTGGAAACGGTCATTAAAAGTCTCCAGCATGCGGCATCCATCCCGGAAAAGAAGCTCTTGGAAGAAGCGAGGGACGCACTAAAAAGGATGGATACGAAGGAGTGACCTTATAGAGAACATATAATAGGCGAATTCACAACAATTTTTTTTATTCCAATTGGAGACCAAAATGGGAATACTCACTGACTTTTTTGTAGCATCGCAAGATGAGGTAGAAACTACTTTCCATGGATGGTTACCTGTTTCACTTGAGAAAAACCGAGAATGCATCAATCCATATACTGGAGAAACTCAACTCGAATGGGGACCTGACCTCGATGCCTTTGAAAAATGGAAAGAAACTCAAAAAAAACCTTCAAAAAAAAGGGGCACAAAGCCAATTAACATTTCTCAATACCCCTACGTTCAGTACAACGAAGTTGATCTAGTGAAATTAGCTACACTATACTCAATCTTGACAGGGGTACAATTTAAAGAGAGCATCGACAAGCTAGCTAAACCGGCACTGATAAATCCACTGAATGAAGACCAGGGACTACACTGTATCCCAGTAGAATTTGTGAAAGCCCTTACCGAAATAGATGACGAAAAAATCAAAACAAATGCAGAAATATGGGCTCAAACTGATGAGTTTGAAATGGATGGATTTTCTGAAAACGATGCTATTGACATTATCAATACCCTAAAAAATCTTGCTATGATAGCATCAGCACAAAGTAAGCAGCTGTACCACTGGTGGAGTCTATAAAGCCAAATCATTTTGCGGATAGATTCAAGAAATCTTTTATTAATCCTGAGTATCATAGTTTCCTTGCTCCTTGATTCTCGATACAGAGGTTTACAATGGTGTGAACAGCACAAGTGAAAGGAAAAAATATGCTTGAAAATCCTATTGAGATTATTTATCTGATCGAGTTTTTCGCCATGACGGTTGTGAGGAGCATCCACACCAGTCCTTACCGCACCTTGGCAATAGCAAAAGACAGGAAATCTTCCCTCGACGTCGCTCTGTTGGGGCTGACAGGCATCGGTATGATCTTACCGCTGCTGTACATTTTCTCCTCACTGCTTGATTTTGCCGATTATCCCCTGCCTGGATGGCTCGGTTGGGTGGGCGCTGTCATCTTCGCCGTAGGCATCTGGATGTTGTGGCGCTCACATGCCGACCTGGGAAGGAATTGGACTCCCACACTTGGCCTGCGTGAAGACCACAAACTGGTCACCGGTGGGATTTTCAAAAGCATCCGCCACCCCATGTACTCCGCCCATTTATTATGGGCCGTTGCGAACATATTAATGCTGCCTAACTGGCTGGCTGGTTTTACATTTCTCATCATATCGATCATTCAATATGCGACCCGGATCAACGACGAAGAGCAAATGATGATCGAGCAGTTTGGGGATGAATACCTTGACTATATGAAACACACGGGTCGCTTCTTCCCACGAAACTCTTAAAACCTTAATCAAAATCTTATTTACTTTATCGCCCTGACTGATATAGTAAGGGCGATATGTTTTCTTGAGAAGGTAAGCCTGGAAAAATCGCTGGCGTTTTTATTTACGGCTTTTTTTCCCTTTTCATTCATGAAGGAGCACATGCCTTATTCGCCGCTATCTATGGGGAATACGAAGCCTTTTATATCAGACCAACAAAAACTCGTCACATAGAAACTTTTTCCCCATGGATAACATCGACACAAACCATACCTTCCTTCGATCTCGGTTTCGAATTAAGAAACAATATCCAAAAAACTTAAAAACATAGAGGAGATCAATAATGGACCATGTTGTATACCTGGACGCTAAAGCAAATGAAATGGAGAATTTGATCAGCGGAAAGAAAACCATGATTATTCGCGGCGCAGCCGGGCGGAAATTGCCATACGGCCGGGTTAGCAATAGCGATGTGTTGTATTTCATCAACAACAATGCCGAGGGGGTGGTGAAGGCTAAAGGGACGGTAAAGGAAGTCACCAATTCGGATAAAATGACCAAAGAGGAATCGGTTGCATTGGTTGAAGGAAATCAAGACAAGCTGCAGCTAACCGCAGCGCAATTCAAACGCTGGGCAGGGAAAAGGTATATCGTGCTGGTCGAAGTGGATCAAGTCGAAGATCTCACCCCCTTCCCTATCGATAAAAGTGAATACGGCAATATGGATGATTGGCTGCCAGTAGAAGACATCGAACGCTTAAAGGTGTAAAAGGCAAACATCATACTTGAATTTTCCGAGGAAAAGGAAGTTATCCTCCCTGACCGTTGATTAACTGACTACTGGTCACTGATTATCTCTCTGCTGTGCATCCCTAACAAAAGTGGAAGTTCACCTGTATAGAAAATTGAGTAGATTGTGAAACAATGAACCCATTGAAATCATTTACTAAAATGAGTTATCGAAGCAATTCATCGAAAGGAAATCGTTTCACATGAAAAAAATCTACCTTTTATTCGCTGCTATACTTATCGCTGTAGGCTTGATCGCTGCAACTGCTTCACCAGCCTCCGCAGTCGTTGTTGATCCTGAAGCCATCTGCCACGCAAAGTATAGCTGGGCTGATGATCATTTTTATGATCCCGCAACCCAAAAATGTTATTGGAAGAATGGGAGTGGAAAGGTCAACAGCTGCTGGCCCGCATATGATATATTGGTGTGGGATCCTATCCTCGGGGATTACGTACCAGCAGGGTGTGGGAATTCACCCTCAAGTGGAAGTAGCCGTACGCTTACACTCAAATACTTATTCTCCAGTGGGATTTTTAAGTTCCCCGGCGCAGGTAAGTTCTCTCCCAGTCCCTCCACTTGCAATGGGTTATGCAAGGTAAAATCCGGATTGAAAGCGCCGGCTTCAAGCCATAAAGGCAGCCTGCCGGGTAAATTCAAGAGTGGGGTTTATGTCCAGATTCTAGATCAAAACGGCGATCCCACCGAGGGAAGTTTCAAAATCTGTCTGCCAACCAAAGGGGCCAAGAACCCAAAAATCTATAAATATATCGGTAACGGTAATTGGAGACTTGTAGGTGGTGGATTGACAGCTGATGGAAAGAAAATCTGTACCTGGGCGGATAGCTCCGGCAATTATGCCGTGGCGAACTTACCCTAATCACACCTGAGAACTCTTCCTATAGATAGGCCAACAGATCGGCATTCCCGCCGGTCTGTTTTTTTATGTAGTTGGGCAGTTAGGATGGTTGGATAGTTACTTAGTTGCCTGGTTGCCTAGTTACCCAATCCCAGATTACCGCTTGACTGATCCCTGTTTCTCCCTCTTGACTCCTCACAATTCTATGTTAGTATATTTTATTATTCCCGGATTTTCGGGAATATAAAACCATCTCTCTACCTACGCCCCCTTTCCAGGGCAAAGAGGTATACGAGGAAATTATGACAAAATCTGTTCTCATCACCGGCGGCAGCAGCGGCATCGGCCTGGAGTTTACCCGCCAATACCTCGCTGCAGGCACACAAGTCTTCACTGCCAGCCGGAACCCCTATATATCTTCTGAACTCCAGGCGTTTAAAGAATCATATCAGAATCGCCTGTTCATTTACACACTCGACGTTGGCGATCCCAAATCTCGCCAGGACTTATACGAGGCGATGCTCAAGCATACTCAATCACTCGACCTGCTTATCAACAACGCCGGGATCATCTCCGGGGACGAGGAATCCATCCCTCCCTTTGGCTCACTCGATCAAGATGACCTGTGTAAAACCTTCCAGGTCAATGCCATCGCCCCGCTCATGATGGCCGAGTGCTTTGACTCCCTCCTCAAGAAAGGGACCAATCCCATCGTTGTCAACATCACCTCTGAAAACGGGAGCATTGCCAGGCGGGGGCAAAGGGGGAAATACGGCTATTGCGCCAGTAAAGCCGCTCTGAACATGATTACCAAGATCCTTTCCTATGAACTGAAAGAGGATGGAGTCAAGGTCGTCGCCCTCCACCCCGGTTGGGTCAAGACGGCGATGACAAAAAACGAACCGGCGCCGCTCGAACCAAGCGAATCCATCAACGCCATGATCCAGGTGATCGAGGAGCTGACGATGGAAGACAGCGGGAGTTTCCTCGACCGGCACGGGGAAAGAATCCCCTGGTAATGAACTTACTCATTAAATAATCACTTTTCAAGACGTGGAGGTCTACCCGTGAAAAATAAAGGGTTTAGAAATTTCGTTATCATTTGGTTGGGACAGTTCGTGTCTATCTTCGGCTCGGCGCTGACCCGTTTCGCCATCACCGTGTGGATTTACCAGGAGACCGGTTCGGCCACCGCTCTGACTACCGGTGGGTTCTTCGCCATGGCGCCAACTTTCATTTTACTACCTTTGGGAGGCGCCTTGGCTGACCGCCTGGATCGTAAGAAGGTCATGATTGCCGCCGACCTCGTTGGGGGTTTCTGCACTGCCTTCTTGTTGTCTCTTTATCTGGCCGGGGAGCTGCAACTCTGGCATATCTACCTTACCAACACACTCCTCTCTGCTACCGAGGCTTTTCAATATCCCGCTTTTGTCGCTGCCACGGCAATGCTTGTCCCCAAAGAGCACTTCGGCCGCGTAAGCGGGATGCGCGACCTGGCCGCCAACGCTTCCAGGATTTTCGCTCCCATTCTGGCCGGTGCGCTTCTGGCCATCCTGGACGTATCCGAATTAATGATTATCGACCTCATAACTTTATCGGTTGCACTCATGACCCTCGCGGTAGTCACCATCCCCAGCCCTGAGAAAACGAGGGCGGGTGCCAAAGCCCAGGCCAGCCTCCTTCAGGATGTTACCTATGGATTCAAGTTCATTCTCGAACGCCCCAGTCTCTTGGCTTTACAAACCATCTTTTTATTCCTAAATTTCATCTATACCATGTCGAGTATTCTCGTTCCCGCCATGATCCTCTCTCGCACAGACAACAACGAGCTTGTCTTGGGAAGTGTCCAATCGGTGATGAGTATAGGTGCGCTGGTGGGTGGGCTGCTTATCAGCATCTGGGGCGGATCGAAACGAAAAATCAAAACCGTGTTTATCTGTCAACTGCTCACCGCCACCATCGGTCGAATGTGGTTCGGATTCGGGCACGATACCCTCTCTTGGCTGCTGCCCTCTTTCTTCATCTACCTTTTCATCCCTATCAGCAACGGGTCCACATCGGCTATCTGGTTGGCGAAGACACCCCCCGACGCGCAGGGTCGGGTGCAGGCAACCCGGCGTTTTGCCGCCCAATTCATCCAACCCTTTGCAGCCCTCCTGGCCGGGCCGCTGGCTGAAAATGTCTTCGAGCCGGCTATGATGCCCGGTGGCACCCTAGCTTCTTTATTGAGTGGAATCATGCACACCGGTGTGGGAGCGGGTATCTCTTTGATGATTTTACTCAGCGGGATATTAGGCACAGGGATCAGCCTTCTGGTATATTTCATCCCCATCATCTGGCGTGTAGAAGAAATCTTGCCGGATTACATCGCGGAAACATCTTCCCATTCTCCCGCAAAAGCGGTAGACTCAAGAGAGAAGCCCATTGAAGGAGCTAAAGCCGTCGCCGATTGACGAAAGGATACACCATGCTGGATAGCCCCCGCCAACCTCTCCCTGTTCGGGTGATTGTAGACATCACGCCGACCATCAACGCCCTTCACAGCCTCACAGCTGTGGCCGATGCCCCCAATAGTCCAGGCATCGGAGAGTGGGCTGTGGAGACCTATGAAAAATTCTCTCCCGAAGAAAGGGAGATCATCCAAATCCTCACGAAATGGATAGGCACAGATGCACTCATCAACGCCATCCCCGATGGAGAGGCGCGTGCCAGCTTTCCGGCATATCTGGATGAGTTGTCCGCCTTCCAAGCTACGCAGCTCCGTGATGTGTTACTCAAATGGATGTCAGCCCGACCCAGTGCCTGCGTGAATTACAAACCTTGCCGGAAAGTAGACAATCCCGATACGCTGTTGGCCTCACGTGAGGCTTTCCTGACTCATTTCGTAAACCAGGAAAAAACTGAGGAAGACACTCGCATCGCTAACCGAGTCTACGACCTCCTCACAGATCCACCTGCCTTGCAAGCCTTCCTCTACGAATTCCTAAGACGTTACTGGGATACCTACCTGAAGGACGAATGGTCGCACCACCTGCCGGAGTTGGAGGCGGCTGTGGACGCCTTCAAACAGCTCGACCTTTCCGGTTTGAGTCATTTCGAAGTCATCGAGACTATCACACGACGCAACTTCCGGGGAATTTTCCGTCCCGACGCCTTACAAGATTACGCTGTGATGCGTTTCATCCCCTCACCCCATTGCGGACCTTATATCCTGAAGACCGGCGATGAAGAGGAGCTGCAGATTTCTTTTGGCGCTTACCATCTCAGCGAACGCACCAGCGGAGTAACCATGATGGACAGCACCCAGATGGTGGAACGCCTGAAAGCCCTCGGCGATGAAACCCGTCTGGAAATCATCCGCCTACTCAAGCGGGAGGGGGAAGTGGGCACACAAGAGATTATCGATCGATTCAAGTTGAGTAAGTCAGCAGCCTCACGCCATATGCGCCAGTTGACCGCCAACGGAATCGTGGACGCGCGCGTCGACGAAGACGGCTTGAGCAAGTTCTACCGCCTCAACCCGGCCTTCATGCCGCAGATGCAAGAGATGTTGGGGACACTAGTTGGGTAGTTGAATAGTCCTTAGTCGGGTGGTTTTTAGTCGGGTAGTCGTTCATTACCAGGTTACCTGATCCCTCATCATTGGAAGCTATTCTCTCTAGTAATACAAAAACCCCCGCACGAGTTCTTCCTTTGCGGGGGGGGTATATCCGATTAGGGGGAATCAGTCAATTAATTCCATCCATAGACTTCATCCAGGAATTGGAGATACAGTTCGAGTGTATTAACGTCCATAGCCGGGTCGGAGGGCATGTGGTTGGGTGAGACCAGTATCATCCCGTGGTCTTCACCGTCAAAAGTGAACGTCTTATAGTACGTTCCGCTGGCCGATTGGCAGGTGTTATACGAAGTTGTATCATCAATCGATGCCAGGCACCATACCGGATAACCTGCTGAATCGAGACCATCTACCGCACCGGCGTACTTCTCCTCAAAATTGAGATATTCACCTGGCGACAGGGAAAAGGCTGCGATGCAGCGCCCCAGCGCTTCAAGGTTGAACAGGTAGCAAGAATCTACAGAAGCGTCAGCGCCGATGCTTCCCCCGATGGTGCTGATCTGGTCTGGATCGATTCCTTCCAGGCCAGCCGCAAATTTAATCGCCGCCAAGCCATCTTCCACTAAACTCTCCGGCAGCTCTCCCGGTTCGCTGTTTCCCCAACTGCCGAAATTAAAGGTGAGAACGGCAAAAGATACCTCCGAGGGTAAAACTGGGAACCAACTGGGATCCTGCCAGGGCATCAGGTAGGGAGGCCTGGCCAGGCCTGGTCCGCTCTTCCCAGACTCCAGCTCGTCCTGCCGGTTTTGCAGCCAGGGGGCCAATTCGTGCCAGTCCTCGTTCATATCTCCACCTGCCCAATGCATCATCACGACCACCGGAGCGCCGCCCACCTTGGAGGGGTAGTAAAGACCTTCCAGTATGCGGCTATCATCGGTCTCGATCTCGACAGGCTGGGGTTCGGCCGGCAAAGGCTCGAAGTCCGGATCGAACACATCTTCATCCTCGAGATCCCCCTCGTCATCCTCCATGTCATCATAGCCTTCTATGGACGTGTCCTCTTCATCTTCGTCGCTCGTATCTGCGGACACGTTGTCCACATCGACGTTTTCCCCCGGTAAGACCGGACAGGCCGTCAGCCCGAACATCAGGACAACGATGACCAGAAAAACCAGTATATATTTTGAAATCCGCATGACATACCTCCTTGTATCGATATTTGGTTCTATATTTTATTATAATTGATGCAATTACGGGGGAAAAAGGATTACGAAAAGGGAACCGGGTAGGCTTTGAAAAGTCATGGGTCTTGTTATTTAAGACCAATTCATAAAGAGATGAATAAATTCCATAGGTAAACCATACTCATCCCTATTGTCCCCTCAAATGTAGGGATGAACAGTGAGCCGGTTGTAAACGGACTGTTCAACACTTAAATGGCCATGATCAACCGGATAACGTTGTAAAGAACGATTAATCCGCAGACGATTCCGATGATCATGGGGATGTTGATCTTGCTTGGGTCGATCTCCAGGAGAGCATCTTCTGGGGTGAAGGGATTGTAATGTACTTCCACCTCACCACCCACAGGGAATTCTTTTAACTTTTCTAATTGAACGCTTTGAAAGTTGGTGGCAGTGAACCCCTGTGCCCTTACTTGGGTGCAGGTATATACATCACCTTCCACCTCAAATTCGTAGGTGACGAGCGGCCTGTACATGGTGGTCTTATCGCCGTCCTCATCCGTTTTGATGTAGCTGTCGAGTTCGCTGCCGACGATCTTGCCCATCACGGTCGGCC
Source organism: Anaerolineales bacterium (assembly GCA_050115475.1). Taxonomy (GTDB): domain Bacteria; phylum Chloroflexota; class Anaerolineae; order Anaerolineales; family UBA11579; genus JASFQL01. The sequence continues at coordinate 32,366 of JASFQL010000015.1, forward strand.
ACGTCATGGCGGTCAGGTTTTTCTGCCTGTCTCGCCAGCCGATGTAAAAGAAGATGCCGCCAAAAGCGAAAGCGAGTATGGCGATTACGACGTTGCTTCCCATAAGAGTCTCCTTTTCTGTTGGATTTCGTCCGCTTCCATTATATATCAGGTCTTTGCGGGGGAGAGAATGATAAAGGTACCAATACCTGGCCTGGCAGCTTGGGCTTATATGCGTTTTTCACCACCAAGGCACCAATAAATTAGATAAAGGATTTGCCCGACCCGAACCCCAAGGTAAGCTTTATTGAGGAAACGGTTGATAATATTTTTTGACAGATTCCTTGTCTGTGGGGAGTTGTGAAACTCCCCACACCCCGCCACCGGGGAGGAGCCCTCCCCGAACCCCTGGAATCAAAGGCATACTAGCGTTATGTAATTCTCTGGTTTATAACAAGGGCACTCAACAAATTAGCCGCAAAGATGGGCTGTGTAAGGCAGTGTATATAAGCTCTGCCCCACCCTCACCCCACACCACCCCACGCTCGACTTCCGTAATTGAAACTGGAGAAGCTTCGCTTCTCCCAAGGTCAACGTAGTTGACCAACCCTCCTCCTCGCAGCGGCGGGAGAGGGCCTTCGTTTAATTGACGACAAAGTATCTATGCGGGTGAGGGCCTCCGTGCAAGCCTAAATATTTGCATAAGCCCATTCCCGGAGATAAATTGAAAGCGTTCAACACCTGGCTTGGTGAGGGCCTTGTACGCCTCTGGGTTTTGTTTTTTCACCACCAAGGCACTAGGGCACGATTCAACAAGCGCTGAAGGCGCTGTCGGCTCCACGCGTTGTTAGGTGGCTGATTGCTGTTGTAACTCCAAAGCTGTAATTTACCAAACTCCTGGTATAAGTCGATATCTTGTGCTCTGTGAATATTCTTTGTAACCTTCAAGTTCTTCTAACAATGTATTATCTTCGAATTTTGTACGAATTATAAATAAGATTGCCATCATCAAGCATGGTATCAATGCTAATAGTGTTCCCAAAATGATTGGTATCAGTACAAATCCAACAATTGCAGCCAGGTATGTTGGGTGTCGGATCAATCTATAGGGGCCATCTGAACATACTTGATGTTCTCGATCATTTTGTATTCGAACTGTGGTCTCGAAATGATTGTTTACAATAAATGCCCATAATACCAAAGAAAAGACAGGAATTGTTAGCAGAATTGCCAACACAGAAATCAGACCTGGAACACTGGAAATCTCAAAACGGTGATCCATACCGGCAACAACTGGTACTGATATAAAAAGCACTGCATATACAATCAAAACTATCCGATCAAATGGTTTTGTGTCCTCATGTTTCTTGCCCCTTTCATTCAATAAATTGGGGTTGACCTTTATCATCACGATGAATATGACGCATAACCACAGCGAGTACCCGCCAATAAAAACCCACGCATTCCACCATAATAGATCTCCTGAGGAAATTGTAAGTACAAATTGAATCAATAAGAGAAAGGCGAATAACATCAATATCCTTTTGATACCATTTCTATCCAGCCTTTGATTTGCCATACCCTACCTCCTGTTACGATATTTATACCGCCAACGATTAAGGATCGATGCGGCGCATAATAAGTACCTCAAAGTTAACCGCTGACCAGCCGTCACATAACGTAAGCATCATCCGCTTGCCCAATCTGTTCAAGAAACCCGCCGCCGCGATGTTGCTTCCCATAAGAGTCTCCTTTTCTCCTTGTACTGGGTTCGTTTGATTTCATTTTATACCAGGATTTTACGGGGTAGAGAAGACGAGATTGGGTCTTTCAGCATCAAGGTACTAAGGCAAGAAGGAATCAAGTAATAATTGCTTGAGACATGACAGATTTATTCCAAATCTGTCTGATATCCAATTGTTGACACTTCTTCTCTACGACTTTCCAAAGACGAGACTAAGAAATAATGTAACTACATAGTTGAGGAGGAATGGGATGACGTATTACAAATACGATGATCCCAAACAAGCCTACCAGGAAGCCCTGCGGCGTATCGAGGAAGCTGCCAAGAATGGGGCGAAAGAATTAAAACTGAGAGTTTGGGCTTAAAAGAAATCCCCCCCGAGATCGGTCAACTCACTCAACTCACCAAGCTTTACCTTGCAAAGAATCAACTCACAAGCTTACCCCCCGATATTTGTCAACTCACCAACCTCACATTCCTCGACCTCTTTGCCAACTAACTCGCTTCCCTTCCTCCCGAGATTGGACAACTTTCAAAACTCCCAAAACTCTCCCTAGCTGATAACAACCTCACCGCCCTGCCACCTGAGATCCAAAACCTTTCCCAGTTAAGGGCGCTTCACCTTAAAGGCAACCCGCTCCCAATGCCACAGGCTGTTTTAGAAAAAACTAATCCTCAAAAACTTCTTAAAACCTAATTCATACTCAACCCTCCGAAGAAGCCATGAAACAACGAAAAGAATAGTCTTTTTTTTAATTTTCTTCGTGCCTTCGCGGTTAAAAAAATCACGCCCTCGCCAGCGCCCCAAATGGGCTGGCTGTCTTCACCTTTCCTCCCTTCCCGTTCCCCATCATGTGCGGTACCCCCACGTACAGCATCCAATACACCGCGTCGAGCGTATCGTCGTGGTCGCCGTGAGGCCACCTGGCCCATTCCTCCCTGAAAGCACGCAAAAAGGGCGTGTCCACCGCCGCCACCCACGCCCGGTGGAACTCGAACAGCGGCGCCATACCGCGCTCGAAGCGCTCCCCCTTGCTCTGCCGCCCCGGTCTCACCGCCCGCACCGGCAGCCTGGACGACCGCAGCATCAAATGGAAGAACTCCTCCCCCTTCCCGACCGCCTCCACTCCGATGAGTTGGGTGGTTGGGTAAACCTCCGCCAGGTCTTTGAGTTTGGCCTCTGCCTCTCCCTGGCTGATGCGTCCCCGGTAGCCATCCACCAACACCATCCCCGATCCGCCTGGCAGCGCCCGGCCAATCGCCACGGCGAAATAGTCCCGCCGCCCGTCCACCAGCTTGTCGGCCGTGGAAGCATAATCCACCCCCATGACCACCGGCCAGCTCGAGTCAATCTTATCCCGCGGATACCCACCCAGCCACTCGCGCCGCAGATGCACGCCGCTGGCCGCTTCCAGATCGAGGAGGAACATACGGGCGAACTCCACCTCGCCGGTCGTTTTTCGCAGCTTCTCGATCTCCTCCAAAGGGAATCGCTCCGGCCAGGTGGGAATTGAAGATTGCAGATTGGGGATTGTAGATTGAGCCTCTTCACCATCCCCCTTCTCATTTTCCACCCCATCCCTTACCCCATTCTCCGAGCTGATGATGTCAGACTCTCTCATGATGGGCGTCCGCACCGAAATGAACCGCCCCGTTGACTTCAGATATGCTAAAACGTCGTTAGCAGTCCAGGGGGTACCGACAAACACCTGCCAGGTGTCCGGCGTGACCGTCGGCAGGATCGTCCCCATGACTATCTTCCGGACCGTCTCCAGCTCCCGGGCTGAGCGGGTGTTGTTTTCGTCGTGGATATCGTCCACCAGCAGCACACCGGTGGGGTGCTTCCCGATGACCGCCCGTGAGCGATATCCCAACCCAACGAAGGTGGGGTCTTTGCCCTTCTCCCGGGCGCACAGCCTACGCCACTCAGCGTAATCCATGTCCGTCCGGACAACCTCATAGCCCGTCGAACTCCACCCCGCCTTCCGGTCTGGTTCCACATGAGGGAAAACCTGCTTCCAGCCCTCGTTGTAGTCGATGATATCGGCGATCTGCTGGGCGTTGTCGCGGGCGATACTGTCCCCCACCTGGAGGAGCAAGTTGCTCTTCTCAGGATGGTGCCCCACCCGGAAGGCCACCCAGGCGATGGTCAGTGTAGTGGTCTTGCACGACCCCCGGAAAGCTTCGATGACCGTTCCCAAGCCCTGGTGCCTGGCTCCGTAGATAGCCGGGAGCCACTCCGTCACGGCGTGGCAAGGGAGCGGCCGCCCGAACACCAGCCGGTAAAAGGCCTCAAAGCCCTTCGATCCGTCGTCCGCCTTGGCCAACGAGACGCAGTCGCCCACCCGCTCGATCTCCGCCGCGCTGATGAAGCGCCCACTCGCCACCTCACGCCAGCGGCCGCGTTCATCCCGCCCCACCTGTCGCCCGTCACATAACAACAAAGTCTCAACTTTATCTCCCACCTCATCTCCTTTTCCCCATCGTTTGACTGACCCTTATTTATAACACAAATGTTCTATTTTGTCACGTAGAAATGGGATTTATTAAGTTATTGGTGGTTTTGTTAACACATAAACCTACAGATTAGATCACTTCATCTATTGACTCATGAACCCTTATCTCATATAATATGAACAAAAGGTTCATGTATGCTCATTCAAGATTGGTCCCAGCTTCAGGTGCATTTCTCCCAATTCGAACAGGAGGGTCTCGTCTCTCGTACCTTCCGGCGGCTCGACCCCGAACGCCAGCAGGCCGTCGTGGACGCCATCCTGGAGGAAGCCAGCCAGAAAGGCCCCACGGCCCTCAACATCAAAGAGGTCGCCCGGAAGGCCGGGGTGTCCGTCGGCTCCCTGTACCAGTATTTCGGCAGCCGTGATGGCTTGATGGCCTTTGCCGTGGCCTTGTGCGCCCGCTACATGGTCGATCTATTCGAGATGTACGGGCACATGATTTTGGACCAGCCCCTGCGGACCGCCCTGCACGACTACTTGGTCGGTGGGATCGATTGGGGGAAGACCGAAGCGGGCATAGTGCGCTTCTTCGGACGGGCAGCCTACCAGGGCGATCCGGCCCTGACCGACAGTGTCGTCAAGCCGGTGGCGAAGGTCATGCAGGACTTTACGGTCCAGATCCTCACCCATGCCGCACAGCGGGGCGAGGTCCGGCCAGACGCAGACCTGGAAGCCGCGGCCCGGGTCGTGAACGCCATACTGATTGCCATCGGCGACACCCAACTGTTCCCCTATTTAAACGAATATTACCGGGTCAGCGACGAGACCATGCCCCTGGAACGCGTGGTGGACGCCATGATCGACATGGTGCAACACGGGATCTCGACATAATCAAGGAGATTGTTTTGAGTGAAACTACAGATATCCACACCCGTGTCACGGATGCTTACCACAAGCGGTCGGGACGGTACGATCTCATTGTAATGGTCTTCGACCTGTTCCGCAGTTACGGCTTCGATGTCTCGGCCTGGCGGGAGGCGTCGATCTCAGCGCAGACATGCTGGCCCAGGCGCGCCAGCGGGTCCGGGACAATCATTGGAAGAACGTTGAACTGGTGTGTGCGGATGCGGCTGAATATCCCTTCCACGCCAATGTGAATGGGGTCCTCTCCAATTTTGCACTCATATTGATCCCAAACTGCGGACAGGTTATCGCAAATGCATGTAAAGCACTTGTGCAGGGTGGGCGTCTGTCCGTGATGGACATGGCCTGGCCGGATAGGCTGCCGGTCCGCTGGTGGTGGGTGATGTTCTGGCTGAAGCCCTTGAGTGTAACCCGTAAGACCCTGGAGAGTAAACCCTGGGAGACAGTGTGGCAGGCCGTGGAAGAAACCCTGGAGGATGTCGCCTTGAAGCGCTTTTGGTACGGCTTTATGTATCAGATCAGCGGTGTCCGGACAAACCCATAACAGACCACCCATGAGTCAGCTCCCAACTTTTTTGCTTGGATACTTCCTGCTGCTCGCTATCAGTCTGGTCGTACTGAGTCATTTTGTCCCCCGGGATTACCGGCGGCTGGGAAAATTATCCCCACCGGTCGCAGTTCTCCAATCACTCCTGTTCTTTGTATTCGGGGGATTCCCCACTCTTTATCTGGAACATAATTGGCCAGCGGTTTCCGTTCCCCGGTTCATCCACGTATTGGGGTTGTTCCTCCTTTTGGGGGGATTAGCGGTCCTTCTCTATGAGGTGGTTCACCTCGGCATCTCCCGGTCCATTGGAAGGGGAACGCCGGAATTAGAGCAATCGGGCCTGTACAGCCTGTCTCGGAACCCCCAGGCGATTGCCTGCGGATTGTACGTTGCAGGATTTGCCATGCTGTGGCCATCGTGGTATGCAGCAGCCTGGGCACTGCTCTTTAGCGTATTGATACACATGATGGTGCTGGCCGAAGAACAGCACCTCAAGCGAACCCATGGCCGCAAGTATGAGGATTTTTGCCGCAAAGTCCCCAGATATTTCAGATGGCAGCTAAAATAAATCAACCTCTTTCGCCCATCAAAATTACACTTACGAGTTGAAGCTACACGCAAATATCTTTTTGAGTAAAAGGGATTTTTCCATACCGGGAAATTCTCTAATTCATTACGTCAGCCAAAAGGATGATGACATCTCACCCATCCCATTGATAATATTCATGTATGTAAAAAAGTGAAAGTTTTCACTTAATTCTAATTAGGAGAAAAGAAGATGTGTTCCGATAAGAAAAAACCGAAAATCAGTCGGCGAGAATTCTTGAAAAGTTCTGCAATCGGTCTTACAGCAATCGGTGGAGGCACTTTGCTTTCTGGCTGTAAGCCTAAAGAACTCCCTGCCGAGGCCGATGCCATTACAGAAGCGCCGATAGTTGAAAGCGAACTGATCGCGGCCGCCTATCTCAATCCGCAGGATTACGACTACCGTCAAAACACTACCGACTTCAAGACGCTGTTTTCGCCTTTGAAGATCGGCCCACTCAGCATCAGCCATCGCATGGTCAAATCTGCCGCCGGATCGGCTACTTACATCGCCGGTCTAACCGATGAGCTGCTCCAGTACTACGTAAACTTTGCCAAGGGCGGCGTCGAGCTTATTTGGATAGAAATGGTTGGAGCGTTGGAGCCGCCTTACGACGGCAGCCCAACACCCGCGGAAACCATCGAATTCGGCAAGAAACTCGTTGAGGAGTGCGGAAAGTACGGCGCCAAACTCGGGTACCAACACTACGGCTTCTCAATGAAGACAGTAAACGAGTTGACACTCGAAGATATAGCCATAGAACAAGCCCGATGGGTGGCCATTGCTCAGTTAATGCAGCAAATGGGCTTTGTTGCGATGGAGATTAACGCCGCTGGCTTTAACCTTGGCGAGCATTTCCTTTCGCGTTTCCACAATGCCCGCACCGATGAATACGGCATAGGCAGCTTGGAAAACCGAGCGCGCTTCGTGACCGAATTAATCGGACAAATCAAAGAAGCCTGCGGCGATGACTTTATCGTTCAGGTCCTGATCGACTGCATCGAAGAAAACGACAATCTCTCAAACGACGCCTCATTGGCAACCTTGGATAACGCCGTTACCAATCCACACAATTTAGTAACAACGATTGAAGAAGGCATCGAATTTGCCAAGTTGTTCGAGGCTGCCGGCTGCGATTCGATGCATCTGCGCTTGGGCCCACTCGGCTACCATCCATGTCAATTTGGCAGCGACCTTTACTTCCTCCTAAACGGTATTGAAGGCGCAACCGCATACGGCACCCAATGGGATTTCTCGAGGCATTGGCAGGGTCAGCTAATCGGCAACCACGGCGGCGCCGGTATGCTGATCGACATTGTCGGCCGCTATAAAGAAGCAGTAAGCATCCCTTGCGGCACCGTTACCTACATGGATCCGGCCCACGCCCCGGATTACTTCGAGAAAGCGCTCGCCGACGGCAAAGTCGACTTCTATCTCATGAACCGACCGCTTACCGTTGATACAGAATATGTCAACAAACTGAAAGAGGGACGCATCGACGAAATCGCCCCCTGCACACGCTGCTTTCACTGCCATATTGGCGGAAACCAGCAGAACCGCGATATGGGTTACTGCCGCGTCAACGCCCTAACACAGCGTGTAATGACCGATAAAGGTCCAGCGACCTATGAGCTCGAACCGGCAGCAGCTACAAAGAATATCATGGTCATCGGCGGCGGTCCTGCCGGAATGGAGGCTGCCCGTATCGCAGCTGCCCGTGGTCACCAGGTAACACTCTATGAAAAGAGTGCAGCACTCGGCGGAAACCTCACCTTTGCCAGCAGGGTCAAAGGACCGCACGAAAACCTCGATGACCTTAAGGCTTACCTGACCAAACAACTGGAGTTGAACGGCGTGACCGTCATTTTGAATACGGAAGTCGACGCCGCGCTGATCGACAGCGAAGCTCCCGACGCCGTAATCCTTGCGATCGGCGCTCTACCAGGCAAGGTTGGCGCAAGCGGCGGCAACGTGCCGATTATCGACTTTATCAACTTTATGGGGGACGACACCGGCGAAAACGTCGTAGTATTCGGCTCAAACGCCCAGGCTTTCGATTGCGCTTTGTGGCTGACGGTGCACAAGAAGAAGGTCACCATTGTGACGCCGAACCCCAACGAGGATCTCGATAAACAACAATCTCAGCATGCTCACCGCTTTATGACCACCGCACTCTATTCTCTGGGTGTAAAAGCTTATCCGGGATCCACAATCAAGGAAATCGGCGATGGCCAGATTACCATTGCATCTGATGGCGGGTGGGAGACCGTTATCGCCGCCGACTCGATCATCAACGCCGCCGACTTGTTGCCGAACAAGTCTCTGCTTGATGGGATTTCGGTGGAAGAAACTTATGCAATCGGCGATTGCAATGAGCCTTTTAATATCGCTTTGGCTATCCGTGCCGGAAATGATATCGGCCGTCAAATCTGATACACAGACGTCAATTTAACTTACGACATGTTATAAAGAGGCTGTCTGAATAGCCAGCCTCTTTCTGCAAACACATTTACCATCTCTTCTTCGAATCCCGGGTCATCCCACCAATCTATCTGTTCTTCCTGTTCCTCAACTGGCGGGACGTAATCTTTCATTCTCCGCTTATTCTTCCTCTGCCTTGTGACCCGTGGGTCTTCCTTCGGCAGGCGTAAAACCATGCCCTTCCCCAATCGGTAGAACCCCGGGTTGGCCCGCATCAGGTCCATCACGTAGCTCGCGTTGCCGTACAGCTTCCTTGAAATCTTGATGAAATCGTCTCCCTTTTTCACTCGATACACTCTCTTACCCATCTGAATTCTCCTTATATTATAGAACATTAATTCACTACGTTACAACTACGAAATATCTATGTTTACTCGACAAATTACCTACACCCTCATTTACTAAAATAAAGGAACCTTCCCATATTGTGGATACAGGAAGGTTCTTATTTCTACTATCGTTCGTTTTATAAATTATGGTTCCTTATGAGCTACTACCTCCCCGGTCTTTGCATCGATGTAGTACTTATTAAATGTGTGAAGATACCTGTAGCTTACTATCCAGCCATCATAATCCAGCTTAGCTGGAAGGGACACAATTATCTTGCATGAATTTTCAATAGAGACTCGGTATTCAGCGCCGCCATTCTTTTCAGCAATGTCTAATGCCTCCTCCGCTGAAATTTCTAATTTTTCGGGATTAATTTCATCCCAGCAGCAAAGTCTGGGATAATTTTCCCACATTGATGCTCTAACCGAATTCCAGTTGGGGGAAACCCACAAATTGCTCACAAAGCGTGATTTTCTCTCACGCAGCTTTTCGACTTTGAAGTAAGTATAATTTGCATTCCGAGGGCCCTTATCGATATACTCGCAATCCCATTCAAAACCCATCAAATTCATTTTCCACCCTTCCAGAGTTTCACCCCACATCATCTCGTGCAAGGCTTCAACGATAAGATCATAGTCTGCTGATTTCCATTCAACATATTCCCGGCTCTTCTCGTCTGGCATATACTCCTGAGGGATAAAGACATCTGTTTTACCTTGGGAAAGATCCTCAAGGATCGTGTCAGGATTGATGCTATACGACTCTCCGCCGATGAAATCACGTCCCTCTTCACCAAAGAAATAGCGGAAGAGGAAAAAAGCGCTTATTAAACAAGTTATCAGTGAAAGCGCTATGATCAATATTATCTTCATGTTCTTTGACATACTACCCTCCAGAAATTAATCGAGGTCAATTTTAAGATCAATGATTAAAGTTTTTTCCACCTCATCCAAATCCCCTTCTTCAAGGCCGAATGGCAATTCCCAGCCTCTATCATGAAGCTCTCTCAGGTCATTAATATATAGTTGCAACATTATCTGTGTGTCAAATTGTTTGCCTTTCAACTTCTGGACATCCTTAGCCCAATCTTCCCCAGGTTCTCCCTCTTCTCCACGCAATGTAAAGTATCCTTCCCAATCTGGAGAGTCATCAGAATCTTTAAATCTATCATTAGCTAAAGTTTCTTTAATTTCATCCACGTTGAATCCTCTACCATTCTGTGCCAACGCCGCAACAACTAACATGTCTTGACTGCTGATATTTTCTCCAAAGACGGTTTCGAGGGCATTTAACGCTGATCGGATTCTTTTTGCCATTGCCATAAGAGCAACCTCTGGGTCTTCCTGGTCTAGCCCCTCAAACTCAAAATCTCTCATTTCCTCATCTGTTATCTGTGCAATACCAATTCCGGAAGAACCACCAGAAAGCTTCTTCAATTTATAAAAGACACCTTCTTTTGAATCTTTTCCTTTATAGTAATTTTGGCTTTGTAATGCTATTGCTGCAGCAATAGCTGTTGCATCTACTCCCCTAAATTTCCCTCCCTTGGGTACATATGTCTCAGCAATCTCAATTCCTCGATAATTGGGTAGTTCACCATCTAAATTACGAGCCCAGGCCACAAGCTTGGCAATATTATTACGAAAACCAGGAAACAACGAATATTTATAAGGCACCTCCTTTTTAATCCGCGAGAGCACATCTTCGGGGAAATACTCCCAAGGATTATAAGCTAATAAGTCTAACTTATTTAACTCCTTTTCCTTCTTCGCGGCCATGTATTCCAACCCATTTCGGACTTCTGGTCGAAAATTCATTGTAGACAAGGTTTCTCTCCACTGTTCTAACTCCTCCTCACTCTCTACAGATTCCAGAAGATCTACCATGTCCTTTGGCTTTTCTGGTGGCGTCGGCTCTTCCGGTTGGTCAAGTATTGGAATATTGCTGCTGGAACCGTCTTTGCCGTCATCTTCCCCATCCCCCGATGAAGTTTCAGCCCCATCACCTACCCCATCGCTCGTTGTCTGAGTTGTGGTTGAAGATGTTGAAGCCTCCGCCCCCTCACCCAACCCAAGCTCCTCCATCGCCACATCCACATCCAACCCCAACTTCTCCATTTTTTCCTTCAACTTATCGATCTGCTCGTTTGTCAGCGGTAGCGAGGGCGTTGTGCTCTCCGCTGTGGTCTGGCTGCTCTCATCCGTCTGATAATGCGCCCCCTCAGATGTCGATAGACCCGATGAACTCACTTTCCCACCCTTCGACTTGTATTGACTTTTCCCTGTTGACGACGCTTCTCCCATGGTCACACTGCCTTCACCCATCTTCGATCCAATCAACCCCATCTTCCGTGCGGTTTCTGCAATCGAACTGATGATTTCATCTTCAAAGGCCGGGTCATCCAAACCGCCCAGCACCGCGCCACTTAGAATAGAAGTGGCCGTTGAAAGCCCCAAGTTTTCGCTTTCACTGGCCTCCCCTCCCGACCAACTCTCTTCACTTTCCATCGGGAAATCTTGGGTTGTCGTTTCTTCCGGCTCTTCAGGCGGCGGGACGTAATCCTTCATTCTCCGTTTGATCTTCCTCTGCCGCGTGACCCGCGGGTCTTCCTTTGGCAGGCGCAGCACCATGCCCTTCCCCAACCGGTAGAACCCCGGGTTGGCCCGCATCAGGTCCATCACGTAGCTTGCGTTGCCGTATAGCTTCCTTGAGATCTTGATGAAATCGTCTCCCTTTTTCACTCGATACACTCTCTTACCCATCACTATCCTCCTTAATTATAGAACACCTATTCAATTAAATTCAACTACGAAACATCTACGCTTACTACACAAACTACCTACGCCTCTGGTCTGCTAAAATATAAAAACCTCCCACACTGTTAGCATGGGAGGTTCTTCACTATTAATTCTTAGTTATTTGTTATTCCTTCATTCCTCCAACCACGACATGTCCATCAGATAAATATTGGACCATGAATAAAAACCATTATATTCAAGTTTGTCATATGCGACCCATTTTCCATCAGGTGACCAGCTCCAAATGTAAAGAAAATATTCATCATCAGGAACTGCGAAAGGAATCACTTCTTCACTTTCAACATGGAATACTTCTGCCCTGTGTGTCTCGGTTGAATGGAACAGGATCCATCCCCCATCTGGTGACCATACCGGTTCTATTGCATTTTCTATGAGCAAGCGTCGATCTCTTGTATTCAGGTTAATCGAATCTATTTGATATTCCCAATCTAACTCTTGAACACACTGAACTAATATCGCTTCTCCGTTTGGTGACCATGCCCTGAAATCACATTTTGTTTCACCTGATGTTGTCTTTCGAAACACCTCATCACCACTATCTTCATCAACAACCACCATGTACCAATTGTCATCAGTATCCTCCCAAACTTGATAATACCCGTATACATATTTCTTCCCATCCGGCGACCATTCAAAGCTGCTCACTTGATAGTCTTCTCCTTCATCCACCAATACTTCCATGTCCTCCAATCCCAATGGGGACTGTTTGGCTTTGTCAAGCGAAAACGATAGCACTCTTTCAAATGGCATGTATAGGTCATTTGAGTATGTAAACGCGATCCGCTCGCCATCGGGGGACCATCGCAACCAAGCTTTTGACTGCAAATCTCTGAATTGGACAACCGTCAACCGGATCTCATTCCGTCCATCTGCGTCCATGAGGTACAAGTCCCATTCCCGGCACGATGGTATCATATCCCAATCCCAATCCTCTTCAATGTAAGGTTTTACACACTCTCGGTTAGATAGGAATACAATCTGGCTGCCATCTGGAGACCAGACAGGCTTTACATTACGCCACTCTGAATTATCTGTGAGCTTTACGATAGTTGGATTCTCAGGTGGAATAGGCAACCATGCCGGTCTGCCCTCTGTGGGAGTAGGCAAAGATGCTTCCTCTGTTGGCTCAAGGGTAACGGTTGGCTGGACAGAATTTGCTGGTATTGCTGGGGTTAAAGAAGGCTGATCTCTACAACCAGCCATTTGCCACAATATGGCGACAAGCATCAATAAGATCCGCCTTCTTTTCATGTCAACTTCTCCCTGTTTTTATGGATTGTTGCTGGGCGCAACTACCGATATATTAGCGACCGAACTTTCCGTGGTAATGGCATATGCAGAAGAAAAAGTATCCCAATCATACACCTCTTCCCGGTTCATGTAAGGATTATACACTCTCACCAAGGTCTTATTGTCTTTCGTGGTAATAACATCTTGAACCGATATCCAATGAGATATATCACGGGAAGAGCCAACACCCGCCAATTTACCATTATCATTCCCATTAATATTGACCAAACAAATCACTTTATTTCCCGATTCCAGGTTTTTCTTAAACTCTTCAGGGGTGTTGATCGCGTCATCTCCTTTTTTTGTATATGCAGTATCAAATCGGTCATCCCCTACCGCATTAATGAACTTTTCTAGATCACTTGCATACGTCCCTTCTTCAGGATCTTTGATAATATTGAAGGTGTAATCATCAATATAAGCAAAGAGTTCAATTCCCTCTCCAATACCCAAGCCCAATGCGGCGATGACGGCTAATTGTCCACATAAGTTATTATGGTTGGTATTTATTAACTCTGGATTTCCCGTGAGTAAATAAGGGGACATAAACTGAGCGGCAGAAGGCATTGTTAATTCTGGGGGATCACCTCTTTCTATCAAAACATAGTATCCTTTAGTATTATATCCCTCCTCACCCTGCTCCCACTCTCTATACCCTTCAGCAAAACCTGAATGGTTTAGAAAATGTCCTACTGGTGTATACATTCCACCTTCTTCCGGGAAAATAATAAAACCGGTATACAGTTTTCTATAGTCCGTTTCAATAAGCGCTTTATCCAACCCAGAGGCTTTCTGATAAATCTCTGGTGGAATTCCCAACTCCTTAAGGTGTTCTTGAAGTAAAGTTTCATCTCTCTTCACCAGGCCGAGTTCCCCAATCAACACATCGGCATCCACACCCATTTCTTGCGCGATGTCGTTAAGTTCCTTTTCTATTTCATCTGTCAACGTGGGAGTGATTGCCAGGCTCTTATCTTGTTGTTCCTCTACCCGCCTTTTTTTTGATTTCTCCCTCAGTGCTCCGAGGTTATAAAGATTTTCCAAGGCCTGTTCACTCTGCAATTCACCTGTCGTCGCTTCACCTGTGTCGGTTGATGTCGTTTGTGCCGTATCAATCTGTCCCACCCCAAGCTCCTCCATCGCCACATCTGCATCCAATCCCATCTCTCGCAACGTTTTTTTCAATTCTTCGATTTGTTTTTCCGTACTTTCCGGGGTGATCGAATTCGTCTCTGCTGTAGACTGCTCAATGTCGCCCGTTGTGGGTTGTGTATCCTGGCCAGAAGATGTCCTTGGGGAATGCAGGTTCCCCTTCTCCGTTCTAGATTCCGTCCACCCTGTGGACGTTTCATCCCTCAAGAGTGGGCTGCCTTCTCCCAATCCAAGCTCCTCCCTCAATAGATTCGCATCCATCCCCATTGATAAGGCTGTTTCTGCAAACACATTTGCCATTTTATCTTCGAATCCCGGGTCATCCCACCAATCTATCTGTTCTTCCGGCTCTTCAGGCGACGGGACGTATTCCTTCATTTTCCGTTTCATTTTCCTCTGCCGTGTTACCCGTGGGTCTTCCTTCGGCAGGCGTAAAACCATGCCCTTCCCCAACCGGTAGAACCCCGGGTTGGCCCGCATCAGATCCATCACGTAGCTTGGATCGCCGTACAGCTTCCTTGAAATCTTGATGAAATCGTCTCCCTTTTTCACTCGATACACTCTCTTACCCATTTCAATCCTCCTTCATTATAGAACATTTTTTCACTGATAATCAACTACGATTTGTATACGTTTACTCGACAAGTTGCCTATGCACTCATCTTCGCGTGGAGAACGAGTCTTCAACATATCTACCTTTTCTATCTGGTTGTAGTTATCATTTCTCCATTACCCGCCGAAACTCGTTCTGCTGAATCGACGCTTGCGTCGATCGTCATCACTCCTCAATTTTAGATTTTCCATTCACAACCTCCTGTGTCATCTCTGGCGCGGCCACCGCAGGCGGTGTCCCTCCCTGGCCGGGGTTGAATCCCTGTCCGTCTACACCAGTGATTCCCTTCCCAATTTGTGCCAGCGCTTTTTTCACGAAACCAGGCTTCTTGAGCATCCCCTGAAGCATTTCCTTTCCATTTTGTCCCGTCTCTTGGCCCTGCTTCCCTTCCAGTTCGGCTGCCTTCTGCTTCGTCTTGATCTCGCCCAGGGCCAGCACCTCGCGCTTCTCCACCTCCAACGCCGCCTCGTCCAGGGCCTCTGCCCGCGCCTGCCCTAATATCACCTGCGGGTCGTCCTCCCCGATCTGCTCCAGGGCGCGCTCCTTGCTGTAGCCCAGCTCCCGCACCGCCATCGAGGCCGCATTCACCCGCGTCATCCGGTCGCTCGGCACGTCAGCCGTCAGCTCCACGTCGATGTACACGTTCTCCACGTCCACCTCCTCCGCCGTCAGGGTGAACTGCTCGCCGGGGTCGTCCCGCCGCTGTCCGTAAGCCATCACCGAATCCCCACTGTAGTCGATCCAATACAGCATGTGGGTGAACACGTCCGCCAAAGCCTGCTCGGCCAGTTCCTTGTAGGGGGTCAGGCTCTTGATCCCGCTCTGGGTCGCCAGGTTGAGTGTGGCGAATGCCGTCCCAGAGGGGAAATCGCCCGTCTGTAAGACCTTGGAGACCGTGCTCTTCCCCATCCGTTCGGCCACCCGGTCGGCGATCACCGCCAGGCTCACGTCCATCCCCGGCGGGGACAGGTTGCTCAGGTCGTGCCCGGGCGGTACGTAAGCCATCCGCCCCGGTTCGCCGTAATCCACTTCCACGTCATCCGTTGGACCCTGCACCTTCAGCCGCGGTGCGGCCGCATAGGCGATCACCTCGCTGGCCATCAGCGTCTCAAGGATATTCTGCGTCTCCCACTGTTTCGTGTTGTAAATGGAATACAGCAGGGGGATGCGCTGGTGGGCAGGATCGTCTTCCAGGGTCGTGCCCCCCACCTTCGCCACCCAGGGCAGGAAGCCCAGTTCGTGCTTCTCCCGCAGGATTTCCACCCCGCCGGTCTCCTCGGCCCCCACCGGAGGGGTCACCATGGCCCCATCCACCTGGGGGACCGCCCACACGACCCGCATGTCCAGGTCCATGTAGTCATACAGCGTGACGTATTTCATCTCGGCGAAAGCCCGTTCTTTCAGCGCCCGTTTAAGCTTGTTGGCCTTGCGCCCCCAGAAATCGATCGCCTCCTGCACGGGCATGACCCGCTTCATGAGGACCGCCTCCGGCATCCAGTCCGAATACCGCACGTGGACTTGCCGCGGGTTGCGCACCAGCACGGCAAACGGCCCGAACCGCCTGGCCGATTCCAACCGCCGGGCATCCCCATTGAAGGCTTTCACCGCCTCGATCTGCCTGGGCAGGTACACCACCTGGGCGACGACCTCGTCATACAGCAGCGCCGAGAGCACCACGTCCCGCAAGACGCTTGCCCTGCGCCGCCGGCTGGCGTTACCGAAATGCCAGCTCAACGCTCGCTCGATCTTGTCAGCGCTGGACCGGCTCTCCTCGTTCGGCCCCAGGGGATGCACCTTGATGCGCGGCGCCACCGACGACAGCACCCGTGTGCCCGCCCGTAATGCGTCGTGCGGGTCGGTGGACACCACCTTGTGGATCCACTTCAGGTCCGCCACCTGGTTGGGCAGGGACCACTCCCCCCGCCACATCTGCTCCATCGCAGACATCATCCGGTCCCGGTCCCCGTCCTTTTCCACCATCTCTTGGGCAATACTCTGGTAAAACGCTAAATCTTTCATCATTTTCCTCCCGAAAAAATTGATAATTAGTTTATGGATAGGACTATCCCATCCTCCTCCTGGAAATTTAACGCGATTTTTCTATACAAACCTCCTCATCTACCGTTATTATTTTGCGAAAACCCGGAACATTTTCGTTCCCTCCCTCGAAAAAATGACCCCAAACGCACCAAAATCATACCACATTTAGAACAATTGTTCAAGTTAAAACAGCAAAATGTCAAGTTTAAGGTCGAAATTCTAACAATTCCCCCTCATTTAATCGGCAATTCAAACAAAAAATCTGCCCACAACCTCTGGCAGATTCCCTTGCCCCATCGTTTCTTCCGGTTCTTCATGCGGTGGGACGTAATCCTTCATTCTCCGTTTGATCTTCCTCTTCCGCGTCATGCGCGGGTCCTCTTTCGGCAGGCGCAGCACCATGCCTTTCCCCAACCGGTAGAATCCCGGGTTGGCCCGCATCAGGTCCATCATGTAACGTTTTGTACTCATTTTCAAGATAAAAATCCTCCCACACCATTTGGATGGGAGGATTCTCTATTAACGATCTTCTGGCATAATCATATCGCAACCATCAACTCCTAACATCCAGTTATCGTCATCTTCCCCTCTAATATACAGGTAATGTAAATCTGCTGTTTCAACCCAATTAACCCAGCCATCACCCTCCTTATACACCTCCTTCACATCTTCATTATCATACCCATAAGACACCATGATACGTAGCGCTCTTCTTTGGTTCGTGCTGTAAAAGTAATAGATTTCATCTATTCCACAATCATACATAACCTCATAGCCTTTGATGATTTCATGGACCTCCTTTATCGACATACCTGGCTCGAGCTTTTCATCAAAGTAGTAATAGGGGAATATGTAACGATAACGGCTCAGTTCATCCTTGGTAACCCCAAATTCCATAGCCAATTTTTCCTCTTTACTCGGAATATTACTAAAGATTATGCAAAATAGAGTCAGAGAGATAATCAGTATCAATCCTAATTTATCTTTCATATATTACTCCTCATACTCTTCTGATAATTCTGATAGTAATTCCGCCATAAATTCAGCAATGGTTGTGTTCTCATCGGGAACAAATTCTCTAAATTGTATTCCATGACGGATTGCCAATTCACCAAGTCTCCAATCCCCTTTATTGAAAAACATAAAGTCATCAGCTCTGGGATTCCTATCATCCTTATACTTCCAATCTTTATTGACCAAGGGGTATGTGTTTGTCCAAGGCTGAAAGAATTCCTCTGATTTTTCAAATTCTACCTCTCTCGGTAAACTAGCAATCTTCGATAGAATACTACCAGAAGGATCATAGTATCCCAAGAAAAACAAGCCTGCATAGTGGTGAGCTGGATTATTATCAGTAATCTGCCCTGTATCATGATATTTCTCTGCAAATCCCTCTTCACCCTCATCGAGTGTTCGAAGTTCAGGTCCACCTTTCACACTCCAGGCTGCTATAGGCCAACTAGGGTAATAAGGGACTCCTCCCCAGACCAGGGCAAAGGCTCTTATAAACTCTTCCTTGTTATCAAAATTCGATGCAAATCGAACGACGTGATCTGTAAACCTCTCAAAACTGGCGGGGTCATCCTCTGACCATTGGATACCTCCATTCCATAACCTATGTGAAACAAGTTTATCCTTTTTTCCCTTCGGATCCAAACTATCATAATACTCCCAGTCCTCAGCTGTCCACTGGCTATTATCTCCAGAACCTGGGATGATCAATGAAACCAAGTAGTCTTGAAGAATTAATTCTTTATCTTCATAAGGAATTGTCTCCCGGTTTACAGTGCCTAATACAGCTATTTCATCTGGGATAAATAACCGTGTTTCTTTTTCAGCGAACGTAAACTCCTTTTCCTTCTTCTCTGCCATATATTCCAATCCATGTATGACTTCAGGTCTCAAGTTCATGATTGATAACGTTTCTCTCCATTGTGCCAGATCCTCCTCACTCTCTACAGTTTCCAGGAGATCCACCATATCCTCTGGGGTTTCTGGTGGTCGAGGTTCTTCCGGCAATGCAGGTCTTGCCACCTTGCCGCCTTTCGTATCATCCTCACCCCCCTCCCCTGTAGTTTGAGTTGTGGTCGAAGATGTTGAAGCCGCTGTCCCCTCACCCAAGCCAAGCTCCTCCATCGCCACATCCACATCCAACCCCAGTTTCTCCAACTCGTCCTTCAATATATCGACCTGCTCATATGTCAGCGTTACCGGGGGCGTTGTACTCTCCGCTGTAGGCTGGTTGCTGTCTGTTTGTGGTTTGTTCTCCTCTGTAGAAGATTCCCCCGCTATTAGCGGGCTGCCTTCGCCCATGCCCAACTCATCCAGCATCACTTCTTCATTCAATCCCATTTGCGCTGCTGTTTCAGCGATGGTGTTAACCACTTCATCAATAAATGCAGGGTCATCCAAAACACCCAACGACGCACCTGTTGAAATCTGGCCGGTGTCTCCCGTTTGAGATTGGCTATACCAATCAGAAGGTATTCTTGGCGAATGCAAATTCCCCTTCTCTGTTCTTGATTCTGTCCAGTCTATGGTCGTTTCCTCTTCTTTCGGCGGGACGTAATCCTTCATTCTCCGCTTAATCTTCCTTTGCCGTGTGACCCGCGGGTCCTCTTTCGGCAGGCGCAGCACCATGCCCTTCCCCAACCGGTAGAACCCCGGGTTGGCCCGCATCAGATCCATCACGTAGCTCGGATCGCCGTACAGCTTCCTTGAAATTTTGATGAAATCGTCTCCCTTTTTTACTCGATACACTCTCTTAACCATATCTATCCTCCTATAGTATAGAACATTAATTCACTACGTATCACTAACGTTTTCGCGACGTTTACTCGACAAGTTGCCTATGCCCTCATCTACACCTTGAGAATATTCGTATCCTCCACATGCAAGTTCCTATGACTATAGCACATATGTTCTTTTTAAGGGTAAAAATCTGTCAAATGTCAAGGTACTTGACATTTGTGGGTTTTCGCTTGACAAGAAATAAATTCTGTGTTGGGAATATCCACCCTTAGCATTTCCGATAAGTCACCTACAGCATTTAACCTTCATACACGCTAGAATCAAAACAGGGCAGCGATTTTTTACTGCCCTGTTTTTTGTTAGGGTGGTTGAAAGATTTCCCTTACAGGGGCATAACTTCCTGCGCCTGAGGACCTTTTTCACCTTCCATGACGACGAACTCTACACGCTGGCCTTCGTCCAAGGTGCGGAATCCTTCCATCATGATGGCGCTGTAGTGCACGAAAATGTCTTCGCCGGTATCGCGCTCGATGAAGCCGTAGCCCTTCGAACCATTGAACCATTTCACAGTGCCCTGTTCTTTCTCGGCCATGATTTGGAACTCTCCTTTCGTATATTTTGTGCTTTTTTATTGCAGCGTTCCAAATCAAAAGATGAGGTCTTTCTTTTTGAAACTTCTGTAAACAAGCACAAAATTATAGCATTTATTTTACAGCAGTGTCAATTGCAAAAGTGACAGTTTTTTCCTATTTAGTAGAGTATTTCAATCCTGAATTCCTCAAACGCATATCCATTATCTGTATTAATGAAATATCTATAAGTGCCCTTATCGAATACGCCAATTCCCTTTTATACAGCATACCAGGTGATGTGCAGGTTAGGGAGTTTGTTGAGGTACTTCGACGGGCTGACGCACTTAGCGAATAGGTCGACTTAGAAAACATCCCCCCGACAACTTTCCCTGATGTTGGGGGGATATCGTTTCTATCCAATATTTACAATATATCACCCCTCAACCACCTAATTCCTATGCCCATTCAGATTACCGATAATACGTTCGGCTGCCATCCGTCCCGAGATGATAGCAGTGGGTAGTCCCGTTCCCGGCCGCGTGCTTGCGCCTGTGAAGTACAGGTTGTCATAATCCGGGTGTTCGAAATCAGGCCGGAAAGGGCCCAACTGACTCAAGTTGTGGCATAGACCATGCGTGGATCCCTTGACGAGGTTATAGCGTTTCTTCCAGGAAGGTGGGGTGAAGTTTATCTCAAATTTTACGTGTTCCTCGAGATCGTCGATCCCCAACAATCGCAGACGTCGGAACACGTGTTCCCGCGCTTCGTCTCGGATGTCCCCCCAATCTTGCTCGCTGTCCTCAGACATGTGCCCAACCGGCACGATGGCCGTCAGAGTATCTTCTCCAGCAGGAGCCATGGACGGATCAAGCCGGGTTGGCGCATGGATATAGAGGCTCGGGTTAGACGGTAAGTCCAATTCCTTGATAATGCTCACAAAATTGTCTCGATAATCATCTGCCAGGAATAGGGTGTGGGGTGATAAAGCTTCGAAGTTTTTATCCACGCCCCAGAAGAAACTGATAACCGAACAAGAATATTTCTTACGAGCCAGGCGTTTAACTTGCTTATCATTAGGGATCAGTTCCGAACACACGTAAGGCAGGTCGGCGTTCGCCAAGACGATATCCGCTTCTAATTGATGTCCGTTCACGAAAACGCCCCGTGCCCGTGCTCCATCGAGGTCGATTTGCCTGACATCTATGTTGAACTGGAATTCCACACCCGCATCTTGGGCCAGGGACATCAGTGCGTTGACGATTTGGTACATCCCTCCTTTAGGATACCAGACGCCGTGTACCATTTCCGTATACGGCATGAGTGAAAAGGTAGCCGGGGCTTCGAAAGGGCTTAGCCCCATATACACATCCTGGAAGGTGAATGCCGATTTCAAACGCGGGTTGTCGAAGTACTTCGACATGTGGGCGTAATGCTTCGCTAGGGGCAAGACCTGATAGACCAGCGGCAGGTTGTTTAATTTATAAAAGTCGCTTGGCTTCCTAAAATCAGGATAGATTAGTTTCTCGATACCCAGGTGGTAGTGGCGCTGGCCTTCATCCAGGTAGCGCTGAAAATTCTGGAAGCTGCCCACCTCCATCGCCTCTAATTGCTTTTCCATGAAGGCCATATCCGACGAAAGGGCTAATTGGCTTCCATCATCGAAGACTAGGTGGTAGGTCGGATCCACCCGGATCAAATCTAACATCTCGTCCATGCTAACCCCCAGAGTCTTGAGCTCTTTCTCATACAGCAGCGGCATCACCAGTAGCGTTGGTCCCGTATCGAAAGTATGGCCTTCCATACTGAGTTGGTCGCAGCGCCCACCAGGGATGTCGTTCTTCTCGATGACAGTAACCTCAAAACCAGCTCTTGCCAGATGGATACTGGCGGTCAACCCACCAATCCCCGCACCAATCACAATGACTCGTTTGTTCTTCATCACACCTTTATCCAAATCGTTCTTCTAAGAACATTGATGATCTTTGTCTTGTAAAGGGAGAAACCAGCAACGAGGACAGTGTCGATAAAAAGATCCATACACTCGCCCGCAGGCCTTTCCGCTCGCTGTAATCCGCTCGCAGGCAATAATTCTCCCGTTCGATCACTCGCAGCATCCATTCGAACCGTGCCGCATATGCATAACCTGCCAGTCGGCAGCGAAAGTTGCTGACCTGCGAGAGATATTCACGTCCAGATCGGAATAATTCCTGTGCTTTCTGTACTCGTTGGCAAACCCACTTACGATATTCCGAATTTCTGATGTCTTCCGGTGAGATACCATGGGTCGAGAGATATTCTTGGGGGATATTGATATAACCTACCTCGACATCTTCGCAGGCATCTCGCAGCATATGGGTCATATGGGCAGCCGTCACAGCATCATAACGAGCGTTGCTGTGGGGTGTTGCATCCTCGTGCCCGATAAAATAGTGCATAAAATCCGTTACCGCAACGGCCAGCAGGCTTGTATATTCTGTTAATTCGGCTTTCGAGATAAGTCGGTGTCGCCGCTGGACATCGAATTCCATCACAGACATCATATTGAACAGATAAGATTTCAAACCCGGATTCTTTTCCGAAGAATTCCTCACCAGGTCAGCCAGCATTTCCTCTTCAGGGCATAGACATGGAGGATAATCTCCCTGCACGCAATCCCGCAGTAATTTCTTTTGTCGTTTGAGGAATTGATATTTCCCAAGTTTACTGCCTGCCTGCGAATCCAGGATATCATCTACCCAACGGAAATATGCATATCCCCGGAAAGCCTCATCCAGATATTCCTTATCAACAAATAAGAGGAAGGTGTAATAAGTCTGTTTGCTCGACGATTTCGTGATTCCCTTTGCCAGGGAAGCACTGGTACTAAGATTGTTCTCCATCATTTTCCTTATGCTGTTCTCACTGAAAATTAATATTAGGATATTTTCTCTCAAATACTACTACAAGTAAAGTCTCAGAAAGTAGTATGATTTCAATTTTTCAGCATAGAAAGTAGGAGGGGAAAATTAAAATATCCTCATACAAACCTTACCCAGATACAGTGATTACAGCATCTTTATATGATATTTTCATTAAATTAGAAAAAATAAAATTCCCCTAGAACGACCACGATGTAATTGATTTTCAGAAAACCACAAAAAATGTCTATTTATCCGATTTCGTTTCCAATGCTTCGCGCAAATCATCCAGGATCGGCAACGTGGCATCTATACCTTCTTGGATGAGTTCTGCTGCTTGGTCGTATCCTGAAAAAACGTTGACGTTGGCCGGGACCTTTGGCCGGATCAAATAGTCAGGGGGGGATTCATTTAATTTGTGCAAGCTTTGATGATAAATCACCAAGTTGAGGGAATCCCCTAAAATCCGAACAAGCCCGCCAACTGTATTTCCAACCAGCTTTTTTTCAGATAAATAATGCCAGTAAGACGCATCCCCATCTGAACCCGCAAAAACATCCACCGCCAAAACGACATCTGCTCCCATTTCGCGAGCGGCATCTGTCGGTAGATTGTTCAATAACCCTCCATCAACGAGGCACTGTCCCTGCTCCTCTACGGGAGCCAGCAAACCAGGCACTGCAACCGTGGCTCTTACCGCGTGGGCAACTGGGCCGCTATTAAAATGCACCTCTTTCCCGCTGTTGAGGTCAACAGCGATGAGTGTTAAAGGTATGCGTAAATCTTCAAATAAATCCACTTTGAGGATTTCCTCAAAAAACGTCTCCAACCGCTTACCAAGAAATACACTTTGACGGGGTAAAGTGGGATCAGCCAGACGCCATAAATTGCGCAGCTTACCGTATTCCTTAGAAACCTCTTCGATTTCCACTGACGACAATCCAGAAGCATATGCGGCAGCAACAAGACCACCCATACTTGTACCAGATAAGAAATCGACCTCAATATCTGCTTTCTCTAACGCTTTGAGTACGCCGATATGGGCTATCCCTCGCGCACCCCCACCGCTTAGCGCCAATCCAAGCTTTTTCTTCTCACGACCAGAGTTTTTAAGACTCACATTATTTACCTAATCTTATTATTTGAAACCTTGTTTTTCTGCTAATATTCTTTCGGCACGATATCGTTCTATGGTCCTGCTCCCCCAAAGCCCTGGCCGGTAAGAGCTGCATGCATCACCCGGTAGATCCACGTATTGGGGTATTCCCCAAACAACATCCAACTCCAAGGGCCCTGTGCCGTAACCGGCACATCCACACCGGTATGCCCGCCAGTTTCCCAGTCCACGCAGAATTCCGTCCCATCCGGCATATAGAAGGGGCCATCCTGCCGGTAAGATCCTTCGCAATCCAGGTTCAGGCTCATCCCCCCGGTCTCATGGTCGGCAGTAACGATAATGAGTGTGTTTGGTTCTCCCAGGGCATACACCTGGGCCATGGTCACCGCTGCATTCAACCCCACGGTCAACTGCATTGTTCCCAGCCCAAGGTTATCTTCCGCCTCCCAGTCGATCTGCCCTCCCTCGACCATCAGGAATAATCCGTTCGGGTTTTGGGAAAGGACTTCGATCGCTACCCGGGTCATGTCTGCTAGGGTAGGATTGAAAGGTATATCCATCTCATCGTCACCGAAAAAGCCTACCAGCTTTGAGGTTGTACTTGTATCCAGGCCTAAGAGGTCCTCCCCCGTGCAAACATGAGTATAACCCTCACCTATCGCCTGCTCGATCAGATTCAATTTATCCCCGCGGTGGCCGGTATTCGGGTAACACCCCGGAGTGCCGTAGGGCAAGAAATCATCCTCCCCACCTCCTAAGAGTACGTCCACCCCAGCGTTCATCATCTGCTTGGCGATGTCCGAATATCGATAACGATATGAGATGTGCACAGCAAAAGCTGCCGGCGTTGCGTGGGCCATCGGGACAGTCGTAATTAATCCTGTCGCCCAACCTCGTGCCTGTGCCTGCTCGAGGATCGTTTCCACCGGCACGTAATCTGGTGACATGCCTAAAACCTGATTTTTGGTCTTCACCCCGGTGGCCATCGCCGTGGCCGATGCAGCTGAATCGGTGACAGCTTTATTTGCTGAAGCAGTCCCCATCATCCCCTTTACCGGTAAGTTATCCATCGCCAATAGTTCATCCTGGCCGACTGCCAGCCATTGCGCTCCCATCCGGTGGACCTGCCCCATCCCGTCCCCTATAAAAAGGATAATGGCCTTCACCGGTTTATCGCCTGTTTCTTCGGTTGTTGGTGTACTGGTTGCTTGATCGGTGGCGGTAGCTGTTGAAGTATCCACGGGTGGAACCACTTCAGTAGTGGGGGGATCACTCACCATTTCCACCGATGCCTCGGTAGGCACAGCAGTGACCTTTGGTATAACTGCATCCTCCGATAGACATGCAGATATCAACATACTCAAAGCGACAATAATCGATATTAATTTAATAAAACGCAATTCCGATCCTTACACACGAATAGAAAAATATTAGCTGTTTACACAATTATAACCTCCCCATAAAACCTTGGTCAGAATAAACCACAGTCAATGTTGTTCTTCGCGAATGTCCCCGCTTATCTATACAATTTCCTCTTGCATTCCTCATTCATGGAATAGGTAACCCAATAAAGTGCTCAGCAGAACCAAAAAAACAAAGGGCTAGCTGCCCACTCCTTCACTTTGCCTGAACACGACTACCTCGTGGCGGCCGGTTTCTTTCGCCATGTACATCGCCTTATCTGCCATTTCAAGGATCGTATTCAAGTCGTAAATGCCTCCCCCGTCAGATTCCGTTCCGGCCACACCGATGCTTGTGCCGACTCGGAAGGCCTTGCGTTCCTCTTGTACTTCTTTCTGTCCAATCAGTTCGTTCAATCGTCTGGCAATGATCTCCGCTTCTCTTAATCCTGTCCCCGGCATGATAATCAAGAACTCATCTCCACCCCAACGCCCTACCCGGTCTGTAACCCGCATCCCCAACTCCAATTGGGCAGCAATATAGATCAAGGTGATGTCCCCGGCATGATGTCCGTATCCATCGTTGATATTCTTTAATAGATCCACATCGATCAATATCAAACTGAAAGCATTTTGGTGCAGTTTCGCTTGCCCGAGATGGAATTTCGCCTGTTCTAAGATCCCCCGCCGGTTGAGAAGTTTCGTCAGGGGATCTGTCATCGCCAATTTCTCCATCTTGGCCAGTGAATTCTCTAAACGTTCCTCCCGCATTCGTTTAGCGGTGACATCCCTGGATATCATCTGCACGTAGAGTGGTGTGCCATCGCTGTCGAAGACCAACCCTGCGCTGATCTCCACGATGATTTTTCGACCATCTTTACATATCATCTCCCAATCGAATTCCGGCACCTTTTCCCCGGCCAATAGTTCAGCCAGTATCTGCTGGAATTTCATTTCATCCTCTGGCGAATATACTTCGGCTCTTGATTTCTCTTGAAGTTCATCGACCGATTCATAACCCAACATCTTGGCAGCCTGTTCATTGGCGTCTAGGTGTTCGCCATCCAGGCCCACAATAAGAACGGCATCGACAGTCCCATCGAACATGGATTGGTACCTTTGGGTATATTCGATTAATTTGTTCTTTGCTTTTTTCCTCTCTCGGATGTCACGGACGATGCATTGATAATATAATGGCTGGTCGTTTTCGTCACTCACCAGGGATGTATTGATCTCCACATCCACTACCTCACCTTCCTTCGTAACAAATTGGTCCTCACTGATCGGTACGGCTTCTCCGGAGAGCGTTCTGTTTACGCATCTGTCGGGCGATTCTGGGTTGGCGATAAGTTTTTCTGCTTTGATATTTCTAAACTCATCTTGAGAGTAACCCAACAAGGCCTCGCAAGCCCGGTTCGTTTCGATCAATTCCAGATCAAGATTGATGATGAATATGGCATTATTCGAGTGCTCGAATAACGCCCGGTAGCGCTGCTCGAATTTCCTGGAAATCCTGAGGGATTGATTCACCCCCTGCATAGAAATATCCAGCAACACCGCCCCTAATATCATCAAAGCGATCTGGGAATAGAATTGGTGGGTAGTTGAATCGGGCAAAACCGGGGATGAGGGCCCATAGCTGCTCACAATCACAGGGATCGAGATGTATACCAGCAGGCTGGAAACAATCACGAGCCAGCCAGCCCACCTGCCTATCATCACCATGGCAATCATCATCAACACCATATACCCCACTGAAAGTGATGCGGTTACCTCGCCCCGGAGATAACTGATAATTGAGAAAAACAACCACAAGAGAGTGATCAGGTACACAGAAATACGTTTCCATCGCCCCCTCCCCTTATCCAGCAGCCAAAACCCCAGAGCACAAAAACAAGCCGAACCGCCAAATATCAATGCATAGACAGCATTAGCGGTGTTCCACCAAATCGATATCCCTGAGAAAACCGAAATCACCAAGAGGGCGCACAACACTGCCCTGATGAGGTTTCCTTTCTGCTTCCTATTCCTTTCAATATAATCAGGCACGCCAAACATGCCATGGTATTCTTTACCCATCGAACGATAATCATCACAGTGTCGACGCAAGGGGATTTAAAAAATGAGCAGAAGACACAGTACAATTGTCATATTCTACTCTAGAAGTATGAAGATAAACTTACAGTTTTATGAGAAGGTTTTCTACTTGATTTTGTCTGTCAAGAAGCCCTGGACGGCCGCTGCCACCTGGTTGGATTTCTCCACCATCACCATGTGACCGGCTCCCGCCACGGTGGTCAAAGCCGCCCCTGGGATTTGGTCCCGCAGCGCCTCACTGAAGGTGATGGGCGTCATTTTATCTTCCTCCCCACAAATCACGAGAGTAGGCGTTTCGATATCCTTCAACCTCTTCGTCACGTCGAAATGGCTGCAAGCCACAAAGTCCCCGTATACCACCGTCGGGCGGGTCTTCATCATCGTTTCCTTTGCCTGGCGTCGCAGCTTTTCCTCTGCACCTTTCGAAAACGACCATTTCACGATGAGTTCAACCGCCTTGGGATAAGCCGATGGAACGGACAGTTTTTCCAGCAAATCCGGATTGACCGGCAGCTTAGGCCCCGTCCCCACCAAAACGATTCCCCGGACGAGGTCCGGGAATTCCAATGCCAGGGTCTGGGTGATGGCCCCACCCATCGAATGTCCCACGAACACCGCCCTGGCGATTCCGATGTCGATCAACCAGTCGGCCACGATTTTAGCATACCCGCCGATTGTCTGCTCCCCGATCCCCCCTGACTTCCCGTGCCCTGGCAGGTCGAGGGCGAAAACCCGATATTCCCCCATCCGACGGAGATTGTACGGCCAATGCAGGTGGTCCCCTCCCGCTCCATGGATTAAAACGACGGCTGGCTTCGTCGCCGTCCCCTGCTTGGATGCAAAGTAAAACAGATGACCGGCAGTGGGCATCTCGCCTCCTTGTGGACCCTGATCGCTTGCTTGAGACATTTTACCAGGAAGTGTGGGGATTGGTGATTGTCGATATTAGAATTGATCACCCAAACTTTTTAATTAGAACAATTTTTCTAACCATAGAATCCAATATTTGTCAAGCGAAAACGTAAAATGTCAAGTACCTTGACATTTGCCCGATTTTCACCCATTTTTAGAACTTTTGTGCTATAACATATAACATCATTGATGTCAGGATTTCTTGGAGGAAAAATGTAATAATCTAAGGTGGTGATGGGGATGGGCGGTTGGGTGGGATACAGGTCTTATACGTGAATAATAAACGTAGACCAATTGTTGGTTAATCGTAGTTGAATTTTATTGAATACATGTTCTATAATATTGGAGGGATGGTAATGAAAAAAAAGAGGTTGACCTATAAGGTGCAGCGGGGGGATGATTTCACCAAGATCGCCGATAAGCTCTACGGCGACAGGCGCTACCGCAGTGCCCTGATGAGGCAGAACCCCCACATCAAGAAAGTAGTCCCAGGGATCGTCATTGACCTGCTCGACGACGACCCCAAGGAAATGTGGAAGAAGCGGGAGCGTGGGCAGCGGAGACAGGATTTATTGAGGAAGAAGAATTGGGAGAGAATCAAACTAGAATTCGGCATCAACCCCGACCTGCGTGACATCGAACCCATCACTTATACAATCGAAACTCCGCAGACCCAGCCCCCTGAGGAGCTCATCCCCTGGTGGGAAGACCCCGACTTCCAGACCGGCCTCATCGGCCTGGTTGAATCGACCGCCCAGGACATGGGCATGGATTCCAACCTGATGCTGGATGAGTTGGGCTTTGGCGAAGGCAGTCGACGCATAGCTGAGGCGCCCACCACAGCGCAGATCGAGCCGCAGACGACCAGCCCTTCAACTTCCACGCAGCCCTCATCGCCCACATCGATGACGGATGAGCAGAAAAAGGAACTCAAAAAAGAACTGGGTAACATGGGCCTGGATGCAGATGTGGCAATGTACGAATTGGGGTTGAGTGAGAACGATCCGTTAAAACCAGAAACAACAGGGCTTCCATCAGAAAGCTTGAAGGAAAATCTTGGAAATGAAGCGCGAGAGGATAAAAACAATCAAACAGATGTGACTGAATGGTTGGTAGAAGAATTAAAAATACAGACACCCTCAATGCTCGATGAAATCGAGCAATACAATGAACTAAGCCCCTATCAAGAAGGCGCAGGCTTGGGATATCCTTGGTGGCTATACGGAAGTCACTTCAATATGTTTACAGATTACGGTCGTTATGATATCGATAAAAAAATGAGTGAAGTAAAAGAGGGCGCAGTCGCTTTATGTGGAGATCACGGATGCAAGTGGGTCGATTCCTCTGTCCCTGGAAATATAATGTTTGGTTATCTTTCTGCAGCAAGAGGTATTAACCAGGACTTAGCGTGGGTGGCAGGTGGTATTGTACAAATCAAATCAACCGGAGAAATTAACCCTGATTATATAGGCTCTTTTTTCGATAATCCTAAAGATAAAGAGGCTGTTGATTTTGGTTATTCTTTATATAACGAGTGCAAAGGTGATTTAACTATCGAGAAATTTAAAGCTGCGTTGACCATGGATAAATTGAATTCATTTCAAGAACCTCCACAAATACCAGGTTACCCTGCGATCCCTCAAGCAAACACTTACCCACCAGGTCACTTCCTTTATCCATAGTAATATCTGGAGTAGATATGCAAAAAAAGAAAAGCTTTTGGCAAGTCATCTTAGGAGTGCTTCTTGGATTATTCTTCTGCTGTCTGCTACCCTACCAGGGGGTTTGGATAGGATGTTTGTGGTGGAATTGCGCTCCTGAGCGAGATATTAGCCTGTGGTCATTAGAAATGCCTCCTGACTATTTCCCTGAAGGCGCAGATGTGGGGCCATTATTACATACACCTGGTCACTCCATATCTGACGACACGTTCGCAGATGAATATTCCCAATGGATCGAATGGGGATCTGGACGATCATCCTATAATGTGTGGGAGTATGTGAGCGTAAATCGAGCATTCCAAGGATATGAAAAATTAATAAAAATAAATTATTTTTTCTCTACCATGGAGGAAGGTGAATGGCAAAAATCCATTATCGAATATAAAAGTGATGTGGCAGATGAATCTTTTATTACATGTGGAATTGGGATTTGGGATAATGAATGCATCTTTCGGGGAAGATATGAAGAATATTATATATCTTTTATGTCAACAATAGATGAAGAAATGAATAGTGAAGAGTATATAGAAATTTTAAGTTATATAGAAGAGAAAATAACAACACTACTTTCCTCTTAAGGAAATTATCACTTATCAAGGAACGAATCTAAAAAAAGCTAATCCTATTGGTATTCATTGAGTCCCTATGTCCGTCGGCTGGGAATTACCGTTTGGCCTTACTGAAGAGGACTTGGATGAAGTAGAAGAACTCACAAATCTTGAATTTGATCTCGATTAATTTCTGGAGAGTAGTATGTCCAAGAAGATGAAGTTAATATTGATCATAGCGCTTTCACTGATCACTTGTTTAGTAAGCGCTTTTTTTCTCCTCCGCTATTTATCTGGTGAGGAGAGAAGATACATAAATTATGAGACGTATACCATTGATCCGGATACGATCCTTCAAGACCTAATAACGGGTAAAAAGGATGTTTTTATTCTACAAGAAGAATTTCCAGACACACCTATTGGCGAACCTGTTGAATGGCGCGTGGAAGACTATGAACTTATCACAAAGGCCTTCCACGAGTTTACTTCGGGCGAATCATTAGTCAATTGGAAATTGAATGGATATGTGTTTACTTGGGATTGTGAGTACTTCGACAAAGGTCCTCAACAGGCATATTTTGTATACTTCAAGGTCGAAAAAACGCGTGGGCGGAAATCACGGTTTGTGAGTAATGTGATAATTAATCCCCGCTGGAATATAGTTGGTGGAGGGTTATTAGAGTATTACCCGAGATTAGACCATTGGGGAGCGATTGACACGACCAAATCGATAAGTGAAGAAGATACGCTGAACATTGCTGAGATAAACGGCGGCAATCAATTCCGTGTATCTGTCGATAATCAATGCGAAATAAGGGCAGCGTATTTCCCTGGTGCTTCAATGGGGTACAAGGGCTGGGAAGTAGATTACAGTAATAGCTCTCTTGGGTTGGAGGAAATTTACCACATCGATCCAAAAACTGGGGAGTTGGTGGATATACACTACATCGATTCAAAGGATGGGGAGGTGGAGGTTGAAAAGTAAGCCAACTATAAGAACCGAATAATTGTAGTAATGAGAACCTTCCTACATTGCAGTGTAGGAAGGTTTTTTTATGTGGCAGACAAGAGCATATGTAATTTGTTGAGTAAACGTATACCAATCGTAGTTGATTTTTAGTGAATACATGTTCTATAATATTAGAGGGATAGTAATGAAAAAAATGAGGTTGACCTATAAAGTGCAGCGGGGAGATGATTTCACCAAGATCGCCGATAAGCTCTACGGCGACAGGCGCTATCGCAACGCCTTGATGAAGCAGAACCCCCACATCAAGAAAGTAGTCCCGGGGATCGTCATCGACCTGCTCGATGATGACCCCAAGGAAATGTGGAAGAAGCGGGAACGCGGGCAGCGGAGACAGGCAAACATGATTAAGGTATCACAATTCTTCATGATTTTGTGTCTTGGTAGTTAAAGTTTCCTCCGGCACAAAGGTATAATGCCCTCATGAATATTCGCTGGGCAATACTCATTCTCCTCCTCACGGCCTGTACAACGATACCATTTGCCCCACCCACCCCAACCCCTTCGCCGATCCCCACCCTCACACCAACCGAAACGCCCACCCCATCATCAACGCCGACACCCTCCCCTACCCCCATCCCCACCGTACGTTTCGCCGTTATAGGCGACTATGGTTGGGCAGGCGATCCCCTCGCCGCTGTGGCTGCCCTGGTCGACTCCTGGCAGGTCGACTTCATCATCACCACTGGCGACAACAACTATCCCCTTGGTCAGGCCAGTACTATCGACGAGAACGTCGGCCAATATTTCCACGCCTATATCTACCCCTATCAGGGGGAATACGGTCCTGGGGCGGATGTCAACCGTTTCTTCCCCTCCATGGGCAATCACGATTGGTATTCACAAAAAGGGCAGCCTTACCTGGACTACTTCACCCTCCCCGGCAACGAACGTTACTACGACTTCCAATGGGATTTCCTCCACTTCTTCGTCCTCTCCAGCGACTGGTATGAGCCGGATGGCATCAGCAAACGTTCTATCCAGGCTGCCTGGCTCCAAGAGACCCTGGCCGCTTCCACTGCTTCCTGGAAGGTCGTCTACTTCCACCATGCCCCCTACGCTTCCGGCTACCACCGTGACACCCCCCACATGCAGTGGCCTTTCAAGGACTGGGGGGCCGACGTGGTTCTTAGTGGTCACGATCACATCTATGAACGCCTCCTGATAAACGACCTCCCCTACTTCGTCAATGGCTTGGGCGGAGCCGCCCGTTATGCCATCACCGCCCCCCACACCGGCAGCCAGGTCCGCTATCAGGCTCGCCACGGCGCCATGCTTGTAAAGGCTACTCCTTTCCAATTGACATTCCAGTTCATCAACATCGACGGAGATACTATCGATAAATTTATCTTATCCAGATAGCCGAAACACAATTCCACAAGTTTAAGGATTACTTACGAAATAGACAATATGAAATCATAATATACTTCTCCCAATCTGCGCCTACCTATATTCCATTTAAAATCCAAAAACACCCTGCCTTCACTCAGGGTGTTTTCGGTTTAGATGATCCAAGGGGAGAAATCTATTCTATAGGAGGGACGGATCATCTGCATTGAGGAGGAGAAAAAATGGAAATGTTTAATTACATCATAGTCGATTTCCTAGATTATTGCATTGGCGTTCCATGAGAAAATTCGGACAAAGAATTTGCATTTTTGTAAGGTCGGCCTACCGTTCATCTGAATCATTACAGAAATCCTCATTTTCGTTTTCACACGATAACTTATCCTCTGGGTACTGATTGCCCAATTATTGATGACCTATATCAATATCATCGAATCCCTTGACATATTCAATACTATAGTATATATTTTAGCCCGCTTAATTATTAAGAGAGGTAAAGTATGTCGGATTCCGACCCGTTTTTTTCTACGCTTCATAAATGGATAGAAGTCTTTATGAAAAACTCTGCTCACAACCTCATCCACATTGCCAGGGAAAGTGGACTTTCAAGGTCTCAACTTGGAACCTTATTCCACCTTTTTCACACAGGCAGTACGGGGGTCACCGATTTAGGCAATCACCTCGGCGTGACCAGCGCGGCAACCAGCCAGATGCTAGACCGCCTCGTTCAGCAGGGGTTGATCCTCCGTTCGGAAGACCCGACTGACCGGCGCGTCAAGCAGATTGACTTGACTGATAAAGGCCTTCAAATTATTCATAATTGTATCCAGGCTCGTCAAAGTTGGCTTCTCGACTTGGCCGATACCTTATCTGCCCATGAGAAGGAGCAAATTGCCCGTGGACTGAACATCTTGATAGAAAAAACCAATCAACTCGAGTCGCCAGTTGCCCCACAATCATGATGATTTCATAGAGGATATTTCCAAAATGCTACGATTAACAAAATACTTAAAACCATACACGCTTTTCATCGCCTTAGCCATCCTACTGCTGTTTATCCAGGCAAACGCTGACCTGGCGCTGCCAGATTATCTTTCTAAGATTGTCAACAACGGCATCCAGCAGAACGGCGTGGAAAATGCCGTCCCCCTCGCCATCCGCCAGACTAAGATGGACAAATTGTTTATCTTTATGAGCGCCGAAGAAAAAGACTTAATCCTCGATGCTTTCACTTTAGTGGAGGCTGCCTCCTCTGAAGCAGATGACTACCTCGAAGACTACCCCACCCTTGCTAATGAGTCGATCTACATCCGCAAGGATTTGAACCAGGATGAGATCGACCTTCTCAACCCCATCATGGGGAAAGCCTTTTTAGTCGTGTCCGGAATCGAGCAGTTCATCGCAGACCCCTCTCAAGCGCCGCCAATAGGGGAAGGATTCGAATTTGACCCATCCATGATCCCGCCGGGAATGGACGTCTTTGACGTACTCGCCATGTTGCCTGCCGAACAGCGTTCTACGATTACTGCCAGGATGGATGAGATGTTCGCAAATCTAGGAGAGAGCATGACCAACCAAATGGCCGTCGGAGCCGTTAGAACCGAATACGAAGCCCTTGGTATGGATACCGGCGTCTTGCAAAGCAGCTACATTCTCCGTGTTGGGGGAACGATGCTGCTCATCTCTCTTCTCGGCGGTGCTTGTACCATTACCGTTAGTTTCTTGGCTTCCCGGACATCGGCGGGAGCTGCTCGAGATATTCGTAAAGCTGTCTTTTCCAAGGTCGAGAGTTTTTCGAACGCTGAGTTCGATAAATTTTCCACAGCTTCGTTGATTACACGTACGACCAACGATGTCACCCAGCTGCAGATGGTCATCTTCATGATAATGCGGATGGTCTTCTTTGCACCCGTCATGGGCATCGGCGCCACCATCCGGGCCATCGATAAGAGTGCCAACATGTGGTGGCTTATGGCCCTGGCCGTTGTGTTTTTACTCGGCCTGATCCTCATTGTATTCTCGATCTCGATGCCTAAATTTAAAATCGTTCAGAATCTCATCGACCGCCTCAATCTCGTTACCCGCGAAAATCTTTCAGGCATGATGGTCATCCGCGCATTCAATAAACAGGATGACGAACGAGTGCGGTTCGACAAGGCCAACCGCGACTTGACAGACGTAAGCCTTTTCATTGCCCGTGTGATGATCACCATGATGCCCGTTATGATGCTTCTGATGAACGGTCTGTCGATAGGGATCATTTGGGTTGGGTCGCATCAGGTTGCCGAAGCCACCATGCAGGTTGGGGATATGATGGCATTCTTGCAGTATGCCATGCAAGTCGTTTTCTCCTTCTTGATGATGTCTATGATGTTCATCTTCCTGCCCAGGGCGGCAGTATCTGGTGACCGGATCGCAGACGTACTGGAAACGGAGATCACCATCGAAGACCCGCCAGCCCCCCGGCAGTTCCCAACCCACTTCGCCGGTGAGATTGAATTCCGGGACGTTTCTTTCCGCTATCCCAGCGCACTCGACGATGTGCTCCATAATATCAGCTTCACTGCCAAACCAGGTGAAACCACCGCCTTCATCGGCTCGACGGGTTGCGGCAAATCCACCGTGATTAACCTCATCCCTCGTTTCTATGACGTTACTCAGGGAAGCGTACTCGTGGACGGGATTGATATCCGTGAAGTAAATCAAAGCGACCTGCGCGATAAGATTGGCTATATCCCCCAAAAAGGCATGCTCTTCTCCGGCACGATTGAAAGCAATCTGTTGTATGCAGATCAAAACGCCAGCGGAGATTCGCTCAGGGAAGCAGCCGACATCGCCCAGGCGAGTGAGTTTATCTTCGACAAAGAAGAAGGTTTCTCCGCTGAAATCGCCCAGGGTGGTTCCAATGTTTCTGGCGGGCAGAAGCAGCGTTTGGCCATCGCCCGCGCCCTCGTTAAAAAACCCCCTATCTATATTTTCGACGACAGTTTTTCCGCCCTGGACTTTAGGACCGCTTCCGCTCTACGTAAAGAGCTAAAAGAAAAAACAGGCGACAGCACAGTCTTGATCGTTACCCAGCGTGTGGCGACCGTGATAAATGCCGACCAGATTATCGTCCTCGATGAAGGACGTGTGGTTGGGAAAGGGAAACACCAAGAGTTGATGAAAACCTGCGAAACCTATCAAGAAATCGCCACCTCACAGTTGAGTAAGGAGGAGTTACAATGACTGAGTACCGCAGTTCGACCCCACCACAGCGCAAACCTCCTGGCGGTCCCATGCCAAGACGCGGCCCTATACGGGGACGTGGGCCAATGGGTCACGGCGGCCCCATGGCCATGATGAAAGGCGACCGCGCGCGGGATTTCAAAGGTACTTTCCGTAAACTGGTTCAATATCTCGGCGCTTACAAGACGCCCATCCTCATCGTCATGCTCTTCGCCGTGGCATCCACCATTTTCAGCATTGCCGGTCCGAAGATTCTAGGGCAGGCCACCACCGAACTTTTTGAGGGTGTTTTAGGTCTTATCACCGGGACCGGTCAGGGAATCGACTTTGAAGCCATCGGTCAGATTCTTCTCATCACACTGGCCCTATATCTCGCCTCTTCTCTGTTTGGCTACGTCCAGGGTTGGATCATGTCCGGTATCGCTATGGACATCACCTACCGCTTCCGAAAAGACATCGCCGATAAGATCAACCGCATGCCCTTTAAATACTTCGACAGCACCAGCCAGGGTGAAGTCCTCTCTCGCATCACCAACGATGTTGACACCGTCAGCCAGACCCTCAACCAAAGCCTTTCGCAAATCATCACCTCGGTCGTGACGGTTATTGGCGTGCTTGTCATGATGTTCAGCATCAGTTGGCAGATGACCCTGGTGGCTTTGTTGGTCATCCCCTTGTCGTCCGGGGTTGTACTCATCATCGTACGCCAGTCGCAGAAGTACTTCATGCAGCAGCAAGACTACTTGGGGCACGTAAACGGTCACGTCGAAGAAATGTTCGGGGGCCACCTCGTGATGAAAGCCTTCAATGGAGAAGCCGAGAGTATCGAACGTTTCGATGGATTGAACGACACCCTCTATGATTCGGCCTGGAAATCCCAGTTCCTCTCGGGTTTGATGATGCCGATTATGGGTTTTGTCGGCAACCTGGGGTACGTCGGTATCGCCATTCTAGGCGGCTACTTAGCAACCCAAAACGCTATCACCGTCGGTGATATTCAAGCCTTTATCCAATACGTACGTTCCTTCACCCACCCCATCACACAGATTGCCAACATCTCCAATATCCTTCAGCAGACCGCTGCCGCTGCGGAGCGCGTTTTCGAGTTCCTGGATGAAGAAGAGGAAATCCCTGAAGTCGAGAACCCTGTCCAGCCTGAAAAGATTGAAGGTCACGTTACCTTCCAGAACGTAAAATTCGGCTACACCCCGGATAAAATCATCATCAAGGATTTTTCTGCCGATGTGAAACCCGGGCAAAAAATTGCCATCGTTGGCCCTACCGGCGCCGGCAAGACCACCATGGTCAAGCTGCTGATGCGTTTCTACGATGTCAACGACGGGGCTATCCTCATCGACGGCCACAACATCAAGGAGTTCAACCGGGCAGATTTACGCTGTTTGTTCGGCATGGTGCTGCAGGATACCTGGCTCTATAACGACACCATCATGGAGAATATCCGCTACGGTCAAGCCGGTGCCAGCGATGACGTCGTCATCGCCGCAGCCCAGGCAGCCCATGTCGACCACTTCGTCCGCACCCTCCCTGAGGGCTACAACCTGGTACTGAACGAGGAAGCCACCAACATCTCCCAGGGCCAGAAGCAGCTCCTCACCATCGCCCGCGCCATCGTCATCGACCCCAGCATGTTGATTTTAGACGAAGCCACCAGTTCGGTCGACACCCGTACCGAGGTCTTGATCCAGCAAGCCATGGACAACCTTATGAAAGGCCGCACCAGCTTCATCATCGCCCACCGCCTCTCCACCATCCGCAATGCCGACTGGATTCTGGTGATGGACGAAGGCGATATCGTCGAGCAGGGCAAACACGAAGAGTTGTTGCAGCGTGGCGGCTTCTACGCCGAACTTTACAACAGCCAGTTTGAGCATGTGAACAATAATTAGTGGATTTGGTTTCCTAAAATGATCATAGAGTCTGCACCCAGGCAGACTCTTTTTCTTTTTAGAACTTTTGAAAAAGACCCTGGCAAAAGCAACAAAAGCGTACTTGCCCAGCTAGAACACCCGGGCTACAATATTCTTGATTGGTAATAGCATTTGGAGGATTTGATCGATGAATGACCCACAGGCAGTTTTGAAACAATTGGATGATATCCGGAATAAGACCTTAGACTACCTCGATGTCCTCAAACAAAAACAGTTGGATTGGCGCCCCCCACAAACCGGGGGCGAAGAAGAATGGTCATTGGGTGAGATATTCATGCACCTCGCCATTGATGAAATCTACCTGCGCGAACTGATCGCTCGCCCTCTCCTCGAAGGAGAGAAACCGCCGGAAGGCATTCGTTTTCTCCCTCCCCCGCCGCCCTACAGAACGCCCAAAGATGTTATTAAGTTTTGGTTCCGGCATGCCCGCTTGCAGACCCGGGGATATTTCGAAAACTGGCCTGCTGATGCTAACCTGGACTTGAAACATGAGGGGGGACTGCAAGAGATGAATGGCCTCGAGTGGTTTGCCGGATACGGCGGGCACGAAGCTTTCCATCACCAGCAAATAGAAACAGTCATCGAACAGATGGGTGAAGAGTAGCACAGATCAGGGGGGGCCTTTCACTTATTCTTGTCTTCGTCCTGACACAATCCTGCCACAGAACTATGATATGCTTTAGCAAATGACCCACCGCATCCTCGTCGTGGACGACGAACCTGCCGTGACCGATTTGCTGGCTTACAACCTCCGCAAAGCCCTCTATGAAGTCGTGGTTGCCGGCGATGGGCGTGAAGCCTTGCGCCTGGCGCAGGAGGCTGCCCCCGACCTGATCCTACTCGACCTCATGATCCCGGAGGTCGATGGGCTGGACGTCTGCCGCGAACTCCGCAAGACCAGCGGCGTGCCCATCATCATGATTACTGCTCGCGGCGAAGAGGTCGACCGCGTGGTAGGCCTGGAACT
Source organism: Anaerolineales bacterium (assembly GCA_050115475.1). GTDB lineage: Bacteria > Chloroflexota > Anaerolineae > Anaerolineales > UBA11579 > JASFQL01. Next base: position 71,860 of record JASFQL010000015.1, read on the forward strand.
GGGCGCAGACGACTACGTCACCAAGCCCTTCAGCGTGCGCGAGTTGATGGCCCGGATCAAAGCCGTGCTTCGCCGGACTCAATCCGCTCAGGGGGAAAAAGGGTTGCCCGCGACCTTGTTGCTTGGTCCCGGGGATCTGCAATTGGACGTAGACGCCCACACCGTAATGGTTGCAGATACTTCCCTCAACCTGACCCGCCTGGAATTCGATCTCCTGAACCATCTCCTCTCCAACGCCGGGCGCGTACTCACCCGCGAGCAGCTCCTCGAGCAGGTCTGGGGCTATGATTTCGCCGGAGACACCCGCGCCGTCGACAGCGCCGTCAAACGCCTGCGCGCCAAACTGCGCGCCGCTTCCCCCGAAGCCGATGCCGTCGAAGCCGTGCGCGGCGTCGGTTATCGCTTCAATACCTGAGTTATGCGTACCCCTATCCAGCTACGCCTCTTTCTCACCACCCTGGCCGTGCTCCTGCTTGGTATGGGTCTGGTGGCCGTGCTTACCTGGTTCGCCGTCGAGGGACTTTATCTCTCCACCCAGCGCGAGAACCTCCTCGCCCAGGCCCAGTTGACAGCAGCTGCCGTACAGGGTTATCCGCTGCCCATCGCGCCCGTCGAACCCTATTCTCAAACGACCAATATCCAGCCCGGCATACACACCCGCCTGCTGGGGGAACAAGGGGCCGTCGTGGTCAACCTCCCCCTCGACTCGGATGGCGAGCCTGTCCAGGTTCCCCTGGCCGAAAATGTTCCCACCGTCCCTCCTGATGAACTTCGCCAGCGCCCCGAGATCCAATCTGCTCTCCAAGGGATTCCCGACACGGCTGTCCGCAGGGTTGCATCCGCCGGTAACCGCAAGGTGCTGTATGCCGCTGCTCCCATTTATGCTGACGACGCCACGATCACCGGAATCGTCTACCTTGCCACACCCCTGCCGCCTGCTAGCCTTCCTTCTAATCTCATCCTCCAACTGGCCGGGGCGGTCGTGGTTGCTGTCCTGCTTGCCGGGGTTGCTGGCGTGCTCCTCTCCCGCCGCATCTCCCGTCCCCTGGAAGGCTTGTCCCATGCCGCCAGTGCCGTGGCTAAAGGGGACCTCGACCAGCAGGTGCCCGCCGACAGCGACATCCGCGAACTCCACGCTTTGGGCCAATCCTTCAACCACATGACCGCCAACCTGCGCCAATCCGACCAGGCCAAGAACGCCTTCGTCGCCGACGTCACCCACGAACTCCGCACTCCCCTGACCGTCATCAACGGCACCATCGAAACGCTTGAAGACGGCGCCCTCGACGATCTCGAGGGGCGCGGTCCGCTCCTGGCATCCATGGGGCGTGAGACCAGCCGCCTGATTCGCCTGGTGAACGACTTACTCGTCCTCACCCGCGCCGACGCCGGTGCTTTGAACCTGAACATCGAGAGTCTCGATCTGGCTGAACTCGCCCGTTCTCGTTGTGAACAACTTACCACGCTGGCTGCGCCCAGACAGGTGACGCTGGACGTCAAAGCTCAGGGGCAGACCATTGCCAGGGGGGATCCAGACCGGCTCTCCCAGGTACTCGATAACCTCCTCGACAATGCCATCCGCCACGCCCCAGAGGGTTCAACCATTACCGTAACCGTCGAAGACCAGGGGGATGAAATCCGCTGTTCCGTTTCCGATCGGGGACCCGGCATCCCCGCCCAACACCTGCCCTTTATCTTCGAGCGCTTCTATCGTGTGGATACCTCCCGCTCAAGAAATACTGGCGGGACAGGATTGGGCCTGGCTATCGTCCGCTCGCTGGTATCCGCACATAGTGGACGCATCGCCGTCGACAGCGCCGAAGGTCAGGGTACGACCATCACCTTCTGGCTCCCAACGGACGAAAACTGCCATCCAACCGCCTGAATCCTGACACGCACCTGCCTCCTTAGGGGAATAAGATGATGCTGAAAACACAGCATTTATCGAAAGGAGACTATCATGAAACAAACAACCACGATTCTCAACACCCTGTTGGCCTGCATATTAATGCTGATGGTCGTTGCTGTTGGCTTGCCCAACCTCAACGCCCAGGCAGCCTCCACCGCTGTCGCCACCCAGGACCCCGATGTGATTTGCAATACTGGTCGTTCCATTCAAGTCAGTGGCACGGCTGTCGTCAACGTCACACCTGACCGCGTTCTCATCCAGTTGGGCGTGCAGTCGAACGCCACTACCCCCCAACGTGTAGAGGCAATTAACAGCGCAACCATCAACAGGGTAATTAAAGCCGTGAAAGCGAAGGGCGTTGCAGATAAAGACATCGTCACCGATGCCTACGTCATTGATCCCATCTATGAGGATTACGATGATTTATACATCAAGGGCTATCGTATCAACAATATGGTGGCCATCACAATGCGCGATATCAGCAAAGTCAATAAAGTCATCATTGCTGCGCTGGATGCTGGGGCTAATAGAGTCATCAATGTCGAATTCTATCTCAGCGACCTGCGTAAGTATCGCGACCAGGCCCGTGAGCTGGCCATGACGGCCGCCAAAGAAAAAGCGCAGGATCTGGCCAAGGCGGCTGGGTCCGAGACCGGCTGTGTAATGAGTATCAACGAGAACTCCTGGTCGTACTACAACGGTGGATGGTACAGTCAAAGCCGGGACCTCTGGACGCAAAACACCATCCAGAATGTTTCACCCGCCGGAGACACCGGCGCCTTATCTGATGGCGGTCCCGTAAACCTGGGCCAGATATCTGTCCGGGCAGAGGTCAGTGCATCCTTCAGTTTGAAGTAACAAGAAAAAGAATATTCACTCGATTGCTTATAGAATATAAAAAAGAACTGACAGGTTCGATAAAAAGCCTGTCAGTTCTTAATATCTAAGTCAACTTCTCCAGCAAATTAACATTCTCTTCTAATTCCTTGAAAGCCTTGTTAACCGGCTCAGGCGACGACATGTCCACTCCCGCCAGATTGAACAGCGCCATCGAATATTTCGATCCCCCCGACTTCAGGAATTCCAAATACCCTTCGACCGCCCCCACCTCCCCCGCCAGGATCCGGTCTGCCGCTGCGTGCGCTGCGCTGATTCCAATCGCATACTGGAAAGTATAGAACGGGATGTACAGGTGTAAGAACTGTGCCCATGTGACGGCTGTACGCTCGGGGTCGTCCGCCATCGTGTCCCCGTATCCCTCCGCAAACAAGTCCCGCATCATCGTCTTCAGACTCGTCGTCGTCAAAACCTCCCCCGCCTGGGCTTTCTCATACACCTGCTGTTCGAGTCGTGCCAGGGTCGGCATGATGAAGAAGTAACGGTGGAAGTTGTCCATGGCCTCATCGATCATTGCCAGTTGAAAATTGCTGTCGTCCCCCTTCTCCTTGCGGAGGTAGGCCCGTGTCATCGTCTGATGGAAGTTCGAGGCCGTCTCTGTCAGCGTCGAAGAGATGGCAGAGTAATCGTTGTACACCGCTGGTTGGTGTGTGGCGAAGTGGTAGCTGTGCATTGAGTGCCCCAGCTCGTGGGCCAGGGTGCTCAAACTCATCACCGAATCGTTGTAGCTCATGAAGATGAACGGTGGTTTCCGCCCCACCATGCGGGAGGATGCCGCCCCTTGCCGCTTCTCCACGTTGGGTGCCCAGTCCACCCACCCATCCTCCAGGCAGCCTTTACGCAGGACAGACACGTATTCCTTCCCCATCGGCTTCAAGGCATCACAGATCCACTCGATGGATTGTTTGTACGGGACCACCGGGGGATCATCCAGGATTGGCGCCCAGATGTCGTAAGGGTGCAGGGCATCTACGCTCAACACCTTGCGCTTCACCGCCCAATACTTGTGCCACACGGGCAGGTTTTTCTTGAAGGTCTCGATCAGGTTGTGGAACACTCCCACCGGCAGGTTGTGGGGAGCCAGGCGCATCTCCAGCACAGAATCATACCGCCTTGCCCGCATCAAGAAAACCATCTGCTTCACACGTGTGAGGTACAGGCTCGCAAAGGTGTTTTCCATCGACAGATAACCGTCGTAATAATTTTCCCATGCTGTCCGCCGCCGCTCTCGGTCCCTGGACTGCAAAGAAGAACTTAACGTCGCCTGGTAGACCGGGTGGTGGTTCCCCTCCTGATCGATGGCATCTTGGAACTTCAAATCCGCGTTGGCCAATTCGCTGAACGTCCGGTATGCATCCCCATTCGGCTCTTCCAGGACGCCCAGGATTTCCTCGACCTCCTCGGACCGCTGGTGTTTTTTCAAACGGATCAGGTTGTCGAAGTAATGTTTGTAAGGGGTCAACCGGGGTTCTTCCTCGGCCCACGTCAAGAGTGTCTCCCCGATTTCCAGCAGTTGGGGCTTCATGAAGGCAGCCGCCATTTTAAACTTGCTCGACAAATCGGTGGCAAGCCCGACATACCCCTTGGCTTCCTCGTCGCTGGAATCGACCGTTAGCGCCCACCGGGCAAAATCCCCCAGGATGGCCACCCGCTCGAAATGCTCGTTGTAGACTTCGAGCCAGTCAGCTATCACACTCGGTCCGTCCTTCAGCTTACCGTTATATTGGTTCAATTTCGGCAGTTCCTTTACAGCCCGGTCGTACTCCTTTTTCCAATCTGCCCAGGTCGTATACACGCTTTCCCTTTTCCAGATGCTCTCCTTTGGGGCGTCTTTACGTCGTAAGATTGCCATCAATCACTCCTTTTTATTTGTTTTTGAAGTCCTTCATTATAACGTCTGGGTGACTGCACGAGGGGAACACATGCTCACCAGAAAATAGATTAGATAATAGGGTGGATTACGGTTATTCTGATAATGATGATACTAAACGATCATCCGGGATAGAATACATTCATATTCTCACGCCAGATTATTCCACCCATCACAAGTAAGGTTCGTTGACTTCTTCAATCTTCTTTAACATTTCATTCTGCATCTCTTGCGCAATAGAGATCTTCTCATCATATAAATTTTCAAGCTCTTCAGGATCGTTTTCAAGATCATAAAATTCATAACAAATTTCCCCCTTTGGAACTTCTTTATAACCAAAATATGCATGAAGTTTATATCGGTTTTTTCTCATCATAATACTGGCAATCTTCAATGGGTTCATACTACCGTTTTTTCTAGCTTGGACAGTGAAAATACTCTCGTCATTTTCTGGTGGAAAAGGAGAAAATGGGGGCAAGATTCTTCCTTCAGCCCATTCTGGGATTGTTTGGCCGGTCATATGAAGTAAAGTAGGCAAAATATCAATGCTACTTGTTGGAGTATATATATCCCTACGGGTTTTCTGGCCTGGTTCAAAGATCAATAGCGGAACTTTTATCACAGGTTCAAACAATGAATTTGTGCTGTGACCAACAATACCTCTCTCAAACATCTCACCATGATCTGATGTGAATACTAGCCAGGTATTATCCAATAATCCATTTTCTTCCAAGCTTTTGAATAGCCTGGCAAATTCCGCATCTA
>JASFQL010000016.1:0-72282 GCA_050115475.1 Anaerolineales bacterium
CAAACTCATTATTTATGAACCTACATAATGTTTATCTTGATTATTTGGAAAAGAATTACTCAAAGAACCAAGAGTATCTGTATTTACGAGATTGGAAAGGAATGCCATATAATGAAAAATTCAATTACTTATTGTCTGTTGATCAAGAACATGTGAAACACATCCTTACAGGGATTATTAAAACAGATATTCCATCTTTAATCGGGGAGAGAGTGAAAACAGGCGAGGTAAAACCGGATATGTATGAACTTCCAGCAAGCCAGTGGGTAAGGTCGGCAAAATGGTTGAATGTCTTCATTGTGTTCTTTTCCTTCGTGGTGGCTGTTTTCGGGAGTATAAAACTGAACTATGTTGGAAAAGCTTGGGGAAATTGTGTAGATTATTTAACGATGATCTTAACAGCAGGGGGAGTGGATCTTGCAGCAATTGGGTTACTCGCGGGTATTAACCGGGTGTTTTATCGATTTAGAAGCTCATTGTAGATATTGCAGGATGAAAGACTCCTGTTGAAATCAAGGTGTCGTGGACTTGTGATGCGTTATTATTAGAAGCAGGAAAATACCTTTTAGGGATTACGCCTTACGCTATTTGTTGGATATCCTATCTTTCGTCCCTATAAATTATTTATTGAGGGTGGCGCTTTGGAAGTAACTGATATTGGAGTGTTATCAATACCAGTTTTTGGTTTTTAGCCCATTTTATCTATCTGCGAAAAAATCTCGCTGCGTGTTTATATAATCGATAGGGTTAGTCTGGTTTTCCTTTCAATCCTATCGATTTGAGATACGAGGGGAATTTCAAGTGCGAGGGTATGGTTCTTGCAACATTACACGAGAGTAATGTTTTATTAAAATTATTCTATTCGCTGGAGACGAGTTAGTGCTTTTTTCTATTAATTTCATAAATGATTTTTTCTCTCTATTGGGTTATTTGTGCTTGATAATTATTAGTAGTATGCCATCCCTTCGTAATTTCAGGAGCAAAGCATGGGTGTAATCATTCCAAGCATTCCTTACAAATCGCAATACGACCCCGACGCCAGCGATTTCCGAAACGACTGCGGACCAGCATGTCTGGCGATGATCCTCAATGCTGCCGGTGTGGAAGTCTCGACCAATACGGTCTACCGCAAGACGGGCGCGGAGGCTAACGATTACGTCAGTGTCTCCCAACTGATGCGAGTGGGCCGGGCATACGACGTTCCATTTGATTATTTCTATCCCTGGGACCTCGAGCGTTTGAAACAAGCCATCGATGAGGGGAAAGCCCCTATCACCCTGGTGCATTACGGCGCCTGGTCACAGATCGACCCTGGTGTATCGACTCAGAGCGCTTTTTCAGGGCCACATTTCGTCGTAGTCATAGCCTATGATGACGAGAACATCTACGTGAACGATCCATTGTGGAAAGGCGAGCGGCGCAGCGAGGGAGAACATAAATGCTGGACACATGAGGAATTCAACGCGGCCTGGGGGACGGCGAGTAAGGACGGCAACCGGAACTTCTCCGGAATTGTGTGTACGAAAGCCTTACCTACTGAATTCTTTAGTGGTACCGGAGAAGGCGGCGAACCGGTTGAACCACCACCACCGCCAGTTGAAATTGATCCGGTGACTCGGAGACGAATCTTTGCCTGGTGTGCTTTCAATAAAATCCCCATCCCTAACCTCAACATTCCTGCCGTGGTGACGGCTTTTACCCTGGCAATTGGTGATTGGGGACTGCGTGTTGCGGTGCATACGGTTGAACCCACCGACACAATTCCTTTAATTGCCTTGCGGTATTACGACGACCCCATGAAATGGGAAGTATTGGTGTATTTCAACGGGATGACCTTTGCGGATCCTATCCATGACGGTGATGTACTCGTTATCCCAGAACCGATGGAGCAGGAAGTCGTTATCCCCGAAGAAGAAATACCGACTGGCACCACCAGCCCACTTGAAGGTCTTCCAAGGACACGGTACGTGCCTTATTAATCATTAACTAAAAGACCTAATAATCCGTTCTGAATTAAATTGGTGTTAGACATCATAAAGAAAAGTCAGGGGAATATTTTTACGGCGGAACCCAGGGATGTGAATAAAATTCTCCAGGCATATCAGGATAATAATGAAACACACTTCGCCCGGCTTCTCTCACGCTTTCAGCCAATAAGGTGTTGTTGACTGTATTGCGGTTATAGGCGAAGATGATAGGTTGATCTAGATAGGCATCTTGCAGTTCGAGCAGGCCGCCGTACTCCGTCCACCAATCCGGATAAACGATAATCAGGGCAGGAGCAAGGGCCTGGGCCTCTTCAGTGAGGAAGGGATCCAGCATACTCCTTTGGATACCGTATAAACCATACATGGCTTTCAGGCGGTTAGGCAAGTAAAGAATCAGGTTCGTCGACAGCAGGATTACTACGATACCTATCATAATGAGTGTTCTCGCCTTTTGGAATCTGGGTAATATATCACTCTCACGATAGTGTCCGGCTAACCAGGCGATTCCCCCTGCGGTGAGCAGCGTAAGGCTGTGGAAACCTTCGAAATAGTATCGCGGACCGTAGAGGTTCATGCTGATCCAGTAAGCGCCGTGGGCCAATACCAAGGTGATAAAGACGCTGACCACCAACCAGGCACGCCTGTTCCGGCGGATAGCCCACAGTCCAAAGGGGAGGAAAATCCAAGAGAACCTTCCCCAGCCGAACAGGTCGCTGCTCAAGGCGATCAGTGATTTTTTCCATATAGTTACAGCCAACCTGAGAGTATGCCCATGGCTGGATCGGCCGAATCCCTCACCGAAGCCGACCTTGTCGTATTCCCACCATAAGGTGTATAGATTCGTGAGTGGATCACCGGTGGCAGCAGCCTGCCAGATAAATTGCAGGGAAGCCACAAACGCCGTGATGGCGCCCATCGCCAGGACGTGTTTGCGGGTGGTACTATCCCTGCGGATGAGCAGTATGATGCCGTGGATGGCGAATGGGATAGCAATCCCCACAGCGGTGAAGGGGCGCGTAATTGCCAATGTCCCAAGGGTCAACCCCAGCGTGAGGGTCTTATACCAACGGGGCCTTGCGGGCGGCCAGAAGTTATCGATCCAGAAAAGGGTGATGGCCAGACTCAAGACGAGGCAGAAGGGATGGGAAAGAAGCGAACCCACATTCATGAGGAAAAAGGGAGAGATGAGGGTAAGGAGGGCGGACAGGAAGCCTACAGATTCATTCCACACCCGCTTGCCCAGCAAATAGGTCAGCCAGACGGCAATCCCTACCAGGAGGGGGTTGACCAGGTAGCGGCGTCCCAATCGGATACCGAATGACATCAGCACCGGCCAACCCAGAGGATATTTCCCGAAGCGCTGCCCGTTATAGTCGATTACGAAAGGGACCATGTAACTCTTAGCGTGCTCGGGGGAAGGGAGGGTCAGGTTACCTCTAGCTAACACCTGCGCCTGCCAAACGAAGGCCATCTCGTCTTCGATATGGGCCATGCGTTCAAAAACATGCGTAGCGACGAGGAGGGTGGCTATTACGGCCAAGAAACTCAATAGTAAGGCGATCTTGTCGGCTTTTGACATGATTTATGGAAATTTAAGTGTCTTCGCAATACGGAATACACAATCCAATCATTTCAGTATTGCGTATTCCGAAAATTACGCTCCTACAATTTTTATGGCATTCAGGGCAGCTTTATGCAAATGTGTGTTGGAGGCTACAACTCCCCGGTTCTTTTCCAACCTGCGGCCCTGGGTGAAGTCCAGCGGTTTGCCATCCAGGTCAGTTACCATGCCGTCGGCTTCTTCAGCGATCAAGGAACCAGCGGCCTGATCCCAAATCTTTTCTTTATAATCGGGCATCTTGGGGGAGATGAGGCGGAAGATGAGGTCGCCTGCACCACCTGCCAGAATGGCGTACTTCGCCTGGCTGTCCAGCCGGACGGGTTCAGCAGATACACGCATTTCTTGCGCGATAAGGTCTAGCTGTCCCACGTTGGTATGCCCGGCTTCGAACGAACGTAAGAAGCGCGCAGCAGCATTCTCGCGGATGCCGGACACGTGCAGTTGGGTGAAATCCGGTTCGCCAACCAGCGGAGTGGTCCAAGTGCCCTGACCGCGTTGGGCGATAATCAGCGAACCGGGTCCACCAATGTCTTGCTGTGTGCCACCGGTCAAGTTGGGGCAGCCAAGTACGCCAATTTGAACTACACCGTTTTCGATCAACGCCAGGGCAACAGCGTACTGACCGCCGCGCAGGAAACCCTTGGTACCGTCGATAGGGTCGACCGTCCAGAAGCGATCAGATGGCCCCGCGTTCCCATAATTTATCCAGGCGGTAACTTTATCGGGGGTAGCCTGGGGTAGGGCTTTGGAGACGAAGTTGGTCACCCGTTCCAAGGCGGCAGCTTCCTCTGGCGTTTCCAGCACCCCAGCGTCTTCCTCCCCGACGAGGGGATCGTTGGGGAAGGCGTCCATGAGATGATGGGCAATCAAAGCCTGGGCGGCGAAATCCGCTACGGTGACGGGGGATTTATCTTCTTTGGTAAGCGCCCCTGTGACCATCTCGGCCTGCACCTGTTTGACGAGGATCGCAGCTTGGCGAACGGTTTCGATAGCGAATTTTATTTCTGGCGAATGTGGGTCAATCATGTAGTTGTTTGTCCTAAATATTGTTTGGTAAAAGACCTCCCAATTATACACGCCGCTGGGGGGATTGGGGATCGAGGATTTGAAGGGAGAAATTATTATCTATTGCGTGTTCCGTATTGCGTAATTGTGGGGAGAAAATTGCTGAATTGAATATTGGGGATTTGATATTGGAGTGTGGAATGCAATGGATTCAGGGACTACCAATGCTTGTATAATGTAATTAATTAAAATAACAAAAAGGAAGGAAAAGAATGGGTAAAAAAACAGAATATACGATGCACATGGATACGAAATTCGATACCCTGGAACTCATCGACGTGCCCGGACTCGTGGATGCGTGTGAGGACGATTGGTACAACCAGACGCTGTGCCAGGTGAATGAGTGTGTTGTACGGCTGGGGATCCTGAAGGGAGAGTTCCACTGGCATAAGCACGATGAGGAGGATGAGTTCTTCTTTGTGTTGGAGGGCCAGTTCTTGATCGATTTGGAGAAGGAAAGCATCACGTTGGATCAACACCAGGGCTACACCATTCCTAAAGGCGTGGTGCACCGGACGAGGGCGCCTGAGAAGGTAGTGGTCTTGATGGTCGAAAAGAGTACGGTGGAACCTACGGGGGACGATTGATCCAAACCTATGATTTGGATTCGGCGAATACGGAGCATCCGCCACGTGGTTGAAGGGAAGGTTGTTCAAAATGATAATAAAGGGAGTGTTACCCTATATAATGATTCAGATGGAGATTGGTAAGAACGCCGAAGATAAAGATCAAACAAGTGGACCATTATTATGAACTGCATGGGACGGGACCAACGCTTGTTTTCGTACATGGCGCGTTTGTGGATGCGGACATGTGGGTGCCGCAGATCGAGTATTTCTCATCGCGATATCGTGTTTTAACCTACGACCTACGAGGCCATGGGAGGACAGGCGTCTCCGATTTATCTGCGTACGGCATTGTGACCTTCACCGACGACCTAGCGGCTCTGCTGGATGTGCTGGAAATCGAGAATCCAATACTATGCGGACTCTCTCTGGGTGGAATGATCGCCCAATCGTATGCTGTGCAATATCCAGAGAGGTTGAAAGCCCTCGTCCTGGCGGACACGGCTGTTTCGGTGAATCTGACCCTGAGTGACAAACTCCAACGCTACGTGTTGTTCCCCCGGTGGGCTATGCTGATGACCATCCGGATGATGAGTATGGAGAAGTTCACGCGATTCTCATTTTGGCTGGCACGCGCCACCCGCAGCGGGGAGTGGTTTGGTGAGGATAAACGCACCCAGGACTACGTTGAACGCTGTATGCTGCAGATGAACGATAAAGAGTATTTGAAGATTTACGGGGCGATCTATGATTTTAAATTGCAGCCGCTCGAGAAAATACGCTGCCCGACCCTGGTGTTGAACGGCGAACACGAATCCAAAAGCGTCTTCCGGCACACGGAAGAAATCCTGCGTCGGGTCCCTCAGGCGGAAGCCGAAATCGTTCCGGGAGCAGGGCATACTTCCAACATGGAGAACCCGGAAGCATTCAATCGACTTGTGGGTTCGTTTCTCAAGCGATGTGTTTGATCACCCAGGGAGGTTTACAGTTGCCAATTGTCAAAATTCGTGAAATGAAGAGGAAGACATTGACTTCTTAATCGATCTATGGCATGACCCTGACGTTATGCGATATGCGGATGAACTGCCGAGAATGCGGGGGTGGACGAAAGATGATACGCTTGAGGTAGCCTGGCAGCGAAATGAGGAGATGCGGGTTAAATTGGGGGGAGTATACTGCCAGTTGGTGCTGCAAGATGAGCAGGGGATTCTGATCGGTGAGGCTTTCACCGCACCTTTCCGGGAAGGGGCGACCTTTGGAAGATGGCAAAAGCCGGAAGGGGTTGTCACTCTCTTCGGTGATATCAAACTGATGCCCGCATATTGGGGGAGAGGGCTGGGCACGGCGGGGATGAAGGAGGTTGTGAGGCACAGGTTTATAAAGACAAAGTGCGAGCTTTTCTGCGTGCCGCCCAATAGGAAGAACCCGGCTGCTTTCCGGGTTTACCAGAAAGCAGGGTTCGAATTATTTACCGGTATGCGTTCTTACCGGAGCCACCAAATAATGGAGATGACCAGGAGGAGGTATGAAGCGTTGTAAGGCCGCGTGAATCGATAGCGTAGGGCGATCATTCTGTAATGATTGGTAGGTCGGCGGCATCGCAATTTAGGACTATAATTCCTCTATATTTCATCACAACAAGGAGAAAATACAATGTCTGGCACAACGGGCCTGAAACGGAAAAACGCCCCCATCGAGAGTACCTGGAACCGGGAAGCCGTTTACCCGACATGGAAGGATTGGAAAGCTGACCTCAAGGCTGCATTGAAGGAACTGCCTGAATTGAGTAAGTATAACGGACGCTTGAAAGAGGGACCTGACGTGTTGGCCGATTGGTTCGAACTACGGGGAAAACATTGGTGTCGGTTAATGATTTTACTGGAATTTGCTGATTGGGCGCAAAACGTAGATTCGACCGACACAGCCGCCAAAGGGCACTACAGGCAGGCGAAAGCCTTAGAAGGGAAGTTTAGGGCTGCAACTTCCTTCGCCAGGCCACAACTCCTGGAGATTGGCGAAACCTTGCTGGATTGGACAGAGGAAGAACCTCGCTTAGGTGTCTATAAACATTTTTTCGACAATCTGCTGCGTTTACAAGATTTCCAACGTGAGGAAGAGGTCGAGGAAATCCTCAGTATGTTCATGGAGCCATTCGATGGCGTTTACCAGGCGGCTACCGAATTGGTGGATGCCGACCTGGCCTTTGAGGATGCGGTAGACAGCCAGGGGAAGAAACATCCGGTCTACCAGGCGAACATGGACATTGCCCTGCAAGACCCTGACCGGGAACGCCGCCGTACTGCCTGGGAGAGTTATTTCGACGGCTACCTGTCGATGGAGAATACGCTGGCAAGCATCTACCTGGCAAATGTGAAGCAGTGGATGGTATTGGCGGAAGCGCGAGGGTATGGTTCGGTATTGGAAATGATGCTCACTCCCACCAAGCTGCCGTTGGAAGTGTTCCACAACCTGATCGACACTTTCAAGAAAAATCTCCCGACCTGGCACCGTTATTGGGCGGTCAAAGCCAAGGTCTTGGGTGTAGATGCCATGCGGCCTTATGACGTGTGGGCGTCTACCGTGAAGGACCCGCCGGTGATCTCTTACAAACAGTCGGTAGAGTGGATTTGTGAATCCCTAAAACCTTTAGGGGAAGAGTATGTATCGATTTTATGGAAGGGAAGCCTGGAAGGTCGTTGGGTAGATTGGGCGCCAAACATAGAGAAACGGCAGAACGCAGCCTCCTCACTCCAGGTGGGGCACAAACCCCCTTTTATTTACATGAGTTATGATGATTCCATGATTGCCTTAAGCACCCTGACACATGAGTTGGGACATTCGATGCACGGCGTTTATACAGCAGAGAACCAACCAGAAGTTTACATCGGATATCGATCTATGTCTTCAACAGTGGGGGAGACGCCCTCTAACTTCCACCAGGCGATGACACGGGCATATCTACAGGAACTGAAGGCGGACGACCGGGACTTCCAGCTTGCCCTGATCGACGAAGCCATGGCGAACTACCACCGCTATTTTTTCATCATGCCCATGCTGGCTTGTTTTGAGTATGAGGTGTTCAATCGGGCAGTGGAGGGACAACCTCTCACGGCGTTGGAATTGAACGATATCCTGCGGGGGTTTTACGCCGAGGGGTATGGAGAGACGATGGAAGACGACCCTGCCCGGACAGGAATCACCTGGGCGCAGTTCTTACATTTATACGAGCCTTTCTATACATTCCAGTACGCCATCGGGATCAGCGCGGCGGATGCGTTGGCGGCGAAAATCCTGGCGGGTGAGAAGGGAATGGCAGAACGATATATCAATTTGATCAGCGCGGGTGGGTCGATGTATACAATGGACTTGTTCGAGCTGTCCGGGGTGGATATGTCGACACCGGCGCCTGTAGAGGCATCGTTCAAGGAGTTAGCGAGATTGGTGGATCGGTTGGAGGAGTTGGGGGGGTAGTTGGATAGTTGTTAGTTTGGTAGTCGGATAGTCTGGTAGTTGGGTAGTCAAAGTAGGTTTATGCTGAAAGAGTCAAAAACAGTATCACCTCTTTTATATTACATTCTTGTATCGGGTGTAACCAACCTGGTTTTTATCGCAGTTGGGGCTATAGCCCTTCCTATTTTCCTGATCAAATTACCAATTATTTTGATAAATGTCATTCTAGTTCTGTTGATCTGGAAAGAAGTAGTTATAGTTTTTTTGCATGGTTTGGGTATAAAAAGACCGGTAGCAAAGAATTCTTTGTGGATTACATTGGGAAATATCTGGGTCGCTTCTTTGGCGTTTTTGCAGGCGCGTTTATAGGCACCTATATTGTTACAAAAATTCTTGGAAAGGGGGAGATAATAGGGGCTATTGTGGGAGCCTATTCTTTTTATTTTCTCGGGCGTTGGTTAGGTTCTCTCGTTAGTACCACGATAAGCGGACAATTAGATATGATAGTCACAATTGAAGAAGTTCATCTAGATGAAATTGTTATAAGAAAAAAACTGCGCACGAGATTTGTCTCTATTTTGTATGTTTTTATTCTTTCGTTGATTTTTGTAATCATTGATTTGCTATTTTCCTACTTTGATATCCGATTCAATATCAACCCCGAATATTTACCTATTGCACGCATCTTGGGAATTGTTTATTCTCTCTTTGCCTTTGCCCTTTCGCTGTTTATGAAAAAACGTTGGATGGAGAAATATCAACCTATTACATCAAGGCCAGAATTTATAGTTGGGATGATAGGTTTAGGGATTTCAAGTATCCCTGTTTTGTGTGGATTTATTCTTTTCACCGTGTTTGGGGCATCCATCTGGGAATTTTGTGCCTTTTCTGTTGCTTCGTCAATGGTGGCAATCATTTGGATCATTGTTACCCCAATGGGGCAGGAGCTAAACGGAGAAGATCATCTGTCGTAGTAATAGGGCATGCATCGTTCGGGCGGAGCATGCTCAGCCGCTACTTTTTCGGGGTGGACAGGATGATCCTATCCCTACCGGATTTGAGAATTATCGTGGTTATTATTTATGAGGATTGTTTCGAACAGTCCCTGTCAGGTCGTAGACCATGGCGCTGTTGATGGTCACGGGGACGATGTCGCCGATGGGCGGGTTCCCTTCGATGAAGACCAGGCCGTCGATCTCGGGGGCGTCGCGGTAGGTGCGTCCAACGGCGATCTGTTCATGTGAGTCTTCTACTTCACCGTGCCCTTCGATGAGGACGTCCAGGGTCTTTCCGACCAGGGATTGGTTGATGGAGAGGGAAATGCTTTGCTGGGCAGTCATGAGGCGGCCCAGGCGTTCTTGTTTGACTTCTTCGGGGATAGGATCGCCGAGGGGTTCGCTGGATGTTCCGGTTTCGAAGGAAAAGGTAAAAGTCCCCACCCGGTCGAATTGCACCTCATGGATGAAGTCCATAAGGGTCTGGAACTCCTCCTCGGTCTCACCGGGGTAGCCGACGAGGAAGGTGGTGCGGAGGGCCAGGTCAGACATGGAGGTCCGCATTTTGTCGATGGTTTTATTGACCCAATCCATGTTGGCAGGGCGACGCATACGGCGGAGGATCTCCGGGTGGGCGTGCTGGAGGGGCATATCGAGGTAGGGGAGAATCTGTTTGTGCTTTGCCATAACCTCGATCAACTCATCGGTGACGTAACCGGGGAAAGCGTACAATATCCGAATCCAATCGACATACGGCGCAGCGGTCACCAGGTCTTCCAGCAGGCTTGCCAGACCGTTCTTGATCCCCCGGTCGTGGCCGTAGTCGGTGGTGTCCTGGGCGATAAGGATAAGCTCCCGGATACCCTGGTCTTGTAAGATTTGGGCTTCACGAAGTATGGTTTCTTTGGGGCGGCTGATGGCGGTGCCCTTGATGAGTGGGATGGCACAGAATGCGCAGGGGCGGCGGCAGCCGTCGGCAATTTTGAGGTAGGCACTCGGTCCAGTCGAGGCGGCGCGGATGACGTCCTTTTCATCCTGGCTGACGGTGTGGGCGTCGGTGGGGAGGTGGTAGAGGGGCTGTGGATGTGCCCGCTGGCGGAGATGGGTAATTAGTTCGAGGATGTCCATCCAGCGGCGGGTACCGAGGATGCCGTCGATCCCGGGAACACGCTTGACAACCTCAGCCCCATAGCGCTGCGTAAGGCAGCCTGCGGCGACGAGCAACTGGCCCTGGCGTTTGTTCCCGGCGAGATCACCTAAGACTTGATAGGATTCGTCCCGGGCTTGCTGAATGAAGCCACAGGTGTTGACGATGAGGATATCGGCGACTCCGGCATCGTCAGTCGAATGGTAGTTGCCACGTTCCAGGAGTTGGGCGATGGATTGGGAATCAACGGTGTTCTTGGCGCAGCCGAGGGAGATTAAATAGAAGGTCTTGTTAGGCATGGATATCTGTAATTGGGTTGATTTAGGGGAAAATTGTGGTTAGGCCTCGTCCTTGACATTGGCATGTTTAGTCAACCACACCTGGGGATCGATAATTTTCTTTCTGGAGTCCGAATTCGAATGTCGGTAGTTCCCGTCGGGGTCCATGTGCCAGGCGCGCAAGTTTTCTGAAAGATAGAGGTCGAGGACGGTCTCACGCAGGTATTTGATGATGCCAGGCTCCTGGACTGGGAAGAGAATCTCTACGCGGTCATCCAGGTTTCGGGGCATGATATCTGCGCTGCCCATGTAGATCTCGGGATGGCCGCCGTTGAGGAAGTAGTAGATGCGGCTGTGTTCCAGGAAACGACCAAGCACGCTGATGACGCGGATGTTCTCGCTGACGTCCTCAAGTCTGGGGCGCAGGCAGCAGATACCACGCACGAGCAGGTCGATCTTGACACCAGCTATCGAGGCTTTGTAGAGCTGCTTAATCATTTTTTTATCGACGATAGCGTTGGTCTTGAAGATGAGGTGACCATTTCCCTCGTTCTTCTGATGTTCAATTTCCCGCTCGATCATGGCGCACATACGCTCCCGCAGGTTAATGGGCGCGACGAGAAGCTTGCGGAAGTCCTTTTTAGCCGAATAGCCGGTAAGATAGTTGAACAGATCACTGCCGTCCATGCCGATATCTTCATCGCAAGTGAACATGCCGATGTCTTCATAGGAACGGGCAGTGACGTGGTTGTAGTTCCCGGTGCCGAGGTGGACGTAGCGGCGAATCTGGTCGTCCTCACGGCGGATGACCATGGAAATTTTTGAGTGGGTTTTCAGTCCGAGCAGACCATAAGTGACGTGAACGCCTTCCTGCTCTAGTTTCCTGGCCCAAGTGATATTGCTCTCTTCATCGAAACGGGCTTTGAGCTCGACCAAGGCGGCGACCTGTTTGCTGTATTCGCGACGGGCTTTAAGCAAGGCATTGACGACAGGGGAATCGCTTCCTGCACGGTAAAGGGTCTGTTTGATAGCCAACACCTGGGGATCGCGGGCGGCAGTTTGGAGGAATTCGATCACCGGATCGAAGGAATCATATGGGTGGTGGAGGAGTATATCCCCATTGCGGATGGCCATGAAGATATCGCTGTTTTGAGTATCCTTTAAACGGTTGGGAATGTAAGGGAGGAACTGTTTGTGCTTGAGATCGTACCTTTCGATCTTACTTAAATCCATCAAGTGGGCCATTCCCAGGGGACCATCGAAGTCATAGACATCGTTCTTTTCGACTTTCAGGTTGTTGGTGAGTATCTGCAGGATGTGATCTGGCATGTTGGTGCTCACCGCCAACTGAACAACGACCCCAAAGCGCCGCCTGCGAACACTTTCTTCCATGGTGCTGAGGAGATCGGCAGCCTCCAATTCCTGGATGATGAGGTCGGCGTTGCGGATAACACGGAAGGGATGCGCTTCTATCACTTTCATACCGGGGAAGAGGTCATCCAAATTCGAGCAGATAACCTGTTCGAGCCACACCAGGTAGTGGTTGTGGGCAACGGTGCCGTCTTTTTTCACACCCCCCGAAGAACGTTTAATAGGAACCAAGCGAGGCAAGGAATCGGGCACTTTGACGCGGGCGAAATGCTGTTCGCCGGTTTCGTCTTCGATGAGGATAGCAAGGTTGAGGCTCAGGTTGGAGATGTGAGGGAAGGGATGGCCGGGGTCAAAGGCCAGGGGAGTGAGAACGGGGAAGATGACCTCGTCGAAGTATTCATCGACATTCGTCTTCTGTTTTTCGTTGAGTTCGCTGTATTCTAAGATGTGGATACCGGCTTCATCCAGGGAAGGTTCGATCTGTTCGAACCAACAGTCCTGGGCTTGTTTGTAGAGTTTGGCTGCCTGTTTGCGGACGGCGGCGAGTTGTTCGGCGGGGGTTTGTCCATCGTCGGATAATTTCAAGATTCCAGCATCCCGCTGCATACGCAGCCCACCAACGCGCACCATGTAGAACTCATCCAGGTTGAGGTTAACATATGCCAGGAATTTCACCCGTTCGAGGATGGGGTAGGATTCATCCTGAGCCTCGGCAAGGACACGAGACTGAAAATCGAGCATACTCAACTCACGGTTGATATAGTATTGGGAATCACCGAGGTCGATTTCTTTCTCGGCGGTGGGGGTTAGTTCTTCTGTCATCGAAAATTATCAAAAAAATGGTTTTAGCGGGACGGAGCTTTGAAGTAATCTAAGGTTAATGATAACCAATTGAGGAGTGGGGGTCAATGATGATTTGGGTGTGTGGAATGGTGATTATCGATTGGAGATTGCGTATTGCGTAAGGGAATTTATATTAAATGGAATACGATGCATACAATGTGAATAAATACAGCTTCAATGAAAACCGAATAAGGTAGGGGGGCTTATTTCTTTAGAAGAGTAAATTTTAAGTGAGATCTAATAAAAGTTGGTAGAAACCTTCTTATGGACCGGTGAGAAAATCAAGGAAAATGTAGTGTTAGGGGTATTTTTTTTGAGTACGATAAATTTTATTGTAGAATGTCTATAGGAATCGTTAATAAAATGTGATCTGGGAGGTGGAATGGGGATTCGGGTTTTTTTGTTAATATTGGGCGGTTATCTCTTGGGATCGATTCCTACAGCCTATCTGGCCGGAAAGTGGATCAAGGGAATCGATTTAAGGCAGTACGGCAGTGGTACTGTCAGCGGTTCCATGGCGTGGGAACACATCGCTCGATGGATCATTTTCCCGGTGGGGATTTTCGATATTCTCAAGGCGGCTTATCCAACCTGGCTGGGATTAACTCTAGGGCTGGGCGAGGGAACGGCTGTGGCTGCTGGGTTGGCGGCGTTGGTAGGGCATAATTGGCCGATTTTTCTAGGCTTTACAGGCGGGCGGGGATTAAGTCCGTTTTTGGGCACGCTGATGGTGATTTTTCCGTGGGGATTTCCATGGATATTGGCATTTCTGGCAGCAGGCTATGTTCTGAGAGATTCAGCTCCATGGGCATTAGCTGGTCTGGTTCTACTGCCCCTATTCAATGTATCGATGAATGGACCACTCGTTGTCAATGTAGCGGCTGTGGTCATGGTCATCGTTACGATATTAAAACGAATAGAGGCCAATCGAAGGCCTCTTCCAGCTGATGGAGATGAACGAAGAAAGGTATTGATCCGGCGAGTTTTATTCGACCGGGATATCCCCTCACATCAAGAGTGGATTCACCGAAAGTTATAGTTTGATCTGTTGAATACCGCAGTTCGATGGGGAGGTGTTTCTTAGGGCCTGATCAAAGAAAGCAATGATATCCTGGACCTGGGTATCCAATAGAGGAGAACGCACTTCACCATGGTCGGCACCTTCAACCAGCCACATGCATTTTGGCTCGTTGGCCGCATCGAATAAATCCATGGCATGATCTTTTGAGATACGCTGATCATCAATACCATGAATCAGCAACAAGGGACGAGGAGAAATCTGAGCGATGACATCTTGCGGGCGGACTTCATCACGAGAAAATCGTTTGCGATATTCGGCGAACCTAAAGGTCAATTCAAGGAGTGGTTTCGGGAATAAAACGGGGCGGTTCGTGTACCATATATCCTCGACGGAAAGATAGGGTGCAGCCGCAACCAGGGCGGAGATACGGGTATTTCGCGCAGCGCTAATAATCCCCGAGACTGCGCCAGCAGAATGGCCGACCACACCGATTTTCTCGATCCCCTTTATCTCCGAGAGGTAAGCCACGGCAGCATCGATATCTACGCTCTCATAAGCTCCGTAGGTAAAACCAAAACGGTTCCCTTCACTTCGCCCATGACCACGGTAACTAAAAAGGAGGACGTGGTAACCAGCTCGATGAAAAGGCGCAATCAGAGAAATTCCGGAACGTTGATCACTGCCTGTGCCAGGGGCGTAGAGAATGGCGGGTGCGTCTGCGTTTTTCGCTGGGAAGAACCATCCATGAAGTATTTTTCCATCCGAAGTTGGGAAGGAAACCTCGAAAAATGGAATACTCAAGCCACTCAGCAGCAAAGCATCTTTTAAGGGGTATAACGGCGCCATCGTCGCGAACATTTCCCCCAAAGTCGGGCTACTCACGAAAAGTATGGAAAATCCTACCAGTAAACTTGAAATTATTTTAATGAAATTTATCATAGCAACAGCATAAGAGGCCGGAAGTATACCAACTGGGAAGTATGATGACAATAGTAAAAAGGGTAACTTTCTATGATTCGAATGGAATTGACATGATGGGGCAATTATGCTTGAATTTTTGTAAGGAAACTACGAGCTATTACGTAGGTTTACGGCTTTAAGGAGAATGGTCTGGAAATGTTTGATGTAAGGATTTTGACCGATAGTGTTGCCCAAATTCCCCCAGACATGGCTCAACACTATCACATCCGTGTAATTCCTTTTTCTGTAATTATCGAGGATCATTCATTCAAGGACGGCGTCGATATCCCTCCTGGAGAACTATACCATCGGATGCGCACGGAGATGATTTCCCCCCGGACCTCTCACCCTTCTGTGGGGGAATATATCAACTACTTCCAAGATTCGCTAGGGGAAGGAGCGAAAACACTTCTTTACTTCACTCTGACAGAAAAATTAAGCGGCGCGTTCAGCACAGCCAGCAAAGCAGCCCAGATGGTAGAAGAGGATTATCCTGGGAAAAGAGTCATTGTCTTTGATACCTGTACAGCGACCATTGCCCAGGGATTCGTGGCGATCAGGGCAGCAAGGGCAGCACAGGATGGTGCGGATATGGAGGACATTCTAATCCAAGCCCAAGAGGAACTATCAAAAGTCGGGTTTATCGCCATGCTGGAAACATTGACGTACCTTGAACGCGGTGGGCGGATTGGTAAAGCTGCTTACATGCTTGGCAGCCAAATCCACATCAAGCCGGTTTTAACGATTGGCAAAGATGGGCTGGTTGCGCCTGTGGGTGTCTTGCGCGGTGAGAAGAAATGTTTGAAGAAACTGGTAAAAAATATCGCAAACAAGATCGGGGATAGAACCCCCGCACAGGTTGCCGTGATGCACGCAGACAATCTCGAGAAAGCAGAGAAGCTAAAACAACTTTCTCAAGAACGTTTCAATTTAGAGGATGTCTTCATCACCGATTTCACCCCCGTGATGGGCGCGCATGCCGGCCCTGGCGTACTTGGATTGGCATATCGTCTGGTATAGATTTTTCTCAAACGAATCACGACTGACCAAGGGGATTTTTCGCCTTGGACGTGGGGGAATTATGATTTTAAGATTTTGGCGAAAATGAATTAATAGGGTGGCGGTGTATTGGTCTCTTCTGGAAGAGGTTCACCAATGGTAGCCGTTGGTGTGGGCGTAAATGTAGCTGTTGCCAGTTGATCGGGGGAAAGAGTCGGTGTAGTGGTAGGTGTCGGGCGGAGGACACCATCGCGGGTGAAGACGATATCAACGACTTCACCTAATATTCCTAGAGGACCAATATCGACATCGTTATAAAAGACCTGAAGCGAGGCTGCGTTTCCGGTGAGTATCTCTATCGCCTGATTTCCGATAAAAGGCAGGTTAGCGCCAGGTAATGCCCTTCCTTCAAAAACAACCTCTCCATCTGAAGTCACCTTCATATACGTCCGCTGACGGACGATGATGAAAATCTGGATTTCAGCCTGCCCAACTGAGATGAGGGTAGGGACAGTGGTCTCTTCTTCTGGTGGGGTGTCGCCGATATCCAGGAGTTCCACGGTGGGCACTGCGGCACTGGTAGGTGACGACATGGGAACGGGAGTAAGCGATGGAAGAAGTGCATCTGCCAGTGAGGGGGCGGTCGGTTGGGGGCCGATGGTAGCTTGCGTATTGAGGATACGACCGATCCCCCATATGGTGAAAAAGATGATGAATACACCGATTGTACCGAAGATGACCATATCTGGGGAGACCACGTTGCGGAGCCATGAAGGCATATGGAAAGCAGGCTTGGCGGGTGAGTCTTCTGGTGGGGGCTTCTTTGGGTTTTCTGCTTCCTGGACTGCGGCAAGCCGGGTCTGGAGGGCTTCAGCATAGCGGAGCAAGACAGCACGCGTGTCCATTTCAAGGAATTCAGCGTAATTACTTAACATACCGCGTGCCTGGACGGGAGAAGGGAATTTTGTGAATTCCCCTTTTTCAATCATTTGGGCATAATGGACATGGATGTGGGTGTACTGCTCGATATCATCCAGTGATAGGCCGAGGGTCTCCCGGCGAAATTGGATCGTCGAACCGATTTCATAGAAAATCGCTTCGGCTTGTTTTGATGGGACTTGCAGTGAGTCATCGGCGTCTGCCAGGGTCGGAGGTATTTCTGATGAAGTAGAATCTCCTTGCTGACGGAGAGCATCGAGCAGTTCTTTAGCGTTCAACCCCAGGAATTCGGCGTAAGACCGCAAAAAACCGCGCACGTGTACGGCAGACGGTAATTCCCCCAGATTCCCTTGTTCTAGAGCTTCAAGATAGCGTATGCGGATACGGATTTCTCGCGAGACCTGATGCAGGGTCAGCGATTTGGCCTCCCGCGTTTCTCGAAGCTGTTTCGCTATCTGTTCGATCATCTCCACTCTTTATTAAAATCCATGCCCGCAAGGATGAGTATTTGCGGGCATGGATTACTTTTACCTCAAGACCGGCTCCTTAATCCGAATCATTTTTTGCTTTTTCCCCCTCCTCCGCTGATTCAGAAACCTCAGGGTCATCTGGTTTTGCAGCTTCTTCTTCGACAGCAAGCTCTTCCTCAACTTGAGAAGCCAGTTCTTCTGCGTCGACCATGTAATTCTCTGGCGCCTCGCCTTCGCGGTATATGACAACAGAGACCTCGGGGATGAGATCGATGGTGAGACGAATGTTGATGGTGTGCATCCCCAGGAGGCGAAGAGGTTGAGAGTCGACCATGCGTTTGGTAATCTCCACATCCAGCTTCTCGGTAAGTTCGTTGGCAATCATCTGAGTTGTAACGGAGCCGTAGAGCTTACCGGTTTCGCCAGCGCGGGCGGGGAAGAGCATCTGCACACCTTTCAGTGCTTCCGCCACACTTGCCATCTCTTCGTTGAGAATAGCGCGGCGCTTATCGGCTTTTTCTCGAATACGCTCGACTTGCTTGAGTGATCCAGGCGTCGCCAAGACAGCCAGCCCCTGGGGGATTAAATAGTTGCGTCCATAACCGTTGGCAACCTTTTTGATATCTCCGGCACGTCCGAGGTTATAGACGTCTTGTATTAAGAGTACTTTCATTGTTCACAAGCCCTTTCGTACAACAAGTTTTTTACTTAGGCGAAGGGTACAACGCCTCAAGTCGGGGAATTCTACCATGGATTTGGAAGGAGTTGTGGAAAGAATTACTGACAGAAATCAAGAAGATGCGAGTCGCATTTATTTGGTATTGCTATGGAGTAGCCGATGATTCCACCGTGCCTGTAGGTTTCTCAGTCCCGGTTGGGAGAGGCGTGGGGGTATTTGTGGCGGAGGGGGAGGGGATTTCAGGGACAGCGGGAGTGGCAGTAATGAGGAGGGTCCGTAATATCCAGCCGTCGACCTTGTTTTCGAGGTCGTGCACCTTCACCCACGTGCGACCACCGTTGTCGACCTGTGTATCGCCAAGCAACTCGACCAAGGCACCGTCTTGCAGGTAGGAGACGATATTTCCGTCGGGACTGTCTCGCATGACCGCGCCGCGCTGGTCGACATCGACAAGTGCCTGAATGAGCGTAGGCGTGGGAGTCGGTGTGATAGAGGGGGTTAGTGTGATTGTTGGCGTGATAGTGGGTGTGTCGCTGGGGGACGGCGGGATAGACGTTTTGCTGGGAGTCAGGCTGGGCGTAGGTGATGGAGCGAGGGTGCGGGTGGGTGTGGGAAGCCCCACGCCCATACCGATGATAGCGCCGGCCCCGAAAAAGCCGAAAGCCAGAGTAATCATAAGGAGGAGGATAACCCCTCCGAGAGAATATCCAAACAAGGTATATGGACGAAAGCCCATAATTGCCAGGGTGACAGCGCCTGCAAGAGTCGCCCAGGCGAGGTGGATGGTGAAGAGTACCAGACCATCTGGCCACAGGTGGGGGATGCCGCTGCCAAGTCCGAAACCAGCAGCAGCCAATGGGAGAAAGAGGCAGTATGCCAGGAGGACGCTGGGGATACTGGGCTCATGTTTGTCTTTAATGAGAGTGGCGCTGGTGACCACGGCACCAACACCTACGGCAATGAAGGGCGGCCAGGTGAGTTGAGAGTGGAGGTGAACCTGGAACAATTCCATGGGCGGCCAGATGCGGGTAGCGAAACCAGCCAGAGACCCCGATACAACAACGAGGAATCCCCCCACGAGTAAGCCGCCCAGGCTGCGACCAAAATAACGGGCAGAACCAATCACTGTACCTAAGGAGATGCCAACCACAGGCGACATGAGAGGTACGAGGAGTGTGCCAAGGAGAAGGAAGTAGGGATTATCGATGATGAAGCCCACGCCTAAAATGGCGCCTGCCAAAAGGGAAAAGAGGAAGAAGTCAAATGAAGGGGAAGCCTTACGCAAGACCGTCTCGAGATAGTCCGATTTTTCATCGGGTGTGAGTGGGGCGATGATCTTCCGGCGAGCACGGCGACGGCGGGCACGGGAGAGGGGTTCTTCTTTAGATGAGGATTGGTCAGGTTCGATCATGTTGATGGTTTAGGAGAATTGCCTCCCCATCTATTATAAATTAGAATAAGAATGCTGGCTGGATAAGCAACCACACAATCAGGGAGATGACCCTTAACGATGAAAAAACCGCTCGCTACCCGCACCTTATTTTTAGTTTCGATGTTAATTCTCCTTTTAGGAGGCTGCACGCCAGATGGGGACAGTACAGAGGTACCAACATCTATCCCAGCTACATTAATCCCGGAGAGCACACAACCCCCCACGGCCACTATCTCTTCACCCACACTCATTTTGCTAGCTGGAATCGATGCAGACCAGATCCTGGTTGCCCAATTGGAGCCAGTTGTAACACAGTTCGCCACAGACTCAGGGCTGGTGTTTGAACGTCGAGAAATCTTGGGACCGGATTCCATCCCGCAAAATATTCAATTCGTAGTCGCTATCGGTCCAATACCAACAATCATTGACATGGTGCCAGCTTTGCCGGATGTACAATTCGTGGCTGTGGGCGTGGACGGGCTGCCCGATTTGCCGAATCTCACGACGATGAGTTTGGGGGGAACTGAACGCTACAACCAGGCGTTTATGGCGGGGTACATCGCTGCTATGTCCGATCCAGAATTCCGCGTGGGTATCATCAGTGTAGGTGATGTAGAGGGCCAACGCTACCGGGACAGCTTCATGAATGGGGTCGTGTATTTCTGTGGGTTCTGCAACCCTATCTACCCACCTTATTGGGAATACCCCCTTTTCTATGAAGTCTCCCCTGGCGCGGCTCCTGAAGTGCGACAGCAAGCAGCCGAAGACCTGATTGCCAGATCGGTGACGACCATCCACGTGGCACCGGAGGTAGCCGACGATAGCTTGCTTAATTATCTGGCCAATCGAGGACTCATGATTGTCGGTACAGGCCAACCTCCTGATACAAGCACAGAGAATTGGATTGGCTCAGTGGAGTCGGATTATGTTTCTCTATTCGAACAGGTATTGAGGGATGTTTTCCAGGGCGGGGCGTTAGGTCAGGTCTCAAATTCCCCCGTTATCACCCACGTCAATCCGGGATATATGAGTGAAGGACGCTTGAATCACCTCGAGGAGGTGATGGGGCAGTTAGAGAATGGCCTGATCGATCCTTTGGGTGAATAAAAACTGAAAAGATGTTCAGACATCTGAATATGGGAGGAAAAATACAGAAAACCTTGTCGCTAAGTATGGTTAGTGTTAAACTTAAACGACCGAATGGTCTTCTCAAGGTGTAAGATGTACTCGAGAGAATTATTCACTACATCCTATGGAGGAAGAATAATGAGTAAAAAGTTCTATTCAGTATTGGTCATCTTTGTCTTAGCCGCTATGCTGTTGGCTGCTTGCGGTGGAACCGACAACGGCGCCGGTGAAGTTCCAGATACCGGCACCGGCGATGGCGGAGATGAAGATGTCGCAAAAGAACCCTTCAGGGTCGGATTCGTAACCGACACCGGCGGCATCAATGACGACAGCTTCAATGAGACTCAGTGGAACGGTATCTTGATGGCTGTTGAGATGTACGATGATATTGAGGCACAGTACATTCAGTCGGATGAAGCCACCCAATACGAAGCCAACCTGACCGAGTTTGCCAGCCAGGGTTACGATCTCGTGGTTGCAGCAGGATACCTGCTGACTTCAGACCTGGCCAAGGTTGCCGTGCAATACCCTGACATCAATTTCGTCTTGTTCGACGATGGTTTCCCCAATGACTTCGCTGTCCCCAATGAAGAAGACCTTGGACATGACGAGTGCATCCCCAACGTAAGAGGATCAGTCTACAAGACCGACCAGGCCGCTTTTCTGGCTGGATACCTGGCGGCGGGGATGACCGAAACTGGCAAGTTGGGTTACTTCGGCGGCATTCCGCTCCCCACAGTAACCATCTTTGGTGTCGGTTTCCAGGCCGGTATGGATTACTACAATGAAGTACACGGCACCAGCGTGGAACTGATTGGATGGGACAACGAAGTCGGCGATGGTCTGTTCACCTACGACTTCGACGACCTGACCAAAGGGAAAGAAGCGACCGAATCCCTCTTCGATGAGGGCGCTGATATCTATATTCCGGTAGGCGGAATGATCGGTTCTCCTGGCTTTGACGTTGCCCGAGATCGCGGCGGCTACGGCATCTGGGTAGACACCGACGGCTATTTCTCTGTACCCGGCAGCCAGGATGTGATCCTGACCAGCGTTCAGAAGAATATGGATATCACCATGCGTGATGTCGTCATCAGCGCATATGAAGGTAAATTCGTGGGCTGTGAGAACTATGTTGGTTCGATGGCCAATGATGGTGTTGGAATTGCCCCATACCATGATCTTGAGTCGATGGTACCAGCTGACCTTGCTGCTGAGGTTGCAGATCTAGCAGAAAAGATCAAATCAGGAGAAATTACCGATACGGGTTGTATCTCTTATCCAGAAAGCTGCCCGACCGGTCTGTACAATTAAGAAATTACCTTCATCCTAACATTCAAGTAAACAATCCAGGCAGTGTCATAAAGAAAAATGTGACACTGCCTGGTGTAAATTCCGAATAACTAGCGGCGTGGTTTACGGTCTGCGCCGATATGATCATTGAAGGAGAGACTATGCCTCCAATACTGGAGTTACGTGGTATCACGAAAGTTTTCCCAGGTGTTCTCGCAAATGATCAGATTGACTTGATACTCAATGAAGGAGAAATCTTAGCCTTATTGGGGGAAAATGGCGCAGGGAAGACCACCCTGATGAACATCCTCTACGGGTTGTATACTCCGGACGAGGGTGAAATTTTAATTCGGGGATCTAAGGTAGAGAT
Organism: Anaerolineales bacterium; assembly: GCA_050115475.1. GTDB lineage: Bacteria > Chloroflexota > Anaerolineae > Anaerolineales > UBA11579 > JASFQL01. The sequence goes on from JASFQL010000016.1 coordinate 22,616, forward strand.
CCAAGACCCGAATGATGCCATCGAACAAGGTATCGGTATGGTGCACCAACATTTTATGTTGGTGCCGGTTTTTTCAGTCACAGAAAACGTGATGTTGGGTGTTGAGTCAATGCGAGGAGGTGTTTTTCTCGACCGGGAAAAAGCCGCAAAACGCATACGTGATATATCAGAACGTTTTGGCCTGCAAGCCGATCCAGATGCGATGGTCGAAGACCTCCCCGTCGGTCTCCAACAGCGAGTAGAAATTATAAAGGTCCTTTATCGAGAAGCGGATATCTTGATATTTGATGAGCCGACGGCGGTGTTAACCCCCCAAGAAGTGGTGGAACTTTTTAATGTAGTGCGTTCACTCGTCGATCAGGGGAAATCGGTCATCTTTATCACGCATAAATTAAAAGAGGTATTGGCAATTGCAGATAACATCATGGTCTTGCGCAATGGCAAGATGGTAGGCAGCGCAAAACCTGGTAAAGCGACTGAAGCCTCATTGGCGAAAATGATGGTGGGGCGTGAGGTCATTTTAAGTGTAGAAAAAAAACCTGCGAAGACCGGTGATACTGTGTTGGCAGTTGAAGATCTGCACGTGATAGACGATAGGGACCTCATGGCCGTGGACGGTGTTTCTCTGGAGGTGAAAGCAGGAGAGGTTTTGGGGATTGCCGGCGTGCAAGGGAATGGCCAGACTGAGTTAGTAGAGGCACTCACCGGTTTGCGGCCGGTTGAATCTGGCAAGGTGAAGATGTTGGGAGAGGATACAACAGGTAAATCCCCCAGAGGGATCACGGAAGTGGGTATCGCCCACGTGCCGGAAGATCGTCAGAAGGATGGTTTGGTTTTACCTTTTACCATATCGGATAACATGGTGTTGAACACTTATTACCGACCTCCCTATGCAAAAGGGTGGAATTTACGGTTTGAAAAGATCGAAGAGGTAGCAAAAGACCGGGTTAAATTATTCGATGTACGTACACCAAGTATCGAGGTGCCAGTATCAAATCTCTCTGGGGGCAACCAGCAGAAGGTTATCGTGGCGCGGGAATTTTCCCGCGAGATCAAACTGCTAATCGCCTCCCAGCCGACACGCGGTCTGGACGTAGGTTCGATCGAATATATCCACAGCCGGATCATCCAGAAAAGAGATGAGGGATGCGGCGTCTTGCTGGTTTCCCCCGAGTTGGATGAGATTACGAGTCTGTCCGACCGGATTGCGGTGATGTTCGATGGAAAGATTGTGGCCATCTTACCTGCTAAAGAGGCAACCAAGGAGAAATTAGGATTGTTGATGGCAGGTGTAATCGAGGAACCAGCGTGAGGAGATCACTGTGAGTAAAGAAAAAGAACCGAAAAAAGAGGTTATCGAGGAAGAAGACCAAAGGAATATCCTACAGCGGATATTTGTGCGTAAGGGGGCTTCCCGGACAGCTTTAATACCTTTCCTGGCAGTGGTCACTGCACTTGTGCTAGGTGCATTTGTGATTGCGTTTACTTCACCAGACGTTTGGGCTATCTGGGGAAGTGAAGGTGCGGGAGCGGCGTTAGGGAAGGCTTGGGAGATGGTCAGTAATGCATACATTGCGTTGTTTGAAGGCGCATTTGGCCAGCCATCCCGGATGATCGAAGCAATCGGTAATTACTTCCAAACAGGAGAGACACGACCCCTTTTAGATGCTTTTCGCCCAATTGCTGAAAGCCTGGTTATCACAACCCCATACATCTTCGCTGGTTTAGGCGTGGCTCTGGGTTTCCAGGGCGGATTGTTCAATATCGGCGCTGAAGGCCAGTTATATATCGGCGGATTGGCTTCGGTGTTTGTGGGGTATTCAATCTCAGGCTTACCCTGGTATATTCACCTGCCATTGGCTTTGGCAGCGGGAATTCTGGCAGGGGCTTTATGGGGTGCAGTCCCCGGTTTTCTCAAGGCCTGGACGGGTGCCCACGAAGTCATCAATACGATTATGATGAATTACATCGCCTTCCGTTTAGCAGACTATCTGCTGCTTGGACCGATGGCACGTGGTGACGGTATCCCGATTACGATCGATATCGAACCGAGTGCATATTTACCTGAAATCTTTCCACGACCGATGCGGCTGCACTGGGGTTTCTTCCTGGCATTGTTCGTCGCATGGCTGGTGTATTGGTTCCTGTATAAAACCAAATACGGTATGGAAATCCGTATGGTTGGCGCCAATCCCAATGCGGCCCGATATGCCGGGATCAAGATCCCAATCGTAACTGTGATGACAATGGCGATCAGTGCGGCGCTGTCAGGTTTAGCCGGTACGGCACAGGTTCTGGGCATCGATCATCGTATGACGCAATCCCTATCCCCAGGTTATGGTTTTGACGCCATCGCTTTGGCCTTACTTGGGAACAGCCATCCCTTGGGTGTAGTTCTGGCCTCCTTGCTGTTTGGTTTTTTGCGAGGTGGGGCAGCCCGGATGCAGTCTATGGCCGGCATCCCTGTGGAGATTATCCGAGTTGTGCAGGGGATGATTATCATCTTTATCGCCGCACCGGAAATCATCCGCGGGTTGTATCGAATAAAAGAAAAACGCGCTGAAGAAGAAATTCTAAAGCAAAGTGCAAGCTCGTAAGGAGAGGTCATGACAGCAGAAACTACACTTATTCGCTCTGAAGGCCGCAGCCGACGAGAAATTTTGTTTGGTGTTCTTTTCCTGGCATTGGCCTTATGGATTCTATTTATTCTCGCTCAGGGTACTACTGGTATGATATCCATTTTTAAAACTACCAGCCAACGAGGAGGGATCACCATACCAGGGCCTGATCTCGTACTACCAACAGATATTTCGTTATATATCATTGGGGGGATTACTATGCTTATTGGAGTCTGGCAGCTTGTTAAGGGTTTCAAGCGCTTGAACATGGTCATGGTCGTGGCTGCAGGCGGGGCTGTACTTGCCTTCTTGATTTGGGCAACTCAGGATACATCAATCAATCTGACAGGGATGCTCGTCAGCAGCCTTGTGCGCGCCACACCGATTGCCCTGGCTGCATTAAGCGGTATATGGAGCGAGCGCTCTGGCGTGGTCAATATAGGGATTGAGGGGATGATGCTCGTGGGTGCATTCGTGTCTGTTGTAGTAGCCAGTGTTACTGATAATATGCTTTTTGGAATAGTCAGCGGGATTTTGGCTGGAATGCTGCTAGCACTCTTACATGCCCTTCTGTCAATCCGTTATAAAACCGATCAAATTGTGAGCGGTGCGGTGCTGATCATCCTGGCATTAGGGCTGACCAGCTACCTTCACAGGGCTATCTTGGAAGTAAACTCGGAGTTGAATACTCCAGGACCAGCAATCCCAGCATTAGCGATTCCAGTATTGTGGAAAATTCCGATCATCGGACCGATACTCTTCAATCAAAGCCCAATTATCTATATTCTCTACATCCTCATTATTGGCACAGCAGTGTTTATGAACCAAACTCGTTGGGGATTGCGTATACGCTCGGTGGGGGAACACCCCAGAGCTGCAGATACTCTAGGTATCAATGTGGTCCGGCTGCGATATATCAGTGTTTTGATCAGCGGCGCATTCGCCGGTTTAGCCGGAGCGTACATGGCAATCGGCGCTGCTGGGCGTTTCAACGAGGGTATGACAGCCGGGAAGGGATTCCTCGGATTGGCGGGCATGATCTTCGGAAATTATGATCCTTCGGGGGCTTTCTTCGGCTCTCTGATCTTTGGCTTCTTTGACTCGTGGCAGGAGAAACTGGCCCTTTTGCAGATCGGTATCCCCGGTGAAATTTTTGCCATGGCGCCTTATTTGGCGACAATGATCGTCTTGGCCGGTATAATCGGTCGAGCGAGAGTGCCGGCTGCAGATGGGATCCCCTACGAGAAGGAGTAGGTATTCCGAGATATTTTATTTCTTCGTAAAAAAGTCCAGATCTCATAGTATCTGGACTTTTTTTATCCCAGCAGACAATTTACCTATTGATTTATTTAATTTGTGTTGTACACTGTGGAATATAATTGTATAGAATGTTATATGACAAAGGAGAAGACAATGCTTCGGAAAAGAAAGAACAGATTGAGTATCAGTATTCTGATTGTTTTTATTATTCTCACATCATGGGCATTCGTCGCTCACGCTCAGGCAGAGCAGGACGATCCCAGCCCACCCCAGGACGTGGTGAAGTTAATCTTCATCCACCATTCTTGTGGGGAGAATTGGCTGATGGACGGATATGGTGATCTTGGAGTGACCCTCCAGAATAATAATTATTTCGTGAGTGATACCAATTATGGGTGGGGGCCGAATGGGATCGGTGATCGCACTGATATTCCCAATTGGCCGGAGTGGTTCGTCGAGTCGAACCGTGATACTTACATGAATGCCGTCTATACGGAAAGCGATGCAAACGCAGGCGGTTGGGATTACTACACCCGAAACCTGTCTGATCCGGGGGGCGAGAATGAGATCATCATGTTCAAGTCTTGTTTCCCCAATTCCGATTTGTACGGCAACCCCAACGACAGCCCTCAAGCGGGGAGTGATATGACGGTTGCCAATGCAAAATATATCTACAACCAACTGCTAGCTTATTTCATCACGCGTCCTGATAAACTATTTGTGGTCATCACAGCCCCACCAATGCAGCATCTTGACTCCCCAGAGAATGCTCGGGCATTCAATACCTGGCTGGTGAATGACTGGTTAGCAGAGAACGACTACCCTTATAGCAATGTGGCCGTATGGGATTTCTATAATGTTTTAACCGATCCTGATAACCACCACCGCTACAACAATGGAACCGTGGAATATATCACCAACCAGGGGAACAACACGCTGTATTACGACTCATCGGGAGACGATCACCCGAATGAAGCCGGCAGCCAAAAAGCGACTGAGGAATTTGTGCCGTTGCTGAACATCTTCTATCATCGCTGGCAGGCAGGCAACCCACCTGCTTCCGCTCCCTCCCAACCATCTAGCAGTGAAAGTGAGAGTGAGGGCGGAGGTGAGGTGGAAAGCACAACTGGTGGAACCGCTTTACAAATTGGCAGCACAATCGATGACTTCGAGAACGGTCCTATCCCGGAGAGCGATTACTGGATGGGTTATTATGAAGAGAATGTAGGTACAACGATTACCTGCAACCCAATTGGTAGCCCCCCTTATTCTGGGAATGCTTCACTGCAGGTAGACTTCACCGTACAATCTGGGAGTTGGGCAAGCTGTGAGCTCCTTTTTTATGACTCCCAAGATTGGAGTTTGGGGGAGGGATTGGTATTTTACGTGCGAGCTACGGATACGGGGATACCACTCGGTTTGATGATGTATCATGGAGCGGCGAAGAATTCATCTGTCGTCCACCTGGAGACTAATCAGAAATCCGTGGATGGATGGACACGGTTTGTATTCCCCTGGTCGGAGTTTGCTACTCAGGATTTAACTGTCGAACCAGGACAAGCTTTAGGCCTGGCATTCCTGTTCGATGGCGGCGATGGCCAAGCCAGCGCTGGTACGGTGTGGATCGATGACATTGCCCTGGCCGGAGAAGGAGCAGAGATGGTGGGGGAACAAGCAGAAGCTCCTGCTGCAGCCGAACCTGCTGAGGATGAGGAGGGTACAGTACCAGAAAGCGAAGATCAGGGTGGAGGGGGCAGGCTATGCGCCAGCGGCCCGGGGATGTTTTTAATCGCATTAATAGGCGTAGTATGGATGAAAAAGAGAGAAGTTAATCGATTCTAAGAAATGGGTATCGAGGAACGGCGATAATCAACAAGCTGTGTCGATATCTTGAAGAAAAGATAGTGTTCGATAAACAATGAGCAGCTTGCTGCTCATTGTTTTTTTATAATTGAAAGAAAAACGTTGTCCCCTGGTCTTCTTGAGATTCGACCCAGATGCGCCCTCGATGGCGCCGGATGATTCGCTGGACGATAGCTAATCCGATACCGGTTCCTTCGTACTCGGTTTCCGGATGGAGGCGTTGGAAGGGAGAAAAAAGCTTGTCGGCATATTTCATATTGAAACCCACGCCGTTATCCCGTAAGAAGTAGTAATTCCCGTTTTCATTTTCCTGGAAGCCGAATTGAATTTCAGTTGGGTTTTTCCCTCTGGTGAATTTGATTGCGTTGGAAAGCAAGTTGGTCAACATGACTTCCATGAGGTGTTCGTCTGCAAATACAATGGGAGTGGGTGAAGCAGAAAAGTCAAATTTACGACTAGATTCTTCTTTGGTCAGATCAGAGAATACACGCCTAGCAATATTGGTAAGATTTACAGATGTGGGGGAAAGGTCGTGACGGCCAAGGCGTGAAAGACCCAAAAGATCATTAATCAGACGATCCATCTTCATCCCGCTAACTCGAACCTGTTCAAGGTATTTCACACCTTCTTCGTCCAAGGTATCGGCGTAGTTCTCTTTCAGGATAGTACTGAAGCCGTTAATCGCTCGTAAGGGTGCGCGCAAGTCGTGGGAAACGGAGTAAGAGAAGGCTTCTAATTCTTTATTGGAAGCTTCTAGTTCAGCTGTGCGATCGCGGACACGTTGTTCAAGTTCTTTGTTCAACTTAATAATTTCCTCTTCAGCTTCTTTTCTTTCGGTAATGTCTTCTGTTAGGATGACGACACGGTCGATACCGAAGTGATCGTTTTCAAGGGCGTAAAAATATTGGGACACCCAAGAAGCGGCGCCTGGCCGCTTGTTGACGTTTTTTAATTCTGGGAGGTGTAGGAAACCACCGTTTTCAAAGATGTGTTTTACTTCCTCTTGGTAGGGTTTTAGATACTCGTCCTCATCGTTGAAAGTTAATTCCTCTAACTCGTAGGATAAATCATCCTTTATGAATTCTTCAGGGAGTGCAAATATATTTTGCCAAGCCTGGTTATAGGAGAGTAATCGGCCGTATTTACTTCTGACCGATAGTCCAATAGGCGAATGCTCGATCACGGCCCGAGTGAAAGCCTCGCTTTGATGGAGGGCTTCGAAGGACCGCTTGTGTTCGATAGCATGGGCGACTTGAGATGAAACAAACTCAAGCATGCGGAGTTCTCGCTCACAATAGGCATCTGGGTCAGAATAATGCTGGACTGCCATCATCCCAATCGTGTTTCCCTCAATGATAAGGGGGACGCCGAGCCAGACAGGGGAAGGAGAACCGACAAGTTCTACTTCTCCTCTACTTTCCAATTCTGTTTGTGTGTCCTTCGTGCACAACAATGGTTTTCCTGTGCAAAGAATGTAATTTGTGAGGGTTTTGCCGGATTTTTCGGGAGGTGGAGGGGCATCGAACTCATCTACGTAATATGGGTATGAGATTATCTCGTTTTCTTTATCCCAAAGGGCGATGAAGAAATTATCTGAGGACATCACCTCTCCAATCGTTTGGTGAATGGCCTGGTAGAGTGCATCAAGGTCTAAAGCCTGGGCAGGTGTTTGGGCAATTATATATATTGAATCTTGAAGCTGTTCCGCTAATTTTCTTTCAGTTATATCTTCGTGGGCAACTACAACGTAAAGTAGGTCATCTTTCTTCATTGGAGAAACACGGGCGATGAACCAATGTTTTTCGTCTGGGGAGTGATGAGAATACTCAATAGATAAAACTTCTTGTTTCCCGTCTAAAACATCCCTAATGGCTTGTGCATATTTCACTGCCCCTTCATCCCCTTCTGCAGCAGCCTGGTCGCATATCTGGAGATAGTTAGTTCCTTCACAGACAGTAGATGTTGATATGGGATTCTCCTCAACAAAGGTACGCCAGGCCTGGTTGACTGCCTGGATGACTCCATCTTGGTCTAGGATTGCGATGTGTGCGGTCAATCCGTCGATGATTGCATGAGCAAATTGTTCGGATTCTCTTATCGACCTATTCGCCTCTCTTTTTTCAATAGCGCGCTGTATTGTCAGACGCAGTTCATTCGTTCCGACCGGTTTTTGTAGGTAGCTGAAAGCACCCATTTGGATAGCTTCTAGGGCAGTGTCTTTAGAGGCATGCCCTGTGATGATAATACATTCTGTATCAGGGCATAAACGTTTCACTTCTTTCAGCAGATCCAGCCCGCTGGCATCTTCTAAAATTCGATCGATCAAAACAACAGAAAATTCTTGTTTAGTGATTTCACTTAATGCAGCCTTGCTACTGGCTGCCGAAGACACAACATAATTTTGTTTTTCAAGAGCAACACAGAGAATCTGACGATAGCTAGGATCATCGTCGATGATGAGAATATGTGGTCGTTTAACCATCGAGGTCTACTCGGGCCATGAATTTGATCTAGGGTCGCTTTTATTTGGCCGCAACCAAAGACCTTATTACAGCATTATATCGTAAAATTTCTAAGCTATTATATGCGGAAATTGTGTATATGGAAGTAATAAATTGTTGTTAATGACCTGACTTGGTTGTGTTAAAAAAGGAAATTCAGATGGGGGGATTATCACGAATTTCCTTGTAGATAGTTGGATCCTTTCCCGCCTAAACGAATCAACAAGCGAATCTCAGGCATGATGAAAGGAACAATGGCAGCAAGGCCGACGAGCATAGCCCCTGCTGTTACTACAGCATTTAACAGCGTGTTCAATGAAGCAGTAAATTCGAGATGGAGGGTGAAGTAAAGGATCGCTGCTACAAAACCAGAGGAGAGGAATACACGCAAAAGAGTTTTGTGTATATTGATGATGCCAGGAAATCGGCGGTCGAGAAGCCAAAGTAAGAAGAGGGCTTCACTGGTGAAAGCGATAGAATTCGCCAGGGCTATTCCCCAAAAACCAAAGTGCTTGGATAACAATATCGCCAAAGTGAAATAAACGCGGGCGTTGATTGCAGCAGCGATAAGGGGAGTGGTGGCGTCTTGTTGAGCGTAGAAGGAGCGAGAGGCGATCTCCAAGAGAGCGTGTCCTGTCAAACCGATGAGATAAAAGCGTGTGGCAATCACGACCATCTCAGTGTCGGCGGGATCGAATCCGAACGCAGCTTGGGCTAACGGGCGGATGCCCACAGCCAGGAGGATGGCTGCGGGAAAGGTAAGCGCTAGAACAGCACGAGCGGCTCCGTTGATACTTTGGCGGAAGTTCTCCCGTTCACCACGGGCAAAGATCTCGGCAATGGTAGGGAGAAGCGCGATAGCGATGGCTGTGCCCAGGAGGGTTTCAGGCACCTGCATAATGAACCACCCCAGATTAAGAGCTGTTACGGCGCCTTCCCCCATTCCAGAGGCAAGGTTATCACGCACGAGAAAGAAAAACTGGATAAAGAGCATAGTGATCACGCGAGGGGCTAATAAACGCAATACTTGACGGACACCAGTATGGCGGAAACCAATGCGGGGTGTCCAACGAAAATGGTAGCGTAGCAGACCGGGCAGTTGAATACCTAAATGGAGAGCCGCGCCGATAATCACGCCGTATACCAAACCGTGGATGCCTAATCCTAAGCCAGGCAGTGTGATTGGACCGAGTGTTGTGCCTTCTTGAGGGGCAAGAATCACGGCGCCAAAAATCTGCCCAATGTTGTAAAGGGAAGGGGCAAGCGCCGGTAGGATGAAATGTTGGTTGGCTTGCAAACCGGCCATCACTAATCCGCTGATGGAGAAGATGAGTATGGCGAATAAATCCAGGCGCATCAACTGGATGGCGAGGTCTTTTTGTCCAGGGGGGAAACCAGGAGCGATGACGTTTTCGACCAACCATGGGGCGCATAGGACGATCCCAACGGCGATCAACCCGGTTACGATGAAAGCGAAATTGATAATGCGTGAGAACAAATCCCAGGCGGCAGAGCGCCCGTCTCGCTCGATAAATTCAGACAATACGGGGATAAGGGCTACGCCTAATGCCCCCCCCGATATGAGTGCTGAAAGCAGGTCGGGGATGTTGTTGGCGGCATTAAATACATCTAGTTCGTAGGTCAGCCCAAACTGGCGGTTAACAATCAGAGCACGGACGAAGCCGAAAATTTTGTCGAGACCAAAAAATACTGCGATAATAAGGGAAGAACGGGCGAAATGTGACATTCGGATATCTCCCAAAAGGATAAGGGGGTGAATGCAATGCGGGAGATTGTAACATAGATGAGTGTATGCTTCTATGTGGGGATGGCTTTATTGTAGAGTCGAGAGAGAATTCTACGAGAGTGATCGGTTGAATGAAAAATCAAATGGGTGAGGGAAAGTATGGGAGCGAAGAACCACCAGGGTGGCTGCCAGCCAACCAATCCATTGGGAAAGGTGCGGCATACTGAGAGGCGGCAGCATGACCAACACACCCACGATGAAGGCCACAGCCACCTGGCGATTGTTCACCGGGCTGCTGAGGATGTTATCCATACGGAGGATTTTACAAACCTCGCAACTAGGTCCTTGATTCAGCTGGAGGAGTTTTTCTCCAGCTGAAATATAAATGTGCAAGGAATGTGCCGGATTCTGTTGAACTAGTGAGATTCTCAAAATTCTCACGTGGGGAGAAAGAATTGCGATATCGACCTAATATCAGGTTATGGTTTTCTGAAATCTATGGGGTAGCAGTGGCGCCGCCACTCTCTTGGGTTGCTGTGGGTGGATAACCGAAGCATTCAAATTCAGCTTTCTGCATTTTTTCCAGACTGTTCTCTGTGAGGAGAACATATTGCTCGGCAGCATGAAAAAGATCATATGCATCACAATAATTCTTGTTACTGAATAAAAGCCGACCACGGTCAACCAGATAAACACCATAGTTCACCTGTGCCGTCGCTAACCGGGCCGAAGCTGTGAAAAAGCTAGAATCACTCAGATTGGGTGCAGAGGGAGCCACCATGCTGAAATACGAAACGGCTTGCTCCCAGTCTAAATCCCAGAAGCTGACACCAGTGAGGTACCATTCAGACCACTCGCGGAAATTCGAGGCTTCGATGTCGATCGGACCGAAGAGCTCTGCTCGATTGAGATCGAAGATGCCACCCTCGAGATTCCCTTCAACCTGAATGCGATGCATGCCGCGGTTGCGATAAGCGAGGTAATAGAGACCATCCACCTCAACGGCCATAAAATCCGGATTTGCTTTCCGAAGAGAGTCCAAAGTTATGATGAGATTATCCCAATCCTGGACGTTGCGATAAGCCAGAGCCTGATCGTATAGTTCTTGTTCGTTCCGATGATCAGGGGTGGATGTTACTCTGACAGTAGGGATAGCGGTTTGGAAGGTGTCTCCGGCGGAACCCACCAATAAAAGCGCTTTGGTGAGTTGATCGCGAGCGCCAATGTGGTCGGGGTCATAGGTGAGGATATATTTAAAGCGTTCAATGGCGATCTCGTAATTCCCATTGTCCATATCCACCAGTCCGCGAACGAACTGGTCTGCAACAGCAGTACCGACAACTTCCTCCTCGTATCGGACACGGTCATTCATGGCTATCAACCCCCCACTGGCAGCACCTAAGGCAACAATCATCAAGAAGATGAGTAGAACGTAGAAAACCCTGCGAATCCAATGTTTACTTTTTATATCAGGGATATCACTCTCGACATTGGACGATTCAAGAACTTCTTCGGGTGGAGAAGTTTCCTCAACATCAGGATGAACTTCACCTTGTTGCGCATCATCCGACTGGGGAGAAATGGTTTCATCGATTTCAGACATGGCGCTTATTATACCCTAAGGAAGGAATCAGGCAATTAGGTAATAAGGAACAAGGAGTGGCTGTTGAATTTCTGAAATTTGATCAACTGCTGCCTGATTGCCTTCGAGATTAAATATAAACCCCTCTAAGCAATTAGAGGGGTTTGGGGGTTTCAATTAAAAGATATTACTCTTCGCTTTCATCGCAAGCTGCCATGGCGCAGGATAAGGCTTCGAACTCTTCACGGCAGTCCCCACATAATTCGAGGTGGTGTTTCACAAGAGGCATGACCTTTTCGGGATCTTCTCCGGCTATAAGCATTTCGGCGAACTTATCCATATGGTTATAGCATTCCTCACAATCAATCTCTTCTTCCTGAGTCATGATGAGGGCTAAGAGGATTTTCTTAAAAGTTGTCGGGTCAATTTTCATACTTCGTTCCTTATGCTGGGTATGGTATTGACAACCTTTTCAATGTATGTCTTACTGCTCGAACAGCGCCATAATTTCAAGTGCTGTAAGGCCTGCTGTCTCTTCAAGACGCTGCTGCAGGCGTTTTCGGGCATCGTGGAGGAGTTTATAAAGTGCGTTACGGTTTGTACCCAATTGGTGGGCGATCTCATCCATTGCCATACCACTCTGCAGGATGGCAAGCATGGCACTGCGTTGGCGTTCTGTCAGTTCAGTTTCTATCAAGTCTCCGACGACTGCCATGATATCGGATTGAGTAGCTTCGAGTTCTGGCGAGGCATCGGGATCTTTGAGAATGATAGGTGTGTATTCTTCACCTTCTGGGGTTTCAACGATTTCTTGTAAGGAGATATCTTTCCATCTTCGCCGGCGAAGTTCAGTAAAGGCAACGTGGATAGCGATTTTCTGCGCCCAAGTAGTAAACCGACTTTCTCCCCGGAAAGTATGTAGATTCTTGAGGATTTTCAGCAACGCTTCTTGAGCGAAATCTTCGGTGATGGCATCCAGGTCTGTTGTGATCCGGCTCGACAGAGAGGCGCGTAAACCACGCAGTAATACGGTGCGTAAATCTAAAAGGGCTTCATCTGAAACGGGATCAGAAAGTGCCTCTATCCATTCATCGTTAGTGCGTTGCGTCAAGTGTGTTGTCTCCCTTTTTTATCAATTTGAGGAATGATGAATGATCTTCGAAAAGTCATTCCTTTGGCCGCCAATCGAGTTTATTTTTTCTTTTTGTCGGCCTGGTTGTCGATTTGTCCCGATTTTTTCGAATATTGCCGGTAGTGTCTGATGCCCTTTTTGCCAGGTGCGGGGCATTTTCCACAAAAACCAAAGGAGTATCTGCCAGTAGGATACTATCCCCAGATTTTAGCACAGCTTTCATGACTTTCTTGTCGTTGACAAATGTACCCCCAGTTGAGTTGAGGTCGATGATAACATAGTGACCTTCTTCGCGTTGGATAACGGCATGGTGGCGGGAAACAGTGTTCACAGATACGACTAGATTGTTGTCGAACCTGCGACCGATAGTCAGAGGTGTATCGGTGATCCGGATAACCTGAGTGTTTATGATAATAAATGCGTTGCTTTTGATGTTCATTATTTATCCAGACTCGGTCTTTAGGGAGGAGGATTTCATTTGGCATTATCGTTGATGAACATCATAGGGACACTAGCAAGGAGAATGATGTCACCTGAATATAAGATACTTTTGTTAATTTTTCTCTGATTGAGGAAGGTTCCGCCGGAGGAGTTGAGGTCGTAAATGTGGTATTTATTATCTTCAAAACGAATTTCGGCATGGTTTCGTGAGATTAAAACATCCTTGATCACGAGATCGTTTTCAAGTTTACGGCCAATCGTAATAACATCTTTGTCGATGGGGAAGATGCGGCTGTTTACCACCAAATAAACACCATGATCCCCATTCGATCGGTTTAGAATCTCTTTCTCCATGGAGATACCCGCCCCCAATTATACAGCATTATTTTTCGAGGAAAGACCGATCGATTGCATATAGAAAAATCATAGGGGATTCGAGTAATGTTTTTTTTGTTATTCTCTTTGGTTGAACGTCAATGAAAGGAAGGCGCCGAAAATTGTGGTCAGCAAACGCAGAAAGGGGGAAATGAAAATCATTAATACCAACCAGCCAATGAAGCTGAGTCTGGGGTCGAAGAGGATGAATGGGTGTCCGAAATTCTCAATATCTGCCGTCGGATCGAAGAGCATTGAGGTAGTCCAGCCCCAAACCCCAAGCATAAATACAAAGGTGAGAGCTGAGGTGCTTACTGCGTATTTGAGGATTCTATTAAGTTTACGGGTGAGATTGTTTTCTTCGAGAGAAACCTGCCGTGTGATATACCATCCCAGGGGAAAGCCAAGAAGGATGTTCATGAATGGTACGCCCATCCCTAAGCCGGTGCAGAAGGTCTCTATGACAATCAGTTTTAAAATGGGGAATGATTTCTTTTTATTCATTGGTTTGGTGTTGAAAAAGGGCGGCTGACCGGCCGCCCTGATAATATGTAGAGATTAATCCCAGTCGTGATAACCAGAATAACAATCGGTTTTTTCCCCATTCACCATCACGTAACTATTGTACTGGGTCCATGGGTCTTTATCTTTATTGAAAGCAGAGAAAGCATCTGCATGGGGGGACTGCTGGAGTGCTTGCCAGCCATTCTGGGCTTGATGACGAGAGAGGTGGAACGACTGCCAGGTGTAGTTCTGCCAGGGGTGGTTTTTATAATCATATTCTCCATTCAGAGCTGCATGGCAGGCGATTGTACCGCTGATCTCTTCAAGCAGTTCTCCTGATCCGTTGGCATCAGTGTAAGCCTCCTTCAGGGTTGGAAGCACATCTTCGGATAGGGAGGCCAGATAAGCGACATCCAACTCTTCCCCGGTTTTGGCTCTGTTCAGGTTTTGGCGGACGATAAAGGTGTCTACGTTTAAAACGTTCAATGAGATGATGAAACCTACAGCAACCATCAAGGCAGAAAATGCGAAATGGCGCTGGCGTTTGAATAGTTCCAAGACAACAACAGCTGCCAACAATATCCCCAACCAGATAATGAAAACGTGGGTATAAATTCTCAGGCGAGTGAAACCGTAGGCTAATTCATACAACTGCAAGCGCTGGAATGATGACACCAGGATGACGGTTACAAGCGCAACGAGGAGGATGCCAAACGCGGTGAAGATATTCCCCTGCCTCTCACTCTCGCGTTTGGAAATGGCTGACAATCCCAGGAAGAGCATCAGGCTGATTATCGCCACAGTAACCAACTCGCCGAATCCCCGCCGAGCGTATTCTGCGTAGGTATACGCTTCCAGGGTGATATTGGTGTGTCCGCCAAAGAAATATTGGAATTGGACGATGACGAAGGCGAGAAAGAGCAGGTTAACACTCCCAAGTACAATGGCAGCTTCAGTGAATCCTAGGAAAGGCGATATCCAGGGTTTTTCATCTTCTGTGATACCTTCGTCATGGTTCTTGTAGAAAGCATGGAGGAAGATGCCCATGAGGAAGTAAGCAAATATCAGGATATAGATTCCCCGGAAGATATATTCGCCGAGGTTCTCGATTTCGAATATCTCCAGGAATTGATCTACAGTCTGTTCGAAGATAGGGTCGGCTTCGGCCAGCAGGGCGGTGAGGATCAAGATGATGGGCAGCGCCAGTAATAAGCCGCGCAGGACGGCAAATACCTGGCGTGACTTCCGCTTTTTCTCCTCTGATTCCTTTTCCACTTTGGGCTGTTGGTTGAAAATTGAGACCTGACGGACAAGCGCATCTACCCCCAAGTTAAAAGCGCTGACGATGTGGTCTTTGAAGGTGTACAACCACCATTTACCACCGAGGAATGAATGCGCCAGCAGACCCATAAAGACGAGGGCAGCGGCCACGTTGAGGAAGCGGGTCAGCGGTTCCAGGCGGATCACGGTCATGGCGGCAAAGAAAGCGATGGGCACAAGCAGCCAGAGGGAATTCTTGGCAGGGGTAAGCTCTTGCTGGCGCGATAACAAGAACCCGACAGCCAATGCAATGAGAACGAAAATGGGGAAGGATATCCCGGCAACTTTGTCCCAGAAAAGGAAGTCGAAAATCCAGCACACGGCGATGGAGAGCCAGATAAAGGCGGCACGGTTTTTGAGGGTCATAACCCACTCCTACTATGATGTGGTTTTCAATGATTGTATCTCAAAAGGGTAGGCTCGACTATGTTCTGGGTGGGAAAAGTTAAGCACTTGAGTGCTTGGAGATGTCATCAGTTTCTTGAATATTTTCAATGGATTGAGAGTGTGTGTGTTGAGGTTGTGCAGGTTGAGAGGAGGTCTTTAGGCTTGAGCGTTTGGATTTAGGTACTAACCACATGCCTACTGCCAGGGCAAAAAGCACAAGAATACCGCCGCAAAAAAGATAGATGAAATAATCATTTGTAGAGTTCTTGGAATTTATCCCTAGCACTTGTTCAATCGTTTTCAATACATCCACGAAGAAGTTATCTCTTGCGGGATGGATTATAGCAAAAGGTGTCTGAGGCGCGCCAATGAAGGGGCTGAGACGCCAGGTCATTTGCGCACCGACGAAGCCGAATAGAACAACCCAAACTCTGAGTAGAATTACTCCAATTGGTTTACTGGTTAATTCGTTCTTTTTATCGACCCAAGCAAATCCTTTGAGGATGTAACTCAAGCCGATTATCCCACTGACGGCAACAAAGACCAATGCCAGAAGTTTGAAAAACGTGTAGTTTGAAGAGGTGAGAACAAAGAATAAAGTAATTGGGGATAATCCTAGCAACAGAAACGCAGATATGCCGATCCCACTGAGGACAACCACACCTGCCTGGGCAACCGAAAACTGGACATTGAGCAGAGCCAGGGAAAAGAAGTACAAAGCCGGCAAGGTTATCGCCAACGTGATTAGGAACAACACCGGCATTTTTACGGCTGTAGACAAAGCCTGCTGCCAACTGTGAGAGAGTCCGGTCATTAAGCCGTATATTGCAAAAATTATAACCGATGAAATAAATAGGGCGGCAGCTTTTACTTTGAGTTCCTGGTTGCGTTGGATGCTTGAATAGAATTTATGCGGGTCCTGAAGGAATTGGGGGATGATAGTGAATACGTTTTTCATAATCTAACCTCCTGGGTGGTTTGCGGATTTTTAAAATCGTATGTTGATAATAACTAAAAGGGATTGCTGGGACGACCTTCTGGGTGGGGGAGGTTAAGCACCTGGGTGCTTTCGTTACAGGCGTGGTGAAGCAATTGTCATTCGGCGCGAATAAACATGTTAGTAATTATTCGATTCAACGCTTCCAAAAATCAATAAGATATGGTAAAATTAGAACACACGTTCTAAATAGGGATGGATAAATTATTAGTTGTTCAGGGAGGTGAGACAATGACCGAATTGTATGACAAGTTGAGTATGAATGGTTTATTTCGCGTGGGGCTGGATGGGTCCGCTTATCAAAGCGTGGATAGGAAATCTGCGATCGATTGGGAGCTAGCCGCGTCACAGGGCGTCGATTTCATGATCTGGCGTATGAGCATCGGGGGGTATTACAAAGATTTGAGTTTTGTTCCTAACATGGTCACTGCGGCAGAGGCAGGGATAATTATCCGTGGGGCATACGTTGTCGTGCGACCGGATTACGACCTGGCATCGCACATGGCATTGATCGAGCAGCAGTTCGAGGAACTGGAGCAAATCGAGAACCCGCACACGCCCAAACCCTTCATATGGTTGGACGTGGAAACTTACGCATTGAAAAACACGATGCCAGCTGGAGAGGTAGAAATCACCCGGCGTTTCACACCTGAGGAGATCAATCAGCGTACGATCCAGGTGGCGGATGCGGTGAAAGAGCTCCAGGGAGGGATCGAACCGGGGTTCTACTCATATGGCGACTTTGTCATCTCGAAGATGGGCACGGAAACACAGAAGGAGTATCTGGAACGGTTCAAGGATCGATTCTGGATGGCGTATTATTACACCCCCTTTTCGACTGCCTTGCAGATCGACCGGCCCAACCACAGTTGGGTGCCAAGTGTATTTTACAATCCAGACCACCCCCTTTTAGGGGTTACGATCTGGCAATTTGGGAGTGAAGCCAACCAAAACAACCTCGGCTCGGAATTTGGGGGGGAAGCCTGCCATTTCGACGTCAACCGGACACACCTCACGAAAACGCAGTTGGGTGCTTTATTTTCAGGTGATGAGGCATGGCCACCATCAGAGGATGAAGGGGAAGGGGAATCTGGAATAAATATCGGAGAAGATGTAGAGGACGATGAAAGGATGATTGAAATGTCAGAACAAGAATATCAAAAGATAATTATACTACTTGGTGAACTGAAAACGGGACAGTTGGAGTTGAAGACCCTGCTTCAAAACTCATCCGGGACAAATGAGGGGGAAACTGGGGCTGGCGAGGACAATCAGCCCCTGGGTGATGGCCGGCCGACGAAATGGGTGACGGTGACTGGCGGCAACGCACCGCTGAGGGAGGTCTATAAATATAACAAGGCGGGACGCCCGGTTTGGGGAATATATGGGAAACGTGTCATTGCCAACAGGATCATTGCTAAAGAGGGGAAATGTATCCTGGTGTATGCCAAGGAGATAAAGGGCGATGGCGGCCATAAAGCTTACGAAATTGTGCCTGGACAAATTGTTGATGGGCACACCATTTCCACTGACCCGATATTGTTTGTATTGTTGAGGCACGTGAGCCAGTAATCTAGACTCTTCTTCTATGGGAATGAAATTCTTTCGACGATGAGTAGCTTGCTACTCATCGTTTTTTTTTAAATAATGATCAACTGGTGAGTGAATTGAGTAGAGGATATGTGGAAAAATCCAGGCAAAGTACCAACATTAATAGGTGTAAATTTCCAGTCTTATCCTTATGGTGGGTAAATTCAATCATGTAGTATAATCCCCGAAATAATTTAGATATCAGACGAAGTAAAGCTGGAGGCTGTGATTCGTATGTCGAAAAAGCTTATTTTCATTACCTTAATTACTCTTTTCTTGAGTGGGTGTTCTTCGCTTCCTTTTGGCCAGGTAGAGACTATCGCTGCTTACCAAATCAACGCCACTGTATTTGCCGTCGAGATGGAGTCCACGTCAACGTCTATTGCTTCCACCGCAGATAGTATGCAGTCAACTTTAACCGAGGTGAATAGGGTCACAGATACACCAAAGAATACGCCCACACCATCGATATCTCCCACACCGTCAAGTTCTCCGACACCTGAATATACAGCAACCTTCACACCGGTCCCGTTGCCTCCACATAAGGTTGTCGTAGTGACGACCGGCACCTCTCCCCTCCGTTATGTGAAGAAGGAAAATAAACAAGGGGTGCCTGTGATGGTCATTTATCAATCAGGTGGGAATCGATATGTATTTCAAGCGGGCCAGGAAGTGATGGTCTATCCCGGAAAGGTTGTGGCTGATGGGGGCGCTTATTACTGGAAGTTGTTACCCTGGCAAAGTGATATGCACGGCCGGTGGGTACCAGCCAGTCCTGCTTTGTTTATCCTTGCCAGCCACGTAAAAGTAATCAGCTAAGGGAAATGCTAGGAAAATTGATATGTGCAATTCACGGTTTTATGGACATTGAAAAGCACAACTATAACAGTTGTTTATTTATTCGATTTCTTGGATCATTAATTCCCTGAGATGATCAAATACTTTTTAAAAATATTTGAACATAGAGAGTAACATCGCTAGAACGATGATGATCCCGACTGCGTAATAAGCAACCTGACTGGTAGTTAGCCTTTTTTTCTTGGGTTCTTTCGTCCTTGGGGGAGGTCCTTTTTTCTTCTTCTGTGCCATTGTTCCTTTTATCCTTAAGAAAATTGAGGTTCTATTGTACTACGTTTCACCTTTAGGGATGGAATTCTCGTTCCCAATTTTGAGAATGAATCAGGATATAATAGATAAATCTCGTATAAATTATTTTATCGAACAATTTGTGAAATCGATATTTAGTAAAGGGTAATATGGAATTCGTACTCATACTGGAAATCTTTATTGGATTACTTTTCGTTGCCGCCCTGGTTGCCATCAGCGTACAACGCTTGCGGATGCCGTATACAGTTGGATTGGTTCTCGTTGGGCTTGCTTTAGCGGTTACGATTTTTGAATTCTTCACTGGATTTACTGAGCTTCAAAACTTGCGGGGCTTGGTCGTTCCTCAATTGATCCTGGTGGTCCTCGTTCCCCCCTTGATCTTTGAGGCGGCATTTCATATAAAATTTAGTGAGTTGAGAAAGAATCTGTGGATGATTATGACATTCGCCATTCCTGGGGTGATTCTCTCAATGTTCATTGTGGGTAGGGTAATCTCCTGGGGAACGGCTCTTTCGTTGAATGTGGCTTTATTGTTCGGGGCATTGATTGCGGCAACGGATCCGGTGGCTGTGGTTGCCTTGTTTCGTTCGCTCGGTGTCCCGAAAAGAATTCAAATCCTGGTTGAAGGTGAAAGCCTCCTTAACGATGGCGCTGCGATTGTGTTATTCAATCTAACCATCGCCGTGATATTAGGCGAACAGGTGATTACTCCTAGCTCCATCATCGTAGAATTCCTGGTGAACGCAGGTGGTGGATTACTCATCGGAATCGTGGTAGGAGGACTACTGGCAACGGCTATCCGTCAGGTCAATAACCACCTGGTTGAGATTTCATTCACGATTGTAGCAGCATACAGCTCCTTCTTAGTCGCGGAGAATTTCCATGTGAGTGGTGTTCTGGCTGTCGTCGCCGCCGGTTTATATATCGGGAACATCGGACCAAGAGGGATGAGTCCCACAACACGAATCAGCTTATTCTCTTTTTGGGAATATGTTGCTTTCCTGGCGAACTCATTTGTATTTCTTGTGGTTGGTTTGGTCATTGATCTTGAATCTATGATCCAGAACTGGCCAACGATGCTCTTAGCTATTGGTGTAGTGTTGATTGCCAGGGCAGTCGTGATCTATATTTTCTCTGGTTGGAACCGCAGTATTCCCGTACGGATGCAGCACGTGCTGTATTGGGGTGGTTTGCGCGGTGGGATTTCATTAGCCCTAGCTTTGAGTATTCCCCAGGCCATTGGATCAGGCGAACTGATTCTTATCCAAGATATGACCTTTGCAGTCGTGTTGTTCACCTTACTTGTCCAGGGTACGACGATGAAAACTTTCATCACTCGCTTGGGTTTGGTTGAAAAGTCTGCCCATCAGGAGGTTTACCGGCAGAGTCAGGCCAGGGTGTTTGCGTCTTCAGCAGCGTATCAACGGGTAAAGACACTTTATCAAGAGGGGATGATCTCAAATCGTGCCTGGCAGATCTTAAAACCTGCCATGAAGAAGCAGATCGAGGCCAGAGCTGAGATCGTAGATGAGATCACCCAGCGAGATAGGCGTGTCGAAGCGCTGGCGATAAACAACGCTTACCTGGAAGGATTGAGGGAACAGAAAGGCGCCTACAGTGAATTATCTGCCAGCGGTGTGATTACTGAAGATGATTTAAAGAAACTTATCTCAGAAGTCGATTATTCTTTAGTCAATCAAGAGATTGGATTTGGTGATTTATTAATACATCGGGCAAGTGATCAACCCCCTATCACTAAACTTATCATGGCCGTCATCGACGAGAATGACCGCCACGATGTGTTGAATATACTAAACATCATGGGAATCCCGGTAACAACGTTGTCGAGTTCATCGGGGAGTGGGGAGCGTAATAAAATTTCTTTATTGATCGGTGTGGAAGATACTCAAATCGATCCTGTGGTCAGGGTGTTGAACAGTTGTTGTGAGAAGAATTTTGAATTCAGGAATACGATTTTTGATCGTCTCCCGGTGATTGGGAAGAAACACGTCGAAAGCGAGAGAATGATCGTCTACGTGTTTGATATTGACCATTACGAGGAATTCTAACATGAAGATGATTGTGTGTATTTTACAGGACAATGATAAGGATCAGGTGGTCAAAGCTTTAAATAACGAGGGATTCCAGGTGACGGTTCTTCCCTCTACAGGTGGTTATTTCCGGAGAGGGAACTCAACATTGATGATAGGAACAGAGGATGATTGTGTAGACCAGGCTATTGCAGTCATAAAAGAAAACAGCCAGCACCTTGAAGAGCAAGGACTAAAACGCGCCACAGTGTTTGTGTTGAAAGTGGACCAACACGAACAGGTATAAAATCCGGGGGACTCTTTAGGTAAAAGCTTGACAGCTTTTTTACACGGCGATACACTTTGGGGGCTTTCTCAACATGGAGGCATCCTTATGCACACACAATTGAAACGATAAGTCATTACCTGACCCAGGTAATCGATTTCGTGTTGCTAGAAAGCACCTGAAATCTACAAGACCAAAGATAGAAGCCATGGTGCACGGCACACATGGCTTCTTTTATAGTATGGAAGGAAAACATCGATGAAAGCTTACAACGAATTATCACGTCGCGGCCGTCTACGCAGACTGCGTAGTTTGGCCGAAGTGGCGCTGCAGCAGTACGGTATGGAGGGGGCCAAGCTGACATTTACCCATTACGAAGGGAACGTCATCTTCCGGGTGGATGTGACCGATTCGGTTAATCAAAGGGGCCAATCCAGCCTATATGTACCCAACCGCTACAACCTACGCATCCTTACTACGAGTAACGCCAAGGGGGTCGAATCCGAACTCACTTGGCTGACTGCCTTGAGTGAGGAGGCAGGGCTGCCTGTTCCCCAGCCTGTTCCCACACTGGATGGCAGGTATCTGATCAAAGTTGCCACACCGGGTGTACCAGATGGCCGGCTGGTTTCTATGATGCGCTGGTTGGATGGGCGAAGAATGTTGGATGGCCTGCGGCCTAAACATTTCCGGTCATGGGGGGAGACGATGGGGAAACTGCATAATTTCTCGGAGAAATGGCAGCCCCCCAAGGGGTTCACGCGCCCGCATTGGGATTGGGAAGGACAATTGGGTGGGCGGGAGTTCCGTTTCCCGATGGATGAGGTGCTTGCTGCTATCCCTAAGAGATATCTGGAGGCTTTCCAAATTGTATCGAAGGAAACTAAAAAAGCGATGGAAGCCTTTGGGAAAGGTTCGGATGCTTACGGACTGATCCACGGCGATATGTACCCGGAGAATCTTCTCTTCAAGGGGGGGAAAGCCTTATTTATCGACTTCGAGGACTTCGGCTATGGGTATTGGATGTGGGATTTAGGGGTGGCTTTGTGCTCCTGGCCCTGGACAGACGATCTCAAGTGGAGAAAAGAGGCGTTGTTAGATGGGTACGCGCAGACACGGACATTGCCGGATGAACAGCTAAAGCATGTAGATCTGTTCATGGCGGCACAGCAAGCCACGATGGTCTTATGGGCAACGGTTTTTATCTTGAACGATCCGGCCATGAGACACGAACATGAGGAATGGCGCACCCGAGAGGGGGACCGGCTGCTGCGGTATTTAGAGAGATAAGAATATTGATTAGTGGAACCCGCCTGGTGAAGAGCCAGGCGGGTTTTTGGCATATAAGGAAACACAAAGACAATAGGTTTTTACCATCTCCTGGCCTATCATAAATTTGGCTTCTCTGATACACTTGTGCGGTTATTATTTTGTTTCCGGTCATATATGGCCGGTTTTTTTGTGCAAGCTTTGAGGTACTATGCAAATAACACGTTCAGATTTACGCAATCTCGCCATTATTGCCCACGTTGACCACGGGAAAACCACCCTGGTAGACGGGCTATTGCGTCAGGCGAGAGTCTTTCGAGAAAATCAACAAGTAAGGGAGCGCGTCCTTGATTCAAATGATCTAGAACGTGAACGCGGCATCACCATTCTAGCGAAGAATACTGCGGTCCGCGTTACCGATCCTGAAACAGGCCAACAGGTCAAGCTCAATATTGTGGATACGCCCGGTCACGCTGATTTTGGGGGTGAAGTGGAGCGAGTACTCAATATGGTGGATGGCGTTCTATTATTGGTGGATGCTGCCGAAGGCCCTCGTCCCCAGACCCGCTATGTACTCAAAAAAGCCCTTGAACTTGGGCATCGTGTCATCGTTGTAATAAATAAGGTGGACCGTAAGGATGCAGACCCAAGCCGGGTGCTGAACGAAACCTTTGATCTTTTTATAGAGCTTGGTGCTACCGATGAGCAGGCGGATTTCCCGATTGTGTATACGATTGCGACAGATTATCAGGCCGGATTGAATCCAGAAGTTGGTCCTGATTTGATGCCATTGTTCCATACGATTTTAAAAACCATCCCTGCTCCGGTTGTCGATATTGAAAAACCATTGCAAATGCGCGTTACGACCTTGGATTATGATAATTACCGAGGACTGACAGCTATTGGCCGGGTGTTTGCAGGAGAAATATTCTCTGGTCAGACGGTGGCTCGCATGACCTTGAAAGGGGAAATATTCCCAGAAACCATTCACTATCTATATGTTCAAGAAGGCTTGGACCGAATAGAAGTGGAACAGGCTAAAGCTGGAGATATCGTGGCAATCGCCGGCTTGGAGCAGATTGCGATTGGCGAAACTCTATGCGATCCAGAAAACCCGGTGGCATTACCAGGCATTACTATCGAGGAACCAACCGTTCGGATGACTTTTGGGGTGAATACTTCCCCATTTGCAGGGAGAGAAGGCCGCTGGGGGACTTCCCGCAGATTGCGCGAGCGGTTGTTTACTGAGATAAGGAGCAATCTGTCTTTGCGGGTTGAAGAAACAGAATCGGCTGATACGTTTTTGGTTGCCGGGCGGGGGGAATTGCACCTGGCTATATTAATCGAAACCATGCGGCGGGAAGGTTACGAATTCCAAGTATCCCGTCCCGAAGTGATATTAAAGACCGACCAGTCAGGGAAATTAGAAGAGCCATTTGAAGAGGTGTATATCGAAACTAACCAGGAGACTGTTGGCAGCGTGATAGAAATTCTGAGTAAGCGTCGTGGCGAACTACGGGACATGGTAGAGTCGACCGCAGGAACGACCTTGTTGACCTTCATCGTCCCTTCACGCGGTATGCTTGGCTTCAGATATCAATTCCTCACAGCGACGCGCGGATTGGGGACTATGAATACCAGGTTTCATGGCTATGCTCCTATAGTTGGCACAATCGCCACGAGGTCGCGAGGTTCTCTTGTCGCCTGGGAAAATGGCATCACGACCACCTTTGGATTAAAGAATGCTGAGGAACGCGGGACACTCTTTGTAGTACCTGGCACAGAAGTGTACACTGGTATGGTGGTTGGGGAGAACCAGCGTCCTGGTGATCTGGATGTAAACGTTTGTAAAACTAAACATCTCACTAATATGCGAAATTCAATTCGGGATATTGAGGTGCGGCTCTCCCCGCACCGCGAGATGAGTCTGGATGAAGCGATTGAATATCTAGCCGATGATGAGTTATTGGAGGTCACTCCCAAAAGTCTCCGCATTCGCAAACGGATATTGGATTCGACCACCCGCGGCCGCAAAAATAAACGCGCCAAGGAGATAATGAGGGAGTAACTATCCCTTGCTAAGACGAATGTTGTTATAGGAAGGGGACCAGCTACTGCGTTATTTTAAACGATAGGTGTACAGATAAGTAAAAAGACCGCCTTGTTGAGAGACAGGCGGTTCTTTTTGAGGGCAATGTGAAAGAAACCTACTTGGTCTTAAGGCCCCCAGGAAGGCCAGTAATCGTCGGCAGGATTGTTCGTCAGCCGTTGTTGATTGCTTCCATCCGTATCCATGATGTAGATTTCAAAATTGCCGTCCCGGTCTGTTTGAAAGACGATATGCGAACCATCGGGTGACCAGATGGGATCCTCACTGATTCCCGGCGGGTTCGTCAATTGCCGGACGTTCGTGCCGTCTGCGTTCATCACATAGATTTGTTGATCCCACACATTGGGTGTTGCCAAGGTGAAGGCAATCTGTGTGCCGTCGGGCGACCATTGCGGGAATAGTTCCCAATTCGAGCTGTCCGATAAGCGTTGGATGTTGCCGCCATCTACATCCATGACATAGATATCCCAATTACCGTCCCGCTCGGAATTGAATAGAATTCGAGTTCCATCAGGCGACCAGTTTGGGCGCATATCATCCGCCGGATCATCTGTCAGGCGTTGGACATTGGAACCATCAGCGTTCATTGTATAAATTTCAAGATTGCCATCCCTTTCGGAGATAAATGCAATGTGCGTCCCATCGGGTGACCAACTTGGATGGGAGTCGTAGGATGGCGTATTCGTCAGGCGTTGGTTTTCCGTGCCGTTAGTGTTCATCACATAGATGTCCATGTCTGACATATAGGCAATCCGTGTCCCATCCGGGGATATAGCGGGGGATCTGGCCCCCGCTGAACTGGCCGTCACCTGCTGGGGGGTTCGTAAACTATTGCCGTTGTCCAAATTTACTGTATGGATCTGGTCGTTGCCATCGCGGTTGGAGTAGAAAGCGATGACGCCAGAGACATCCCCTAAGAGAGAATATTCGGAAATTGGTACAATGGTTGTTAGGTGAATAGTGGCAGTTGGGAAGGACAGTGGTGGAGATTCATCCTCAACCGTTGGTTGACTGACGCAGGCTGTGAGAAAGAGAAATGTCAATAGTACGGCTTTCTTCAACTCAGGTATTCCTTTTGGGGGCTATAAATGTGGGCTGTGAAAAATCCCGCCCTGTATATTCTATAACTAGTTTGAATGAATTACCCGGTTATTAATTTTCCTCTAAACCCTGACGCCCCGCTTTTCAAAGTCCAAATAGAAAGCTGACTCGATTTCATTAAAGAGTTCCAACTTCAACCTGCTGGTCAGAAACATGTCCCCAAAATTTGCGTATACCGGATGATTCTCATAAATTTATTCTAAATGGGAAATAATTGCCAAGGCAAGCCCTTCATTGATTCCCTGGACTTCTGTAAGTTCTTTGAGGCTTGCTCCCTTGATCTTCTTGAGGGAACCGAAATGATTCAGGAGGGACTTTCGTTTGGCCGGGCCGATGCCGGGGATGCTGTCGAGGATGGAGGTGATCCCTTCGCGGGACCGTTTTTTTCGGTGGGCGGTGATGGCGAAGCGGTGGGCTTCGTCGCGGATGCGCTGGAGCAGGTACAGCCCCTCGGATTTGCGGGGGAGGAGCAGACCGCGTGTGCGTCCGTGGATGAACAGCTCCTCGTTCTGTTTGGCGAGGCCAGCGAGAGTGAATTTGCCCAGCAAGCCGTTATCCTCCATCACCCGGGCAGCACGGCTCAACTGGCCTTTCCCCCCGTCCACGATGAGGACGTCGGGAAGAAGGGCAAAGGCAGGATCAGGCTTCTTGCCGGGCGTGTCGTCGATTTCCTGGGCGGCACCCCAACGTTTGAAGCGGCGGGTGAGAACTTCTTCCATACTGGCGAAATCGTCCGGTCCTTCCACATTTCGGATGTTGAACCGGCGGTAGAGTTTCTTGTTGGGGACTCCCTGTTCGAATATAACCATACTGCCGACGATAGCTGTCCCCTGGGTGTTGGAAATGTCGTAGCACTCGATTCGGTTGGGTGGGGTATCCATCTTGAAGGCTTCTTGCAGGTCGGCGAGGGCTTGTTCCTGGCGGTGGGTATCCGCCTCCCACCGGGCCTGGAGAGAGGAGAGGGTTTCGGTGGCGTTCTCCGTCGCCATACGGATGAGATCTTTCTTTTTCCCCCGGCGAGGGATCTTAATCTCAACACGTTTTTTATCTCCCCGGCGCTGCTCTAACCACTGCTTGATGATTTGGGCTTCCTCGATGTCTTCTGGGAGGAGCACCTCTGAAGGAAGGCTGGCGGCTTGGTCGTAGAACTGTTTGATGAATTCACCCAACACAGCCTGATCTTCACTCTCCTCGGTGCCTTCCATGAGGAAGTATTCCCGGCCAATCATTTTTCCGCCACGGATGAAAAAGACCTGGATGCAGGCCTCTCGCTCACTGCGGGCGATGGCGATCACGTCTGAATCGACGTATTCGGTGTCGAAGACCCGCTGCTTCTTGACCACCTCTTCGATGGCGTTCAGTTGGTCGCGGATGGCGGCGGCTTTCTCGAAACGGAGTTCGTTTGAAGCAGTCTGCATCTCGATTTGGAGTCTATCGGTGATCGACTCCGTGCGTCCATCCAGGAAGCTGCACAGGTCGGAAATCATCTGGCGGTATTCTTCCTGGTTGACCTTACCGATGCATGGGGCGGTACACAGCTTGATGTCGTAGTACAGGCAAGCACGTTCATCTTCCCCCGTAATGGTCCGATCGCAGGTCAGGTAGGGGAAAATGCGCCGGAGGACGTCGAGGGTCTTGTGGACGGCCCACACCGAGTAATAGGGACCGAAGTAACGGGAGCCGTCGTCTGTCATCTTGCGGGTGACGGTGACGGTGGGGTAGAGATTCCCCCAGTGGACTTTGATGTAGGGATATCGCTTGTCGTCTTTCAGGCGGACGTTGAAACGCGGGCGGTACTGTTTGATGAGGTTCATCTCCAGGATGAGCGCCTCAAGCTCGGAGCCTGTGACGATGTATTCGATATTGGCGACGTTCTTGGCAATCTCTCGGGCTTTGTCGTATTCTTGGGTGCTGGTGTGGAAATACGACCGCACCCTGGCGCGCAGGTTGACTGCCTTTCCGACATAGATGACTTTCCCGTTTTTGTTCTTCATCAGGTAGCAGCCGGGTTTGTCGGGGAGGGAATCCAGGATGAGTTGGATGTGTTCCGGTGCGGTCATGGTATGTGAATTATACACTTTCGGATGCCGGCTGGTTGGAGAAATCCTTAAGCGCCCTCTTATCAATTAGAGAAAGGCGCTTGACAGAATGAGTGAAATCGTATATTATGGCGTTTAACGATATGTCGTTTAACGCCATAGTTGAGGTGATATATGAAGCAAGAAATCGATATCCAAGAACATTTGCCGCTGAGAGAAGCTACTTTCTTCATCATGGTGAGCCTGGCGCCTGGCGCCAAGCATGGATATGGGATTTTGAAGGAAGTGGAGTCTTTAAGCGATGGTCGGGTCGTGTTAAGCACGGGGACGTTATACGGGGCGCTGAAACGTCTATGGGGATTAGGTTGGGTGGAACGAATAACCCGACATGATGAAGGTGATTCAGGGCGGGGGCGAAAGGAATACTGCCTGACTGAGCTTGGGCGGCGCGTTTTGAATGCAGAAGTGTCCCGGTTTCAACGACTCATGGAGATCGCCCGAATACAAGTTGTGGAGCAAATGTTATGAGTCTTGTCGAGCGTTTCGCTGCCTGGTTTTATCAACTACTCGTGGGACTATATCCAAGGAACTACCGAGTAGTGTTCGAAGAAGAGATGCAGGACGTGTTTACCCAGACAGTATCCGAAGCCGCTGGAGGGGGAAGCGTACGTCAATCTTTTATTTTCTTACGTGAACTGAAAGATTATCCAGGCAACCTTCTACGGGAGCACTGGTTGAATCTTCAGGGAAAGGAGGTCGTTATGGTCACAGGACCATCTTCAATGAATGCAAGCCTTTGTCCCCGATGCGGTGCCTTGAGATCCGTGGAGGCACGATACTGCACCAACTGCGGGAAGGCGTTTATCCCGATCCATACTTACCTGATCGAACAGGTGAAGAACATCTTCGAAAGCCGCATAACGTTGGTTGCCTTTGGAATACTCGTTTTGCTGGTATTCAGTCAGAGGGGAGAATATTTGATTACGAGTGGGATTTTCCACCCGGTGGCTTTGTTGATCATGGGCGTAGGTGTTGGCATTGGCAGTATTATTTTCGGCTGGATGATGGGGAGAAAAACTACCAACCGAAACGGTTTTTTATTGATCCTTTTATTTTCAGTCTATCTTCAATTGCTGTTTGTTGCCGTAGAAAAAATCGATTGGACCTATCTCCATTCGGAAGTCACAACGGAACAATCTATTTCCTATGAAATTCTCGGTGTACAAACTTGTATAAGCCGGTTTGGAAACGGAAATATCGAAGATATCTCCGATTATTCTGCATGCGATCCACCGATTCAGTCTGATTTCAAGTGGTACAGGAGATTCAATGAGGAACTTACTGAGCCCGGCATCATGATCGAGCGCTCTTGGGAAGGTGCCCTCTTTTATCCTTATATGGAATTCCTTTATCCCTACCAGTGGATGTTTATCGCCTACGTTGTTGGCATTGTTATTCTCACTTATCGAATCTTTCAGCGAATTAGACGAAAACAGCTGGTTTCTACTTAGTGGACTCTGTTTTATGAAAAACCTGAGCAGCCCAGTCCGGAGGGATTGGGCTGTTCTGATTCTATTTGTTTATAGAAGCAGTTGATGTGTACCTTACTACCGGATTATTGCAGGCAAAGAAATCTGTTGTTATCTGGGTTAGAGATAGAAGAGAATATGAATAATTCCCCTCTTTCCGACAACTTTTTTTCATGTGTTTCGTAGTATATTCTGATAGTATGTATTTATCAAACTTTATAATTTGAGGAGTTACAAATGGAAACGAAAGTAAGTAAGCAAAACATGGGCTGGGGCATTCTATTAATCTGTTTCGGTCTCGTCGCCATGAAAGATATCTATTTCCAGGCATCGGAATGGATCGACCTGGGTATTTTCTTCCTGGGCGGCTTGATCACCCTGGCAATTTTCTTGACCGATCGTTCAGACTGGACCCTTCTCATCCCTGCTTACGTGTTGTTGGCTATTTCGACCATCGGTGCCGTAGCAATATGGGAGTTGGTGAGTGGAGATCTCGTGGGGACTGTCGTACTCACGTTGGTGGCCATCCCCTTCCTGGCAGTATACATTAGAAACAAAGTACATTGGTGGGCGCTGATCCCCTCCTTTATCCTCCTGGCGATTGCTTTGATGCTGTTGTTGACCAGTTTGAATATTCTCAGCGATGACCAGATTGCACCTTTCATCCTCTACGCCATCGCCATCCCCTTCCTGGTTGTATATTACATCAACCGCGAGAATTGGTGGGCTTTGATTCCTGCTTATACTATGATCGTTATCGGGACCATGGTAGGATTGATCGAGGCGAATGTACTGGATGATTTTTTGGTACCAGCATATATTATGCTGGCGATAGCCATTCCCTTTTTTGTGGTGTATTTCCGTAATAAGGAGAACTGGTGGGCACTCATCCCTGGTGGTATCACGGGATTTATTGGACTGGTGTTCCTCTTATCTGAGCCGTATGGCCGTTTCCTCCTCCCGCTGATACTAATCGCTGCTGGTGTGTGGGTGTTGTTAAGGCAGACCCAAAAGGGATGACCTCAATCAGTATGTAACCGCTGATAAAACTAGATAAACACGAAATACAAAGATGATCCTACAGGGACAGGCACCCAAACCTATCCCTTTTGATTAAAAAGGTGGATTTCAAGATTGTGAGCGGTAACTATTGGATCGCTTCGGCAAATTCACTGGCTGAGGCGAAACGCTTATTTGGTTCTTTCGCCAGGGCTTTTTTGATTGCCTGGGCGATGTGATCGGGGATAAAGGGATGGAAGTTTTGAGGATTCGGTGGGGGATGTTGGAGGTGGCCGATCAGCGTAGCGCTGGGGTTGTGATTGGGGAAAGGGAGTCTCCCTGTCAACATTTGGAAAGTCATGATCCCCAAGGCATAGATATCAGCCTTATGATCGACATGTGAGGACGCCTGGATTTGTTCGGGTGCGATGTAGTCGAGTGTCCCGACGATTTCGGTGACCGTGATCTGGTTGATAGCTGCCACCATTTTCGCTATACCGAAATCGGTCAAAACAGGTTCGTGGATAATTTCGCCGAGTCGGTGGACAGGTCTAAGCAGGACATTGGAGGGTTTTATGTCCCGATGAATGATCCCCTTTTTATGTGCATAGTCCAGGGCTTTAGAAATATCCAAAACCAAAGCCTGAACAGCTTCAATTTCCAAAAGCCCGGATTCCCTGATCAATTCAAGCAGATTCAAACCTGAGATATATTCCATAACGATGTAGCACAATTCATCGGATTCGCAATGCTCATAAACTTTAACGATATTGGGATGCTTGAGGGAAAAGGCTGTTTCTGCCTCGCGAGCAAAGCGCAGCCTGAAACTTGATTCATCGTCGGGGTTTTTGGGGGATAACACTTTAATGGCTACTTCCAGGTTATCCGCTTTTCGACGGCCTTTATAAATTTCAGCCATCCCGCCCCGTCCGATTGGCTCCAGGACGAGGTATTTGTCCAATTCGTGCGGTTCAGGAAAATACCGGTAATCTTTAGAAAGGCCAACGAAAGGTCTTCTTTTGTAGTTAATATGGATTCCATAAAGCTGCCGGTCGATAAAGGTTTGCATACGTGAGCGTACAGGTGTAAACAGTCCGGTAATGGTCAAGGTCGAGGCAACCACAGCTAGGGCAGATTGTTGTACGCCTGTCAGGCGTTCAAAAAGGTATTGGAGGAGGAAAAAGATACCCGTGAAGACCAGCGCTAGTAACCCTGAAGCCAATCCATAGACGAGGCTGCGGTTAATGACGAAGTCGATGTCCCACAGCCGGTTTCGTCGAATTGAAATACCCAAGGTTATTGGAACGAATAACATGAAGAGAAGGAAAAAGGTCACACTTACCGAGGTGTAAAGTACACCTTCGGGTGTATTCGAATTCATGAGTCCAGGATTAATCATGGCAGGAAGTTCTTCAAGGAAAGTTCCTGCAACAGCAATACAAAAACCAAACACAGCCCACTTCGTCTGTTGTTTTTGTGTGAGTGATTTACTGCGCTTAAAGCGGAAAACTTGAGCGATCACACTTGAAAGGAACCAAGCCAGGTAAAAATAAAACCAAAAAGGCTGTGTGAGCATACCGCTTTGAGTCGGGTTGTTGGGGAGGTCAGGGTAAATCAACCAAGCCAGGTTCGTACCGATCCAAATTAGGGCTAACCAACGAGTTCCACTGGGAATGAACTTACCATTAGGGAAGGTGTATAGGATGGGGATAAGCAGTGACCAACTGATAAATTTAGCGATCCTGGTCGGAATTTCCATGGCAGGATAGAACATCGCCAATGAAGTAATGATGTTCAGGTTCGTTGTCCCAAAGCTGACAAGGAGAAGGGAAGTGGAGACGGTTACCAGGTCATTGGATTTTTGGAAATAAATCAGGATGCCAACAATCGAGAAGCCCAACATGAAAATAATCTCTACGGCCAGCAACCAATAAGCTTGAATTTCTGGTGTGAGTCCCAATTGGTTTAGGGCATCAATCTTTTCAGGAGGAACCTCGACGAGATATTGGTAGCGAGTGGGAATGCCGGCGAAAAAAAGAGTGAAGCAATACATGACCACAATTCCCCATATACCCCTGACTGGCCCCAGCCAATTTGCGGGGATGGGAATGAAAGAAGTTGAACCGTTGGTTGTCGGCTCTTTCTTTGGTGTAACTATGGTGGTCATTCAGATGTGCTTTATTTCCCGAGAATATCGAAAATATTCTCAGCAACAATGAACAGCTTGGTATTCATTGTATAGAAAATTCCCTCAGTTTCGCAGGTGTGTGGATCGCGTCTTGAGAAACCAGGGTATCCTACATTGTACTTGAAATTAATCAAAACTTCCATTAATTGGTTGCTTTCCTGGATGAGAAGTTTTCCATTTCGATGGCTGTGTTGCTGATATAATTTATTCTATGGATACAGAATTAGAAAAAAAAGTAGGGGAAAAATTACGAGAAAAGGGGCTGAGCCTGGGTATAGCCGAATCTTGTACAGGGGGATTAATCAGCCATCGCATAACGAACGTACCCGGTTCGTCCACATACTATATAGGGGGCATCGCGGCTTATGCCTACAATGCTAAAGTGCGTTTGTTAAAGGTCAAATGGGAGACGTTGGAAGCCCACGGCGCCGTCAGTGATGCGACCGTGTCAGAAATGGCAATAGGTGTCCGGCGAGCCTTGGCGGCAGATATCGGTATTTCTGTGAGTGGGATCGCTGGCCCTGCAGGAGGTACTGCCGAGAAACCGGTCGGGCTGGTATATTTCGGCCTCAGCTGCTCTCAGGGGACATGGACGACCCATCAAATCTTCAAAGGATCTCGCATCAAGGTGAAAGAACAGGCGGCAGACTTCGCCTTAAATTACCTCAAGGATTTCCTCGACAGGAAGATGGATGGACCCGATTGAGGTCAGCAGCCGTGTGAATCAGGCGGGAGAGCAGATTCCTTTTTTATTTACTTGGGAGGGGAATTCTTACCGGGTGGATGGTGTCGGACGACGCTGGGAGGAGAATGAGGGGGAACACATCCTCGTGATGGTACAGCCAGATAACCAGGTCTATGAATTGAGATTTGAACCAACTAGTAGTTGCTGGCAGATGGTCAAGAAACACGAACCTCCGGTTCGCCATGGAGCGTGAAAATGCCGGAACTCGACCGGATCATCGATTTGGGGGAGTATCTACTCGACCAGACCTCTGATCCTGTCATCAAACTGCGGCTGCTGCGAGATGTCCTCTGCAAACCACTAGATTACCGGGAAGTCATAGAAGCCAATAAAGATTTAGACCGCCACTCCCATATACGTACCCTTGCAGGGGAACAGTGGGAGGATGGGAGTTGGGGAAGGTTGCATTCTAAAGACTACAGCCTTAAACAGAATATTGGTACGACTGAAGTTGGTGTAGAGCGGGCAGTGAATCTGGGTTTAGTCGAACAATACCCCATACTTGAAAAAGCAAGCCGGTACCTCGTCTTCGTAATTGAGACGGGTGAGGTCCGGGATCGACCAGAAAAAAACGATCGTTGGGAGACAGGGGTTCGCCTGTTCGCGGCTTCTTCCTTGGCGAGGATCGATCCTCTCCATCCCTGCTTGGATGAGGTATGGGCTTTGTGGTATGAGATTGCCACACGAACATTCGAATCCGGGCAGTATGATGAGGAAGCCGAGGTAAGAGCCCACAAGGTACTGACCGGCGCTTCGGTGCGGGATAGCTATTTGACACTCCGGAATAAATACACACTATATTTGATAAGCTCGCGGCCCTCTGACCTAAATCCCCCCTTGGAAGAAGCACTTTTGACCTATCTCTGGCATCTGGATAGAGGTCTTGGCTACCAAGAGGTGAATGTATCACGACCTCCGGTCATGAAACCGGGACCGCTTGACCGCTGGTTTACTTCCCACGAACTTCTTACTCGGTTTCCCACCTGGCAGAAAATAGCGGGAGAGGTAGTGGAATGGCTGTGGAAGGCAAGTAATGCCGAGGGATATTGGGATTTTGGGCCAAAATCGCCTTCCAGCGTCTTCATGCCCCTTTCTGAGAACTGGCGGAAGAAGGGTGCTCGCCAACTAGACTGGAGTACACGCGTCCTTCTTTTATTATCAAAGTATTACCGTACACAAATTCCTGATTCCTAATCCTCAGTTATAGCTAATACCCTGATCGACCCCTCTCTCCCCATATACAGGGTCTCATATCCAGAGTCGATCTGTGGTTCGATCAAGCGCCAGATGCCTTCATTGATGTTCGATAGGTGATGATCGACGTAGATAGCTTCCACGCCTAGTTCTATTAACTTTTGGTTTAATTCCTCGCTGGAATCAAATAGAAAGTCTTCCTCGCTGATCGAAACATACTCCATGCGAGCAGCCCATACCGCGCCCGGCGCGCCAGCCACGACCTTCGTGCCTTGGGAAAAATTCTCCTGTAGGACGACGATGGCCTCTTCTTCGGCGATTTCCCCTAACGGGTGGGAGATGGGCGGGTCGAAGGTGCCCCCACGGATGACCAGGCCGATGGTGAGGAAGACCAGCAGCGTGGCAGCGGTGGCGTTCTTTTGGTTGTTCTCACCTCGAAGGATGAAATAAGCAATCCATAATCCACCGAGGAAGAGGAAGGTGGTGAAATACAAGGCGCGCGTATCCGTCACCAAACCGACAATGGACAAAATGACCAGCAAGGCTGTCCAGATACCCCGCGCCTTCTTTTCTTTGATGTCTAAAACAACCCCATACAGGCCAATAACCCCCAAAGTGTAGAGGATGGGGAAGGACATCCACAGGTAACCTTTGCGGAAAAAAGTCAGGAAATAGGTCCCCATGTAAAGCATCCAGGAGAGTAGTAATAGAAGGACGGAGATTTTCCGTTTGTGGATGAGTTCGATCAGACCCCTGGCGATTAGGAAGAAGAGTAAGAAGGCGGTTCGTTTGCCGTAAGCTTCGAAGGTCAGTGTGGGGAGTCTGGTAATGATTTTCCCCAGGCGTTCGAGATAGGCTTGAGGGTTCCTGCTTATCGCCTTGAATATCGAATGCCCGTTCTCCTGTGGTGTGCCGTAGATTTCCTGCGCTTCGAGAACGGTACAAGCCATCATACTCAACTGGCAGCCATCCGTTCGATGGTATACGACGGAGTGCCCCTGTTGAAAGGCAACGTATGAGCGTTCGGTGGTGCCCAGGGAAAAATCCCCGGTCGCCAGCCCATATACCAGCAGGTACCCACCCACGAGGGCGATGAAGGGCAGGAGGCTGGGAGGGAGCCAGTACCAAGGCTTTCTGGATTTCCAGGTGAGGGTTAGCGTGATGACCAGAAATATGAGGAATAATATCAAGCCGTCGTTGCGGGAGAGAGCTGCCAGCCCAACTAAAGAGGAGGCCCACCACAGATGTATTTTCTTTCGTGTATTGTAATAATATAATACCTGCCACAATGCCAAGGCGGACATGGCCGCGAAAAGCGCGTCACTGGGGTTGACCAGGATTTCGAACAAGGCGGGGAAGACAATCAAAAATCCCACAATGATTCCGGTGGGGTGATCTTTGGCACTCTGCTGGTAAACGAGATAACATCCAACCCACATCAGGGTAAAGAGGATGAAGCGGCCGAGCGCGGCGCTTTGCACCATCCAATAAGGAGAGGAGAGATAGGGGAGGTAGGTGAGAGCATACAACACCCCAACCAAGGGATTGCGGTAGAAGGGTGGGAGCTGTCCCTCGGCGAGGAGGCGGCCGGTGTTGATGTAGACGGCTTCATCCCACAGGTTGATTTCCCGTAGGGAGGGGAAAAAGAAATTGTAGAACAGGAACACACTTACGCCGAATAAAATCAGCGGGATAATGAGTTTTTTATCCAGGTGGCTCTGGGACCATTCCTTGAACCTGCTGAATGCCATCCAATCCTCCGGGGGTGATGATGAGAATTCTGAGGCATTATATCATTCCTGATCCTCCCAATTGATGGGGGTATAATTGCCACTCGCAGTGTGGTGTGCCTGTATGAAAAATGTGAAAACATTTCCTTTCCACGTTCTCCTAATAGGGATATATCCTGTCGTGTCTTTGTATGCTTTGAACATCCAGGAGACAACGGTAATATCCAGTCTGCGTGCTTTGATTCTCTCTACAGTCTTTACTCTGTTGCTATTCCTGGTCTTAAGGTCTATCCACAAGGACCGGTATAAAGCCGGATTGATTACTTCCCTCATCTTGATTTTCTTCTTCTCTTATGGCCATATTTATCAGGCTATCAGACAGAGCAGCGAATTTGGGATTGTCATTGGCAGGCACCGCTATCTCCTTCTTATTATGGCTGCATTTTTCATCGCAGGTATAGTTTGGATCGCCAGGAGCATGAAGTCCCCTCGCGAAGTCACCCGGGTGGTCAACATCGTCAGCCTGGTCTTGCTGGCCTGGCCGGTTTTCCAGATTATTTCATTCTATATTGCTGACGCCGTTAACCTTGCCAGGATGGATGTTGATGAGACACCTGCTATGGCCGGAATATCGCCCACCGAACTGCCGGACGTATATTACATCATCCTGGATGGCTACGCCAGGGACGATGTATTAATAGATTTTTACGGTTATGACAATAGGGACTTCTTGAATGAACTCACTGAACGCGGCTTCTACGTGGCGACCTGCAGCCGCAGCAACTACGTGATGACGCGTTTGTCGTTGAGCTCCAGCCTCAACAGGGATTATTTGGACCAGATCAACCTCACCGAAGATGCCAACAGCGCCGAACAACTCGCCTGGCGGCTGATCCAAAACAATCGCGTACAGGAAGATTTCGAAGCCCTGGGTTATACCACGGTAGCCTTCGAGACGGGCTATTATTGGACGGAATGGAGGGATGCTGGCCTGTACCTCTCCAAAGACTCTGGGGGACAGGATACTCTCTCGAAGATTTACGGGTTCGGGAAGTTGAACAACTTCGAGGTGCTCTTCATCCGTACGACTTTGCTTCAGGCTTTACTAGACCTCGAGACCCAACTGAACCAGCGCTTCACGACCATTGTCGATGAGGGAGTCAAGAAAGCCCAGTACGATACGGTGAGTTTCACTCTGGATGCTTTGCCGGGAATCGCGGAAATCCGCGAACCTACCTTCGTTTTTGCCCACGTATTGGCACCCCATCACCCCTACGTTTTTGGGCCGGATGGGGAGTTCACGCCAGTGAACGGGTCGTATATCAACCAGGTGAGGTTTATCAATCAGAAAATTTTGGGAGTTGTCGATGAAATCCTTGCGAGATCGGAATCCCCGCCGATTATCCTTCTCCAGGCCGACCACAGCGGACCGGGCACGAATCCCTATCCTTTCCGCCTGAACATCCTCAACGCCTATTATCTGCCCGGTATCGATGACGGCATACTGTACTCTTCCATCACCCCGGTGAATACCTTCCGGCTGGTTTTCGACGCTTATTTTGGGACCGATTTCGGGTTATTGGAAGATATCAGCTACTACTCCACCTATGAAAATTATTTCGACGTGCAGGTCTTCCCGGACACCCGCGAAGGATGTGATGTAGCGCCATAGTTGTTAGAGGCTGGGGAGATTATCCTTCAGTTCGGGACGGGCTTGGTAAAATTCTTCTCGCAACAAATCCATCATCAGGTTATCGTAAACGGCACCCAGGCGAAAGACGGCCTCGCGCCCTCGCACAGAGACTTTGAACCCCGAACGTCCAGCCAGATCGACGGCGGCCGGGTTACCGCTGTTCGTCCACAATCGAACGACCCGCAGCCCCAATTCGTGAAAGAGGAAATTAAGCAAGACTTCCTGGGCGTCGTAAGCCAGGCCTGTTCCCCAGAATTTCCTCGATACGGCGATACCGATGGTGGCGGCATGGCGAGGTTCATGGTTGACATATCCAATTGATCCTGCTAATTCGCTGCTGTCCTTGTGAACGATTACGAAGCGGCCGTCGCCGCGGTCGAACGAGAACTCTCGGCTTTCGAAGCGTTTCGTATACATGGGGAGGGTGTAATCTGTGGGGAGGGATTTCGTGAATCCTTGTGTTTCGAGGTTGTTGCGCAGTTCGAGGAGGAAAGGCATGTCCTCTTCGCGTTCTTCTCTCAAAATAGTCATTTTTCCTTGAAGCGGCATGTCTATCCTCCTTGCATTGCTTTCCACTCTGGACGGAGTATATCGACGATGACGGTGTCGAAGTAATCTCCATTTCGAATGCCATCCCTATGGATGGCTCCACTCTCCTTGAAGCCGTGCTTGGCGGAGAACTGCCTGGCGGATTCGGCCCAATCAGGGAACCCTCCGGCTATGTTGTGGGCGGAGGTATGTTCGAAGAGGAAGGTCAGAACCAACCTCAAAGCTTCGCTACCAAGCCCCTGGCGCTGGTGTGGAGGAGCGATGACGATGGATAGGTCGGGATTGTGGGGATCCCACCCCCAACTGGTTTCGACGTGCCCGATCAAAGCGCCTTTCTCCTGATCCACGATCCCCAGGACGAAGCCTTTTTCTTTTTCACCCCATTTCGACAGAATGCCTTCTATCTGTGTTGGGGAGAGGGGCACTTCGTTCGGGAATCCCCATGGGATGTAGCGCCGCCCGGTCAATTCGGGGTGGTTGAGGTAAGCGCCTATTGTGGGGAGGTCGTCTGAGGTCAAGGGCCGCAGATCGACCAGTATGCTGGAAAATGTGGGTGAGATTTCCATGACTCCTCCATAGTATTCGCTTGAGTGTCGAAATCGTGCCTTATTATATTATGTCTTTGTAGGGTTGCAGCGTACTGCGCCTGATTCAAAGTGTTTTTTTATATATTTTGTAGGGAATTTTATTTAGATTTACGATAAACACAAGCGACCTGTTATGGACTTTATTCATTCTAGTGGTATTTGTTTCACTCGGATTCTATAAAGTTATTAGTTAGTATCTCATCAATCAAGTACTAGCTTTATTGGGTGCTTGTTATTTACTACCTTTCTAAAATAATCTTTCACCAAACCCTTCTTTATAGACTACTATTGAATTTGATTTATTGAGTGCTTGCCATTTATATCCTTGTTGCTCAATAAACTCTTGCAAAGGGTGGACTAACTCAATATCATGACCACAAACTTCCAATGTAAGGGGATAATTATCACAGTTTGGGTTTTCAGTGTGAATATACACTGAATCTTGACCAGAGTCTTCCAGGTCGATTATGCAGAATGATTGGTAGATTCTGTTATGTTGAATCATTTTTTGATTTAAGATTTCATATAAGGCAAACAGCTTCACTAGAAATTGTTTCCGAACACTCCAGTTATCTTGCCCTTCACTTTTCCAATCTACATGTGTATGCCATAAGTCGAACCAGGATGAGAAATCAAGATTATCTTTGATCTCTTCAATTGATTTTTCCATAATTGTCCCTTATGGAGCACCCAACGCCCTGAGAATTGACCATCATGAGCGATAACGATGTACCAATGTCTCTACAAAAAATATATCCCTCCGTTACCGCTCTTCCTCCGCCACTGCTTCATCCAGCTTCTGGAAGAGGGGTTTGGGTTTATGGAAAGTCTTCCCCGGTTCGAGCTTCATAAGCGCCCAATTGCCACCTGCCTCTGTAAAGGGGGAAACAACTTTCACTGGGGTTATATTTTCATGAATCTTAGTTGGAAGGTTGGAAATCGTCAAGGAACGCTGGTACTTCCCATTAAAGTAAAAACACCCGCAAAAAAACCCCATCCCAATTTTGAGTTGAAAGGGATGGGGATTGAGAGTGGATAGCCTTAACATAGTTTATTGTATCAGTTCTAAGGATTGAAGGACTTGGATCATCATATCGACTTGTGCATTGGCAAGCCTACCGCCTTCTACATTCTGCATGCTGATGATAAACCTAAGCGGGGTGCCCTCTCCCAGCTCAGCGCCAGGGCCTCCAAAATAAGCGCCTACGATCAGGTCATCCTGGATATTCAAAACGGTCTGGATGGGTGACCCCAGGAAGGCAAATTCCGTGTATGGGTGGAGCTGCCCAGAAAGTTCGCCAAAATCGGTTAACTGAATATCCTCATCGGCACGCCGGTAGGCGATCGTCATCTGACCATTCATTTCGTCACGTACAAGCACCTTGTTAGGTTCTTCAACTACCGTCATGTAAGGTGAGAAGTGGAATGAAAATCCATATTCCAGGTTCTCGTAAACAGACGATATGTCAACCGGAGGCGCTTCCTGGATAGCAAGGGTAGGTTCCTGTGTTGGGGCAACCAAAGGATTCGAGCCAGTCGCTTCAATTCTTTCGAAGGTCCCCAGGATGGTTTTGGCTTCGGCGATGATCTCGTCGGGTATATCCAGTGTCATGTAATCCGATTCCAAGTCTTCCAATACGATGAAGAAAACGAGATCGTCAATATCGATTCGACCTGTTTCACCGAATAAGATATATTTCGACAGGTTATCTATTTCAACGATGTATTCCGGATTGGGCTGACCGAAGAAATATACTTGGTCACTGTAAATTGGCGTTCCAGCGGCCATACCCATCTGGCCAAAGTTGAAGCTTTCATTGAGCCAGCGGAAATGGATCCCCAACCTGTTGGTCCCTTTCATCAGGATCACGCCATGGTCAATCTCACTCAGGGTCCAGGTCTCAGGATATTCGAACTTGAACCCGTAGACGCTGTTGGCGTAGTTGAGCATCTGAGGGGTAGGTGTCGGTTCAATCCCGACCTCAATCCCCCCTTCTTCTCCCCCTGCTTGTGTAACGCCAAACTCTACCGCTCCACACCCCGCCAAACCGATCGATAAAACAATCAGCGACAACAGGGCCAGGTAAAGTAGTGTATCGTTCTTATTGCTTTTCATAATAATTCTCCGATTATGATCCACCTATTAGGTGTATGTTTTTTATTACATACATCCTAATCCTTGCCTGTTACCCCCGTATGATGGCGCTATTTCAATCGGCATGAATGATGTTACCGTTTTGTAACAACCTTGTCACATCAGGTATCAATCTAAACCGTTGGTAAACGGAGAGTAAAGATCGTGCCTTGATTAGGCCGACTTTGCAATTGGATCTGACCACCGTGCAGCTGAATGATCGCCTGTACCAATGGAAGGCCTAATCCTGATCCTGGAACGCTGCGCGCTTGTTCTCCGCGATAGAGTTCTTCCCACACAAGCTCAAGTTCTTCTTCAGGAATTCCTGGCCCTGTGTCGGCAACTTCGATCACAACTTGATTGCTATTTTGATAAGCTCGAATCTCAATCGTATCATCAGGTACCGTGAATTTTATTGCGTTGTCCAACAGATTATGAACAGCCAGTAAAAACAAGTCTGGATCGCCCTTTATGTATGGTAACGGCCAAGGAGCACTTGGGATGATCAGGGTAATTTCCCGATGTGCTTCAGCCGTATGGCTTTTTACTGCTGAAACCACTTCAGTGAGTATTTCGCCCACATTAACATCAGTTTTTTCTAACGGCAATGTCTCAAGTGTAGCCAATTTCCGTACGTCAGCGATCAATTGGCTGATCCGCATCACCTGAGATTTAATCGCGGCAACTTCCTCATTCAATTCTTTGTCGATTGGTTCACGTTCGATATTGGACAATCCAGCTTGAATGGCGGTCAAAGGGTTTTTTAATTCATGGTCCAGTCTTTCTAGAAATCGCCGCCGCTCTTTGCTTATCTCCTCCCTCAAGCGCATTACCTCATTTTGGTGTTTTTTTTGTAAATTGCCAACAAGGTATGCAATACCAATGATAACTGTCGAGAGGGTAAGACCCAATCGGAGTGACAAGGTGGACAGGTTCCCCCGCAGGTAAAGGATGGAGTCAGTGATTATGATTCCGTTTTCAGCTAGTACTGCGACCAAAATTCCAATGCATGCTGGCAGTAAGGCAAGAAACCATCCCCACCATTTCATGAAGTCTTTTCTACCTTTCCGATAAACCGATAACCCTGGTTCGGGATCGTCTCAATGAATGAAGGCTTCGCAGCGTCATCACCCAGGGCGCGCCTTATTTCAGCGATGCGGGTATCTACTGTTCGGATGCCAATTGGGTAATCCCAACCCCAAACAGCATCGAGCAGTCTTTCACGGCTGAGTAATTCATCAGGATGCGTGATCATATATTCCAATAAGGCGATGGCCTTGGGCGATAACGCCATCTCTTTAGAATGATAGTAAGCCCGTCGCTTTGTCCGATCTACAACTAAATTTCCACTTCTCAACCTCTGTGCAACGGACAGTGGCGGTTGTCCAACTTTGGCTCGACGCAGTACAGCCTGAA
The DNA here is from genome assembly GCA_050115475.1 of Anaerolineales bacterium. Lineage (GTDB taxonomy): Bacteria > Chloroflexota > Anaerolineae > Anaerolineales > UBA11579 > JASFQL01. Next base: position 65,639 of record JASFQL010000016.1, read on the forward strand.
TACGGGCCACCAATTCATTTGGGTCAAAGGGCTTGTTTAGATAGTCATCTGCCCCTTCCATCAAGGCCATCGCTCGCTCAGATGCTTCTCCCACTTGTGTCAATAAAATGACAGGGGTCCAGTCATCCTTTTTCCGTAACTGTCTCAAAACTTCACGCCCGTCCATTTTGGGCATGAGTACATCAAGTATGATCAAATCTGGTGAAAAGCTGACGATATCGTCAATTGCTGCCTTTCCATCTGCGGAAATCTTTACCTCGTATCCCGCACGAGATAAAAATGGCGCTAAGCGATCTGTAATCGCCTTCTCATCATCCACGAGGAGGAGTTTGGGATTGGTTTCCATATTTCAATTATATAGAAATAAATTAATGGTAAGGTTTTTCTGGGCTTGGGAGGGGTTCATATAGTGTACATGTATCTTAACCCATCCGTTCTCGTTCTTCCTCTGCGATGGACTCATCCAGCTTCTGGAAGAGGGGTTCGGGTTTCTGAAAGACCTTCCCTGGTACGAGTTTTGTGGGCGCCCACTGGCCACTGATTTCCCCGGTGCGGTAGCGTAAGGCAATGTGTTGGCCAAGTTCGTCTTGCACTTCCTCGGTGTACTGCTCCCCGAACAAGGGCTTCTCGTAGCCCAGGGAACGGTGCAGCGCCTCGCTGGAGTGGGGGAGGAAGGGGGCGAAGATGACCTTGAGGTGATCGATGCACTGCAGAGCAGTATAGATGGAGACCGCCGCAGCATCTTTATCCGTTTTGACGGCGGTCCAGGGGGCGGTTTCGTCGAGGTATTTGTTGACCTCGGAGGCAACCCGCAGGGCTTCCTGCAGTGCGGCGCGCAGCTTGACGCCTTCGAGTAGTTCTCCCACGTTGTCGAAGCCTTTGATCACCTCGGCTAGGATAGCTTCATCCGCCGGACCAAGTTCGCCAGGGGTGGGGATGACTCCCTCCCATTGTTTGTGGGCGAAGGAGAGCACCCGGTTGGCGAGGTTGCCCCAGTTGGCGACCAGTTGGGTGTTGTTGCGGGTGACGAAATCCTCCCAGTCCCAGTTACTGTCGCGGGCTTCAGGCATATTGATGGTCAGATAGAAGCGTAAGGCATCAGGTTGGTAGCGGGTGAGAAAGTCCAACCCCCACACAGCCCAATTGCGGCTGCCGGAGATTTTCCGATCTTCCATGTTCATGAATTCATTGGCGGGTACGTCATAGGGGAGGGTCAGTTGGGTATCGTCAATCCCCTCGAATATTTTACCGAACCATGGACCAGCACCATGGAGCTGGGCAGGCCACATGATGGCATGGAAGGGAATGTTGTCTTTACCGATGAAATAATAGGCCAACGCATCGGGGTTATACCACCAATCATGCCAGGCGTCCTTTTCGCCCGAGAGGGCTGACCATTCCACAGAAGCGGAAAGGTATCCGATGACGGCCTCGAACCACACGTACAGGCATTTCCCTTCCCAGCCTTCAACCGGCACGGGAATTCCCCAGTCCAGGTCGCGGGTGATGGGCCGACCGTGGAGGGGGTTGGCGCGGATCTGCCCGAGAGATTGCCGCAACACGTTGGAGCGCATGTGTTCCTCACGCGCTTCGAGGAACTCGATGATAGCCGGTTCCAGCTTACTCAAGTCCAGGAAGAAATGCTCGGTCTCTTTAAGGATAGGCGTAGAGCCATCCGTCTTCGAGCGCGGGTCGAGGAGTTCGTTGGCTTCCAAAATGCTGCCGCAGTTATCGCACTGGTCGCCGCGGGCCTGCTCGTAGCCGCAGATGTAGCAGGTGCCTTCTACGTAACGGTCGGGGAGGAAACGCTTCTCAGTCTCGGAGTACCACTGGTTCTGGGTCTGGGGATAGAGATAGCCGTTCTCTTTAAGCGCCAGGAAGATAGACTGGGAGACCTTGAAATGGTTCTTCGTGTGGGTGCTGGTGAAAAGGTCGTAGGTCAAACCCAGCTTCCTGAACAGCTCGAGGAACCCGGTGTGGTAGCGTTTGTAGACCTCTTCAGGGGGGATGCCCTCTGCATCGGATTTGACGGTGATGGGTGTGCCGTGAGAGTCCGAACCGGAGACCATCAGCACCCGGTTCCCCTTCAGGCGGTGGTAACGGGCGAAGATGTCGGCGGGCAGGTATGAGCCGGTGATGTTGCCGACGTGGATCTCCGAGCTAGCGTAGGGCCAGGCGACGGCCACGAGGACGTTCTTGGGTTCTGCGGTCATGTTTTCTTCTCCTAAAAATATCAAGCCCTATTGTAGTGTCAATTGTTTATTCCGTAAATAAGTTCGACTTGTGAAAAACAAAAAACTGCCTGTCAGGGCAGCTTTTGCAGATCGCTTATCATTCAAATCTGGCCGCTAACCAGACCTGACTGCCCTGACGCGTGGGGTCATCTCCATCATGCGCATCATCATGGAGAAGGTCATCATCTGCATTATTAGAATAAAAATCAAGGCAGCGTACATTGTACGTACAGTGTACGGAGTTGGGAGTGGTTTGTCAAGTGGTGATGTGGTCGCCTTTTATTTGACTGTAAAAATACTGAGTAAGTAGTAATCTTCATCGAAATCCAAGTAATCGAGGATTTCTCCAGATAAAGAATAGATTGGATGTGATGTCGTATATCCATCCTTATCTGTGTTGATCAGCGTCGCAGTAAATATTTCATCGTCCAGCCAGAATGGCAGCCTTACACTTTGGTTTTCTTTTGAATGTGTAATCTGACTCGTCGCGCCGGTTTGGGCGTCGATCAACAAAATCTCATAATTGTGGTTGTTTACGTATGCGGGAACCAGGATTTTCGAGCCATCTTTTGAAATACGGGGCACAGCGACACGCGTGTACGCCTCATAATCTCTTTCATCGAATAACAGCCTGGTTTCTTGTGTTGAAAGATTGACGACGAAGACCAGGCCTTGAAAGTGGCCGGAAGCTTGTGGGGGGATTCTAAGGGTAAAGGCGATCTCGTTCGTCTGTTCAGACCAGCCCCCAACGGCAGTCGCAGCCCCGAATGTGGTTGTAAACTCTATTAATTCAGTCAATACTTGCATCTCTCCAGAAACAATATCAAACAGGCACACTTCTGAAAGGTGAGAATAATCTGAAGGGAAACAATCAGTCGCTATTTGAGTACTGTCGTTGAGCCAGATCAACTGCCCGTCTTGAGAACTGCCGTACTGCTCTGACCCAACCTCGCTAATTTCTCCGGTGGAAACAGTGTAAATATGCACGTGCCCGTCAACCCAAAAGGCGACTTTATCTCCGAGTGGAGAGAGGGATTCGCCCTGCATTTGCGAATAGGGCGAAGAGAAGGAGATTGTTTCATTGTGAGCGGTATCGACCACACGGTAATCCCATCTTCCTCTGGCTAAATAGATAAAACCGCTTCGTCCATTATTCTCAGGTTGAATCAGGTCCGGCGGCGCAGCGTTGCCTACGTTTGGACCAGATTGGCAGCCGCAGATCACAGCCGCCAGGAGTAAAAGAAGAATATGCGTCTCGTGTGGTTTTTTCATATTTCGCCTATGATAATAATGGAAATCCAGGCTGCCAACATAGAGAGTGCTGACAACCTGGATTCGTGATATGTCAAGTGGTGAATGGCATCCTTGCTGGGTCAATTGCAATTCTAGTCAAAATCTTCTAAATATAGAACATTGTCCCAGTACACATCCAAGCCCCCACACCACCAACCAGCTATGCATCCATTATGAAGCATCATATAGCCGCCTTGATATGGGGAGGATGAGTCGCCTATATAAACAAACGTTCCTTGGTGGATAGGATTAGCCTGGTTCATGGTTTGATACCAGGAGGCTCCGTTAATTTCCCTAACGCCATATCTGGCAGCAGCCTCACCAATCGTGGGGCAGTAAGCTTCCCAGTACATGATGGCAGCGCTTTTCTGAGTCCATCTCCAAGCAGATGGGTTGTAATTGTCTTGGACAAGATATTTACAGTAATTCCCCCGGCAACCGGCATTATTTATCGATGTGGGAGTAGATGGGCCGCTGATCCAATATAAAGTACTTTCTGAATATTCGTAGGTAGCAGCCAGGCCTATTGCAAAGGTAAGTGAAGCTGCGACAAGGGCCAGGATGAGGCTTATGCCAATCCGTCGAAAGTTTATCGTCTCGTTCATTTTAATAATCCTCTTCTACCCGAGTTAAATCCCCGGGCAGTGTAAAGGTGTCTTCGGGAATCTTCGCATCGAACTGGACTGAATTCATTTTGAAATCCTCCCAAAGCACCCCATCATCTTCTTGAATGTATTTCAAAATCACACCGGTTTCCTGGTCGATCCAGGCTGTGATAAAGCTAGACCTGATTGTGAGGGTCATCACCCAGGCATCCCGCCCGAGGATTTTCTCTACGCCAACGAGTTCGTATTTGGCGACCTCACTGCCCTGGGCAACCCATTGAGGGAAAACATATTCAGAAACAGGCGCAGGGGTCAGGAGACCGAGTGGGTGGTGGAATGTGTGCATGTCCCTCGTCTCCGCTAGGCTGTTTGGTATATGTGATGTGTTATAGGCAAACGCCGGCAGCGTGTTTTGCGAATAGGTCTTTTGTTCGAGGTTTATCTCGTAGGTGTGTTCGCCGTCGCTGATCCAGGCAGATTTTTCGATATAGGATAGGGCTTCTGTCATCGTGACCATAACTTTATCCGGCAGCTGGAATGCGAACCTGGTCGAGTAAGTTTGAGTCTCGCCGTTCCTGTGCCAGACAATAGTAGATTCTCCTTGTACAGTTTCCCATTGTTCGTGGCTGTTGAGCATCAAATTCAAGACGTCTTCGACTTCGGTATCTTGAAGGCTGAAGGCCCAATGTGTTCCTGTCTGGGTATTACGCGGATCAATTGCCTGGAGAGTTTCTGTTTCGATATCTTGTGGGGTGACTGCCTGGAGGGTGTCTGTTACGGTTTCTTGCGGCGTGGCGGCCTGATGCGGTCCTCCCTGATCAATTAAAGAACCGGATAGGGAAACCAGTCCTACCAGTATCGCTGCGGCAATTAACACTTTAAATTCTTTGCGAATTTCAAACTCCTTACAACTTCAACCTTGTGGTTCTCCATAAATAGTCGCGTGGAAAGTGAGTCGAGTGGTTCAACTGCTGTGTTGGCATTTTCTTGTCTGGATTCAATATAATGAATGCCCACCCTGTCATGGGGAACGTTTAGTTCCCGAACCTACGGCAGATTTTAGTGGTTTTTAGTAATAAAGTAAATAGGTAATTGTAAGGTGAATTATCAATGAATATCTATCACCTTCTTGATAAATGACCACTGCAACTTGCTCTTGTTGACTCAGAAAATTTATTCCTATATAATGAAAACGCCTATTATATCACTCACATTTTGTAATCAAGGTGGGATAAAGGCCTAAGATTAGGCCTTTGAACGAAAGAAAGGTCATTGAGATCCACCGAATAAAGTCTTGACCACTAACCTGCATATTGTAGTTTAGTGTACCTCACATTGAAGTTCCCGGCCGTATTGTCATACATTTGCCAGGAATATTTATCCGTATTCCCTTTTGGGGATGTATCTATTTGATCGGGAGGTCAATGATATGAAAAAACAGAGAATTATACTCATTGTTGTTTTGGGATTGATATTGGTCTTGGGAGGGGCCTGTGTTCCCACTCCTACCCCAAATCCCCCGCTGAACTCTGCCCTGGCGGCACACGGCAATGAAGATTGGCACATCGACACGGCTGAAGAGTTCTTATTTGGCACCGATATGGGCGGCAATCCCACCGCTGCTAACCACACCCCGAACACCTGGACACGTACTCATATCCACACGGGCTTGAGCAACACAGCTAACTTTTATTATGACGCTGACCTTATTACCAGCGGGGATGACACCGACGCCACCAATGGGATCGAAAATGCGATGCTCTTCTTTTATGCAGGGCACGGCAACCCTACCATCTGGAATACTTTGGGCAATAACGCCACGCAAGCGTATGTGAGTCTGGGAGATTCGGCAGATGGCGGGCTGCTAAGGTATTACTGGCAGTGTTCGTGTAAGGTATTCGCTCATGGGCCGCAAACTTGCGCTTCCTCGACCTGGCATTATGGTTGTCCGGGCGATTTCACCGGCGGTCCCGACAGCGTGAGCCAGCGTAATGTGTACGAGCGCTGGGGGCCAGCTATAAACGCGGACTTACGCATGGCCTGTGGGGCCTCGACCTCTGCATACTGTCATGAAAGTCAGGTAAATAAAATCTGGTACAACTACAACGTAAATGGGTATGATGTGGCCGATTCGTTCATCGATGGTTTGAATTGGTGGGGCGTTGTACCGTTATGTATTACCCGTGGAGGTATATCAGTCTCCCAAACGCCTTTGTTTGATACTGCTTTTACCAATTTGCCGAACACTGCAGGTACTGACTATTACCACATCCAATACCTGGACAATTTCGACACAACTGCACCCCTATTACCTTTGATCCCACTGGAATTTGAGTTGATGCCGATATTCGAGCTGATTCCCCGGCCGTTGCCGGACCCCCCTCCATATCGGGTAAAATTCATTGAAGAAGAAGGGTGGTATAGCTCAATAGAACAAATCGAAGAGCGCGGTCCCCAGGTTAGATACAACATGATGAGTGGGGCGGTCTTCATCAGGGGCGAACCTATTTCG
>JASFQL010000017.1:0-67287 GCA_050115475.1 Anaerolineales bacterium
TTGGCAATGTTTTGGTAATAGATTCTATGTTTGTGGGGAGTGGCGCCACTCCCCACACCCCACCGCCGGAGGAGGAACCCTCCCCGGACCCCTGGAATCAAATGCGTAGGGGTGTTGTTTAGTTCTCTGGTTTATAACAAGGTGTGTGAGCCAAGCAGCCGCAAAGAATGATCATGTATGGCTATTTATATGGGTTATGCCCGATTTATCTCTTCGAGGAAGCGGTAGGGGATGTGTCTATATGGGAGATAAATGGGGATTGGAAGCGGGCGGGTCTAAGACCCGCCCCTACAATTCGTATTTGTGTTGATGAAAGTGTCAAGAGTTCCGGATTCACAACGCGGTTTTTCTCAACCCCTAGGGACTCCAAGTCAAGGTCCAATCACCAGGAACATAGACCATTATTTCGATGAAGGTCAAGGTCAGGGGACCTGGCGGTAGAGGCGTTTGATAGTTAAAGCCTGTCATGAAGGTCGTCTCTGGCAGACCGCCACCACCACCGCCACCACCCTGAGGGGGATGCGCCAGATCCATGACGATTGCCCCCACGATGTTGGAGTCCGATTGCATTGTGAACTGTAAGTAACCTGGTTCACTGCCTGACTGCTCAGCGGTGAGGACGTGAATGACCTGACCATTGACGGTGACATCTTGATTGATATCCCATTTCTGTCCAAGCAGAGGATTATCACCAGGGTCAAATGAGAAGGAGCCGCCGTCGGCTGGAAGAGATGCAGTCATTACAAAGGATAGATTCAGTGGTGGGGTAAAGTCCTTGCTAACTTTATAAGCCCAGTACACCCGTAATTCGCCTGGTTGAGCATACTTTTCGGGGGCAATATATTCGAAGGGGATTTCCACACCGTCCGCATCCTTGATACCAGTAATCATTTCCATAATGCCGTACTGCTGAATTACCGGGTCGGCCCATGTAATGCTACCGTACAACACGTAACCATCGGGCAGGTCTGCAATCTTATCGAGCGCCAGCGTGATACCGTAAGTGTAGGGAATCTGTGCGGGTGTTTCACTGGCAAGCTGCGTCGGCGCAGGTGTTTCGATATATTCAATCACCGGTAAGAAATCGGACTCGGTCGCTGGCCTGAATTTCAAGGGAATGCTCCAATCCTCTGGCGCGGCTCCGCGGGGCATAGCTGCCAGACTTGGAAGTTCAAGCGTAAGTTCTTCAACGCCGCTGGTAACTGGCGGGAACTCAAGGGCATCGCGTATGCTGCATTGGGGGCAATTCTCAGTACTCACCTGCCACCCGATAATGACGTCCAACCGCGTTCCATCGGGTAGGGTCAGGAAGGGTGTTTTTTCATTAAAGGTGTCTGCAGGGTCAGGATTGTGCACATAATCTGCAGGGGTGCTGTAGGAATATAATATTACGGTCTTTTCACTACTCAATACAGCCTGTTCAACGACGAGGATGAATTTTTCGCGTATGACCGTCACCGGTTCTTCCAGCACCCACACCTGGGTCGACTGGTCGACGATGCCCACGTCCGGCACGTAGCCGAAGAGACGCTTCAAAGCATTCGCCACCGTGGGGTTGGTAAACAATATGCCCAGCGCCACAATGACAAGCGCCAGGAGCGCCCAGGCAAATCGTTTCGATAAAGCTTTCTTTTTCATTTGGACCTCCTGATGATCGATAAGGCTTGCATGAGATCCGGCAACAAAGCGGGCGCGTAAGGAGTCGATGAAACCTGCGTCAGGCTCAGGGACCGACAGGGCATCTTTCACGGCTATTTCCATCGCTGACAATCGCATCGGTTCAGACATTTTTCGCCTCCATCTGCACGGCCAAACGGTCTAGAATACGACGAACGGCTTTCCGCACAGCATCGTCACTACGCCCCAACAAGTGACCCATCTGCACAAATGAGAGTTCGGCAGTAAAGCGCAGGCGTAACAACTCACGATCCTCCTCATCCAGTGACTGTAAAAGCGATTTGAGTATGCCACGGGTCTCTTTGTTGTAAACGGCCTCCAAGGCATCGATCTGGGTGGGGTCTGCCACGGCTTCGGTCATTTCACCCACGCCCGGGTTACTCCGGAAGTAATCAACTGCCTTGTTGCGGGCGATCTGAAATAACCAGGCGGTAAAACGCCCACGATCTCGATAGGACGGCAAGGCTTCCATCACGGCCATAAAGGTCTGAGAGGTGAGGTCTTCGGCATCAGCTGCATTGCCCACACGGGAATAGTGGTAGCGATAAAGTGGTTTGGCATAGACATCATAGATGTTTGCCAGGGCCGATTCATCGCCGGCCAATGCGCGGTGGATGGTCTTTCGTTCAATTGCCACCCGCTGGGGTCCTTCATTCTGCATACACGTCTCCTATGAGAAAGGCTTTCATGCAAGCACACTTACATATCGGAGAAAATGAGAAAAGCGGACAAAAATCCCCTGCATAAAAAGCATCCATTTTGGAAGTTTTTCAAGATGGGGAAAGCTCGACGAGGGGAAGCGAATGGGCTTTAACAGCAGTATGTCTGTTTCGTCCAGTACGATTATAAGAAAAAGCGGGCCACATCTGTGGCCCGCTTATTTTGCTGTCGTGAAATGTCTATTGGGTTTCTTCTACGATCTCAGCTGCGGTATCGTTAAACTCGACCAGCAAATCGACAATATCATCTGTCGTCTCTGCCTCGAGTACGTAGGGGAAGAGATCATCTTCAATCGCGTCTCGAACTGGCTGCCAGGATGCCAGGGAAGACTCGGCGACACCGTATTGGGAAATGATGTCTTTGAGTGCTGCCCATTGTGCGTCTGTGGACGCAAAATCCGCCACCAGGGGTTCGGTTGTGCTCTGGGTGGGGAAGTATTTGCTGGCGACGACCCAGCGGGCCTGAACCTCGGGAGAGGTCAGGTAGCGGATGAAGAGCCAGGTGGCCAGGTCTGCTTCAGGCGTCGCTTTGACGACACCAACATACTGGACGTATGCATCCGCAGCCATGCCGCCATCGGGGCCAACGAATGGGAGGAAGACGACTTCGTCTTCGCTGCCAATGTCGGTGAAAGCACCGAGCACGTACCTCATCCCGGCGGAAGAAGTGTTGATGAAAAGTGCCTGGCGAGTGGCGAACTCGGGGTTGGGGTAGCTCTCGGTGGTGAGGGTGCAGTCGCTGTCCTGCAAATCTTTCAGGTAAGTGGACATGGCGAGGAATTCTTCGGTGTTGAAATCATAGCCTTCGCCGGTATCATCAATCACCGTCCCGCCGAAAGCCCACAACCAGGATATCACGTTTTCCGTCGCAGCATAGAGCACCAGGCCGCCGGTGCCGTCGTTGTCGGGGTCGTCATCGGCATAGTTGGCGGCTTGGGCAGCGCAGGCCATCTCTTTGAACTCTGCGGAAGTGGTGGGAGGTGAATCGTAGCCCAATTCCGCCGCCCAGGTGGCGTTCATCGCCATCACGTTGCCGGATTGGCTGATGGGCCAGGCGACTTGAGCGCCGTCAGGCGTCTGCGCGCCCAGGAGGGTTGACTCATAGACTGCTGCGATCTGCTCTGCAGTGAGGCCGTAGGCCGGGTCGCTGATGAAGGTGTTGAGATCGGCCATGATATCGAACAGGTACCAACTGCTCATTGCATTGGGGTAGGCGGTTACGAGGTTGGGGATGTCGCCCGATTGAATGCCAGCGTTCATGGCATTCTCGATGTCATCATAGCGGCCCTGGTTGACCCATTCAACGGTGATGCCCCACTCGTTGTTGGCATTGAACTCGTCGACGATGGCGATCATTTCTTCGCCGCGCTCATCGGTGACCTGCCCATTTTCCGCCCACCAAACAACTTTCTGACCGCTGGGGTCAATCATGGGGGGCGGGGCTTCGGTGGGCTCTTCAGTCTCATCCATAGGGGGCTGGGTGGGTTCTGGTTCTTCTGTCATCTGGTTTCCACCGGTGCAAGCGGCTAAAACGAAGGCCAGCAGAAGAACGAGAGTAAAGAATACATACTTTTTAGACATTCTTGCTTCTCCTTGAAAAATAGTGGTTAAAATTGTCCTCAATAAATAAATTCTATCACAAGACAGTACCCTTGTTGATAATCCTAATCTTACGTTCAACTTAAAAAATTACTAAGGGACAGGGTTGTAAACCTGCCCCTATGTCTTTTTCATCCTTTCAATCCAGTCCGGGCAATGCTTTCGGTGAACTGGCGCTGGGTGATGAAATAAAGGATCAGGATGGGGATGATGGTAATGACAGCCCCAGCCATCATGTAATGGGTATCCTGCCCGGCTTCAGAAACAAAGTTCAGGAAGCCAACGGCGATAGGACGCCAGTCAGGCGAGTTGGTAACCAGTAAAGGCCAGGCGAGGGCATTCCACGACCCGATAAAAGACAGCACGGTAATAACCAAGATGGGCGCTTTGGATAATTGGATAACGACGCTGAAGAGATAGCGTAAATGCCCAGCCCCGTCGATACGGGCAGCGTCGTAGAGTTCGTCTGGAATCTGGGAGAAGAACTGCCGCAATAAGAAGATCGCGAAGATGCTGCCCATGAAGGGGATCGTGAGCGCGGGCCAATTGTCGATCCATTCTATGGGGCCTATCCGCCCGAGCCAGGTGACGATGAGGAAGTTTGGTATCATCATGACCATCCCCGGGATCATCATGGTGGACAACAAAACGCCGAAAATGAGATCCCGGCCGGGGAATTTGATACGGGCAAAGGCATAAGCTGCCAGGATGCTGAAAAGGAGTTCGCCGGCCAGGGTGATGAGTGTAATAAGTACACTGTTGATGAAATACTCTGTGAACTGCCCCATCTCCCAGGCGATGGCGTAATTCTCCGGGTGAAGCTCCGAGGGGATCACAGTGGCGCCAACAGCTTCGATCCAATTCATAAGGGAGGTGGAAATCATCCACAAGAAGGGAGTCAACGATATGAATGAACCGACGGCAAGGAGAATGTAGGAAAAGATATTGTTGACGGTCGAATAGGTAAATTTTAGAGGAGAGCTTTTCTTTCGAGCCGTTTCGGTTGAGCGATTTTTTTTATTATCCATAGAACACTCTTGAACCTTGAATCTGGTTGTTGACGTAGGTGAGAATGAGGATGATGGCGAAGAGCACGAAGGCAAGCGCAGAGGAATAACCGAAGCGATATTTTTCGAAGAATTCAGAGAAGATTACCACGCTGAAGGTATCGGTCGTGCCCAGCGCCTCACCCAAGCGCATCACCCAGATGTGATTGAAAGCTTTGAACGTGCCGATGATGGAGATCAATGAGAGGAAATAGGTCGTGGGAGAAAGGAGGGGGAAGGTAATATGGCGGAAAATCTGCCATTTGCTGGCCCCATCGATCTCTGCGGCTTCGACCGCCTCTGTAGGGATATTGCCCAAACCGGCCAGGTAGATGACGATGTCGTAGCCCACGAAAGTCCAGATGGAGTAGATGATAATGACGACGAGGGCCATGCTGGGGCCGCCAGCCCAATCCGGTAAGGTGACGCCGATACTGTCGGCAATCATGTGAAAGATGCCATCGGGTTCACGCAGCCATTGTTGGGCTTCAACCCCGAACATTTTCAAGATAGCGTTGACCGGGGCTTGCAGGCGGTTGGAAAACATCTGTCTGAAGACGGCTGCGCTGGCAACGGCGGGCGTGATGTATGGGAGGAAGAAGAGAATGCGGAAAAATTCAGAGCCGCGCAGTTTTTGAAAGAGCAGAATGGCGAAGAACATCGATATAGCTAACTGGAAGGGCACGGTGCCGATGGAATACATGGCGGTGACTTTCAAACCCAGCCACATATCTTTATCGCCAGAAGCGCCTGCCATCGGCACGTACATAATCAGAAGTACCGCGCCGGTCATCAAGACCAAAGCGCCGAATATACGCAGGAAGAAAGCGGAATTTTTCACCTGAGCCTCGCTGCTCTTCCATAACTTCCAGCCAAAATATAAGAAGAGGATCCCCACCACAATGGTGATCAACTGAACGACAATGCCTGGGTCTTCTCCGGATTCAACGGCGGCTTCATAGGCCTGAACGATGACGGTAAAGGTTGCCAACAAGAGCAAGACGCCAGCCACGAAGGAGAGGATGGCGAGACCAAAATCGGATTGGTAGGTGAGGTTCCGGGAAATCGGCCAGAGGCGATGAGCAATTACACCAACCACGATAGCTGCCAGGAGGGAGCTAAGCAACCAATGAGCTGCGGGCCTGACGCTTTCGGCCCGAAACGCATCCCCGAGAAGTTGGATGAATAAGGACCGTGTTTTTACTACGCCTACGACCTTCTCACCGATATCCAAGATCTCGGGAAGCTGACGGAAAAGCCAGTTGACCAACGTTACCACAGTTGCGGTGTAGATGGCCCCGGGGATTGCGAGCAACCAGGGGCGCTCTTGATGTTCCCGGGCGTTCGCCAATATCCTGCGGAAAAGGAAGTAAGCGCCAAATAAGGCTCCTATCCCCAGCGCGAACATGGCCACGTAGGCAAGGTTATCCACGGCTTTGATGTAGTTCTGTATGCCGATGAAATCCCCACGTTTGATACGCCATTTATGAAGGCTGACGTAGAGAGCAAACACGACAGGGAAAATACCGAAGAGGAAAATCAGTGTGATCGAAGGCGCGATCATCAAGTATGCGGTTATGTATTCACGTAAATTCCTTCCTCGACTCCCGGTAAAGACCTGGTACCACTTGCGTGATTGGGTTGAGGTGCTTTCCATATGAATTTGTCCTTGCGGCAATTAGGGTAGTGAAATTAGGTTGGGTTTATTATACGGGAAAATGACGAGGTGGCAAGTTTATTTGTATTTAGTTATATGGTTCTTAGTTGGATAGTTTGGTAGTAACCCAGTCGTTTTATTAGCTGATTTCATGACCAATTAGACAATTTTGTGTCTCGTGGTTATATCCAACAAGGTCTCAAACCTTGCGATTGATCTATTCGCCTCCTTAGCTTGCATGGGAGAAGGGGATAAAGTGAAGTATACTTGCTGCGCTGATCCTTAACGGATTAATGGAAGGAAGACAACACAATGCCAGACCGCACAACAGAATTTTCAGCACCGATCGAATCCCACCGGCTGCCAGGCCTCGACCTGGGAGATGAATTCATTTATCCAAAATATGAAGACCAATCCATCTTGAATGTACCGGCGAGTTTATGTCAATTGTTAGGTATCCCGCCACTGAAGACACCACCCCTACACCCAGATATCCTGAATCCATTGGGGGATGGGGCGCAGAAGGTGATCCTCATCTTGATGGACGCCTTGGGGTTCCAGCGCCTACGGAACTGGATGGCGGACGATAAAGCTATGATCTGGAACCGCCTAACAGCGGATGGATTACTGGTCCCCCTGACCTCGATCTCGCCAAGCACGACCTGCGCAGCCATCACGACTCTATGGACAGCAAGCGCGCCCAGCGAGCATGGGATCGCAGGATACGAGCTGTGGCTGAAGGAATTCGGGGTGGTCGCCAATATGATCGAACACAAACCCATCACCTACCAGGGGGGGAGCAGCGGCTTGAAGCTGGCGGGGTTCTCCCCGGAAGCTTTCTTACCGGTTCCTCCTATCAGCGAACATTTCAGGGAAAACGGAGTCACTCCCTACTCCTTCCAGCATTACGCCATCATCAACTCCGGCTTATCACAGATGTTCATGGCGGGGGCCGAGCGCCAAGCTTTCCGGACAGCCGCAGACCTATGGGTGAGTCTGCGGCAGGTATTCGAGCAGTCGCCAAAGGAACGGAAGTACGCGTGGGTTTATTGGGGAGCTGTTGACGGCCTCTCCCATTTCTTTGGGCCGGACGACGACCGCCCAAAGGCAGAGTTCACGACGTTCAGTATGGCCTTCGAGCGATTTTTCGTAAATGAACTCAGCGCAGCGGCGAAAAAAGACACCCTTGTAATCATGATCTCCGACCACGGGCAGATCCTGACAGATAAAACTAACACGCATTACGACCTGCGCAACCATCCAGAATTCACCAGTCTGCTCCACCTATTACCGACGGGTGAGAACCGGCTGTCTTTCCTCTACGTCCGCCCGGGGAAAACGGAAGCGGTGAAAGCATATATCGAACAGGCCTGGCCGGGGCAGTTCGCTATCCTCGAGTCCAGCGACGCTATCGAAAAAGGACTTTTCGGCCCAGGGAAGCCCTATGAGCGCCTGGCTGAAAGGACCGGCGAACTGGTGGCCATCGCCCGTGGGGATGCATTCTGGTGGTGGGCAGCGAAGGAGAACCCCATCGTGGGACGGCATGGGGGGCTATCGCCGGATGAGATGCTGGTGCCGTTTTTGGCGGCGAGATTATAGCGCGACTCAATAATCAGTTACTCAGGGATCCCAATGTAAGATTCCGCTATCCACGTCCCTGATTTCTTAAAACTTATCTCCTGTTTATAATAACCAGACATCCTCCAACGGGTATGCAATCGCTGGAGGATGTTTATCATGTAGATGCAGCAATCACACAACCGCATCTCGGTTGGTTATAAGGCCGAAGGCACCTGGCCGTAGATTTGGTCTCGGATGTCGACCACCTGCCGCCGCAGGCGGTCATCTTGCTCGAGGAGGTCGGCCACCTTGTCGCAGCCGTACATGACGGTCGTATGGTCCCGCCCACCGAGTACTTCGCCGATCTGGGGGAGGGAAATTTTGGCTTCTTCGCGCAAGAGGTACATGGCAATCTGGCGTGGGAGGGCTACCTGACGGGCGCGGTTGCGCGCTGTGATCTGGTCAACGGTGATACCAAAGGCTTCAGCTACCATTTGGACGACCTGATCGGGGTCGACCTCACGCCGCCGGGGAAGCATGTCTGCCAGGGCGATATCGATAATATCAACTGTCATGGGGATATCGCGCAGATCCGCATAGGCAACGATGCGGTTTAGCGCCCCCTCCAATTCACGGATATTGGACTGCATGCGATGGGCGATGACGTCCAAAACGTCATTGGAAATGGTATACCCATGGCGTTCTGCCTTGGAGCGGAGAATCGCCAGGCGGGTCTCCAGGTCTGGGGGTTGGATATCGGCAATCAATCCCCATTCGAAACGGGAACGCAGGCGTTCTTCCAGGGTAATCATGGCTTTAGGCGAGCGGTCGGAGGAGATGACAATCTGTTTATTCTGACCGTGGAGCGTATTGAAGGTGTGGAAGAACTCCTCCTGGGTGGATTCCTTCCCGGCAATGAACTGGATATCGTCGATGAGGAGTACGTCGATGTAGCGATATTTCTCGCGAAAAGCCTGGGTCTGGTGGGCGCGAATAGCGTTGATCAAATCATTGGTAAATTCTTCCGAAGAGACGTAAAGCAGTTGAAGTTCGGCATTGAGACAGACATTCCCTATAGCGTGGAGCAGGTGAGTTTTCCCCAAGCCGACACCCCCGTAGATGAAGAGGGGGTTGTAGGCGCGTGAAGGATTTTCGGCCACTGCCATCGAAGCAGCCTGGGCGAGCCGGTTGCTGGCCCCAACAACGAAGCTATCAAAGGTATAACGAGGGTTAAGGTAGTTGTTGACAACTGTATTGTTGAAATCTATATCCCGCTCTTCGTCCGGTTCGTCTGGTAGAGGTTTCGGTTCAGGGTCTTGATCCCCCTGCCAAACCACGAAGCGTATTTCTACCGTGCGGTTCATGATGCCGGTGAGTAAACGAGTAACCGTGCTTGTCAAGCGACTATCAAGCCAATCACGGGCGAAGGCGTTTTCTACACCGATAATGAAAGTGCCATCCTCAAAGGCGACAAAGTCAGCGTCTCGAACCCAGGTATCGAAAGTCGCCTTAGCCATCTCCATCTGGAGCTGACCCAGGACAGCCTGCCAAGCTTGTTTTGCGTTCATTTGTGAGCTCCTCCTCAACGATAAAGAGAAATGATATGGCAGACCTGCCAATAATGTGAAAGCAAGCTCCCTTAACGACTCAAAAGGGATAAAATATTGGAGATTATTTACTTGTTGTGATGCGGATTGCTAATACTGGTGGGAGTTGCATTTTATCAGATAGGCGAGGTGGGTGCAATACGTTTATCCTACGGTAACCTAAAAAAAAAACAATCTTTAAGATTCAGATATGTTAAAGAATGGGACGCGCGTGAAGGCAAATGCGGGCTGGAGAAAAAAAGCCCTGGAATGGCATTATTCGGGCACATCGTAAATCGATACCCAGATATGGGGGTAGGAGGGGGAATTTCTTTCACTGGAATCTATTATTCGGCTGTATGTTAAAATTTTTTAAGATAGGAATTCATACAATAAAACATGGCTAATACCCCCAAAATGGAATCTCCCAGATAGGAATCACAAAAAAAGAATCAATTCCAGCCATTTTCCCGGCAAGCCTTGAACGAATTGTTAGATTGTTACCTCGTTCGACCGGACTCTATGACCCAAAAATTCGTTTATAATCCCCTGCGATCAATGCAGAGACGTGAACAAAGATGATAGAAAAAAACGAATCCATTTCCCTCATTCAAAAATGGCTGTTAGCCATCCGCCCCAAGACACTCACGGCGGCCGTGGCGCCGGTCGTGTTGGGATGGGGGATCGCGGCGACAACTGGGCGCTTTGATTGGGTGGCGGGATTGGCAGCCTTGTTTGGGTCGGTGATGATCCAGATCGGCACCAACCTGGTCAATGACGTCGTCGATTACTCTAAGGGGGCCGATACGGAAAAACGCACAGGACCGACCCGCGTGACTCAAACAGGTCTGCTGACATCGAGACAGGTTTGGGGCGGTGTGCTGGTGACTTATGGGCTGGCAGCGCTGGCCGGGATATATCTGACGTTAACCGCCGGTTGGCCGATCGCCCCTTTGGGGCTGGCCGCCGTCCTGGCGGGAACCGCTTACACGGCCGGACCTTTCCCGCTGGCATACATCGGCCTGGGAGACCTATTCGTATTCATTTTCTTTGGATTGGGGGCTGTGTGCGGGACGGTTTACGTTACGGCCGGGTCTTTGCTGGAAGGCGCCTGGTGGGGCGGCGCGGCAGCAGGTGCACTCATCGTGAACATCCTGGTGGTGAACAACATCCGCGACATCGATACGGATAGAGCAGCCGGGCGGAGGAACATCCCCGTGGTGTTCGGCCGGTGGGCAGCTGAGTGGGAATTTGCTGTGATGCTCATATTGGCCTTCGCCGTGCCCCCAATCTTCATCTGTAAAGGCTTCGGCTCGGCCTGGGTGATGCTCTCTTACCTATCGTTCCCTCAAGGTATGAGACTATGGATTACACTCCGCTCGGGCTTGAAAGGACCTTCCCTCAACCGCACGCTGGGAGAAACAGCCCAGATGGTGCTGCGCTATTGCTTCCTGTTTGCGGTTGGTTTACTCTTTCATTTAATATAAGTGAAGGCGCAGAGCACTGACACTTTATACATCTAATCCATCCCGGCCAAGGATTCCCAGGATCAAAGAAAGCTCGCCGCGGTGGTGGATTTCGTGTTCGAGCACGTGCCAGATGATCCATTTGAGGGTGTATTCTTCCCCTTCGACCATGTATTTCTGATCCAAATTCCGTTCATCCAGACTTTGCAAGTAGGGGATGGTTCGCGACCTGGCTGCATTGAGCACATCGAGGATATCCGCTTTGGTGGGGTGTTCTTCAAGGGGATACCCGATCCAAGGCTCGAACTCACCTCTCACGACGCCGTGCAGCCAGTTGTCTTCGCAGTCTGCGATGTGGAGCATAATCTGCCCCGCGGGCCAAGCGCTATCGAAGGGGGTAAAAGTGAGTTCGTCTTGGCTGAATTTGTCGATGGTTTGCATTAAATCGCTACGGACTTGCTCCCAATGAGAGAACATATCGCTGAGTTTCATTATTATCCTCCTCGACGAATAATGAGATAAGTAAGTACATTGTAATTCAAAGTGCAATCCATGAGTGAAAAACAATCATGGAGCGACCGTGTATATGTAAGCATGAAAATAAGATTTATCAAAAAACCAAGGATTCAAGTTCGCCCGAAGCACCGATTTTTGATATAATCGCTCCGTTATGAAGAGAAAAATCGTATTCACTGCCCTCCTTATCCTGGCGATTGCCCTCACTTTTCAACCGACACATGCCGAGGAGAAGGCAACCGTTATGAGTACACCGCTGCCGTTATGCCTCCCGAACATACGCCAAGACAATCCCGCAGGCTGCCAGGCCATGGGACCCACCCAATACTTCTCTCATATGGCGGAAACCGGCATCACTTTCCCGATGCCGCAACTGCCAGCCTGGCCGCTATCCCCTGAATGGTCTGAGCTTCCATATTACTACGTCAAAGGGGTCACCGACACCATCCCTATATACGGCTCCATCCAGGACGCAGCCACCAGGACGAATCCCTATAACTACATCAAACCAGGCTTCGTGTATTTTTCATACGTAGACATCACGGATATGGGCGGGGGGAACCTTTTCATGATCGACCCGGGTGTCTATATCCGCGGCGGGGATACAGCCGGACGAATATCGGCGACAGATTTCGTGGGCCTGCAATTCGCGGGCACACCCACACGCCAGTTCGGGTGGATACTCCTCACCATGGAAAGCCAACACGAACCGGGATTTACCGAGCCGCCTTTAACCGGGCACACCCTGTACCGATACGACCTCATCCAGGTATACGACATCGTCGAGGCGGACGGCGTGAAATGGTATCTCATCGGACCGGATGAGTGGATCGAAGGACGCCAAGCCGCTTTGGTTTACCCGGCTACTTCTCCACCGGATGGTGTGACGAACGGGCGCTGGATAGAGATCAACCTATTCGAGCAGAGTATCTCGGTATACGAGAACAACCGGCTCATCTTCGCCTCTTTGGTCTCGACGGGGATCGACTCTTGGTGGACGCGCCCGGGACTTTTCCAAATTTCCGAAAAGGTAGATTCGACACCGATGTCGGGGGCCTTCGAGGCGGACCTCTCAGATTATTATTATCTTGAAGACGTTCCCTGGACGATGTATTTCGACGAAAAACGCGCTCTGCACGGCGCATATTGGCACAACCATTTCGGCTACCAACGTTCTCACGGCTGCGCCAACCTCTCCCCCGGTGATGCACGCTGGTTGTATCAATGGGCTCAACTGGGCGACATCGTTTACGTATGGGACCCCTCCGGCAGGACGCCTACCGATCCTTCCCTCTATACGGCGGGCGGCGCATAGGTGATCCCCATCCAAACCATTATCACATCGACCTCCCCGATCGAAAAGCAATCGAGCAGGATACGGGCAGTCAAATGAGTAACAGACGAAAGCTGGTTCACATCCTCTTCAGTTTTTCACTGCTTATTATGGCCTGCCAGGCCGTGAACCAACTCATCGATAATCCCTACCCCCTCAGCATCGATTCCCTCGAGGAAAGATCTCCCCTCAGCACCGAACAACAAGTCAGTATTTTCGACGAACTATGGAACATCGTCAATGAAGAATACCTCTACGAGGATTTCAACGGGGTGGACTGGGAAGCAAGCTACCAGGAATATCATGCAAAGATAGAGACAGGACTGGATGACGAGGCATTCTACCAGGCGATGCGGGAAATGATTTTCGCACTGAACGACGAACATTCTGTTTTTCTCTCCCCGGAGGAAGCTTTGGCGGAGGACATTGAATATGCGGGAGACAGTAATTTTGTCGGTATCGGAATCTGGGTGGAGGCGATCATAGATCGAGACCGCGCCGTTATCCTGCTGGTGTTTCCCGGCAGCCCGGCGGAGGATGCCGGCCTAAAATCCCACGACAGCATCCTGGCCGTGGAAGGCGAACCTATCCTGGACGAAGCCGGGTGGATGATCGACAACATCCTGGGTCCGGAGGGCACGCCAGTGAACATCACCGTGCAAAGTCCGGGAGGAGAGCCCAGAGACCTGAGCATCACCCGCGCTCAACTCAGCGGTTCTCTCCCCGTACCCAACGAAATCCTGACCAGCCCGAGAGGACAGCGCATCGGGTACATCCTGATCCCGACCCTGGCAGATGGGACGATGGACGATCGAGTGAAAGAGGTATTAGAGGAATTATCCGTGGACGGGCCGCTGGACGGCCTCATCCTGGACAACCGGTTGAACGGCGGCGGGTACAACGACGTGATGGAAAACATACTGGAATACTTCACAGACGACCTGGTGGGGCACTTCGTAAATCGGGAAGAGGAAGAAGCTGTGAAGATATCCGCTAATGATATCGAGGGTTCGACGACGGTCCCCCTCGTGGTGCTCGTAGGCTGGGACACTGCCAGCTTCGGGGAGATCTTCTCCGGAATCCTCAAAGACCAGGGGCGGGCAACCCTCATCGGGGAGACAACTTATGGCAACGTCGAGACCCTGTGGGGATACGATTTCGAAGATGGTTCGCGGGCGTGGATTGCACACGATACTTTCCGGCCAAACAACCACCCCGAAGAGGATTGGGAGAAAAGCGGGATCATCCCCGACATCATTGTGGCCGGCGAATGGGACTTATTCACTTTCGAGAACGACCCCGTGATCCTAGCTGCCTTGGAGCACTTCGATAATTAACCTAGTGAAGTATTGATTAAAAAGACTCATTTTTTTTACCATCTTCTCTTGATGATAGGACTATTTTCGCCATATTCTTCGCTATATGGTCTGAATTTGGCGAACGCTTTGCACTCGCCACGCGTCGGAAGGGAAGGGATTTAATACACAGGGATTGGATGATCAGGGGGAAGTACGGAGGGTGATAGCTATTGATCAAGGTGATTGTTTTAATAGATTCTTCGGTCGCTGCGCTCTCTCAGAATGACAAAATGAGGGAGCAGCCGCTCAGAGTGAAAAAATAGATTGACAGGTTTACAGAAAAACTTCCCTGGATCAATTCGATCAATAAGGGGCTATTTCTACCATCAATTATTCTTTATCCAATATGGGGGACATGTCAAATACCACTCTACCGCTACATCCCCATAAGTAAGGGACTATTGTCACTTGCCTGCACAGGGGGCAATCTTTATAATTTAACCGTGCTTACCGTTCAAATTCTTATTTAGGAGCGTATATGAGCATCCCCCATAGGAAAATTTTCCGCTTTTTTCTTCTCGGCATCGCCCTCGTTGGGGTCATCTTCATGGTTTCAAGCACCATCCATGCCCAAAAAATGAAAGCTGAGGGACTGTCGCTCTCGAACCTCTCCCAACCCAATTGGGACCTGGTAACACAATCCACAGAGAACCAGGAAGCAAGACTCTCTAGTGATGGTGAAGCCGAACTACCACCTCCAGCATATCAAGACCAATGCCTGCACTGCCACATCCTGGGGGAAGAAACCAGGTTGTGGACACCCCTCTTACGGTGGGGTGTATTTGGGACGGTGGCCGTCGTTTTCGCCTTTGCCGTATACCAAAACGCATCTGTATGGAAAGAACGCAAAGCCTGGAAACCCATCGCCACCCGAGTCTCTGAATGGATCGAGGACCGCTACCAAATTCAAGATGCCCTTTCTTCGTTCTTGAAGAAACCCGTTCCCCTATGGGCGACACACTGGTGGTACTGCCTTGGCGGGATCACGGCTTTCCTCTTCGTGGTACAAGCCGTCACGGGTGTAATGTTGGCTTTCTACTATAAGCCAACGCCCGAAGAAGCCTACGCCAGCATCCGGTTCATCGAAAACGAAGTGTTATTCGGCGCCAGCATTCGGGCCATCCATCACTGGTCGGCCAATGGGATGGTAGTGATGTGCTTTGCGCACATGCTGCGGGTCTTCATCATGGGGGCATTCAAGCCCCCACGGGAACTTAACTGGAGCACCGGCGTCATCTTGTTACTCGTCACACTTGCCTTTGGGCTGACCGGATACCTGCTCCCCTGGGACCAACGGGCTTACTGGGCTTCTACGGTCGCCACCGAGATCGCGGGCGCTTTCCCGCACATCGGGGAGTTGATATTGGTGCTCTTCAGAGTCGGGTGGAACGTCACCGGAGAGACCCTCAGCCGGTTCTATGCGATACACACTCTCGTCTTGCCTGTGGCGATTATCGCCGTGATGGGGCTGCACTTCATCATGGTACGCAAGCAAGGCGTGACCCGCCCTCTCTAGTCTCACAGGTTTCGATAGGAGAGTACTTATGACTGAAACAAACGACAAGCAAGAAAAAACCATTCCTTTCTTCCCCGACCACTTCATGACCGAATTTTGGGTGGCAGTCGGTTTCATGGTGATCCTTCTCATCATTGGCGTAGCTGCCCTATCACACCCGGTGGGATTAGGAGAACCAGCCGATCCACTTAATACTCCGAAACACATCAAGCCGGAATGGTATTTCTTGTCGCTTTACCAGTTACTGAAATATATCCCTAAAACCGCCGGCGTACTGGGCCCAATTATAGGAATGCTCCTCGTTCTCATCTGGCCTTTCATCGATAAGAAACCCGATAACAAAAAACAAATGAGGATCCGCCTGATAGGGAGCATCATTTTCACCATCGTCTTAATCGCCCTGACGGTTTTGGGGGAAGTGAGCTAACGATGTCAAAAATCACCCGCAGAAGCTTCTTAAAATTAACCAGCAAGCTGTTTACTGCCGTTGGGCTGGGTGCGATTGCCGGCCCGGCAATTGCGTATTTCTACCCAGCCAATCTCGAAGAAATGCCTTCGGAGCCGGTTTCTTTGGGGCTGGTCGACGAACTCCCCCTTTGGAAAGCGAAGACAGTCCCCTTTGGGCGCTACCCGGCCATGGTCATCAACACACCGGACGGGTTAAGAGCATATTCGGCTGTTTGCACTCACTTCGCCTGCGTCCCCTACTGGAGTGAAGAACTGCAGCAGATCGTATGCCCCTGCCACGATGGGTACTTCGATCCCATCGACGGGTCGGTAATCTCAGGGCCCCCACCCGCCCCGCTTCAAACTTTAACGGTTGAAGTGGTCGACGGTGAAATCTTCGTTCGAGGTGTTTAATGACTGCTGAAACATTATCACAAAGCCCGGATACGCAACTTACTTCATCTCCTGGTAAAGGGAAAAGCGTTTGGTTAGGCATCCGTGACTTCATCGTCCACGTACTTGGACAGGGACGCCTCCTGACGAGGATATATCCGGGAATCATGCATTTCCTGATTTTCTGGGGGATGATCGGCCTCTTCATCAACCACTTCGTCACATTACAGCAGATGCCGCTGTTCCTCCCATTCGAATTTACCATCCCACGAGAAAGCCTCTACCTGGCATTCGAGTTGGGTGGAGATATCGCGGGGCTGGCCGTATTGGCCGGCCTGCTGATGGCTTTATTCCGGCGGCTGGTGCTACGACCGGATTACCTGAAATCGAGTGGGGAAGATTATTTAATCCTGGCTTTCCTCAGCCTGATCCCCTTGCTGGGCTACGTCAATGAAGCGACTCGCCTGATTGCTGTGTCTCCGGATTGGGAAAGTACGTCCTTCATCGGCAGTTGGGTTGCCGACGTCCTCCGCTCATGGGGGGTAACGCGGGAGCTGGCAACCGCCTGGCATGATTACTCGCTAATCATCCACCTGGGGTTTGGGCTGGCAGCCATCGTCATCGTCCCCTTCACCAAGCTCCGCCATACGCTATTTTCACCGTGGAATATTCTGGTGCGCTCCCGCAGGAAAGAGGGCGAACTGGAAACGATCGACGACATCGAGAACGCCGAAATCCTGGGCGCTGGTGAGATCCAGGAGTTTTCTTCGAAAGGGCTGCTGTCTTTCGACGCCTGCACGAACTGCGGCCGATGTGAGAGCGTGTGCCCGGCAACCATTAGCGGTTCTCCCTACAGCCCGCGCGACCTTATCCAGACACTGCATTCTGCCATCCAATACACGCTGGTGAGGACTCCAGAAGATAACGGGAGCGGCCCTAACGTGGATTTCTACACCGAACCAAACCTGTGGGGCTGCACTACCTGCGGCCACTGCATCTACGTGTGCCCGGTGTTCATCAACCCGGTCGACCAGGTGATCGAGCTGCGGCGCAACCAAATCCTCATGACGGGGCAGATGCCGAAATCGGTTGGGGATACCCTCCGTAATATGGAACGCCAGGGTAATCCCTGGGGGATGCCCCCGCAAGAGCGGTCGAAATGGACCGAAGGTTTGAATATCCCCAAGGCAGAACCGGGCAAAGAATTCGACGTGCTGCTCTACATGGGCTGTTCGATGGCCTTCGACGAGCGCAACAAGAAGACCGCCCGCGCCATCGTGGAACTGCTGCAGCGCAACAAAGTGGACTTCGCAACCCTCGGCCTGGACGAAGCCTGCTGCGGCGAGACCGCCCGCCGGATGGGGCACGAATATATGTTCCAGGTCGTGGCGGAAGAGAACATCGCTACGTTCTCCGAGCTGAATTTCAAACGAATCGTGACGCCGTGCCCGCACTGTCTGAACACCTTCCTCAACGAATACCCCAAATTCGGCGGGAACTTCGAGGTCGTACACCTGACTGAATTCCTGCAAAGCCTATCGATGGATATCGGAAAGATTTCGCTGGGCGAGAACGGACAATCCCCCAAAGTGGTCTATCACGATCCCTGCTATCTCGGGCGATATAACGGTGTGATCGATGCACCCAGAAAGCTGCTCGATTCTGCTGAAACGAACCGCAGCGAAATGAAGAAGAACAAGGCGGACAGTTTCTGCTGCGGCGGCGGGGGCGGCCAGATGTGGCTCGAGACGGATGCTGAAGCCCGGGTGAACCACCGACGGCTGGAAGACGCCATGGAAGCCGGGGCAGAGATCATCGCCACGGCGTGCCCTTACTGCATGACGATGTTCGAGGATGCCATCAACTCAAAAGGTTTAGGAGACGATATCCAGGTGTTAGACATCGCCGAGATCCTGGCGAAGAAGTAATCCGGCATCGTTTATAGTACAATCATATAGGGGCGAGGCATAAGACCTCGCCCCTATCTTTAAATTATCCTAGTGAGGAAAAAATGAGTGAATATGATGTCGTATGCATCGGCGCCGGCCCGGCCGGGTACGTTGCCGCCATTCGCGCCAGCCAACTCGGCCAGAAGGCCGCCATCGTGGAAAAGGAATATATGGGCGGGGTATGCCTGAACGTCGGCTGCATCCCCTCGAAGAGTCTGCTGAAGAACGCCGAAGTCGCCCACACGCTGCGGGAACGGGGGAAGGATTTCGGCTTCTCCTTCGATAACCTCAAATTGGACTACGGCGCGGCGGTCAAGCGCAGCCGCCAGGTCTCAAGCCGCCTGACCAAGGGTGTGGACTTCTTGATGCGCAAGAACAAGATCGACGTTCATATGGGGACCGCGAGGCTGACCGCGGCGGACACTGTCCAGGTAACGGATACGGAGGGGAAGACCAGTGAACTGAAAGCCAAGAACATCATCGTGGCGACGGGGGCCAGCCCCTTCGTCCTCCCCGGTGTGGAGGTGGATGGAAAACAAGTGGTCACCTACAAAGAGGCCATCCTCCAGGAGAGCCTCCCGAAATCGGCTCTCATCATCGGGGCAGGGGCTATCGGGGTCGAGTTCGCCACCATCTGGAATTCCTACGGCGTGCCCGTGACCCTGGTCGAGATGCTCGACCGCGTGCTGCCCAACGAAGACGAAGAGATCAGCCAGGAACTGACGAAAGCACTCAAAAAGAAGAAGATAAACATCAAGACCGGTACGAAGGTGACCGGGGTGGAAACCTTGAAGACGAAGGTCAAAGTAAAGGTCGAGGGGGAAAAGGGCGAAGAAACTTTGGAAGCCGACCAGGTCTTGATGGCGATCAGCTTCGTCCCCAACACGAAGGATTTAGGGTTGGAGGAGTTGGGCGTGTGGCTGGACGAACGCGGGTTCATCATCATCGACGAGCGCATGTCGACGAGCATCCCCGGCATCTGGGCTGTTGGCGACGTGACCGGCAAACTGATGCTAGCACACGTGGGGATGACGATGGGGGTGGTGTGCGCCGAAAACATCGCGGGTGTCGAGACGGTGACCCTCAATTACGAGAACATGCCCAAGGCGTATTACTGCCAGCCGCAGGCAGCCTCTTTCGGGATGACGGAAACGCAGGCGAAGGAAGCCGATATCGAGGTCAGGGTGGGGCGCTTCAACTTCCAGGCCAACGGCAAGGCACTCGGTTTGGGCGATTACGCCGGATGGGTCAAGCTGGTGGTTGATGGGAAGACCGGGGAGATCCTGGGGGCGCACATGGTCGGCCCGGAGGTGACGGAGCTACTCCCCGAGCTGACATTAGCGCAAATGATGGAACTGACCCCTGCGGAGATCGCCCGCAACGTGCACGCCCACCCGACGTTAAGTGAGGTGTTGGCGGAAGCGGCCGAGGTAGCTGAGGGGAAGGGGATACATGGGTGAGGATAACTAACTAAAGTAGGGGAGTCGGCAAGGCTTTGCCGCGCATGCCTGCGTACTGGTCAAAATGTGTACGAATTTTGTCTATCGGAAAGAGAATATCCTTATTGGAATGAATTTCGACAATGATGGAAAAGACTTCAAAATATCAGCAGATCAAGGACAGGATTTTCTAGTGTCTGTAAAGGTCAACAATACGTTTTTCCCATCTATAGGAATAAATAAGAATGGAATCTTTGTGAGTGATTTGTTGGTTGATTCAAATGGAGAAGGAAAGTATAAAAGGCAGAACGAAAACCGCTGGATCACATCAAAACTGATCAAATACGTCATGGAAGAAGCCACAAGCATAGACGATATTCGCAACACATTATGCCGCGTGGAAATTGTGAATGCACCAAACTCAAGTACGCATAATCTAATCGTTGATCAGTATGGAAATACTTGTGTCGTCGAACCAGGAAGAAGGAATATTTTTACGGGAGTACACGATTCGGATTGGTATGTTATGACTAATTTCCCGCTATCAGACTATCAAGAAATCGTTCCTGCAAAAGCAAAGGGGATGGGTTCTGATCGCTACCAAAAAATACTCGACAAAATGACAATGCTTAGCGGTCCTATGACTATTGAACAAGGGTTTGCTCTATTGGAAAGCGTGAAACAAGATGGACCTGAATGGATCACTGAACTATCAATTATCTATAATGGAGTGAACCGCGTGCTCTATTATTGTCTGGATCAGAATTTCGATAAAATAGTCCTTTATGATATCAATTCTCGCAATACAATACAAAAAAAGCACTAGTAAATGGCAAACCTTCAAAATTTCTATCCCCGCTGCAAGCAGCGGGGCATTACGAAATTTTGCCCCTTACGGGTACAGGTTTGCTTGTATATTCCATCCGGGCTCCGTCCGGCGGAACCTATGATTCCGGCCATTCATCGCCGCAACAAGTTGCAGCGTATTCTGGCATGGAATAAAGAACCGAATAACCACCCCTGCGGAGATCGCCCGGAACGTGCACGCCCCCCCAACGTTAAGTGAGGTGTTGGCGGAAACCGCCGGGGAGTTCACGGTATGTGCGCTACAGGCGACCACATCGCTGACCAAAGTTAAGCTTAGCTGCGTCGCGGCTCAACATATCATAAAACGAAACACTAGCAGGTCGACCGATACAATCCGCCGCAACAGCGGCGTCAGAAGCAATGTTTGTTAAGCAACCTCCCCTTCCATACCAGCTTGCCTGACTACCCAATAGGGTTCGGCTTCCCCCCAATACTTGTGATAATGGCGACTCAGTCGCTCGAACATTCCCATCCCACCCAACTGTCGTACCTGCGTCTCGTATTTTGAGATCGCATCCAGCTTCTGGCTTTCAAAGCCCTCGATTCGCTCCGGCTCTACTGCCCATTGCAGATCTTGACCCCACTCTGGGAGATAGTCTTCCACTACCCCTCCCCGCGCCATCATTCCCATAATCGTTGCGATAACGAACCATTTGATACTTTTTGTCTCGGGCGCTTTCCACCATGGCCAACAAACTCTCTTGGTGACAAAGTGTCTGCGCCTCATGCGTGTGCCAAGCGCGTAGGAATCCTCGTAGAAAGTGAAACGATTCAACGCCCGTTGGTCTTTTGCCGTCACAAGACTGACCAGAAACAACTCGACATGATCGTAGTGGTTGCCGACCCCCAACGGGGCAAAGAACTGAGCATCGTTGCTCTTTGCTATCAGGTCACTCAAGTACTGCCCTATTGAGACGCAATTATCAAACGCTTGCGCAGTTCCCTCCGCTGGAGTTCTGAAAGCCTGAAAGGGATTGGTTAGCCATGGCGATCGCAGATAACGTTCTGGGTAATCACACCAAATCGGCACGGCTCCTAGAACCTCCAATGCCGCAAGGTCCTCCCTTTTACGCTCCTCGTGGATCGCCATTTTCGCCTGTTGCGGAGGCAGTGTCTCTGGACTGATTTCCTTCGTGTAGAATGTGACCACCTCGACTGGACACCCTAGAGAGACGGCCTTGGCGATCAGACCGCCACAAGCAAACACTGCATCATCAAGATGAGGAGAGAGAAAGACATGCTTCCTTTGCAGATTCAGACTATCCATCACCAATTGCGATTTTTTGAAAGGTTATCCAACGGGGTGATAAGTAGAACTTGTATTATCTATAAAAATTCCGTTAGCGGAATTATACCTGAAATTCCATGTTTGTCTTGGATAGTCTAGTAAATATGCCCCCCCCAGATTCTTGGGCCGGTGTTTCCCCACTTCCTCAGAATGACAACCGAATAATCCCCACCCCGGCCCTCCACATAATCATGGGGAGGGTGACTGCATTTTTATCAATCGATTATGGAACAAGGCACAGTATGTGCGGCAATGTTTTGCCGACGCCCTTACGAAAATTTTACCCTTTTTTACCACACCCCCGGCACCAGCTTATGCCTGACTTCCCCAGCGTATTCCTTATATCCCGGCAGTCTTTCCTGGAGCATGTGGTCTTCGAGGGCGGTGCGGATGATGAAGAGGAGGATGATGATGCCGCCGGGAATCAGCGCCCACCAGGAACCCAGGAAAATGGGGATAGCTGACCCATAGAACAGCAATCCCAGATACATGGGGTGACGGACGAAGCGGTAAGGCCCTCGGCTGACAACGTGGTGTCCGCTCTCATCCTGGATGTGAACGACGCCGGAAGCGAAGGGGTTGGTACTCACCGCCCACAAGGGAATGATGTAGCCGGGAAGCACGAAGAGGAAAGCCACCCAGCGCGTCTCGGGGGAAATCCCCGACCAGCTGAAGCGCCCGGCGTCCAACCCGGCCAGGGCGTACATGCAGATGTAGGCCGGGGAATAAATCGCGAGGATGATTTTGTCCCAGGATTCGGAGAGGTTGTCGAGACCCTTGGAGCGCTCATTGAGTACGCCGGGATTATGCTTGACGCCATACAGGAAAACCCCCAAGAAGTAGATCAACCCCAACCCGACCAAGGCCCAGGCTTCTAGCCAAAGGACAGATCCGTAAGCGAGGAACATCACGGAGCTTGTGGCGGCGATGAATAGAATCACGCGGATGATCCCCCGGGTGAGGAGGCGGCGATCGATTTCTGGGAGAGAGGAAGTCGAGTTTGCCATAAATATTCCTTTCACCGAAAATATATTTTAGTTTACCCTAAAACTACATGCTCGTCAATTCCCCTCTTTTAGGATAAGTGATGTTGTACTATGGAGGATTGAGGCAAATACTTACGCGTTTCGTTTATGTAAGTGGGGGAATAAACCCATGATTTGGGTCTAGTTTCAAATCTGGAATCTGGTGTAAACAGCACTCTCTTGCCAGATTCTTCGCTCTCATTGGTTGCTCAGAATGACGGATGATCAGGCGCAGCATGCTGCGCCCCTATGAATCACAGTACAGGTCAGGTGTATTTTCCTGGTGAAATTTTTATTCTTCCCCGCCACATTGGTTGGGGATAATCATCGGGTCGGCGAACTCCTCTTCTTCATAAACGTAATAACTGACATCGTCCAGCAAGGGAAAATCTGTCCCGAAATAATGGTTGAAGACGACCCTGAAGGAATTCACCGGTGTGATGGTCTCGTAGAGATCGGCTTTGGTCTCTTCGTTCACATAATAGGCGTTCAATATAGACATGCGCTGCTCGGGGGTGACCGTGTCGCCCATGGGGCCGTGGTCCCCCTGGACGATGATTATGGGCGGCACATCTGACTTTTCGATGATGGTTCTAAATATCTCAGGCAGACGGTTGTCGATGAAAGCCACATTGTTCCGATACCCCCTGACGGCATTATCTTGAAAACGCGTATGCTCGTATTCTCCTTCCGGCGTAAAAATGAAGGGATCGTGAGGAACCATGATATGTGTAAAAGCAAAGATGGGGCCATCCATCTCCGGCAGTCGTTCCAATTCATCGAGGATGAAAAGGGTCTGCAGGTAGTGCTCGTAATACTCACTGTCTTTCACGTCACCTAGAATGAAGTCCGGTATTAAGGCTTTGAGATCAATCAAAAGCCGCAGGAGAGAAGTCTCGATCAACATGGATTCAAACTCGTTGATCCCGCTGAACAAACCAGCGTTCTCTAAAACGACAGGATTGCGAGCCAGGTGGACATCTTCCATGAGATCGAAATGACCCCGGGCGCGATTCTCGAATGCAACGATAGTGTAATCATAACGTTTGAGCGTCTCCGCCACCACGCTGGCGCTTAGGGGTGGAAGGGTTTGAGAGTTTGCCAGGATGTCCTGGATATAGTCGAGATTCATCACCGAAAATAGAGAGAACTTCGTAATCGGGTAGTTGCTCTGGCTGCAGTCCCCCACGAAAAAACCCATATCGGTGAGTTCGTCGATGAAGCCCTGATTGTCGAAATCGTAATATTCTCTCAGGATATTCGAACTCGTGTGGGCGTCGAGAATTATCAGGTAGACATCCGGCAGTTCTGTGCCGTTTGGTAGAAGCTGCGTTCCAAGGGCTTCCTCCCGATTCCTACGCGCCTCCGCAGCGGCCTGGTAGACCTGCAACTGGTACCAGAGCAATTGAAGGATGGAAAAGCCAACCAATAACAGGCCTGTGATGGTCAGGAAGCGCTCGAGGGCGTCTGTTTTTTTTAGTTTCCAAATCGTTAAAATCGCTGCCAGGAGGTATATCACTCCAAAGAGAACAAGGAGGTAGCTGTGGTGGGCCAAGTCTTCAGCGCGGCTTTTCAAATACAGGAAAAGGTGGCCGTAGGAGAAGAACAACAGCATCGCCAGGGTGGTCAATAAACCTGCTTTGGCAGCATTACGGAGGATCAGTTTCAAGATGGACCACAGCAGGGCAGTCACAACAAGAGTAATTACCAAGGAGCGGAAGGCCGAGGCGAGATCAACATAGATGACGTTGAATTTCCATAGGGCGAAGATGGGGTAGACGGCGAGGAGAAAAGGATAGATTTTTAGAGAAGAGGTTCGTTTCATGGAAAATGGCTTTCACTCATCTAGTTTGCATTGATTGGGGAAAATCTTATCATCGGGAAAGTCGCCAATGCCTTTCCCCCAAACATAGTAGCTCAGGTCTTCCAGATAAGGGTAATCAGCGGCGAAATAATGGTTGAACAAGACCCGGAAGGAGTTCACCGGGGTGACGTGCTGGTAGAGGTCCTCTGCCCCGCCACCGGGGAAGTAGTAGGCATTGAGGATGGGCATACGTTTTTTGGGGTGGACATCCCGGCTGGTGGGGCCGTGATCGCCCTGGACGATGATGATGGGAGGCGTTTCAGAGTTGTCGATGACAGCCTGCAAAACATCCGGCAGGTGGTTATCGACAAAAGCCACATTGTTCCTGTAACCAATCATCTCGGCGTGTACATCCGTGTTTTCTGTGAGCAGGAATCCCCCGTCAGGGGTAAAAATGTAAGGAGTGTGGGGAACGATGAGGTGAATGAAAAAGAAATTCGGGCCTTCCATGGCGGGTAAGGTTGGAAGGGTGTCGAAGACGTACTGGGTTTGGAGGTAGAGGTCGTAATACCAGGAATCTTCCTCACCAGCCCCCAGGAAAGAGGGGATGAGGTGGGGCATGTCGACAAACAACTTGAGGAGTGTTGTTTGCATCAACATGGTCTCAAACTCGTTCGCCCCTTTGAACAGATTGGATAAAGTGAAGAGCTGCGGGCGTGTGAGGAGAAGATCTTCGAAAAGGTCGAAATGGTCCCTGAAATAATTTTCAAAGGTAACGGTTCGATATCCGAGGGAGTTGAAGTTCTTACGAACAACGCTCTTGTTCAATTGGGGGAAAGCGCCGGATCCCGAAACCACGTTCTGGAGGTAATCCATGTTCATCGTCGAGAGTACAGAGAGAATGGTATCGGGGTAATTCGTCTGGCTGCAGGCCGCCACGTAAAACCCCATTTCTTCCAAGCGGCCCAAGAACTCAGCGTTATCGTAATCGTAATATTCTTCCAGCACATCCGAGCGCCCATAGGCATCCAGGATAATCCAATACACGTCCGGCAGGTCATCTGTATTTTGGTAACTCTCAAAATCAATCCCTGACTCGACCCGGGCGTCTGCCTCGGAAGATGCACGATAAACGCTGTACTCATACCATGCAAGCTGGAGGAGGGAGAAAGCTACTAAGGTAATACCGGTGATGGTCAGGAAGCGCTCAAGGCTCTGAGGGTTGCCCAACCACCTGACGACCCACCACATCCCAAGTAGGAAAATCCCGATAAAGAACGCTACCACGCAGCGGTGGTGGGCGATGGATTCGAGATTTTCACTAAGGAAAAGGAATACATGCCCATAGAAGAAAAACAAGAGGGCAGCCAGGGTCGTCAGAAGACCGGCTTTGTGCCAATCCTGGAGAATCAATTTGAATAGAAGGATGATTAAGGCAATTCCCACCAGGGTGAGAACTAAAGAGCGTGCAACCGATCCGAACTCAACGAAGCTGGCGTTGTGGTTCCAAAGGGCCAGGATGGGGTAAATTCCAAGCAAGAAGGGATAGAGGGAATAAGGTGAGATTCTTTTCATTGCGGAGGTGCCTGCCAAAAGCCGGTGTATTATACTCCAACATCGGTTCCCCCTCGTTGAGTCGGTTTCGAAACCCTGTCCTAAAAAAAATCCACTGCTAACTTCCTCCCTGGTCGTCCATCACAACCTGAGCCTGCTCGTCGGTTTCGATGGCAGGGAAGAACTGGCGCGCCCAAATAATGGCCTCTTCTCCGGCCAGGCCGAGGATACGGCGGGCAAGCAGCGCAGCGAACATCCCCGTCCGGCCCCGGCCCGCGTAACAGTGGATGGCGACGTTCTTCCCCTCCCGCGCTCGGGCTATAGTCTCTTTGAGGGCACTGTCAAGAGAAGTGACTTCTTCAGGCACTTCGAAATCTATGATGGGCAACCGGATGACCTGGAAGCCTTCTTTATGATATAGGTCTTCCAGGTTTTGGCCGGTCCGGGTGAGGTCTTCCTCGGGGGAAGTGAGCATCACGATTACGTTAACCCCAACCGTTTTGTATTCCTCGAGGGTGGTCGCACCGAGGTCAAAGGCGCCGAAGGGCATGGGGCTGCGGTAGATATCCCCCGGTAAACCGAAGGGGAGGTGGGTGAGGTTTTGCATCAACGTATCTTAGCCTTTAATAATTTCTTCACCATGTGGATATCTTCAGGTTCCAGTTCATAGAGCTCAGGGTGGACTTCTTCTGCTAGCCTGAAACCATGCCGCATATAGAAGTCGACCGAATTTTTCGTGGGGATCGAAGATACGTATATATCGGTGGCGCAGTGTTCCTTTGCAAGCCGGAAAGTTTCCTGGATGAGTTGAGTGCCGACGCCCTGCCCACGATACCCATGGCCGACGTGCAACTCAGCAAGTTGGGCCATACTTTCGGTCAGTTTGGGACGCAGGATAGCAAAACCGACCAGGGATTCGCCTGCCAGCGCGGCCAACAAAACACCTCCAGCCCTAAAGATGGGTTCCCACCGCTCAAAATTTCCCCGCCAGCTAAAATCATCCTCCCCCTCCAGCGGCCAGTTAGGGACATTCCAGTCCACCTCCTGGACTTCCAATTTTCCATCTTTGACTACATACGCCTGACGGACTCGTTCTTCCCGGTTAATCTCCATCAATCTTCTATGTTCTGAGTTTGCCAGTCTTTTTATTTTCATAGTGCGGTAGTATTCCAATCTTCGAGAGAAAAGCCTTACTGTAAATCATCCCTAGCATTTATGCAATGGATTTACGGGTAAAGATGTAGGCCCGGCGGCTATCGTATTCAATGTCCGGGTAGGGGTCTCGCTCAATGGTCTCGACAAGCTCAAACCCGACCTCTTCGAGGCAAGCTTCCATTCGTCCAGTGGGGAAGAAAGTCGAGGTAATACTCACCTCTTTCCCATACCATTCATCGAAATGGATGGTTTCATCCCCGATGTGGAAGGAGAGCAGGAGCCAACCTCCGGGAACGAGCACACGATGCAGTTCCTGCAGGGTTTCAGGGATCTGCTCGTTGGGGATGTGGATGATGGAGTAAAAAGCCACGATCCCGCCCCAGGAATTATCATCTACCTCTAAGGCGGTCATATCTCCCTGGATGAAGTCGATATCGGGACTGAGCTGACGGGCTTTCTCTACCATCCTCTGGGAGAGATCGAGTCCAAAGGCGGGTATACCCCTGTCTTTCAGGTAACGGGCGATCTGCCCTGGGCCGCAGCCTAAATCGCATACTGGCCCCAAGCCTTCGACCAGTTTGGCGAATTTATGCAGGAGCTGGCGGTCGAGAGGTTTGTGAAGCAGTTCGTTGAAGTAGGTCTCGGCATACTCACCGGCAATGGGATCGTAGCCGGCGCGGTTGTCATCACTATTTTGTACCACTGCAATTCTCCATCGAATGGAGTATATTATATGCTGATATCACCCAGATTAAGGCACATTACCTTAAGGTAAATGTTTCCATAGCTTTATAAATTCTAAGAGAGGCCTGAAATGAAAATAAAGTCAACACATAACATTTTTATTCTTTGTTTGACCATCTTTTGCCTGACGGCACTCACAAACTGTGGCGGACTTGAAAATTCCTTATATGAAAATGACAAAGAGACAAGGGAGGAAGAAAGCGAGGTGGGAGAAGCTGTACCCGATGGGCCTGCACCAGTCGAGAGCCAGGAGGCGGAAACGCACCCCACGGAAGAGGATGATGTGCTTGGAAACGGAATTGCCATCACGAAATGGGACTTGTGGAGTAGCGGAGAGACCCTGCTGCGGGGGGCGAACATCTGGCAGGCCTTGGTGGTCCCTGAGTTGGACGGATTGGAGTTCAAAGGAGATGGGCACGTCGGCCCGCCCTTCTCTCAGGCAGACTTCGACCATCTGGCTTCTCTAGGCGCTAACTACGTGACCATATCCGGGCCGGGGCTGTTTACCGAAAAGCCGCCTTTCGAGGTCGATGAGGCGGCCGTTGAGTACGTCGACAGTCTGGTGGAGATGATTGGCAAGGCGGATATGTTCGCCACCATTGGCTTCCGCACAGGATCGGGGCGGAGCGAATACAGCCTGTGCTGCGACGGCGAGCATTGGGCCTGGGGATATTTCAACGATTCGATGTGGGAGGAGGAGGATGCTCAGGACGCCTGGGCGTCGATGTGGCGCTACACCGCCGAACATTACCGCGACAACCCTTACGTGGTCGGGTATAAATTGATGGTGGAACCCAACGCGTCG
Organism: Anaerolineales bacterium; assembly: GCA_050115475.1. Classification (GTDB taxonomy): domain Bacteria; phylum Chloroflexota; class Anaerolineae; order Anaerolineales; family UBA11579; genus JASFQL01. Next base: position 29,504 of record JASFQL010000017.1, read on the forward strand.
GGAATCCTTTTCGATATTTGGGAGCCGGAACCTTTCTACCGGCGCTACGCCGATACCCTTTACGACTGGAACCAACTCTATCCCCGCATCGTGACGGCCATCCGGGAGGTGGACTCCGATACCCCCATCCTGGTGAATGCAGATGGGTTCAGTGCCATCGAGTGGCTGCCTTACCTCGTCCCGGTCGACCAAGAGAGAATCGTTTACATCGCCCACCAGTACCACCCTTACGAGCAGTACACCAACCAGGAACCTGGATTGGGGAATGAATACCCCGGTTCTTACGATATCGATTACGATGGGGTACGGGATGAATTCAACCGTGACTGGCTGGACGAACTACTCTCCACCCTGGATGAATATTCAGCTGGACATGGGGTCGCAGTGGGAGTGGATGAGTTCGGGGTGGCACGTTACGCCCCAAATGCGGCTGATTATATGGGTGATATCATGGGCTTGTTCGAGCAGCGGGGGATCAATTACTCTTTATGGGAATGGTCGACTTCTTGGGAGCCGTTCGTTGAAGAAGTCAACCATTTCAACTTCCGCTTCGGTCCGGATGCAGACAGCCAGGGGGATACGCCCAACGATTTGCAGGATGTCATCACCAGCTATTGGGAGTTGAATACCTTACGGCCTTCGAATGTGACCTGGGTGGAGGATTGAACCCTTTTCGTGAAAACAAAAACTCCCTTGAGACAATCTTCAAGGGAGTTTTTCGATCACAGAAATTAGCACTATTCTTCTTGTTTGTGCCCTTCATTTTCAAACTGCTTTGCCAGGGAGAGGTACTGCTTCTGGTAGTCTTTGAAAGCTTTACGCCCTTCCCTGGTCAGGGCGCAGGTCGTGTGGGGATAATTGCCCTTGAACCCCTTGGTGATGGTGAGGTAGCCGCCCTCCTCCAATTTCCGCAGGTGGGCGGAAAGGTTCCCTTTGGAGAGGCCGGTCGTGTTGAGCAGGTATTTGAAATCGGCGTTGGTGCTGGCGAACAACACGGCCATGATGGCCAGACGTGAGGGTTCGTGGATCAGCCGGTCGAAATTGCTGATGGATTTGATCTCATCCGTCATGATTCTCTTCCTTGATGTCAGGCCAAACCTGAACCAGGACAATCACGCCACTGATGATTAGTAAGACGCCCCATCCAATGAATGTGAAGAGTCCGGCGCCGAATAGTGAGGATTGGTATAAAAGCGCTGCAGTGGATGCCAGCCCCCCAAGCACACCTATGATGGTGTAGCGTGTTACTTTGATGTTCATCCCCAACCCGACTGTGATAACGCCAGAGCACCAGCCGCTCGCCATCATCACGAGACTCATGATGTAAAAATCACCTGTCTTCAAAGCGGATTGAAACTTCAATCCCAATACGATGATGGCGATGAAGAGTACTCCGGCAAGGATGGAAATGTGGGGCGGCACCACGATTTGAGAGGATTTCACCATGCCACTCTCCCGCCACAACCACCGCCTGCGGATAGTCTCCATAATGCGTTGAACACCAACCGCTGCCACAACGGGAATAAAAAAGATGAACAAGAAAGTTACACTCGAAGCCCACTTCCCATAATCGCGGCCGAGTTGGATGGTGAACCTCAACAAGGCTGGTTCGTACATCAACCAAAACCAGACCACGGCCATCAAGATAAACATAATCCCAAGCTGGATATCGCGCAGCCCGTCGGAAAATTCGTATTGTTTTGTCTTGAGGATGATTTTCTTTGTATCTAATTGTTCGATCATACTGTTCTCCTTACGTATTCATATGGGGGATTTTGTTTTCCATATGCCGTTAACCAGTGACAGTATAACCGATTTGGTTTGTATTGTCAACTAGTTTATGATAATAACTTGGTAGAATTCCACTCCTGATCCTCTTTCACCCACTTAAGAGATATAGGATCTGATAAAGAAAATTATTTATTGGATTGGAGATGCAAGAGGTCGGGGCAAGAAGAGATGTAAAAAGAGGAAATTCTAAACCGCGAAAATTAGTTCTTTAGCGAAGTATATTCAGCTTTCGTCTGCAGGATGGCTATTGATAAGGCCTTACTAATGCCTCCATCCACAAGTCCAGCACCGGGCGAGGGTACCCGTCTTCGTCGTAGAAACCGGTATCCCGCCAAAACGTCGCCAGGTCGAATTTCCCGACCTTTTCCCAAAAAGCGTCGTAATCCCGCAGAAAGAAGTCGATGATAAAGACAAAGTCCCGCCGGTCGGCTTCTTCCAGCAACCCGCTGAAATAGGCCAGCTGCTTTTGTTCATCCGACTCGAAAGTCACTCCGGCTTCCTCCAGGGTGAAGGTCTGCGCCGGGTAGGCCGTCTCGGTGATGGCGATGGGTTTATCGCTGAGAGAAAAGAGCTTCTCGAACATGTCCTCTGGCACGCTGTCGGTCATATATTTGCTTAAAAATGGATAGAGGGAGATGGCATAATAATCCGAGTATGGCAGCAGTTCTTCCAGGGTTTGCAGGTGAGCCATCGTATCGATACCATCCACATAGCCTTCTAGCATGGCGATTCCAAAGACCGAGGCAAAGATGGGCAGGTCAGGATATTCGCGTTTGAGTTCAGTGTAAACGAATTTATGAAGCTCCATGAAGGCATCCCACTGGTCGGGGACCTTATCGAGCAATAAATCGACCTCGATCCCGATAGCGAGGTAATCTGGCTGGAAGAATTCGACGGCAAAGCGGGCGTGGTTGAGGAAGGCCTCCTTCACGTCGGGGTGGTCGAAATCGTAGCTCGACCAGGGTTCCGGCAGGGGCTCCTCTCCCTCCTCCCCACGGTAGAGCGCCATACCGTCGCTCATCAAATTGATGGGTGTAATGGCAATGTAAATCTTGTGACCTTCCGGCGTCCTGCTTCTGGCCGCTTCCCAATCCTGGAGAATGCGATTCGGATAGGTGTCACCGCTCAGGGCTTCCGGCCAGGGGATGCCGTCGTCGAAGTGGTGGGCGATGATGTCGGCGTTGAGGGCGATGCGCTCATAGGTAAAATCGACGGCTTCTGTGCTGGTGTCGAAGGGGAAAGGTGTGAAGCCCAGATGGTATCCTCTGGGCGGCAGTTTGGGATTCGTGGTAGGGGTTGGGATCGGAGTCGGCTGGGGGGTTGCTTCCCCACAGGCCAGGATAGAGAGGGCAACCACCAACCCCAGGAGGAGTAATTTAAGTGTGTTTTTCACCTTATCAAGTATACAAAAGAATAGAATGTTATGTTGCGCAGCAGAATGAGGAATTGTTATTGTTGATACTATAATATAATTTAATTCAATTCTCATCCAGGAAAGGTGAAACGAATAGCGATGATGAATCCTCCTCATGTAACGATCGAACACCCTCTTATCGATTGGCTTCTGGAAGGGGATGTATCTATCCAGTACCAGGTGCATCGTGATTTATTGGATTCCGAACGGCCACAACTGCAGGAGCGCATCGCCACCGAGGGATGGGGTGCACGATTCCTCAGCCAGCGAAAGACAGCAGGGCATTGGGGGCAGCGCTTTTATCAACCAAAATGGATCTCGACCCACTACACCCTCCTGGATTTAAAGCACCTCAACATTTCCCCACACAACGAAGAAATCAAACAATCGATATCGCAGGTCTTACAAACCGAAAAGGGGCCAGACGGTGGGATCTTACCCGCCGGGGCATACAAGAATAGCGAGATGTGCGTAAGCGGTATGTTCCTAAACTACGCTTCCTATTTCGGGATAGAAGAAAGCGATTTGCGATCGGTCGTCGATTTCATCCTGTCAGAGCATATGACAGACGGGGGCTTCAACTGCAGGTCCAATAAAGGTGGGGCGACACACAGCTCGATGCATACAACCATTTCCGTTCTCGAAGGAATCCACGAGTATGCCAAGAACGGCTATCGATACCGGCTGGGAGAGCTGCAGGAAGCAGAAGCGGGATCGAGGGAATTTCTATTGCAACACCGGCTATATCGATCCGACCGGACTGGCGAAATCATCGACAAGAAATGGTTGATGCTTTCATACCCCTCGCGCTGGAAATACGATATCTTACGGGCATTGGATAATTTTCAAAGTGCTGGTGTAGACTACGACCCTCGCATGCAGGATGCGTTTGACGTGTTGATGAAAAAACGAAGGAAAGATGGAAAATGGCCGGTTCAAGCGAAGCATGCAGGACAAGTCCATTTCGACATGGAGAAGACCGGCAGCCCAAGCCGCTGGAATACCCTGAGGGCAATAAGGGTGTTGAGACATTTCGGGGATACGGATTGAGTATAAAAAAGGATTTCTAAAAATTACAAGGGTTTATTACTTATCTATTCACTTTGCTGAATATAATCAATAACTCCGGAGAAATAATGGAAGATAAGAATATCTAGGAGCAACCTGCTGATTGAGAGTATGGCAGGATCAATCATAAACTTTCCGCGTAATAGACAGATGAATAACACACTTATTCCATCTCTTGTGCTGACCTCTGGCAGATGTTATGAGGAGAATATTCTCCAAATCTGATTTATACACCAGTAAGTATAATTATCCAACAGATCCTTCTCATTATGCTTTGGGAACGGAATTGAATATCTATTCCAATATTTAACTATTACATTACAACAATTGATCACGTACGTCTATGTTGGAAAACAGCCAAATAAAAACCTCGGGGTAAGATTTCTAATACCCCGAGGAATGACAAATCTTTCAGGCATTACGAATTTTTATTACAACATACCTTTCTCCCAAAAATTATCGAATATATTGATTATTCGAGACCCTCGGGATATGGTAGTTGTCCTTCCCAATTTATTTCGATAGTAATCGGCTCTTCACCCAATTTATATATTTCACTTTCTTTATTCATCCAATCCTCGAATTCCCACAGCTCTTTCTCGGAGATGTAGCCATAGCTGTGGCCGAATTGTATATTGGCAACTTCGTATCCTTCATCGCCAATGATTCTGAATGTGTGAAATTCTGGTTTCTGATTGTATAAGTATTCGTGTATGAAACGGTATTGAAGCACTGGTTCATCCGTTTCATCGGGTCCAAAGACATCAAAACGTCCGATAACATAACCGCCAATTACATTGGGGATTCTTTCCGCATTATCAATGATCGGGGTATCTATCACCCAGCTTATATTGGGTAATTTATACAAATCTCCGGTTGGATAAGTAAAGTATACATCCTTGTAATATATTGAATTATAGGTTGACTCGATGAACTCGGTGCTAATCACCACCCATGTGTTTTGGGGTACAGGTTTTTCAGATAGATCCCAGTCTACTGTAAGTTCACGTATCGGTTGGTTTTCTGTGATGGTGGGAATCCCTGGCCAATCGAGCCACGTTCGATAAGAGAGAATGTCAACGTCTGTACCCACTTTGTAGTGCAGATCATCGGCTGCCTTTGCAGATGTTTGTTGGATTTTATAGGAGCCAACAACATGGACAGTACTCGTGCCCGTTCCGGTTGTTGTAGGACTAAGAGTAACAATATCAATGAAGTATGGATGATTGTTTCCATAGTTGATATACCAGCCATTGCCTTCGTTGGCTCCACCAGGGTTTGGATTGGTATACGCGTCAAAAGTATAATTCTGAATGTTTCCCCCATTATCTGTATCCGAATCAGTGATCTGAACTTGTGCAGGGTTATTTGTAAGCGCTGTAATACTTGTATCGTTGTCACCAACGGCAGTAATAGCATGCCCTCCGCTACACCCGGGCCCATTAAGTGGCCATCTAATTGCTACACTCACTGGGTTTGCCAATCGTAACTCATTACCGATAACCCGTGCTCCATTAGCATTAGCCCAAGGAGTACAATTTGTATTTCCGACAAGGGTAACCACAGTATATGGATTGGTAGTCCAGGTATTATTGGCTGATGCCAACCACCATTGTAGGGCAGCACTTGGCCAGCCAGGATTGGCTGTACCATATTGTGCGTTCATATCAGCAAAAATGTCATCTGCCCTTGCCTGCACCGTTGTACCGTTCCCATACCCGGCAACGGCTAATAAGTTGGCAGCACTGTGCATCCAGCAAGACTTATCGCCTGTCGGAACTGGCAACGGCTTGTCTGAATCAGGTGGTGGGTTCATGATTAAATAACCTGTTACCGGTGATGCAGTTGGGGTTCCATTACAACCACTCACAAGGATAGCGGGGATTGCAAAGAATATCACAATCACCATTATCATAGAAATTTTAGATAGTTTCATTTTATATCCTCCATATTATATTTATTGCCCAAAAGATTGTGTTTACAGGGAAAAGTCAGAGGCCTATTTGGTCCCTATGGCTTAGGAGTATGATCTGCTTGTATGCTTGTTTCTTTTTCTTGAGAACTAAAATGGAAAGCACAAGGATATTTAGAGAATACATCAATCCACGGGTGCATCATTTCCTTTAGAGGGAAAAAGTGAATCTTTAATGTCTCCCATTTTTGTTGACATTAGTATGATCCCACCGTATATGTATATTTCATTGGCTCTGGTTTTTAGTTGATGAGAGTGGTATTGCTATTATCCAGAAAAAACGGTTATTTCTTTAATGCAGCATCCATGTGATATGTTTGATGATTTTTACTTCACAAAATTACAATGAGTGGTAAATAGAATGAGGGGCGGGAGAATTTCAGCTTTTATGAAAAATAATAAGCATATTGTGAAATTGTTGCGACATAAAGAATAACATAAGTCTATTATGATCTTTTCATTATAAACACCTCCTAAAATTCTTTTGTGTTTGATCATATAAAGGACAATTACCTGATAAAAAACTATCAGGGACTATCTATATAAAAACCTATTCTGAATTTTTTAGCGGTCGTAATAGTACTGATTTGATTAAACCGCCCCCAATGATTGGTTTTATTCGTTTTTATTCTTGAATCGCAATAAATTATATATTATTTCGACATTAAGTACAACATCTAAAAAAAGGAGCAAGTGTTAACTTATTTGAAATCACTAAGCTCAATATTAATATTGGTTCTGAGTTTATTCTCCAATCCCTACCCGTGCGAGATTATTATCTGTGCAACCTGATGATGAACTTACTCCCTACCCCCACCTCACTCTCGACTTCGATCTCACCCCCGTGCGCCCGTACGAGTTGACGGGCGATAGCCAGCCCCAGCCCGTGGCCGGAACCGTCCGCATTCGTCCGGGATTTGTCGGCCCGCCAGAAGCGGTCGAAGATGAAGGGCAGGTCTTCGGCGGCGATACCCTCCCCCGTGTCCTCGACCATGATGAAACAACCGCCGCCCTCCCCCTCTGCCCGGATGGTCACTTCACCACCCTCCCTCGTATGCCGCAGGGCATTGACCACCAGATTACCTAACACCTGGTCGAGCCGCCCCGTATCGGCGGTCAGAGTCAGCCCGCTACCCACCTCTGTCTTCAAGTTGACCCCGGCGGCTTCGGCCTGCCCGCTGAAAGAAGTGTGTACGTCTGCGATCAACTCGGCCAGATCAACCTCCTCCAACTGGAGCTGTAATTCCCCGGCTTCGGCCATCGAGAGGGTGCGCAGGTCTTCCACCAGGCGGGTAAGCAGCTGCGTCTCATCCAGGAGGATGTTGATGGTCTCTTCATCCGGCTCGTAGACCCCATCGAGGATACCCTCCAGGTACCCCTGGATGACGTGGATGGGCGTGCGAAGTTCGTGGGCGACGTCGGCGGTGAGGTTGCGGCGTTGGAAGTCAGCCCGTTCCAATTCCCCCAACATGCGGTTGAAAGAGTGCTCCAGGGTATGGAAGGCACTGTGCCGGTCTTCAGGCACGCGCACAGACAAGTCACCCTCGCGGACGGCATCGGCCGCATCCAAGATATGCGCGATGGGATCTGCAATGCGCCGGCGTGCCCAGGTGCCCATCATAATGCCGAGAATCGACAGGCCAGCAACCAAGCCTAAACCAAGGAAAAGATATTCACGGTCAGTCTGCCATTCACCTTCGACAAAATAGGTGACCAGATAAGTCAGTGTGCTGATTCCCCCAGTGGCCAATAATGCAATAAAACCAAAGATGATAATAAGCCAGAAGAGAACCAAACAACCGCCGCGTTTCGGCTGGCGGCGGTGTTTAAGCCACGGCGGTGGACCGCGGAAGTGGTCCCATTGACTCCAGTGTTTTCTGGCATGCCTATGCCATTTATGACTATAGCGCTTGTATTTCTTCATCACCCGTTTTGGTCTGTAAACTTGTACCCCACACCATATACGGTGAGGACGTATTGGGGATCTGAGGGGTCGACCTCCAGCTTACGCCGGAGGTTCTTAATGTGAGCATCGACGCTGCGGTCGAAACCGGTTTGGGCATACCCATGGAGGCGGTTGAGGAGCTGCGAGCGGGTGAAGGTTTGGCCGGGGTGTTGGGCCAGCGTCACCAGCAGGTTGAATTCGGTGCGTGAAAGTTCGACGGTCTCACCATCCCGTGTGACCCTGTGTCCATTGACGTCGATCTCCAGCCCGCCTGCCACGATCATTCCCGGCTGGCGCACACCCCCCTGCACCCGGCGCAGCACGACCCGCACCCGAGCGACGAGTTCGCGGGGCGAAAAGGGCTTGGTGATATAGTCGTCCGCACCCAATTCCAGGCCGATGAGGCGGTCGGCCTCGTCGACCCGGGCGGTGAGCATGATGATGGGGACATCAGACTCGCGGCGGATAGCCCGGCACACATCCAGGCCGTCCATCTTGGGGAGGTTGAGGTCTAGAACGATGAGGTCGGGTTTTTCCTGGCGGGCCATCGCCAGGCCTGTCGAACCATCCAGCGCAGTGATGACCCGGTAGCTGCCTTTTTCCAGGTAATCCTGCGCCAGCTTGACGATCTTGGGTTCATCCTCGATGACTAATATCAATTCATTCATGCCACGCTCATTATAGTATAAAGTGAATAGGGATCAGCTATCAGGAATCAGGGGGGATGAAGACTGGTTTGTATTCGAGTGTTTGAGGCCCGTGATAATAAAGCACAAACCCGGTTCGATTTGCCTGGTTTCGAATTCGACCTCATTAAACCCGCACCGGAGGAGTTCTCCCTTGTATCTTTCGGCAATTTTCACAGCCTCGATTTCATTTGCTACCCAATGCGGCTGTTCCGTGATATAGACCTGCCCGCCTGGTTTCAAGACCCGTAAAATCTCTTTCAGGTTGGTCTCCTGCGGTTGCGGCCAGTGGTGGTATGAGTTGATGGCGAAGACCTTGTCGAAGCAATTATTACCATAGGGGAGGTCAGCCACCGATTTCCGCTGCAATTCCACCCGCCCTTCCCGGATGGCTTTCCGGTTGCGGCGCTTTGCCTGGCGATACATGACTCTGGAGGGATCCACCCCGGCGACGAAGCCGTTTGCGGCCGAAGCGCTGACCTGTTCGATGGCTGTTCCCGGACCGAAACCGATTTCCAGGATGTGGTCGTCGACCCGGACGTCAAGCGTTTCCAGTGTCCAATCCAGGCGGCCTTTGTAGAGATTGGCCATCCCAAACCCGACCAGGGTCCCGCAGAATCCTGAGGGGCACTTGAATTGGTCGTTGATTTGTGCTTTCATTTCATTTTCCTCTAATAACCTTGGTGCTAATCTGAGATTTGCATTTCCTATACAATCTCTTTAATCGCATGTTCAGGGCATACTTCCACGCAGGAAAAACAGCCAATACAATCCTCAGGCCTGGCTACCTTTACATGGCGATGATTGATGATAAATTCAATACCTACCAGTTCCAGGACCTGCTGTGAGCATGCTTCTACGCATTCACCACAGGCGGTACATTTCGATTTATCGATATCGAGATATTCGGTTAAGATGTGGTGCCTTGCCACTTGATTTCTCCTTTGTGCAAATAACGGCATCCTGAAGCAACTAGCGAAAGGGTCCGGTGGATAAGCGCCCCGAACCCTTTCAGCTTTCCGACATCTGTGTATCAGGACGATTCGGCATCACTTTCGGATTCTTCTTCGTCATCCCAGAACCAGGGTGGCATGTGATGGCGCTTCCAGCCTTTGTACATGTACGGCCTTCGATGCCAGCCCCAGAAGGGGAAGAAGATCAACCGTTTGATGAGGCCGAAAACGATGAAGAAGAACAGCAGGCCGAAAAAGAGATTCCCAATCCCGAAGTGCGGGTAATAGAATTTATGTCCGTAAAAGGGGAAAATTTGCGGAACACTCCCCGCTTCTCCCACCTGTTCGGCGATGGCGCCCTGGCTGAAGCCATATTGGTAGGCCATGTAGCCGCCGACGAGGATCACGACGATCAGGACGATGCTACCGGTGAGGGAAAACCAGAATCTTGTCTTACTCATTTTTGACATTCGATCTACTCCTTATATATTTTCTTGTGAGGAGTATCTCAAAAGCCTGTGAAAGAATTATGAACGTCTAGGGGAAGTGTGGTGAAAGTTTTTGGATGCGTGGTTATTAGCAAACAAACACTTAAAAGTATGCTAAATGACTTGAAGAATTCATATATTTTTATTATTTGTTTCCAATCTCCGTCCCATTGAAATCAATATCAAACATCGTTTGAAATATTACTGGGGGTAAACAATCTGTCATAAATGAATAGTGCCAGCTCAGATAACGCCATCACCACACACCAGTAGAATATAAACTCGAATACCCCAAAAACCAGGGCAGATGCGTTCGAGACATCTATCAGGATGGGGCATTTCTCCATCATCCCCCTGCCATACATTCCGATCAGGTGACCGGGCAGGGAGTGCAGCCCAGCAAGGAGGGCGAAAATAAGGATAGCGTTCCCAGGAATCTTGAGGGCAAGCCACCAAAAGAAATAGGCCACGCCACCCATCAACAGCCCAAAAAAGACAACGAACCACCTGACCCAATCCGGAAAGACGAAGCTGTAGCAGGTCTCCCAAAAGGCCCATACGGCGGTCGTATAGATCCCGCACCACACCAGGGATGCGACAATAACGAGCGGAATTTTGAGCCTCTGGAAGCGATTCCTATCGATCCACCGTATGAAAAAGAAAATGAACACGAGATCTACCAGAGCAGCGACCAGCGCAGCCGCCCAATAGAGGTGAGAATCTTCAGCATAAGTTCCATTCATCATTCTCTCTTTATTCCACTACGCCCACTTGCCGTAGGAAAGGCTCGACGTCCCGCCAGAATAGCTCCCAACTGATGATGCAGTCGTTGTGCCCGCAGTCGTAAGAGATCATGCGTCCGTGCTGGGCAGCCTGGTGGAGCTTCAACCCCATGTCGTAAGGGATGAGTTCGTCCCGCCTCCCATGGATGACCAGCAGTTCCCCCGGATACTCACGCACTACAGCCAGGTTATCGAAGGGGTCGCGGATGAGGAACGGAGGCAGATACAACTTCCAGGCGTATTCCCTGATACTTGTAAAGGTCGACATCAAGATGAGAGCCTGGGCTGGGCGCACTTTGGCGAGTTCGCATACTGCCCCGCCGCCCAGCGAGAGGCCGAAGAGGATCACGCGTTCCCCATCGACTTGCTCACGCGCTGTGATGGTATCGTATGCCAGGGTGAAGGTCTCCCCGATACCTGCCTTCGAAGGAGTCCCCTCCGAACGCCCGTATCCCGGATATTCGACCAGCAGGGCTCCCAAACCTAACCGGCGTAAATAGGTGACGGCATCGGGATAGAAATCGATAAGTTCGGCGTTCCCGTGACCGATGATGATGATCGGGTATGGTTCAACGGTGCTTTCGATGGGCGGCAGGAACCAGGCTTCGACCTTCCCCTGTGAGGTGTCCAGCCATAGGGATTCGAGTTCGGGATACGGGCCGGTATCCGATTCCAGAACCGGGAAGTGGGCGACCGGAAAGATGATTTTTCGCTGGTTGAAGTAATAATATCCGCAATAGGCGGCATAGGCGGCGAAGAAGATGCCGAGGATTTTTGCGAGAGTGATCACCAGGGACATCGCCTGCGATTTACGCCTATTCACATTATTCAATCTGAATTTTGAAGCAGCGCCTTGATGTCTTCGATGGCTTTGTTCGTCTCCGTGAAGTGGACGCCATGCATCCCGAATTCCTTCGCTCCCTGGATGTTGGCTTCCCGGTCATCCAGCAATATGGCTTCCGCTGGTTTGACGCCCAGGCGTTCGATCGCACACTGGAACAAGCCGGGATCTGGTTTCTGCAAACCTTCTTCTGCCGAGAAGACGATGGCGTCGAAGAGCTCTTTGTTGACGACATCGCCCATACTCTCGCGAGCGTCGGCCCAGGCATCGCTGAGGATGCCTACCTTATAGTCCGGTTTGAGTGATCGGATGAAATCCAGCAGTTCCGTGTTCCACCTGTAGCCATTCCAGATTTCCTCTTGCAGTTTATGCAGCTCATCGGGCGGCAATTCCAGTTGTCTGCCGACCTCCTCCCAGACGTCTGACACAGTGGCCTCTCCCAGCGTGGCCTGCCGCGAAACAGGATTGTCATAGATGATTTTCAGCAATTGCATTTTGGGCAGCTCGAGTTGCTGCTCCCATTTGAAATAAGCCTCGAAATCATGATAGACCGAAAGCACACCCCCAATGTCAAAGATGACGGCTTGAATACTCATAAGGTATCCTCCTTGTAGTCTAGAGACTCTTTTATCACAGATTCCGCCGGACATCAACTATGAGTTATTTGGTGAATATTGCAGAAGCAAATAATCCACTTCGAAAAACCAATCCCACATGTAAAAAAAGTGTTTATACTACATAGGTATTGCACGTGACCACAAGCACACAAGGAGAGAGAATATGTTGACGCGCAACAGGCGTTTGCTATTATTCACAGCTTTATATTTCGCCCAGGGGACGATCATGAGTTATTTCCTGACCTTCAACATCCTTTACCTGGGGGAACATGGATACTCGCCTAAAGAAGTAGGCATCTTCCAGGGAGTGCTCGTCGTGCCCTTCGTCTTGAAGATATTCCTGGGCATGCTGAGCGATGGGGTCGACCTCTTCGGCATGGGGCACCGCAAGCCTTACATCATCATCGGGCTTTTGGGTCAGGGGATCGCCCTCATCATCGCTTCCTTCATTTCTGTTGAAGAGGGTTTGGGCGCTTTCGCCGTGATGGCCTTCATCGCTTCCATCTGCATGGCGCTGTACGACACCTGCACCGACGGCCTCGCCCTCGATACGACCCCGGAGAACGAACGCGGCATCGTCCAGGGGATGATGGTCGGTGGACGCGCGGCCGGAATATTAGGGATGCTGCTGGCGGGTGGTTTCATCGCCGAGACCTTCGGCTGGCAGTTCGTATTCTTCGCCATCAGCATTGTCGCCTTCCTGCCGCTTATTTTAGTTTTCCCAATGCGGGAAGACGCGCAGCAAATGCACCGCCAAGCCTTCCAGTGGTCAGCGTTCAAAGCCTTTGGGCAGGGTGCCGTCCTGCTACTTGCGGCCGTCGGCCTCATCTACGCCCTGGCGCTCGATGGGGTCTTGCTCTTCCTCAGCGATCACCTCAAAAATGCTATGGCTGTATCCCTGGGGAACGTCGGTGTGCTCGTGGCTCTCTCGATGGTCGGTCGTATCATCGGCGCCCTCTCGAACAGCTGGATCACAGACCGCATCGGCCACCGCCAAAGCCTCTTTATCGCCATCGCACTGGCCAGCCTGGGGTGCTTCGGCCTGGCTTTCGGCGGCGGTGTGGGCTGGGTTGCCTTCATGGGATTCTTGTTCGGCCTGGCATACGGTTATTACAACGCAGTCTATGCCGCTGTGGCAATGGACTTGAGCGACCCGCGCATCTCCGCCTCGATGTTCGCCATCTTTATGATGTTCATCAACGTCGGTACGGTTGGCGGGCAGGTGTTGGGGGGTGTCCTGACCGAGCAGACGGGTTTCAACACGATGGTCATCATCATGGGCGCCATCAACCTGCTGAACGTTTTCTTGGTCTTGGGTGTGTTTCGGAAGAGAAAGGCCTAAAAGTATCTCTCAATTTTAAAATACGTTGCAGGGACAGGTTTTTAACACCTGTCCCTACTCGCACATAATAAAAAACAACTCCCTCAACTCTTCAGGAAGTTGTTTTCGATTTCTGCAGTTATATGGAGGAAAACTTCCTCTACTCACCCTTCGCCCGTTTATAGTCCACAAAGCGGTAGCCAACCCCTCGTTCCGTAAGAATATATTTTGGGTTGGCGGGGTCTTTCTCTAGTTTCTGCCGCAGGTAATTGACGTACAGGCGAACGTAGTGGGGTTCGTCCCGGTATTCATACCCCCATACTTTCGCCAGGATCTGGTCGTGGGTGATGACCCACCCGGCGTTCTGGACGAGGTGATAGAGCAGGCGGTATTCCGTCGGACGGAGTTTGACCAACTCACCTTCCACCCAAACCTCACGCCTGTCGAAATCGATCTTGAGGCGGTCGTCTACCTCGATGACCCCACTGGTCTGTCCACGGGATGAATCGGTGCGCCGCAGCACGGCCCGCACCCGGCTGACGAGTTCACGCGGGCTGAAAGGTTTGGTGACGTAGTCATCTGCGCCAAGCTCCAGGCCGCGCACCCGATCGTCTTCTTCTCCTTTGGCCGTCAGCATGATGACAGGCACGTCGTTACTTTCGCGAATCAGGCGCAGCACTTCGAACCCATCGATATCCGGCAGCATAATGTCGAGCAGCACCAAATCGGGGAGGGTTTCCCGCAGCCTATCCATTGCCTGCTGGCCGGTGAAGGCCTCCACCACCTGGAAACCGTCGTGTTCTAGATTGAGGCGGATAAAGCGCACCATACGTTCTTCATCATCCACAACCAGGATGCGCCGGTTGTCATATTGCTTTTCTGTCATAACATTATTCTCTTACGAAGCCAATAATCTCCTCTTCAGCTTCGGTGGGCATAATCTCTAAAAAGTTCACCCTGGACCAAGGCCATACCACTGTCGTAACATCTGCACTCAGATAGTGGATGTCTTTGCCGTCTCTCTTGCGCGGGTTGTTGAGAATCAAGACGCTGTCCCCTGGCAAGGGTAAATCATCAATATCTCCAACGATCGGCTCTTCATTACTAATATGCAAAATCACCTGAAAAGACATGGTTTTCTCCGCGAAAATTAATCCTGTTGGATTAACGTTTGAATTTTAAATCGCCCTAAAGCGATCACATCACCATGGGTAATTGGGAAGTGTTGGTGAGGGTCGATCTTTTTGCTGTTGATCCTTGTCCCATTTGAGGAACCGAGGTCTTCAATGGTAATATTTTCCTCATCGATTCTGATTGTAGCATGCAACCGTGAGACTCCCTGAGAATATGCCTCGTAGGGGGTAAGATCGATATCAGGTAAAATCGATTGTCCCTGACTCACCCGTCCGATGGTGAAATCCTCTCGACCGACCAGCGGCAAGATTTGTCCGGTACGGACGATGTGCAGGCTGACTCGTGCTTCAGTTGCCTTAAATGGAGGGGGCGGGGGCGGCGCTTCACCAGCTCCAGTTATGGAGGATTCTGTCGCGCGTATGGCGGCAGTCGAAAGTCCATCATCGGAGACCAATTTTGTACCACATTCGCTGCAAAAAAGGGCTCCCTCAGGTTCTTGTTGATGACAGTTGGGGCACACGATTTTCATGAGGGTATCTCCTTATCGATTTTTCCAACCAAGGCTCGTGTCCCATATTTTATCTGTTTTTGAGCGGAATCACTCAGCATTTGAGTTTTTTCCATACTTTCTAATTCTAACAAAACGGTGTGAGCCAACTCGGCTTCTCCAGATTCAAGAAGGTTTTGAGAGAGATGTTTTAACCTTTGGGTTGCCTTATCGATCTGACCGTCATCCAATTCTCGTTTGGCTTTCTCTTGCATCTGGTATAAAGACAGGCGGGACATGGCCTGGACTAAGATCCTGGGAGGCGGTTCGATTTTCGGATCTTTCGCAACCTGGCGGCTTAAAGTAAACCGCATATCTGTCTTGGGAATGGGAAGTGAAGGGATAAGCATTTGGAGATTGCCGCTTGTAAGAATTAACTCTTTTTGTTCCTCCGAGGTAGAAGCAACCATAAACTCAAACAAGACGGATAAGCTGCGATCCAATGAAATATCGCCTAAAGGAATCTTATCCCCCAATTTTAAAGCACTGGTATCGGGGGAAATCCGGAAGGCATAACGCAAATTTACGTTTGTGGACATGTGAGGTTCCAAGGTGACGTTGTTGGCGTAATTCCTGGATATCTGCCCGAATTTCGAATCCATAAAAGACTTGATTACCTGAGGGTTGACGGCGTATTCACTGCTACCCCCAGTTTTGCATGCCAATTCGTCTAAAAAAGCATCACTCCATTTGCTGCCGATGCCTAAAGGGTTGATTGTAATGCCGCCAAGAGCCGCCTCATCTGCCATCGCGAGGCATTTATCCTCATCACCATAGGTGCGTCCATCCGTGATGAGGATGAGGTGGTTGTGGTATGCCTCATCCAGATGGTGAGAGATTTCCCGCAGACCGGTTTGCAGGCCCTGCCCGATCTCCGTCCCACCCCGGGTCTGGATCATACTGACCCGGGATTCCATCTTGCTTTTGTTTTGGCCCCGGGTAGCCGGTGCGATCACCTCTGCCCTATCGTTGAATGTCACGATCGAGAGGACGTCTTCCGACTTCAGCGAATGGATAATTTTTATCGCCGTCTCTTTTACTGCGTCAAGTCGCCTTCCAGACATTGAAGTAGACGTATCGAGAACGATGCATAAGTTCAGGGGTGGTGTTCCAGCGGCTTGGGACTCTTTGGGCTGGGGGATGGCTGTCATGTTGACGAGAACATAAACCAACTGCGGGCTGTCAGTGATAGACAAAATGTCGCGGCTGTAAATGGTATTGATGAGGAGATCTTCGGGAGTGCTGAGGTCGTCTGGCAGGGTCTTATCGTAGGCTTCCCGCTTTTCGGGGTTGGATAAGGTCTCATAGGCTTCCTGGATGCGCAGGAATACCTCTGTGGAACCAGGCTCATCATTTGCATCTGGATGGAACTTCTGAGCTGCCTGATGGTAAGCAGACCGAATCTCTTCTGGTGTGGCGAGTTGGGAAATACCCAGGCGGGCGTAGTAGTTATCCAGATACCCTGTCTTCATTTTTTCTCAATCTAGTCTGACATACGGACGAGGATCACTGAGATGTTGTCAGGTCCTCCGGCTGCATTCGCTGCATCGACGAGGTTCTGGCAGGCGCGGTGAGGGCTGGGCGCGTCGCTGATGATTTTAAACATGTCATCTTCCGACACCACACCCCACAACCCATCTGAACAGATTAACAAATACCCCGGTTGGGGAAGCGAAGCCGTGAAAAGGTCCGGCTCAGGCACATCACCCTGGCCCAGAGCGCGGTAGAGCATCGATTTCTGCGGGTGGATAGCTGCTTCTTCGGCTGAGATCTGCCCTAATTCTTCCAAACGTTTGACCAGGGAATGGTCTCTGGTGAGGAGCTGCATGCGGCCATCAAAATATACACTATAAGCCCGACTGTCGCCGACATGTGCAATCGTCATTTGCTCCCCAATGATTAAGACCGCAGTGAGGGTTGTCCCGCCACTTGAAGCGAGTCTGGTAACGCAGGAATGAGCGTGGGCAATGCCCTCCCTCATAATTTCTTGCAAAGATTCGTTAGGGGGATGAGGTTCAGGCCCAAAAAGAGGCGGACATAACCGGCTGATTAGATATTCGCCCATCGAACGGGCAGCCAGTTCACTCGCCACCTCGCCTTTTTTATGCCCACCCATCCCATCGGCGACCACGTACACGCCAAAGGGGAGCGTTATGCTAGACGCAGCGATGGTAGAAGTGTGGATGAATATCGCATCTTCATTTTTCTCTCGTTGGCGCCCTGTATTGCGGCTGATACCAACAATCAATTGGCTGGGCTCTATCCGCTGTGCTTGTTGAGCGATCTCGGCAAGCTGCTCGGATGTCAACGGAGAGGTAGCTGCATCGCTGATTTTCGTCACGACAGATATAGGCCTTGTGTCCATCCCCTCTTTTTGTTTCTTACTTTTCTTGAATTTTTTAAAAAGATTTTTCAAAATTGATCCTTCGTCGTAATATTGTCACACATTATGCCAGGAGTGCATATACTTTTTTATCCAATGAACCGAAGAAAATCACGTCGTCGTTCACCACAACGGTGCCAGTGATTGGTCCACCAGAGGCAAACTGCCAACGGATCTGTCCGGACTTGGCATCCAGGCAGTACATATTACCATCTACCGACCCGCAATAGACAGCGTCTTTATAAAAAGTCGGCGAGCTGGTCACCTGGTGTTCTGTATTGAACCGCCAGATCTCTTTGGATGACTGCGCATTGACACAGTAGATGACTTTATCTGCAGCGCCAACATAGAGTAAGTTGTCGACCACCGTTGGAGAAGAGATAGAACCCCTTCCGAGGCGGAAGCGCCAATGCGCCCAGCCTGTGTTTGCATCCAGGGCATACAACATGCTGTCGAGTGCTGTGAAATAGACGATGTTATTCTCAACAGTCGGAGATGAGGTCACGGCTCTTTTCGCCTTAAACCGCCATTTGATGTCTCCACTGAAGTCCATTGCGATCAGCTCTCCACCTTCAGTACCGAAGTAAACGAGGTCTTGTGTGATGAATGGGGTCGAGCGGATAGGCGCGCTTACGTCTATCTTCCAAGAGGCCCTTCCGGTCGCCACATTGACAGCATGGAGAAATCCATCATCGGAGCCAACGAAGACATGCCCCTGGGCGATACGGGGTGATGAGCGGATGGGGCCTTCTGAAAAATATGACCAAACAATACTCCCGCTTCGAGCCGAAATTGTGTGCAGGCGGAAATCTTCTGACCCGAAGAAAACGTTATTTTCATATATTGCAGGTTTCCCCGGGATGCCGCCTTCTGCTGCATATTTCCATTTAAATTCGCCATTTGACGCATCCAGGGCATAAAGGTTGTTATCGTAGCAAGGCACGTACAACATTCCATCATGGAAGAGCGGTGTTCCGCGGACTTCGTCCTCACACTCAAACTCCCAAAGTGGTTTAACACCGCTTTTCCGGCCGATGGAAGCCGTTGGTACCATATTTTCCATCAAGGTACCTGTTTTCCTGGCGGCATTGATAATGGCATCTTTCATCTCTCCAGCGCCCTCAAAACGATTTTGGGGGCTGTATTCCAAGGCGCGATCGATCACCTTGACCAACTCTTCAGAGACGTTGGGGTTGATATCGCGGATGGGTCGTTCGTTGAACGAGAAGGGTGCCTCGAGGCGGGGATCGCGCAAGGTTAGGAGGTGGTGCATGGTGGCGCCGAGGGCATAAATATCCACCATAGGTGTGGCCTCTCCTCGGTATTGGTCCGGAGGGGAGTAACCTTGTGTGCCGATCATGGTATTTTTCTGTGTTGGATCGAACATCTTGGCAATACCGAAGTCCACCACCATGACGTGGTTTTGAGGTGTAACCATGATATTGGAGGGCTTGATGTCGCGAAAAATGATAGGATCGGGCTTATGTGAATGCAGGTAATCTAGGACGTCACACAACTCAATACCCCAGGCCACCACTTGGGCTTCGGAGAAAAAGGTCGTTGTCTCTGCGAGGATGTCGTCGAGATCACGACCCTGGATGTATTCCATCACCAGGTAGGCGCGTTCATCGTGAATGAAATAATCGTAAATCCGGGGAATGGACTGGTGACGCAGTGTGGCGAGAATGTTCGATTCTCGCTCATAGTTCGTGTAGATTTTCTTGCGTACCAGCGGGTCGGTGATCTGGCTGATCATCTCTTTAATGGCTACCAGGCGAATGGCTTTGAAATTCGTGTCTCTAGCGCGGTACACCGTCCCCATGCCGCCGACGCCGATGATCTCTTGAACCTGATATCGATCTTCGAGCAGGTCACCGGGTGATAGTTGGATTTTAGGTCCCTGAGGTTCAGTAAGACCGAGTTTACGGGTAGAGGGATCTGTCAGGGTCGTTCCTCCTGATTAAATGAATACATAACGTTTGATTGTACAACATTATAGAACCGCACGCCAGATTTTGTAAATGGGTATCATGATAATATCATAATGGTTCTGTTCTTTTAGGAAGACGAAATCACAACTCTCCCGATAAAGCCTGGAATAGATGGGCGTTCACCAAGGAGATAGCAGCGTAATCGCCGACCGCTTCCAACATTGCCTGGTCGCTGTCAGAAAACGCTTGTAACGCTTTACGCATGACCACCAATAAGGCCAGGACTTGCTCGCCTCCTTTGGCCGGGACAACCAAAGCTGCCTTCCCCAGCTTCGAGAGTGAAAACCGCTTGAAGGGATCACCGCAAATTGAAAAACTCTCCCCCGACCGGGCTACGAGGGAACTCAAACCATCGTCCCAGGCTTTACCCAGGTGGGCGACTAAAGACGGCGGTAAATTCAATTGGGATCGCAGTATGTATTTCCCCGAACGTTCATCTCGAATCAGCAGCCAGCCGTAATCTGCCTGCGTAATTTCAACAGCACCTTTAATGATTTCTTCGAAGAGCATTTTCTGGTCGGTGATAGAGATGACTGCTTTCCCCACACTGAAGAGAGTCGTCAATTCGGCAATGCGCTTCTCCAATTCCTGGTTCGTGCGCTGCAGCTGCCGGCTGAGTTTTTCACGTTCTTTCTTCGCCCGGACAGATCCAAGGGCACGCTCGACCGCCGCAACGACTTCTGCTTCCCGGATTGGGGCATTGATGTAATCGGCTGCCCCCAGACGAAAGGCTCGTATGACGTCTTTTTCACGCCCCTGAGACGCAATCATGATGACAGGGATATCGATGTCTTGAGATGTAAACGCCACCATTAAATCTTTTCCGCTCAATCCCGGCAGGTCGAGGTTGGCAATCACAACGTCGGGTGAAAACGCCGCCGCCGCTTGTATCGCCGCATTAGCTTCGCTGACGACTTTGATCTCGTACCCCTGGCCGCCTAACGCCTGGTTGGCGATCAAGTCGCCCGTCATCGGATCGTTTTCCACGACAAGGATGCGTTCACCCTGTTCTGCCATACCTAAATGATAGCACGCATAGATAGATTTTGTGATCCTTTTTTTAAAGAACGATCCCACCCGTAACATTCATAATACATAATGCCCAGTTTTTACATTCCCGCCTAAATTTCTAGCTATAATTTAACAACGTTGAAAATGTTTAAAAAAATTTACTTGGAGGATATAGAAGTGGAGGAAAATTCAATGGAGGAAATTATCAGAAATCTTCGAAGTTCAGATCTTGATGTTCGAACCAATGCAGCTGATAGACTGCGAGCCATGGTTGCGAAAGGCTTATCTATTGAGGAGGGGATACTTGCCCTTCAAGCCGCAGCCCAAAAATTTCCACCACGAAAATCTCCCTGGACGGACACCGCTTCAGAATTGATTCGAACAGCTTCAATAATCCCGAGAGTTGAATACATTCCTATCATCACAGAACAATTCGCCAAATACACTGACCTCGGTAAGGAAGCAGCTCTCTATCTGCTAGCAAAACTTGAGGATCGTGAATCCTCTTTAGCGTTTATGGATTTAGTTCGCGCACACTTACGTGAAAGTAACTTATCAAGATTGGGTGTGCTGCCGCTTCAAGAAAAGCCTCGTGATCCAGAGGTGTTTTTTCCGGAACTCCTTGAATACAGCAACATCCAGCCACTAGAGTGGGATATATATATTCTGCTTCTTACATATTTGGAACAGGGTCTTATTGAATCTCTAGACAACCCTCTATTCTCTAAATTAGTTATAACCAGTTACCTCAATCATAAAACACTCTTGATACCTGCTCAGCAAACCAGTGGGACCAGTTGGATGTGGGAAGATGATTATCAAATTAGTCGTGGTATCGCTGCCTTGTTGTTAGACGTGATGGGTTATCTATCAAATTCTAAAATGATAGAAGAATTGTATAAGGCATTATCATTTCAAGATCCCAGGCTCAAACTTTTTGCCCTCATATCGCTACTCCGGATGGGGGAGATGGTCGATGATAGTGAGCTTCTCATATTAGGGTCTACTGCTGAAACAAGGAACTTACTCTATGAAAAATTAGATTTATTAGGCCAATTGGAACGATATCCTCAAGAATTTTACACAAAACAAGCCTTTGCTGAATCCGATATGGTGAATTGGCTCAGTTATCCAACAGAATTTGGACAGGTACCCGATCAGATTGAACTCATGAAAGTAGTTACTATAGATACTGAAACCGACGATGGGATTATCGAGTACTTCTTATTTAGATTTCGCACGTTGCCTCCTCACTGGGCTGCAGAAGATGGCTGGATGGCGGGTGTGTCTGGACCTTATATGCAAACCGATCTGCCCGCAGCCATTTCTCCCGAGGGGACCTTCAGCGTATTTGATCCTTGGGAAAGTAAATCACCCGAAGACCACCTACGTAGAATACAAGAAATTCTCGATAAATAGTGTCTATCAAGAAAAACCAATTACACAACCACGTTATCAGACTATACTCCCAACCTGCCTAAAAAATGGACTCTGCCCGATAGATGGGGTTGAATACCAAGCACTTAAAATCGACCTCATACACTTATTGATAACCAAGTATAAACATCAAATAAGAATCCCGTTAGATTCACCAATAAGGACTTGACGGGCATGGGGGGATAGTCATAGAATCACTTTATACCTGTTCGGATTAGTTCTCGAACAGCACAACAATACATGGACTACAAAGACTATTACCAGATATTGGGCGTCGACCGCAATTCAGACGCCGATGAAATTAAAAGCGCTTACCGGAAGCTGGCGCTAAAACACCACCCTGACCGCAACCCCGGCGATAAGAGTGCCGAGGAGAAATTCAAGGATATCAACGAAGCCTATCAGGTGCTCAGCGATCCGGAAAAACGCGCCCACTACGACCGGCTGGGGTCAGCCTATTCAAGCTGGCAGCAGCGCGGCGCGCAGGGCGGCTTCGATTGGGGGGAGTGGACTCGCGGCACGCCGGGGGGAATGCACGTCGAGTTCGAAGGCGACCTGGGGGATCTCTTTGGCGGCGGATTTTCAGATTTCTTCAGCCAGATCTTCGGTGGTTTCGGTGGGGGCGCCAACCCTATGGGTAGGCAGGGCAGGCAAGGTGTGCCCCGCCAGCAATCTCCCCAGAAATATGAGACAGAAATGATTATCAGCCTGCATGAAGCGTACAACGGCAGCACACGCCAGGTGAAGATCAACGAACGCCGTTTCGACGTCCGCATTCCAAAGGGCGCTCGCAGTGGTACGAAACTGCGTCTCAAGGGGGCTGGACCGCCGAGTCCCCGCGGGCAGGCCAGCGATGTATATCTGGTGATCAAAGTCTCGCCAGACCCGCGCTTCGACCGCAATGGGGACCGCTTGTATACAGATGTGTCTATCGACCTATACACCGCGGTGCTAGGTGGAGAGGTAACTATTCCCACCTTATCAGGTGACGTTGTTTTGAACATCCCGCCGGGCACGCAGCCTGGGCAGACCTTTCGCCTGAAAGGGCGCGGCATGCCCGATTTGAACCAGAAAAACAAATTCGGGGATTTGTTCGCCAAAATTCAGGTGGACTTACCGAAGAAATTGACCTCGAAACAACGTGAGTTGTTCAAGCAACTAGCTAAACTCAAGTAAAAAATACTGAAATAATCGAGTCGGAATAGAGGTACCGATTATGAATAAAAAACAAATTTTTCAACTATCTTTGTTCGTAGCTGTTATCGCCCTAGCTGTCATGGCCTGTGAAGTGACATTCACCCCCCCCACGAACTTCCCGGCTAGCGATGAGCCTGTCGAAATCCAGTCCGCAACAAATACGCCTGGCTTAGTGACGCAAGAGACCCAACCGACACTCTCCTCTGCTGTTGAAGCCGACCCGATTGGGAACGTCGATCTCATCTCCCAACAAGATGCACTCACCTCCCTATATAAGAACGTCAGTCCGGGGGTTGTAGCTATCCTCCTGTATAGCAACGACAATGAAATCCTCCCGCTTGGCTCCGGTTCGGGGTTCGTGATCGATAAGGAAGGACACATCGCCACGAACTACCATGTGGTGCAGGGCACCGAATCGATGATCGTTTACTTCCCCTCTGGAATCAAGGTCAGGGCTGAGATCGTCGGAACGGATACAGATTCCGATCTGGCGATCGTCAAAGTCGATCTCCCCCCGGAAGACCTCACCCCCCTTCCCCTGGGCGATTCGGATATCGTCCAGGTCGGGCAAATTGTGGTCGCTATCGGGAATCCCTTTGGCCTCAGCGGGACGATGACGACCGGGATCGTATCGAGTATCGGCCGCACCCTGGAATCGTTGAATGAAGCCCCCAGCGAAGGCGACAGCCCTATAGCAAGCTACTTTACTGCAGGGGATATCATCCAAACCGATGCCGCCATCAACCCCGGGAATTCGGGCGGGCCGCTCCTCAACCTGCACGGTGAGGTCGTCGGGATAAACCGCGCCATCCGCACAGTCAGCACAAACGCAAACGAAGAACCGGTCAATTCAGGAATTGGGTTTGCTGTGTCTGTAAACATGCTCAAGAAAGTTGCCCCCAGCCTGATCCAGTACGGGAACTACAATTATCCTTATCTGGGTGTGGGCAGCTCTTACACGGATATCCCCTTGAGAGTCGCTGAAGACCTCGGCTTGGATCCCCCCGTGGGTGGTTACGCCACCAGTGTCACGCTGGGAGGGCCAGCAGATTTAGCCGGGATGCAGGATGGTGACGTCGTCTTGAGAATCAACGATACACCCATCTACACTTTTGACGATATTATCAATTATCTATATAAATACACCAACCCTGGTGACGAGATCGAGGTGCTGGTCTTCCGTGATGGTCAGGAATTGACTTTTACAATCGAGATCGGAGCCAGACCTTAGTTATCCAGCTTTAATAAACTCAATATTGGGACAGGGTCCAGTTGCTTTCACGACCCTGTCCCTGTTTTTTATTCAGGAAGTAAAATGGAATTGAATGGGGAAAATATCGTTGGGGTTTAGGGGACATCTTAAAATAAAAGGATAGAATATATAAATCCCATGGTCAAAAAAGAGGAGGCCTTATGTTTATCACAGCTATGGCGATGACGGTGGTTTCCACGGTGTTCTACCACCTCATCCAAAAATTGACCCCCGGGCAGGCTCACCCATTCCTCTCTCTGGTGTTCAGCTATACTGTTGCCCTGGTCGTCTGCCTCGTCCTGCTTCCCTTTTTCCCTCTTCCCACAAAGCTGAGTGACTCTATCCGCCAATTGAACTGGACCACGATTGCGCTGGGTTTTGCTATCGTGGGAATCGAGTTAGGCTATTTATTGGCGTACAGGGCTGGGTGGCGCATCGGCGAAATGTCTCTGGTCTCTACCTTATTCGTTGTCCTGGTTTTGCTGCCCATCGGCCTGATGTTCTTCAAAGAGAAACTCTCCAGCGTGAATATCGCTGGTATCGTCATCTGTATCATCGGTTTGGTGATGGTAAACTGGAAGCGGTAAGGTTTTTTTAAGGTCTTCTAGATTCCCTCTTGCATCTGGCTCATACCTATTGTATAGTATCAGGGAGAATGTCTCCGGCATGCTCGTTAGCCGATATCACAAAGGTTTTCCATCGGCAGCACACCACAACCCTGTCTGAGGAGGAAGATATGGGCGCAAAGATCGGTACCGTAACACATTACTTCGGCAAAATCCAGGTCGCTGTCTTGGATCTGTCGTCAGAACTCAAAGTGGGCGACCACGTCCAATTTCAAGGCAGCTCCACAGACTTCACCCAGGAAGTGACATCCATGCAGGTCGAGCATGAAAACATCGACAGCGCCAGCCCAGGCGATGAGGTGGCACTCAAAGTGAAGGAGAAAGTACGCGTGGGTGACGAAGTCCTCAAGGTAGAAGATTGAGGAATTTTGAGGATTTGATTCCAATATAAACAGGCGTATATCACAGGGGATCGGGTGCTGTATATGCTTGCGCCACAAACGTAAAAACAAGAAAGTTCATAGAATACCGAAACGTATAAGTAATCAATATGTTTCAGTCAGTTCACTTAATTAATATTCAGTAAATTAATATTTGAGTAAAGTGCTTGAAAGTTATCTATGGGATTGCTTTAATCACACCACACCGGCACCTTGACCATTCCTCCCTTCCCCATTAAAATCAAATGTTGCCATAGGGCATCCTATGGCGATTGTGTTGAAAAAAATAGAATTAGTGATCAGGTAATCAGTAACTCAGGATTTCGGAAAAAATCCTGATACATGATTGACTACTTTCCTGATTACCTAATGTTTTTTTATGTTCGAAACCTTAACGGAACGACTCAACAGCGTATTCAAAGAACTCCGCCGCCGCGGCAAGCTTTCGGCTGCCGATGTGGACCTTGCCATGCGCAATGTCCGCCTGGCGCTGCTCGAAGCGGACGTGCACTACGGCGTAGTAAACAGCTTTATCGAAAGGATACGCGAACGGGCCGTTGGTCATGAGGTTTCCAGGGCATTGAACCCTGCCCAACAGGTCATTAAGATCGTCAACGAAGAATTGATCGCCATATTGGGCGAACCACAATCGCTGAACCTCAGTGGCCCCAAACCCCACATGATCCTCCTTGTGGGGCTGCAAGGCTCAGGGAAAACAACCACGGCGGGGAAGTTGGCCCGCCAGCTTCGCTCTCAAGGGGAGCGGATTTTATTGGTTGCCGCAGACCCTTACCGCCCCGCCGCCGTAGAACAGCTCCAGACCTTGGGCGAACAATTGGGTGTGGATGTTTTCACTAAAAAAGGCGTGCCCCCACCAGAACTCGCCCTCAAGGCGCAAAAAAAGGCCAAACAGGGCGGGTATTCCGTCTTCATCCTCGATACGGCCGGGCGCTCCCAACTCGACGATGAATTGATGGCTGAGATCCAATCGATTGCAGAAAAGGTCGAACCGAAAGAAGTCTTCCTGGTCGTGGATGCTATGATCGGCCAGGAAGCCGTCAACATCGCCCAGGGTTTCCGAAACGCCGTCCCACTCACCGGCCTGATCCTCACCAAGATGGACGGGGACGCCCGCGGCGGCGCAGCTATCTCGATCCGGTCAGTGACCGGCATCCCCATCAAATTCCTTGGCGTGGGAGAGACTCTCGAAGGCCTGGAGACTTTCAACCCCAAACGATTGGTCTCCCGAATCCTGGGAATGGGTGATATGATAGGGCTGATCGAGAAAGCGGAGGAAAAGCTGGATGCGGATAAAGCAGCCGAATCGGCGCAGAAAATGCTTTCCGGCGATTTCACCTTGGAAGACTTTCGCGATCAACTGCGGCAAGTGCGGAAGATGGGGTCCATCGGCCAACTCATGGGCATGATGCCCGGGAATATGATGGGCGGGCAGATGGCCCAGGTTGACCCGCACGAAGCCGATAGAACTTTTGTAAGAATTGAAGCTATTATCAATTCAATGACCCCTGGTGAGCGGCGAAAACCAAAAAACATCAACGCCAGCCGCAAACGCCGCATCGCAAGCGGATCGGGAACCGACGTACAAGACGTCAACCGTCTGTTGAAACAACATCGAGAGATGCAGCGGGTCATGAAAAGATTGAAAAAATCAGGCTTGCGCGGTCTGCCGCGCGGGTTTGGATAACCAGGTGCGGCCGGGAAGAACGCCCCTTTTTGGCGTCCCTCATCCCGGCAATCTGCTGGAAGTCGATCCTGCGTCAATCCGTCATGACGCTCCCTCATCGGCCTAACAGCAGTTCGCACAAGAAAAGTATGGGTGCAGCATGCTGCGCCCCAAAAATGAAAAAAAAGAATATCAACAGGAGATATTTAAATGGTACGATTGAGACTGCGCCGAGTCGGGCGCAAAAAACAGCCGAGCTACCGTTTGGTGGCCGCTGACAAGGAATCCCCTCGCGATGGCCGCTTCTTAGAGGTAGTGGGGTTCTACAACCCCCGCACCGAGCCATCGACGATCAGGCTAAAAGAAGACCGGATCTATTATTGGCTGAGCCAGGGCGCACAAGCAAGTGATGCTGCCGGCAGCCTCTTCAGACAAATGGGTACGTGGGATCGCTATGAACGTTTCAAGGACGGGGAAAAAATCGAAAAGCTTTTAGAAGAAGCCGCTCAGGTAGAGGCCAGCCGTGATATCAGCCCCAAGACACGTCACGACACCCTGCCCACAGAAAAGACGAAAAAAGCTGCCCCGGCGCCAGTAGCAGAAAAACCGAAAGAAGCAGCCCCTAAAAAAGAACCTGCTGAAGAATCCGCAAAAGAAGAAAAACCCGCGCAGGAACCGAAAGCAGAAACGAAAGCCACTGCTGAAGAAAAACCCGCGAAAGAAGCGAAAGCAGAAAAAGAAGAGACGAAGGCTGCTGCTGAAGAAAAACCGGTGGAAAAGCCGAAAGTAGAAAAAGAAGAAACAAAGGCCGCTGCAGAAGAAAAAGCTGCGGAAGAGCCGAAACCCAAAGCCAAAGCGAAGACCAAGACGAAGGCAAAGACGAAAGCCAAGGCGAAAACGAAGACGAAAACCAAGGCAAAGACGAAAACCAAGGCAAAGGCAAAATCCAAGACAAAGGCGAAAACGAAGACCAAAGCCAAAACGAAAAAGAAGACTGATAAAAAGAAATAACTGCTTCCCTGGTGACTGAGAGGATATCATGCAAGAATTGATCGAATACATCGCCCGATCGCTCGTCGATGACCCCACTCAGGTTATCGTGACAGAACGGCGTTATGGCGCGACGACCAACGTCCGCCTGCGTGTCGCCAAAGAAGATATGGGACGTGTCATCGGCCGTAATGGTCGGGTTGCTAACGCTATGCGGGTATTATTGAGGGTGGCAGCTGCTCGTAAAGACAAACGGGCGAAACTGGATATCGTGGAGCCAGAATGACCTCTCGCCGCCGTCAGGCTGCTGCACGCCGTCGAAGAAAACGACAGGGAACAGGCTCACCGACCGAAGGTGAGCCTGCTTTTCTAGTCGTGGGGAAGCTTCGACGCCCCCACGGAATTCAAGGGGAAATCCTAATGACCGTGATGACCGACTTCCCCGAGCGTATCCAACCTGGGGTTACCTTCTATCTAGGTGAGACTCACATTCCCAAGGTCATCGCTGCCGTGCGCCAGCACAACAAGGGCTTGCTGCTACGCTTCGAGGGGACCGGCTCGAGGGAAGACGTAGAAGTGTTTCGCAATCAAAACGTATTCGTCTCTGCCAAAGATCGCCCTCCGCTGCCTAAAGGGGAATATTACCTGCATGAATTGATTGGTATGCAGGTCATCACCGACTCCGGGGAGTCATTGGGTGTGTTGTCCGAGATGATCGAAACAGGAGCAACGAATGTCTATATCATTCGCCGTGAAGCGAAAGCGGACGCCCTCATCCCAGCGACAGACGAGGTAATATTAGATATCGACATAAAGGAAAAAACCATGCGGGTGCACCTGCTTGAAGGCCTGCTTCCCGATTGATCTCGACCGGACCCGCACGAATTCCTCATATCTTGCCGGGAAATTTCCCATGTAGATGGGGAAATGAAAATAATGATTACAATTATTTTCCCCTTGACATTTTAAAAACCGCTGTGGTATTCTCTAGCCCGCTTTGCGAAGGAGTATCCTTCATTAATTTACTGGTCTATACGGAAGATTAATGGTCTTTACTACAGAATTGATACGAGATTATGGAGTAGGAAGGTGTAAAGGGTGGATGCATGGATGAACGCCTGTTTTGGGTTGGCTTAAACCTGGTCAAAGGGATTGGGGCAGTACGACTCCAAAAAATATTGGATTATTTTGGTGATGCCCAAACAGCGTGGGAAGCCCCTCCCACCGCTCTAAAATCCGCTGGACTTGACCAACGAATCGTAGACAGCCTCCTGCAAGTACGGGCGAGTGTCGATCTCCACGCTATCTGGGAAAACATACAATCACAGGAGATCACTCTGCTCACCTGGCTGGATGAAGCCTATCCAAGGCGATTGAAGGAGATCAACCAACCGCCGCCAGTCTTATATCTGCGTGGGGAAATCACCCCCCATGACGAATGGGCTGTAGCAATCGTCGGCACACGCAAGTACACTGCATATGGCCAGCAGGTAGCCGAGGAGGTGGCTGCTTTTCTCGCCCGCAATGGTGTTACCGTGGTCAGCGGCTTGGCCCGCGGGATCGACTCGATTGCCCACCAGGCAGCCCTTAACGCCGGAGGGCGGTCCATTGGCATCCTTGGAAATGGAGTAGACCTAATCTACCCGCCGGAGAACAAGGGCCTCGCCAAGCAGATGATGGAAAAAGGCGCCGTGATGAGTGACTATCCAATAGGGACTCCGCCGGAAAGTTTCAACTTCCCGCCGCGCAACCGCATCATCTCCGGGCTGTCTATCGCAACGGTCATCATCGAAGCCGGACAAAGGAGCGGCGCATTGATCACGGCTGAATTTGCCGTCAACCAAGGACGGGAGGTTTTCGCCGTGCCCGGTAAAATCACCGCACCCCAAAGTAAAGGGACCAATCGGCTGATACGAGAGGGCGCCCATCCCCTCCTCAATCCAGAAGACTTGATGTCTGCCCTCGACTTGACGATGGTGACAGAACACCAAACCGCCCGGACGATCCTGCCTGCCGATGCAACCGAAGCGGCCCTGTTCAATGTACTCGGCCACGAACCAAAACATGTGGACGAGATTGGGCGGGAGGTGAACCTGCCAATCGAACAGGTCTCTTCGACGCTGGCACTGATGGAACTCAAAGGTCTGGTTCGTCAGGTTGGTGGGATGCAGTACGTGGCTGTGCGCGAGGTGCAGGCAATATACAGAACAGATAATGGATGAACGTGAGCAGTTTCGAAAAATGCCTCTGGCATTTTTAATCATTATAGGAACCGTTTTAGAAATCTGTCTCGACCTAATCCCTGTCACGAGTTAGGAGATTTTATGTCAGAGCATTATTACGCCGTTATTATGGCGGGCGGGGGCGGAACCCGCCTGTGGCCGCTCTCTCGAGTGCACCGGCCCAAACAAATGCATACGCTGGTAGGAGACCGTTCCCTATTCCAGATTGCCGTAGACCGCCTCAAACCACTGTTCCCACTTGAACGTATCTTCGTGGTCACTGCAGCCGCGCAGGCTTCCGATTTACATGCCCAATGCCCTAAACTGCCGTCGGAAAATTTCATTATCGAACCCGAACCCCGCGGCACGGCTTCAGCCATCGGTTTGGCCACCATCGCCCTGCAAACACGAGACCCGCAAGCCATCATGGCAGTAGTCACAGCAGACCACTTTATCGAAAATGAGAAAAAGTTCCTCCACATCCTAAAAGCCGCCGGAGTGGCTGCCCAATCGAATTGCCTCGTAACCCTTGGCATCCACCCCACCTTCCCCTCCACAGCTTTTGGCTATATCCAGCAAAGCAAGTATCTGGATACCATTGAAGGAGTTGATGTGTTCTCCGCTTCTCGCTTTGTAGAAAAACCCGACGCCAGCACAGCGCAGGAATATCTCACGGGGGAAGAGCATTCCTGGAACTCAGGGATGTTCATCTGGAAAGCAAGCGCCATATTAAAGGAGTTCGAACGCCAGATGCCGACCCTGTATAAAGCCCTCCAAAAGATTACCCGTTCATGGGATACGCCCGAGCAAGAAAAGGTATTGAAGAAGATTTGGCCGGGTTTGTATAAGGAAACGATCGACTACGGTATCATGGAAAACGCAAGGAACGTTGCCGTCATCCCCGCCCGGGGGCTGGGTTGGAACGACGTGGGCAGTTGGAACGCCATGTTCAATATTCTCCCCAAGAACGAAGACGGGAACATCATCTGTGCGAAGAACCATATCAATATCAATGCTAAAAACACGTTGGTATTCTCTAGCGATATGAGTGAACGCTTATTTGTCACGATTGGCGTTGAAGATTTAACCATCGTCGATACTGGAGACGTACTTATGGTTTGTAGTAAGGAAAATGCACAAGAAGTACGTCGGGTTGTTGACCTGCTCGAGAAACAAGGGCAAGAGCAATATTTATAAAATTAGATATGCAATTCATAATTCGAAATCAAAAGCTATCATTAATGGTTTCTAGAACGCCATTATCCATAGCATTTCTGGAGGTTATTGTTGGAAGCTTATTGTGTTAAATGTAAACAGAAACAAGAGATGCTCGATCCCCAACCGGAGTTCACCGCAACCGGATCCGCCGGGACTCGCGGCGTCTGTCTAGTTTGTGGGACGACCATGTTCCGTATGGGGCGTACCCCCGCGCACGAAGGGATGACCCCACCTGAAGTGGTCTCCCGCAAGAAACGAGGAGTAAAACGAAAGGGGAACCTCGTCATTGTAGAATCCCCCGCCAAAGCACGCACCATCGGGCGGTATTTGGGGAACGAATACCGTGTCGAAGCTTCGAAGGGACACGTGCGCGACCTGCTCCGTTCACAGTTATCGGTTGACGTGGATAACAACTTCGAGCCGAAATACCGGGTACCAAACGAAAAACGGTCAGTGGTCAAAGATCTGAAGAAACTGGCCGCCCAATCCGAACAAATCTACCTCGCTACAGATATCGATAGGGAAGGCGAAGCCATCGCCTGGCACCTGATGGAAGCAGCTGATATTGAGCCCAACCGCGCCAGGCGGGTGGTCTTCCATGAGATCACCGAACCGGCCATCCAGGCCGCTTTTGCCGATCCACGCGAGATCAACATGCAAATGGTCGATGCACAACAGGCACGCCGCATCCTAGACCGCCTGGTAGGATACAGCCTCAGCCCGATCTTATGGCAGAAAGTTCGCAACCGCCTGTCGGCAGGACGGGTGCAGTCAGTGGCTCTCCGGCTAGTAGTAGAGCGAGAACGAGAAATAGAAGACTTCGAACCCCAAGAATATTGGACGATATCCGCTGAACTGCGACCTGAGGGAAGCGATAACACTTTCATCGCTAAACTGAACGAAGTGGATGGCGAAAAACCTGCCCTGAACACCGAGGGAGACGTCAAACCAATCGTTCAAGATATGCAGGGGGCAACCTACACGGTCGATGAAATCAAACGGGGAACGAGAAGACGCCGCTCACCGGCGCCTTACACGACCAGTACAATGCAACAGGAGGCCTCCCGCAGGCTGCGTTTCACTGCCCGTCGGACGATGATCCTGGCACAGCAGCTATATGAAGGTATTGAGCTGGGGGATGGACAAACAGTTGGATTGATCACATACATGCGTACAGATTCGACCAACGTCTCAGCACTCGCGCAGAAGGAAGCGCGGGATTACATCCTCCAGAATCATGGAGAGGCATATCTCCCCGATAAAGCGCCGATACACAAGACCAAGGCGAAAGCCGCCCAGGAGGCGCACGAAGCGATCCGTCCGACCTCTGTCCTCCGCACGCCTAAATCCGTCAAGGAGTTTCTCAGTCGGGATCAATACCGACTCTATCAAATGGTCTGGCAGCGTTTTGTCGCCTCGCAAATGGCCGCAGCGATCTACAATACCCTCGTGGTCAAGATCATAGGCCTGACCGAAGCCCATAAATATCTATTGCGTGCCGCCGGTTCAGCCATCCATTTCAAAGGATACCTGGCCGTCTATGAAGAAACCAAGGGAGAATACGAACAAGAGCAGAACGGAGAGATATCGAAGATCCCCACCGAGCTGGAAGAAGGACAGCGCCAACACCTCATCCAGCTTCTCCCCGAACAGCACTTCACCCAACCCCCACCCCGCTACAGTGAAGCCTCATTGGTAAAGACGTTGGAGGAGAACGGCATCGGCCGCCCGTCCACCTACGCGCCCACCTTGAGTACACTCCAAAACCGGGGCTACGTCTACCGGGAAGAACGCCGTCTGCACCCCACCGAAACGGGTGTCATCGTCAACGATTTATTGACCGAACATTTCCCAGATATCGTCGACGTCGGCTTCACCGCCAGGATGGAGGAAAACCTCGACAAGATCGCCTCCGAAGGAGAACCCTGGATGGAAATTATCCGCGAATTCTACGGCCCTTTCGCAGAATCGGTGGAGAAAGCCCAGGCGGAAATGCCGGAAATGAAAGCCGAACCGGAATACGTTGGGCGTACTTGCCCGGAATGCGGGAGTGGACAGCTGATTATCCGTTGGGGGCGTTACGGCAAGTTCATCAGCTGCGACCGTTTCCCCGAATGCCGCCACACCGAACCTTTCCTGGATAAGATCGGCGTCACCTGCCCCCTCGATGGCGGCGACCTGGTCAAACGTCAGACCCGTAAAGGCAGGGTTTTTTATGGCTGTGCCAATTATCCCGAATGTGAGTTCACCTCCTGGAAGCAGCCCATCGCCAGACCCTGCCCCAACTGCCAGGGCACTTTGGTGATTGCCAACAAACGTACGGTCCTGTGTTTGAGTTGTGAGGAGCAGTTCCCACTCGAAGCCGGAAATCAAGGAGAAAGTGAAGAAGCAGAACACGTGCACGAATCTGAGCCAGAAAGTCTGGCATAATCCTTGCACGACATTTTATTGCGTAAAAACTTACCCTAGTCTACAATACACCTGGAGAATTTTCCTGATTGAGAAGCCTATCGGGTGAAAAATGAATATGATCGATCGCGATTATCCAGAGGAATATGATAGCCAAGATAATTCTATCT
The DNA here is from genome assembly GCA_050115475.1 of Anaerolineales bacterium. Classification (GTDB taxonomy): domain Bacteria; phylum Chloroflexota; class Anaerolineae; order Anaerolineales; family UBA11579; genus JASFQL01. The sequence continues at coordinate 64,033 of JASFQL010000017.1, forward strand.
TGGCTATTCTTGGTGATTTTCTCTCGAAACCAATCAACATCGCCTTGATCGCTTTCATAGTAGGCACAGTATTTGGGTGGATGGTATTGGGGTGGGGGCTATTCCCGATAGAATGGCAAAACGCATCCTATCAAGAAGTACGACCAGATCTCCAGATCGACTACCTGCGAATGGTGGTCGACTCATATAACCTGCGCAACGATTGGCCCCTGGCGCAGCAGCGCATCAATGCACTCGGAGAAGATGCTCCCATCTTATTGCAAGCTTTATATCAAAACCCCGGTGACGAACTCAGCCAGGCCACCCTGGACCTGTTCATGCAGGTGTACGGCAGTGACGGCGGCCAGACCACACCAGTTTCAACCGGCGAAGAGAATACTTCCTTATCCCCGGATAACGGCGACTCAAAAACAGGGTCTTACCTGCTCATCGCCTGTGTAGTAACCTTCGCCCTGGGTGGCATCCTCGTGGCCATGTATTTCTTCCGCGGCGGCAGGCGTAGAGGTCCGGTCGAACATTCCACCGCTATGCGTGCGCAAGAAATGACCCGCCAGACCGAGCAAACAGATTACGAAGCCCTGGGTGAAGACCGCCCGGTCGCCCAATACATGACCACCTATCTCATCGGGGACGACCTCTTCGACGACTCATTCAGCATCGATTCGCCCAGCGGCGAATTCATGGGCGAGTGCGGGGTGGGGATCGCCGATACCATCGGCGTGGGCGAACCGAAGCGCGTTTCCGCTTTCGAAGTGTGGCTCTTCGATAAGAACGACATCAAGACCATCACCAAAGTGCTGATGTCCCAGCACATCTACAACGACGAAACCGGCCTCAACCGTTTGGCCGCCAAGGGGGAGCCGATCCTGGTGCAGCCTAACGCCGAGACCGTCTTGCAGACCGAAACGCTGGAGATGGCCGTGCGGGTGGTCGAAATGGAATATGGCAGCAACGCACTCCCGGATAAAAGTTTCTTCGAACGGATGACCCTCGAACTCGCCATCTGGTCGAATCGATAATTCAGGATTAGTCAAGAGTATAAGAGAGGTTGGTGCTCCCAACCTCGTTTTTATATCCTATCGTAAGGGCGCAGCATGCTGCGCCCCTACTAAAATATCTTGAGATGAAGATTATTGTTGGGTACCTCTTGGAGGGGGAAGATTTTCCTTGTATGATTATGGGAATGATGAATAACTAAAAAATGGAGGATTTCACATGTCGCAATTAAAATCCCTGATCGATGACTTCTTAGCGCAAAAACGTATCGCCGTGGTCGGCGTCTCGCGCACAAAAGTGGACGCAGCCGACGCCATCTATAAGAAATTGAAAGGCAAAGGTATTTACGAGGTTATCCCCATCAACCCGCACACACATGATTACAAGGGAGATGCCTGCTATCCAACCGTCAAGGACATACCCGGTGGAGTCGACGCGGCTGTTTTGGTCACCCGCCCTGAAGTGACCGAGCAGGTGGTAAGGGAATGTGCAGAAGCGGGGGTCAGGCACGTGTGGATGCACCGCTCTGGTGGGAACAGCGTCTCAGAAGATGCGGTCAGGTTCTGCAAAGAGAGCGGCATCGCCGTGATCGCCGGGGGATGCCCGATGATGTTCGTCAAGCCGGTGGATATCGGTCACGTCTGTATGCGGTTCATTGGCAAATACGTCGGATGGCTGCCGAACGAGTAATACCGGTAGTTGATAATCCCCCTCTCATTTCTCAAATCAGAGTATTACGCCAAATGCTCGATCGCTTCCCGGATGACTTTAGCGCTGTTGTGCAGCTCCGACGCTTCTTCGTCGTTGAGAGGGACGTTCAATGCATTCACGACTCCCTCACCGCTTACCAGCTGCGGCAGCGATAAGGTCACGTCTTTGACGCCGGCGACTTCCTTCAAGGGGGTGCAGACGGTCAGCAGTGCCCGCTGATCTCCCAGGATGACTTCCACAATTTTAGTGAGTGCGCTCCCGATCCCGTAGTAGGTGGCTCCTTTACCTTTAATCACTTCAGCCCCGGCATAGCGCACCTGATCCGCCATCCTTTTCATGTCCGGACCTTCCAGACAGATATTCCATTGGTCGCAGAATTCCCTCAAGGGAATGTTGCCGACCGTGACCGGAGAGAACGGCACCACCTCAGAATCGCCGTGTTCGCCAAGCACATAGGCGTGGACGTGCTCTGGGTCGATATCCAGATGCTGTCCCAGCAGAGAGCGGAACCGGGCGGTATCTAAGGTCGTACCGGACCCGATCACCCGGCTGGACGGCACACCCAGTTCCTGCGCATATTGCGCCGCCAGATGGGTCATGACATCCACCGGATTGGTAGTGATCAACAGAATGGCATCCGGCGCATACTGCAGCACCTGGGGAACGATTTCCCGAAATACAGCCGCATTGCGAACGAGGAGTTCGAGGCGTGTTTCCCCTTGTGCCCGGGCAACACCGGCGGTGATAATCACCACCTTGGCCCCGGCAAGGTCGGCAAATCCGCCGCTTTTGACCGTCAGAGGATTGGCAAAGGGCACAGCGTGATTCAAATCCTGCGCTTCGGCGCTGGCACGTACTTTATCCAAATCGACGAGGACAATCTCCCTGCCGACGCCGCGCATGATGAGTGAAAACGCAGCAGTCGCCCCCACTCTTCCTGCACCGATAATTCCTACCTTCATTTCCTTCTCCTTTCTCGGAGAGATTATCAACAATGGAATTGATAATTGAACCAATCTTTTATAAGGACAATATCACTTCTTCTATCCTTACGAAGGGATTCCCCAAAAGCTGACGCTCTCGATGTGATAGGTCTGGGGGAAGAGGTCGAAGGGCGTGATGTGTTCGAGTGTGTATCCCCCGGCAGTCAGGCGCTTGGCGTCCCGCGCCAGGGTGGCTGGGTCGCAGGAGACATATGCAAGCACAGCAGGGTGAAGTTTTAGGATAGCATCTAACACTTCCCGGCTCAATCCCGCACGGGGCGGATCAACCAGGATTACGTCAGCCTCTACTTCCAAGGTTGGCAACACTTCCTCTGCCGGAGCCTGGTAGATTTCCACGTGGTCGAACGCATCCAGGTTGACGGCAAAATCATCCACGGCATTGGGGTTGGATTCTATCCCGATCAAACGCCCCACTCGCGGAGCTGTAAAAGCGCTGAACAAACCCACGCCGCAGTAGACATCCAACAGGGTCGTGGAGGGGGTAAGGGGGAGTTGTTCCAGCAAGTGTTCGACCATTTTAGCGGCCACGGGTGTGTTCACCTGG
>JASFQL010000018.1:0-67137 GCA_050115475.1 Anaerolineales bacterium
GTCCGGAATCAACAGGTCGGGGTCGATCTCCAGTTTTGTCCCGATGCCCTGGCATTCGGGACAGGCACCGTGGGGGGTGTTGAAAGAGAAGGTGCGCGGTTCGATTTCTGGGAAGCTGATGTCGTGATCGGGACAAGCCAGGTTCTCGGAGAAGTTGATGTCTTTGGGCGGGTCTGATGAGAGGTTGTGTATCGTCATCGTGCCGCTGCCAAACTGAAGGGCGGTTTCTATTGAATCGGTCAGGCGTGAACGCTGTTGGTTGGCATCTTCCTCGTCTTCTGGTTTATCCAATACAAGCCGGTCAACTACTGCTTCGATGGTGTGGTTCTTATAGCGGTCGAGTTCGATCTCTTCGTCCAGGCTGAGTACTTCTCCATCGACGCGGGCGCGCACGAACCCAGCCTTGCTGATTTCTTCGATCACACCCTGGTGTGTGCCTTTGCGGTGCTTCACGATGGGCGCTAAGACAAGCAGGCGGCTGCTTTCCTCCAGGCGTTCTACCGCTTCCACGATTTCCTGCGCCGATTGCCTTACGACCTCCCGACCGCAGATAGGGCAGTGGGGGATGCCAACACGGGCGTACAGCAAGCGGAGGTAGTCGTAGATTTCGGTAACCGTGCCCACGGTCGAGCGGGGGTTGTGGGAGGCGCCGCGCTGGTCGATCGACACCGCCGGGGAGAGGCCTTCGATATATTCCACGTCGGGCTTGTCCATCTGGCCGAGGAACTGCCGGGCGTAAGCCGATAGGGATTCGACGTAGCGGCGCTGTCCTTCTGCGAAGATAGTATCGAAGGCCAGGGAAGATTTTCCTGAACCGGACAGACCGGTGATGACCACGAACTGATCGCGGGGGATCTCGACCGTGAGATTCTTCAGGTTGTGGGCGTTTGCCCCTACAACGCGGATGACTTTTTCAGACATACATACCTCTAATACGATATTATAGCACAAACGTTTTATAATTTTTGGGAAGTTTTCCTATTATAAGGTGAGATGAAGCCCAAACGGCTATTATACCAGAACCTGTATTCAAGCTTTATTGGCATTGTTTTGGAGATAGTTATATAGTTGCGTAGTTGCATAGTAATGTCGTTATTTGTGACCTGGTTAATGATTTGCAATCAAATGATTAGCAATTATTTTCATTACACTATCGGGGAATTAATCAATTTTGCCTTTTTTCTTGACATCTTTCACATTCACGAGTATGATTGCGCAATTAACATCCTATTCAAACAGAGATATCCATTTCTCTGTTTGATCAATATGGGAGAAATAGCGGCTGGGCCTCAATGCTAATTGAGGTCACGAGGTGGAGGTTCCTTCCCGCGAGGGAAGCGCTAACTCCGGTAGCGGAGGAAAATCGGATCGATCAGCGGATGCCTCTGAAGCCTGGCCACGGGCTTCGTTATCTCCCTTCCGAATGAAGTTCTCGCCTGAAAATCCCATGGTGACGTGGGTGCACAAGGGCTGGACGGTGGCGCGAGATGGTGCGTTTATTCTCTCGCTGGTATGTATGGAAGGGTGCAGACCTGATACTTAATTTCACGAATCAGCCACGCACTCTAGCGTGGCTATTATTTTAATTTCTATCACCTGAGGAGGATCCTATGGATTACAAAGAATTAAAGAAACGAATAGAGGAAGACAATGTCAGGTTCATTTCCTTGCAGTTTACGGACGTGACCGGCGGTGTCAAAAGTGTCGATATCCCCAGAACACAACTCAAGAAAGCCCTGGAAGAAGGTATCTGGTTCGATGGCTCGTCTGTGGAGGGCTTTGCCCGTATCCAGGAAAGCGACATGCACCTGGTCATCGATCCCAACACTTATGCCGTTCTTCCCTGGAGTCCCGCTGAAAGGCGTAGAGCGAGGTTCTTCTGCGATATCTACCAGCCCGATGGCAATCCTTTCCCAGGCGACCCACGTGGAACACTCAAACGGATTCTAGAGAAAGTTGAGGATCGAGGCTGGGTGCTGAACATCGGGGCTGAACCGGAGTTTTTCTTATTCAAAGGTAACCATGAGGATAAGATCCATCCTGTCCCGCATGATGTTGGCGGCTATTTCGATTTCTCGGCGGTCGATGAAGCCGTGAGGGTGCGCACCGAAATCATGGCCGCGCTGGAGACCATGGGATTGGATGTGGAAATGGGGCACCATGAGGTGGCACTGGCGCAGCACGAGATCGATTTCCGTTTTACCGATGCCCTCCAGGCCGCCGATAAGATCCTCACGCTAAAATACACCGTTAAGGCGATTGCCGCATCCCACGGATTGGTGGCATCTTTCATGCCCAAACCAATCCATGGGATCAATGGTTCGGGGATGCACTGCCACCAATCCCTTTTCGATACAGGGGGGGACAACCTGTTTTTCGACCGGGATACAGAATATCATCTCTCAGAACTCGGGTGCCAATTCATCGCCGGACAGTTAGCCCATGCCCGGGCGATGTCGGCGGTACTCTCACCTACGGTCAACTCTTATAAACGTCTCGTGCCAGGCTATGAGGCTCCCGTCTATGTGGGTTGGGCGCAGGTCAACCGTTCTGCCCTTATCCGTATTCCATCCGCCCGGATGGATAATCCGCAGACTGTCCGCGCCGAACTCCGCTGCCCGGACCCCAGCGCCAACCCTTATCTCGCCATTGCCGTTATGCTGGCGGCTGCCATGGATGGAATCGAAAAGAAGATGAATGCCTCGGAGCCCTGGAACGATCTCAACGTCTATGAACTCTCAAAGGCACAGAAAAAGGAAATGGGGATTATCCAGCTTCCCGCCTCCCTCGCAGAGGCACTCGATGAACTGGACCGGGACGTGGTCTTGAAAGGTGCCCTTGGCCCAGTCATCATCGAAGCTTTCCTGCGGGCGAAGTGGGCCGAGTGGGAGGAATACATCACTACCGTGACCGATTGGGAAGTGAAGCGTTATCTGCAAACCGCGTGATATTTCAATCTTCTCCTAAGCACATCGTAGGGACAGGTTGCGACCCTTCGGATCGAAAAACCTGTCCCTACTTTTTATATTGGGTTTGTTTAGTAAATTATCTATATATTTCTGTTAAAATAACGGATGGGGGGCTACTCATTTGTTTATTAGGAGGTTTATGATGAAACGCACTTTAGGACGATCTGGTATCGAGGTCAGCGCTCTTGGCTTGGGATGCTGGGCGATTGGCGGAGTCTGGCAGTGGCTTGACGGGCCGGGGGGATGGGGTCAGGTCGATGACGATGAATCCATTCGCGCTATTCATACAGCACTGGATAACGGCATCAACTTTTTCGATACTGCCGCAAATTACGGTACCGGACACAGCGAACGCATCCTCGGCAAGGCGCTGGCAGGGCGGCGCCAGGAAGCAGTGATTGCTACCAAGTTTGGATTTGTCGTAGATGAAGACAAGAAACAGGTACGCTTTTTCGAACAAAAAGAGGATGTTATCAAGGATGTCCGACCAGCATGTGAAGCCAGCCTGCGCCGCCTGGGGACTGACTACATTGACTTGTTTCTTTTCCACGTTTGGGATTATCCGGCCAAATTAGCCGTGGATGTCCGGGAAGAATTGGAAGCATTGGTTCAAGAAGGCAATATCAGGACTTATGGATGGAGCACCGACTCGGTGGAACTGGCGCAAGTTTTTGCCCAGGGAGAACACTGTACTGCCGTTGAGCATGACTTGAACGTGGTTATGGATGCCCCGGAAATGTTGGCCTTATGTGAGAAAGAGAATCTCGCCAGTGTGAACCGGAGTCCTTTAGCCCGGGGCGCGCTGACCGGCAAGTATCGTAAAGACACGGTTTTCACACAAAATGACGTACGCAGTGATGAGTGGTCGATTAATCACTTCTTCATCCCCACGCTTGAAAATCTCGACGCTCTACGAAGCATTCTCACAAGCAACAGGCGCACGCTGGCGCAGGGCGCGCTGACATGGATTCTATCTCGCAGCTTAAAAACTGTTCCGATTCCAGGCTTTCGGACGAAGAAGCAAGTTAAGGAAAACGCCAAGGCATTACATTCCAGTCCATTAACGCCGGAACAGATGGCGCAGATAGACACTTTGTTGGGAAGGAAATAAAGAACCACTCCTAACGGTTTTTTTCAAATTCCTCAAGAGTAAATAGGCAGCTATCAGGTTATCGATGACCGTGCTTTACTAAATCTTCGATGAGGTGGACCGCGACTTCTACGCCGTTTTCAGCACGGATTTGCTCCCCTATTACGGCCGCCTGCCTTCTTATGTTTTCATCATGCACAGATTGCTGGATGGCTTCGGTTAGCCGGGCTGTGGTCAACTTTTTTCTGGGGATGGGTTTTGGCCCGGCGCCTAACTCGTGCACACGCCAACCCCAAAAGAACTGGTCTGCAAAGGACGGCACAATCACGCCGGGTATCCCTCTGCCCGCAACCCGGCAGCGGTCGTACCTGCCCCGCCATGGTGGACGACGGCCGCCATCCTCGGGAAAAGCCAATCGTGAGGAACGGCGTCAACACCTAAAAGAAAATCTGGCAGGCCTTCTGACCCGAGCGCACTCCACCCGCTAAGCAGAATACCGCGCTGATTGGTCTCTGACAGCGCATCGATGACCATTTGGGTGATTTCTTTTCGTTCGTGATCGACCATGCTGCCAAACCCGATGTATACGGGAGGCGGTCCATCCTCCAGAAAATCAAGCAAGGTTTTGTCTGGACGGTAGTTTTCCCCACGATCGAGAAACCAGTAACCGGTAATATATTGGCTGCGGCCCCAATCCGGCGGTTTGGGGATCACAAACGGGCTGTATCCGTAGATAAGCGGGGTGGGTCTTTTGGGTGAATCCACCGACCAGTATTCTGTGACTTTCATTGGCCGCAAGCCCAATATATCTTTTCGACACCGATTTACGGAAGGCAGCAGTAAATTGAAGAATAACTGGTTGGAGAATTTAGTCGCCAGATAATTAACCATCCCTCTAAACGGCAGCCATTTTGGGGGTGTTTTTACAATTACGGCAGGAATGTGACGGGAAGGGGTGACCGGCCAAAGATATGCCGCTATTGCAGGGATGCCTAACTTTTCGGCGATATGCCAGCCTGCGAAGGATAAACCAGAATTCAAGATCAAGTCTGAGTCACGATTGGCGTCCAGCGTGGTGGTGAAGATATCTTCGATGACGGGCTTAAAGTTCTCTCCCATCCAACGGTTGATGCGGATGGCGTTATTGCCCAACTCGGATAGGGCCTGATTGACCAGCACTTGCCGGGGATCCAGATGGAGTGGATAAAAATCCAGATGATACTCCTTGACAAGCGGTTCGAAAATCTGGTGGGAAAAAATCCGAACGGAATGTCCAGCCTGGCGCAACCCCAAACTCAAAGCGATAAAGGGCTGAATATCGCCAAGGGTCCCAAAGGTATTGACGGTAATTTTCATCAATCGTATCCCTGATATGTGTGATTATTACTAACCCGTCCGAGGAATGAGTAACCTAGCACTCACGCGTGTGCCTGGCTGACAATCTCGGCAATCTGCCCCAGGTGGCTGTCGGCGTGACCCTGCCCATACAAGAAGCGCTGCACCGGCCAGACCTTCACACCCTCACGTGGGTCGTAATAGTTTTCCAGGTGAGGGGTATCCGGCCACATCTCCAGGCTGGCGAGCACCATGCGGCGGCTTTCCTCCAGATACTTGCGGCACTGCTCGATGGTCTTGACTTCCTGCCAGGGCACCTCCCAGCGCGACCGGCGGGGTTCGATCTTCACACCCCGGGCCAACTCAGCCGCCAGGAAAGCGGATTCCTCTGCTGAGGCGGTGATGTGGACGATGACGTGCCCCAGGTTCCAGGCCAGACCAACGTCTTCCGGGTTCTCGGCAAAGGGGTCGTCGGCCTCGGGGTCGCTGGGTTCGAAGACCACGTCCGCATCTGTGCAGCCGGCGATGAGTTCGAGGACCTTATCGGTCAGCTCATTCGTTTGGGCGATGAGGTCTTCTCTTGAGAACTGTTTAGCAAATTCTTCCCAGGTGATTTCTTTTTCATTGACGGGGGTGAAGTCGATCATAGAGGTTCCTCCTCGTGTGATAAGCAACTCAGCATGTGCAATAATTCACAATCTTGCCTACAGATATTATATAAGAGATTTCTGGCATGTAGGGGATGAAAACCAGAGACTCATCCAATGTTAATCTTCTGCCTCTATTTCACTCAAATAACCCATCTCCACCAAGGCTGCCACGACCTTCTCCCAGGCACCCGCTTTCACGACCACCGTCGTCGGGCTGAGTGGATCGCCTAACAAATCAAACCGGAGAAGGAAATTGAAAAACGGTTAATAATGTTTGATCATATAGAGTTCTTTCTGTTCCTGTAATGCTTTCTCACACATATAAACAGCTTGGTTGTAGGATTTATGAAGTCTATCGAGGTAGTCTAGCTGGCCTTCAGGAACAGTAAGTCTCCATCCATCAAAGCAGTTACCAAATTTCTTATAGTTGAATTTTTTAATTTTGCGTTCATTCGACAACAATTTATCATACATTATTTGGATTTGTTCCTGTGATAGCCACCCTCCATGACCAGCTGTATACTTTAGTCTCATCCAAAAATAATAGGGATCTTCAGGTGTGAGAAACCTATCGGGAATAACTATATTGGATTTCAACAACTTGACAGTATGTACACCGGTGACAAGCATATCGGTTTCTGTTTCTTTCCATTTCATCCATTTCTCTAAAACTTTGGCAAGAATTGAATAGTTTTCTCCCATACCTCTACAATAAACGAGATATTGGGAAAAAATAATCATCAGTAAAAAACCTAAATCGTAAGGATGAATTTCGGAAGTCTCTGGAATTTTTTGTATCTTATCTAACGGTTGCCCAGCCAAAGTGATTTTTTGATTATCGAGGGATTCATATCCCAATTCATTGAAGAACCATGTTTCTTCAGTTGAATTTTCGATTATTGATAATACATCTTCATAGAGCAACTTCGGATTTCCGTTATCTAAAGCATCTAGGATTGGCGAAATCCTATGAATAAATCCTTTGCCATCTAGAAGATAAGCTTTATGGTAAATTGCCATAGAAATCCTGTAGATAAATTAGAAAATACTAATCCAAGACTTTCGTTGCTATTGGTTTGTTATTCACCAATATCACTATATTCTTTCCTGCTTAACATCACTCAAATAACCCATCTCCACCAAGGCTGCCACGACCTTCTCCCAGGCACCCGCTTTCACAACCACCGTCGTCGGGCCGAGTGGATCGCCCAAGAAGCGAGCTGCCCGCGAAGCCCTCAGCTTTTCCAGGATGTGGGGGTGCTTCGTTCGCAGCACCATGACGCTTTCGAACTGCACCTGCGCGCCGTGCTGCTTCCAACGCTCGAGGGCATGGGTCACATTGGGGGGGAGCGGTGCGCTGGCGTTCTTGCGTAATAGGGTCAGCAACTGCTTGACCTCCAGCCCCTGTTTTCCCGCTCTGCTAAGCGACGCGGCGGTGATGCGGTAGGCGTACTGCTCGCGTTTCCGCCCCGCCCATTCGCAGAAACGGGCAATCTGGTAGCGTAAGGCTCGCGGCGCCAGGGGGGGGATTAACACCTGCCCCTGGGAATCTACCGATAAGCCTTCACTTTCCGCCGGGAGTCCCTCCGGGGGCTGGCCGCTCAACAGGCTTTCCATCCGGGCAGAGAAACGGAAAGCCACGGGGGGTGATTCTTTATCCGGCGCGGCCAGGTCCATCATCCCCAGCCAGTGTAAGGGGCCGCAGATCAGATAGCGCAGGTAAGCGCCGTCGACAGCCCCCCAATGTTCGAAGCCACGCAGGTACACGCCGGTGTGTACGTCCCGCAGGTACCAGGTGTCGTAATCCCCTGCCGGGCGTTGGAAGTCGGGCTTGTGCATGCGCATGGTGCTGATGAAGGCCGGCAGACTCCACCAGGACTTTTTATCCAAGCGGCTGAGTAGGTCGAGTACGGTGTGGCGGGATTGATAAGGGTCGTTGACCCACTCTCCCTCTGCCCGTACGTGGGGCATCAGTCGCAGGTCGTTGTGTTCGCGGCTGTTGAGCCAAGCAGTCGCCAGCCTGGTCAAAGCTTCGCCGCGCGTCCCCTCTAAAAAATCACGTGTTTCCCCGGCGAGAATCTCCCCATTTTCATCCAGGATGCCCGCTGCTATAAGCAGGGAAGTCAGTGTGGCAGGGGAGGTGTCCCTATCTTCTGCAATTTCGTCAACCCGATCTTCATCGAAACCCAGCCGAACCGCTGCCAGTAGCGTAGTGGCCTGGTCGAGGATGCGGTCATCTGCCAATCTGACATGTTTGCGCTCTTTGGCCGCAGCCGGGCGGCTGAGTGGGAAATCCATCTGGTTGGATGTCGTTGGCAGGATCACTAATAGGTCTTCGGGGATGAAGGCGAACTCCTTCGGCCCGCTATCCGTGTCGAAGAAAGCCCGCGCCACGAGGGCGCGGTACCATAATATTTCACTCGTTGAAATGGGATTCCGGTAGGGTTTCTCCCGGTCGCGGCGGCCCGGCCCCATGTCCCGCACCTCGCCAAAGCGTTGGATGAACTGGTTCCAGGGGATGCGCCCCCCACTCCCCATTAACACGTCCAGGGCATCCAGGGCTTCCCGGGGCAGGGCTTCGACCACTTCTGCGACCAAATCTCTATTCAGCAATACTAGGGCGAGGTTCCTGCGGCCCTGCCGCACGTCCGGCGCTTCCAGCTCCACTCCCCACAGATCGGCGACGATGTGGAGATGTTCCAGGTCGTATCCATGCAGGCTTTGGACGAGGTCCGGCATCTTAGGCTTTCATCTTAATTGGGGACGATGACCTCAAGCGCCTTGGGCAGGATCTCTATCTTAAGCTGGTGGACGGAGTGGGAGAACCCGGCGAAGACCTCACCGTCGGTATGGAGGACGAGGGGCTGCTTGGCGTTGATGACCATTTTCTTGAAGGTGCCGGGGTGGACCTGCTTGAAGCGCTCCTGGGTGCCTTTCATGAATTCGGGGATGAGGCGGAACATCATCAGCCGGGAGACTTTGTCGGTGATGGAGTAGTTCAAAACCCCGTCGTCGAGGAGTGCGCCCGGACCGGTCGTGAAACCACCGCCCTCGCGCGGCCCGTTGCAGAGGGCGAGCATCAAGGTCTGGCCTTTCCAGGTATCTTTACCGTCTATATCGATCTCCACATCGAGGATGTCGTAGTGGGCGATGATGGTCTGGAGGACGGCGACGAGATAGATCAAGAAACCTCGCAGGAGCGGCAGCCGGTGAGACAATATCGTGACGGTGCCCCCAAAACCGATGTTGATGGTATTGTCGAAGTATTCTCCCCGGCCGTCCTGGTCTTCCACGTAGCCGATGTCGACCCAGCGCGTCTTCCCCGTGAGGATGCCTTTCAAGGCTTTTTCTGGGTCGTTGGGGATTCCCAGATTGTTGGCGTAATCGTTGCCTGACCCCATCGGGACGATGCTGAAGAGGGGGCGTTTCTCCACCTCCGCTTCCATCAAGCCGTTGACGACTTCGTGGGCCGTGCCGTCCCCACCGACAGCGATGACTATATCATAGCCTTCTTCGGCGGCCTGGCGGGCGAGTTGGATGGCGTGGGTGGGATAGACCGTGCCAGCCCAATCCACCTGCCCGAAGCCTTCGGCCAGATAGTGCAGCTCTGAAGCGAACTTCCAGGCATTGCCCATGTCGGCGTTGGGGTTCAGGATCATCTTGATACGTCGGTCGTTCATTTCACACTCCTCCTGGCGATTTTATTGATTGGGTATTATAAACCACAGCCGAAGGAATCAGTAACCAGTCAATCAGGTAATCAGGTGATAAGTTGATTAGGGATTGAGAGTATCTCCTGATTCCCAATCACCTGATCGACTGATCCCTTTCTGACTAACGACTACCAGACTAAATAAACACAATCTCCCCTCGAACGTTCTCCCCATCCACGTGCAGCAGCCCCACGCTGGGCGCCAGGTGGGGGTAGCACTCATTCGGGCAGGTGGCCGAGCCGGGGTTGAAGACCAGCTGCCTCCCCTGCCAGCGGTTGGTGGGGGCGTGGTTGTGCCCCAAAACTACCACCCGTGTGTCGGGGAAGATGCCCAGGGCGATGTCCTCGAAGTGGCTGAACTTCGTCGGCCCTGCGAAGATGTAGAGCAGCTTCTCTTTGATATATTCCGCCCAGTTGCCGTGGCCGTGGGTCAACCCAATCGTTACCCCTTCGAAGGTCAGGCGGCGGTGGCGGGGGAGACCTTTGAACCCGAAGATGTCCCGGTTGCCCCGCACGGCATACACCGGGGCGATCTCCTCGAGCCGGGTGATGACTCGCGGGAGGCTGATGTCCCCTGCATGGAGGATGGCGGCCACCCCGGCCTCCTCGAATGCGGCAATCGCCTTGGGAGGGAGTTCCCGAACCCGGTCGGGGATGTGGGTGTCGGCGATGACGCCAAGCGTGAGCATGGGGCAAATATTATCACGAAACCTCGGCCTCTTCCGGCAGCTTGAACTTGAACCATACCGGGATAGCTGCAAGCAGCAAGATGGCAGCCGTAACCCACATGGGGAACTGTGGCGAGATCGAATCCCACAGCCGACCGCCGATGTAGGGCGCAGGCAAGGAGAGCAGCCCCAGGCTGGTGCCGAACATGCCGAATACGAGACCGCGGATTTCGTCCGGGACGGCTTTCGAGATGAGTGAATCATAAGCCGGCCACATTAGTCCCCCACCGATGCCAAAAGCGACTCGCGAGACCGCGAACCCGGTGAAATCCGTCGATCCCACCAGGATGACGTAGCCGACAAAGGTCATCAGAAATCCGGAAGCGATGGACAGACGCTCGCTGTATTTATCGGCAAGCCAGCCGCCGACGTAGGTAAAAATCATCAACCCAATCCAGGTGATGGCGCGCAGCTGCCCGATCTGCGTGGTATTCATATCGCCGATGGTGGCGTAGTACAGAGGGACGAGTTCATCAGAGAGCAGCGAGGCGATATCCCTGGCACCATCTGTCACCAGTATCCAGGTGAGGATTCCCCCGCCAATGAAGAGCGCAAAGGTCGTCTGGAAATTACTCTTGAACTTCTTCCAGGTGACGAGTTCTGCTGCTTCTTCGGGGGTCTTTTCATGGAAACGGGAATTGAAAGCCATCCAAATGCGTAAAAGGGCTGCCAACCCGTATAGGACTGCTGCCACACTCAACATGAGAGTGAAACCGTACTCATCTGCCAGATAGCCCCCGAGGGGAGCGCCGATGATCCCCACCAGGGTGTATAGGCTGGTCGTGATCCCGAAAACCCTGGCCCGGTTTTCTTCTGGGGTCTGGTCTGCGATGTAGGCGCTGTAGCTTGGCCCCACCATCGATCCGGAGACGTATTCCAACATCAGGGCCACGACCAGCCACTGCCAGGTCGGGGCGGCAACCATCCCAATGTAGCCAAAGGTCGCCACAACAGCGCCCAGGGCGATGGTCCGTAGGCGACCGATAGAATCCGAGAGCCATCCGCCAAAAATCTGCAGGGCAAGTGGGACGATGTATGCCAGGGTGAAAACTGAACCGATCTGGGTCACGCTTGCTCCCAGGTCTTCAGCCAGGTAGACTGAAAGCAAGGGCAATGCCATCATACTCGCCGTGTTCGCCAGAATGATGGCAAACATGAACCAGGCCAGGTTGGGGGTGATGAGACGGGGTGGTTTTTCGATGGTCATCTTTTCCTCAAAGTGAATTTATTGGTTTACGCAATACGGAATAACAAATCACAGATTTCGTATTTTGTATTGCGTATTGTGTGTAGCTTTACGATATAGGCCTACCCCAACCCCCATACATTGGAGGCTTTCTTGGGGAAGAGTGTCCGTAGGACCACGATGGTTTCCTGGTTCTTGTGCGACTTGTCGTAGCAGTCCGCGAAGCTGACTTTCAGCTCATCGAAGCTGCGGTAGCCGAATAAGAGCTGCAAGAAGGTCAGGTTAGGGAAGTTAGCCATGGCTTCTTTTTCAGTGTTGGGTTTCTCCCATCGCTCGATCGATTTGACTTTTCCGTTTTCGAAGGCCATCTTCACGCCTTCGGTGTAGAAACTCAACCATAGATCGCCGGTGTGCCCCCCAATGTATGATTGGGCGATGCGTTCTTCCAGCACCGGGCTGATGAGCTTCAGGAAACCAGGGATGTCGGCAACGCGAACGTACCAGGAATAGGGTTCGTTTTTCCTGGGTAGGCGATAAGGGATGACCTCGTAAGCGGGGTGTTCAGCGCCCAGGGCGAAGTAAAAGTTTTGGAATTTCACGTCTTCTTTCTCCTTGGCGTACGCTTCCCCCGTCTCTCCCAGGTAGCGGATCACGCTGGGGGTCACGTCTAACCAGGAAATGCCTTCCGCCAGTTCGTACCATAACATCACCATAGCTGTCCCCCGGATATCCGGGGCATGGGCGATGAAACCAACGGCCTTTCCCTTTGGTGTTTCGATAATTCGAAATTCGCGTTTGTATTCGCTGCTTTTGCTGCGGTCGCTGAGTTCATATGCCCAAATAGCTTTATCCCGCACGCAGCTGATACAGTTCCGTTTGTTGCCCTGATTGTACAGCCGGGTGATGAGGGGGAGGTCTTCTTTTTTCGCCGGGCGGATCTTGTAGGGTTCTTTCTCATCATCCGCCAGCTTAGGGATGTGGAGGGAGTATCCCCCTTTCCCACCGCCCAGGTTCAACCCCATTTCGTAACCGAACTGACGGTAATACCAGGGGATGCCGGTGATGGCCTGCACCTTATGGCCGCGTTCTTCGCTCCATCCATGTACGACCTCGAACTGCTTACGGATTAATCCGCGGCGGCGGTAGTCCGAATTCGTGCCCACAAGCTCTACTCGCCCAACACCGAACTCGATACCCTCGTATGCCCAGGTCTGGTCGATGAGACACAGGCAGGAGACGATTCCACTTGTGTTTGTATCCTCCACGAGGGTGAAATCTTCAGGCTTGAAAGTGGGGTGGGGTTTGGTCATCAAGTCCCGCACCCAACTGGCAACGGTCTCAGCAAAGTCTTCCCCAGAGTCGGCATGTATCTCGCCGCAGAATTTCACCAGGGATTCAGCATCGTCCGCGCATGCTCTTCGCAGGATCAGGCCTTCGCCCAGGTCTTCAAGAATGTCTTTTTGTTTTGTATTCATGGTTCCTCACTTGGCATAATCTGATGTGGTAGAGAGATATTTCTCTCCTAAGATTGATTGTTTCTATGTAAAAGCTGCAATTCCATGCGTATAATTATTTCTTCGGTTTCTGTGTTACCTGTTCTGCCAAGGTTTGCAGGTTAGGGTTCGAATCTTGTTCCCATCTTTCAACCGCTTTTTCGATAGCCTGTTCTGCGCCGTGGCGGCTCATTGCCTTCAGCGCCTTGAGGATGGCCTTCTCAGGCCCATGCTGTTTGGCAGCTAGGGTCAGGATTTCGAGAATGCTGTCCGTGTGATGGACAGCCCAGGAGCGGGAAAAGGTTTTACTGATAACCCACAGGTTGTTTCCCGATTCTGCCACCCAGTTTTGCAGTAAAGACAATATCTCTTCTGTTATTTCCCTCTGGGCGAGTTCCACCAGGCATTCGACCAGGGAAGCCCTCACTTCTGGGAAATTTGAGGGCTGGAACTCGGATAAAAGCTTCATTCCCGTATCTGGATTTACTTCTGCTAGTGAGGGAAGGAGCCGCAGGGCTACAGATTGCAGGCGTAGTGAGTCTTCCTCTATCCAGCGCTCGATCAACACGGCAAGCTTGTCTGGTTTTCCTTCTCCTGCCTGGATCACCCCGAAGATCAGCGCCTGGCGGACGTCTTTTCGAGGGTCTTGTCCCAGCGCGTCGAGGACGGATTCTTCGTTTTGAATATCATTGAAAAAGCGATTGGCATAGGCTGCGGCCGCGATCGCCCGGATGGCAGCGTGATCGTGATGAGCCAAGGGATGCAACATCGGCGCCGTGATCCGCCGGGTGGCTAATGTCTCACCGATTGGCAGGATCGCCTGGCGAATAAAAGTTGGTTTCAGGGGTGGATTCCCGGCTACTTCCGGTAAGTCGAAAAGACCGTCCATGGCCATCCACAAGGATTCGGCGTGGCCGATCCTTGCGGCGGCCTTGATGTCGGTGAGCAGGCTGTGCAGTTCGGTTCTCATATTAAGTCGATTGTAGTGCAGCCTTTTCCATCTCTACACTTTCGTGATCACGGAAGAAGTGCCAGATAAACGCCACGCCAGAAGTATACAGCACTGCTGTGGCGATGAACAATGGAGTAAAGCCGTAGCTTTCCTGGACGAAACCGGAGACGAGTGGGCCGACGGCCCAGCCAATCTCCCAGCTTAACATCAGGATGCTGCTGAGCGCCCCGCGCTCTTCCTCGGAGACCTGCTCCATAGAAAAGGACTCGTATAAGGGGTTGCCCATATTCATCAGTGCGCCGCGTACCAAGAAAGCAATCATGGCGATACCGGTGAAGGGGGAGAAGCCGAGCAGCAGTAAAAACAAGATACTCGTCCCTTGGACCGCAACAACGGCGCGGATGCGCGTGCCTAACTTGTTGGCCAGGCTGGGGCTGGAGAGTGAAGAAAGACCCGTCGCCAGGGCAGCCGCGCTGAACAAAGTCCCCAGTGTCTGGTCGCTCGCCCCGAACTTCTCAACGAAGAACAGGTTGAGGTAGGGGATAATGAGGGCTGCGCCCAATCCGATTTGGAGGTTAGGCAAGAAAAATTTCCATGCCAATTTATTTTTCAAAATATTTTGTAAACCTTGCTTCGTGCCGTTGGCGACTTTCTCCTCTGTGGGATCGCCATTCTCATCTGTTTTATTCAACTTCTCAGGCAGCTTGATCATCAATATTGGGATCAAGGTCAAGAATGTGAGGCTTACACAGGTGATTAAAACCGTCTGGTAATTCATCGCTGTGCCAGATTGAAAATCAAACCAGTTCTCGAAACCCAGCGGCAGTTGACCGGCAAGGTAATTCCCTGCCATACGGGACAGGGTGGATAGGCCCCAGTTCATGCTGAAGAGATAGTTGCGGTTCTTGCTGTTCGAGAGATCGGCGATGAGCGGCGTGGCACTGACTATGTAGAGTGCGTCCCCCATTCCACCGATGAACAGCACTACCAGGATCGTGGTAGGATCGGATATGAGAGCAACGATTAGGAAGGTGATTAAAAAGAAAGCTTGACCGATGAAGAGAGAGGACTTACGCCCGATCCGGTCGGATAGGATACCCATGGGGATGCCGAACAAGAGAACGGCTGCCGGGTAGACACTGTTGGCCATCCCGAGGAATTCCTTGTCGAAGCCTCTGGCGAGTATATTGAGATTGAAGAATAGTTCCCAACCGGCGAAGAAAACGCCTTCCATGACCACAACGAGGAGCCATAATTTAGCGGACCGGTTGAGGGTCAGAAAACTTTTCTTTTGGTTGGTAATAATAGTGTTGATGTTCATGATGATGTCTCTTTGTTTTCAATTCCATATAGGCGGATAACCTGCCGCCCTTATGGTCTATGTCAAGGACAAAGTTCGTTTGTCCGATATTTTTTTTGTAACAATTTACTCAGTTCAATTCTCACCTGCTCTGGGCTGGTGAATAATATCCCGTGGATGCCTACAGCTTGGGCGCCCTCGACGTTCTCGGTGAAATCATCGATGAACACTGTCTCTTCTGGGGCGAACCCGAGTGTCTCCAGGGCGAACTGGTAGATCTCTGGCTGTGGTTTCATCATGCCGACCTCCGCCGAGATGATGAGGTGATGGAAGGCGTCGCCGATATCCCATTCGTTCATAATCCTATCTCGCAAGCCGGACATGTAGTTACTCACGACCGCTGTACAGTATTCATGTTTCAGCTCACGGATAAAGTCGATGAGATCCATGTCCAAACGGTCGCCAGCAAAAAAATCATTTCGGACGGCGGTCATTTCACTCTCTCCCAGGTCCAGTTGTCTCCGGACATTCTCCCAGTGTTCTTCCGGTGTGATCTCACCGAGCTGCACCCGGAAGTCGTCTGTATGGCCGAAGAAGAGATGGATGAGGTCAGGGATCTTTATCCCCAATCGCTCTGCTACCTTTTGTCGCGGCGTGAGGTCTTCGGTGCGTTCCAGCACCCCACCGATGTCCCACAGGATGGCATGAATGGTCATAGTCTTATCCTCCTCTCATTACGCAATACGAAATATTTAATTTGTCTTGTTTCGTATTGTGTATTCCGTATACATCGCTATCATTATTCCACACTCAACTCACACCCGGGGCGTAGTTCCAGTTCATATACGTCGTAACGGCGTTGGACATGCATACCTGCCTTCTCGTAGAGACGTACCGCATCGGTGAGATTTTCTGCATCCACACCGAGACGAACGGATTTCTGGTTCCGATCCCAATAGGCATTGAAGCTGTGTAGGAGGAGGGCCAGACCGATTCCTCGTTTGCGCCATGGTTGGCGGACACCTAAATGGGAGACGTAGCCATGGTCTTCGCTCTCATACCCGTGCTTATTGCATAAACACACCCCCACGATCTGATCGCCGTCAACCGCCAGGAACCACAGGTCAGATGCGAATTTTTCATCATTGATGTGGAAGTGTTGGAAGCGTTTGAACCCTTCCTCGAAGGGTTCTTCGATATAGCCATAGTGGTCCCGGAATACTTCCCGCACGACCTGGAAAACGGCTTCCGCTTCTTCGGGGTGTCTATAGGCTCGTACGCTGATGCCTTCCGACCAATCGGGTTGGGGAGGCGCTTCCTGCATGTCGATCACCATCTGGTAGAAAACCCGGATGCGTTCCAGCCCGTTTTCTTCGAAAAGATTGATAGCTGGTTCCCAGGAGCTCACGACTGAGGTTCGCATCGAGACACGAGCTTCTTCCGGTACCTTATCTATCACGTGGTGGGCGCGTTGGATAGCCCAATTCATCAGATAAGTGCCAAAGCCCATATTGTGATAATCTTTGTGAACCCGTCCCATGATATCTGGGTGGACCGGGGTATTATGGATGGCAAAGACATCCTGGTAAGCCACGATCTTCCCTTCGAGGGAGATAATCACGCGTGTGTCTTTCTCCATGTCGAAGTTGTCTGATTTGAAATCGTTGCGGAGTTCATCGGCCTCCCAATTTTTTGAACCAATCATCTCGATTGAAAGCTCGTTGAACATCTCGACGAGTTCATCCACATCTTCCATCCTGGCCGGACGAACCGTGAACCCTTCGGGTAATTTAGGGTGAGGGGGTTTAATGATTTCTTTTGTCATAGCACAATCCTTACGCAAAACGGAATACGCAATACAGGTTTATTGTGTATTGTGTATCTTGGCGGTACCTTTCATTCATTCATCGCTTTCCTATAGGTCATGAAGCGTTTGATCTCTTTATAGCCGACACTTTCGTATAGTCCTTTAGCGCCGTTGGGGTTCTGTGTGTCGACGCCCAGGCAGGTCTCTTCCATGCCCATCTCCTGGAACATCACCACGCTTTGGGTCAGCAGGGACCGGGCAACGCCCTGTCTCCGCCACTGGCGGCGCACGAAAATATCTTCTGTATAGCCGCGTTTGCGCTCGTATTCCTCATTCTCATCTTCGGCGATGAAGTTACCGACCATCCCAACGACCTCATCCCCATCCCAGGCGACCTTCCACAGGTGGGGTTGAAAGTAGCGGTGTCCCAGCCAGTCTTTGTAGTTTTCTTCTGTGCCGGGGACGTAACCCCAGTGGTCTTGAAAGGCTTCCTGGTCTGCTTCCCATATCTGGCGATAGTGTTCCTCTTTTACCAGGCGGACTTCGAGTCCTTCTGGCAGGGGCAGGGGATCCAATGGTTTACTGCAGGGGCGGGTCATCGTCAATCCGTAGCGGACAACCTCGAACCCGTCTTCGGTGACGAGTTGATCCCACCAGGTTTGTGTGTCCGATCCCCACACCTGGAAGAACTTGGGAGCATCTGCCGGGTGTTTACCAGCAATTTCCAGCAGTCGTTTCTGTTGGTGTTGGGACATGGCTTTTCCAATCCCAGTACCGCGCCAGTCAGGCTTGAGGTTAACGAAATGGGAATATAGATAATCTCCGTTAAGTTCTTCGTCCCACATACACCGGCTGTAGCCAACTACCTCGCCATCGACCTCGGCGAAGAGCATATCTTTTTCCGTGTCGCAGCGAACGAGGTGCTGGTAGTCTCTTGCTATGTTCTCTGCCGAAACGGTCCACTCTGTTTCGTCGTCTACTTTCATGGTATTGATGATATCCGCCATGTAGGGGTAATCTTCCTCGCCGTGGAAGCCGCGGAAGGTCAACCCGAGGATGTCTGGGGCGTTTTCAACGATGATTCCTTTTTTCATTTTTGTATCAGTTGACATCGTTCTTCTCCTGGATTATTCATGCAACAGCTTACTTTTCAGTATTATTCCAGTACTGTGATCGAGATACTGTAGGGGAAGTCGTTCTTCAGATCTTCTTCCCGGTGGATGGAGTAGTGGATGAAGTACCTAACTTCATCTTTGAAAGGTTCGATGTGAGTATGCTTGAACCCTTCCATCCACACGATGCCGTTCTCGTCGAATAGAGATATCGTCATGGGGTGATTATCCCTATCGTCGATGACATCGGCGATCTCTTTCTTGACTTCTTCCTGAAACCATGCGGTCAATTCTTTGCTAATCATGCCGCATACCTCCTCTTGGGTATGGCCGTGTAGGGGATGATCAGGCTTCCCCTACACGGCCGGCGTGAATAAGACGTCGGTCAGCGGCAGGCTCGTCTGATTCTTCAGTGATAATCTTAGAGCTGTCGACCTCGTGCACTGTGCCGCTGGTCTGTGATGCATTTAGTTCTGTCATCACTGCAGCGAATGCAGCCTGGGCGTCTCTGACCATCTCTGCCCTGATCTTTCGAGCGAGGGCATCGGTGTCGGTCAGGTGGGACCGGAGCGCTTGTCCTGGCCTGGGTGTTTCGACCGGGGCAGGAGCTTGCTGGTCCGCCTGGTTCGTTATCTTCGATGGTTCGATCCGCATGGCTTTCCTTGCCTTCACCAGTTTCAATATTTGTATTAACTTGTTAAGGTTTTGTTTTCGGTCTAACATTTTTTGCCTCCACGATAAGGCACATCTTCCGATGTGGTCGTCATCTTGTGATGATCTAGTCGACACTTCATGGGGGCAACCTTGCTGGCTTCTCAGCCGTTGCGAGCTTTCTTGCTGGTACGACTGGCGTAGCGTTCAGCAAGGCTGTATACCCGTTGTCCTACCGGAGCGGCGGACATTTGCACATGATATTTTCCGATGTGTTCATTCATGATCTCGCTCCTTATGCTCGACTACTCTACGTTATTTTTTTTCAACAGTGGACAAAAAAACGGCCTCCGGGACTTCTGCCCGTGGCCGTTGCAGTCGAGACGTAATGGTTGAAAATAAAAAAACCACGGGCTTTTGTGGGTGCGCCCGTGGCCGGAAATCTAGCAGGGGATTAAGGTGATTTGGTCACCAGACGCACTGCGACAAGGAAGAGTCTCCAACCCCGGCATCGTTAATGCAGGTAGAAGGAGGTAAATCCAGACTGTTGCTGTTAACTTGATCCATACTTCAGTGCGTCTCCTTTCATAGATTTGTGTCCCGCGGATCACGGGACGTCATGCGCCATATTACACCCATTTGGAGGGAAAGTCAAGGCGTTTTGGGAAAATTTTAAGATATGTATTTTTTCTAGACGAAGGTGAATTGGCGCTCGTTCTCTTGGTGATTGATCGGCGTTAATTATGTTTCAATTAACTATCGGGGACAAAGACAGTATCGGGCAGTTCACTGACCTTATAGATGCGGATATACTCTATTCCAAAAAGGGATATCGAATGTTCTGGCGATACATCGGATAAATCGTGCATCAATTTCTGGGGGAGATTACGCTTGAGTTGAGCGTCGTAATAAATAACTAAATAATCAGATTCCTTTAATTTTCGAGCTGAACCACGAGACCATTCTGGGATTGGTTTAATGTGTTCGACTTCACCCGGGAACAGGTACTGAATAATTCCTGAATACCAAGACATGACTTTGATATCCTTAGCATTTGGTTTTTCAGACAGATATTCTGCCGCTAAATCTAAAACTTCTCCGTATCCTTGGGGGGGTGGCGAAAGAATGCCTTGGTTTATGCTTACAATGATTGGGTTGCGATACGTGTAGTAGTAAGGGAAATTTGAAAGTAGGTAATATGATTGGAACAGCGTCAGCATTCCCAGAAAGATTGCAAGCGAAATATTCCGGAAAGTGGGCATTCTTTTTATCCACTGAGTGATTACAGCCAATCCTAACCCGGCAGTATATATCAGGCATACGATCGTTGTCATGATGTAGTGGTGAGAGAGCACATTCGAGCCAAGCGACATCATGCAGTAAAACAATCCTCCGAAAATCAATACATAGATTATGATTCGTTTGCTGATGTCGTCCATTAGTGACTTTTTGTTAAACACTTTCTTAATAATTCCAATCCACAATCCCACCCATACGATAGGTGTAGTTTTTGTAAGCATGACCTGGAAGTAGGTGCTGAATCCCTGTAGATTTACGAATGACTTCCCGGCGGTTTCGCCACTGACATTTCCTTTTACAAAGACATATCTAATTACAGCGCCATATATTCGATCGAGTGTCTCCAGAGGGGCTACCCACATGGGAGGGCAAAACAATATAAACACAACGATAAAAATCCCCAACCAAATCAATAGTTGACGGAGCTGAACTCGGGTGCCGTTTTCTTTCTCAGTAGAATTTTGCTTGGCAACTTCAATGTAGGCGATAACACTCATCAAGACAACAAATGGGATGATGATCGTGCTGGTCGATTTGGTAAGGCAGGCTATGGCGCCGGCAGATGCAGAGAAAAATAGATCTAGTTTTCTTCTCCCTGTGTAGAGATATGCGATAAAGGATAAGATGGATAAAACGAGTAGCGAGCTGATTAGCCCTTCGTGTGTAAATAAACGGGAATGGCCTAAATAATATGGCTCTAAGGAGATGAGTAAAACGCTTAGTAGCGCCGGGAGAACGCCAAGCAGTCGGCGGGAATAGAAATAAATGAGAATTAACACCACCGAAATCGCAATGATGGTAAATATCCGACTACCAACCAGAATTTCCATCGGCTGCTGCCCATGCTTCAAGAAGAAATCAGCCACCCCGGTGTCGTCTTTCCATAGATATCCTGGTTTCAACACTCGATATTCTGGGAATATTAGCTGCATACTTGCGGCGCCGAACATCATCGTTGTGACGCCAGGCGTGTAATTCATTTGGACTTCATTCAATTCCTCTTCCCATAGTGCATAGTAGAAATTTGCCCCATACCCCACCCAAGAAGGTTCGTCGACGGTCACAAATGTATCCAAGCTTATCAAGCGTGGCACAAGAATGATTATGATGAGCAGTAAGGTAATAAGGAGTTCTTTTCCGAATGATTTTCCCTTAGTGATTTGTATCATGGGATTATTATAACCTTATGGTTCAAATGGGACGGATTTATCCCACGATAGAAAAAATTCCTTTACACTAGATCGCCATGAGAGAGTAAGATAGCTAATTTCTCATTGCATGGGGAAAAATTTCTTATATAATGAGAATAAGGTTTCATATTGGATCAAGGCGAGTGCGATAACCACACATAGGGTCTCAATCTTGATTGGGACGAAACTAGTTCGTATGTTATCACCAGTAAGGAGTAGGTATCATGGGTGAAAAACGCGGTTCACGCGATAAAGGTAAGAAACCGGAAAAGAAAAAGGCCAAACTTACCATTAAGGAAAAACGAAAAAGAAAGAAGGAGAAGAAGGAATCGCAGTAGATGGGTTGGCCTTGAATTTCGCGCCCCGCTGCATCCAGCGGGGCGTTTTTTCTGTGAGGATAGGGGGAGGATGTCTGCGCAGCAGATGAGAGGGGGACGAATTAAAATCCAAAATTTCTTCCTCCCCTCTTTCGCCGTGGGCGATGACCGGAAGGCGACCACCGTCCCGACGAGGTAGAGGGTTAGTGTGAAGATGAAGTACAGGTGAACGGGGATATTGGGTAGGTCGCGCAGGAGTTTACCGACGTCGTTGAGGGAATCCAGGCCGCCCCAGTAGTTGTAGATGGAGTTGATGAATGGGGAGATGAGCCCGATGGCGATAGCGTTGATCCACAGCCAGCGGTGTTTGAAGAGATAGCGCATGCACAGCCAAAAGAAGAGCAGGAAGGTGAGCAAGTCGATGAAGTAGGGGGCAGCGATGGACAGCCAGGTAGTATCCCCCTCCCAGCGAACGTAGCCCCACATGAAGCCCCATTTTTCGTGGACGGAGGGCCAGAAGACGAATTCCTGGATTTGGGCGCCTTCCAGCCAGGCGAAGAGGGCGTGGCCGCCTTCGTGGCGGAAGGTGCTGATGAGTTGGTAGAGAGGGTAGGCGAGGATCCAGAGGAGGTCGGTTTTTTTCATTGTATTCTGCTTATTCTATCTGATCCCAGCTGGGAGGAAAAGACGAAATCCCCCAGCCATCTAGCGGGGTCCAGTTCTCCCATCCGTCGCGAAATGGGGATTGGTTGTTTTCCAATAATTGAATAACGTGTTCCCCCTCGGTGCGGATGGCAGCTGCTTCTTCCTTAGAAAAGACACCGATTTCCACCGCTTCGGCGAACTCGTCTTCATCCTTCCACTGCCAGTGTGATTTATCCGGGCTGATGACGATATCGAGCTGCTGGTCCATTGTGTCGAAACCCACCTTCGTGCGGCGAAGCGGTTCTTGTAAGTTGACATACCAGCATACCAGGTTTCTCTGTCCAGCCTCCCACATCAGGTCTACGGCATGGGCGCAGCCTGGCTGTGTGAGGGATAAGACGTCGGTTCGAGTCCATTCTGCGTGTGTCGACTCGACTTCATTTTGCAGGATCGATTGGACGGTGGGGCGGCTCGAAGGGCGGAGAACGGGTGTGCCAGCCTGCCAGAAAAGAGCGGTGAGTTCGGGGCTGTCTTCAACGACCGTGGCGGCGCAGGCCCACCACAGCTTTCCCCGCCACACGACGCGATAGACAACTGCATCCCCGGGTTGGAAGTATTTGGTTGAAGTCACGCCATAATTATAGGCTATCTTGGGGCTGCGGGAACGGGAAGGGGGTTGGGTATTGCGTAATGATGCAGATTCACTGTATAGCGGACAGGCGGGTAAAATTTTCACTTCTCGATCCAAAAAGGATAAATTGAAGGCGGTACAATTGTCCATAAGAGACTGGAGGGGTTTGGTGTAAAATGTTTTTATGTCCCAATGAAGAAGTGGGAATGGAAAAATATTCGGAGTAGGATAAAATGAATGATTTTTGGGTTAATTTTCTAGCGAACCTTGCAGCCGACGCATTGCTTGCTATAGTGGTGTATGTCATCCTGACAAAACCGGGGGAGAAGAGGACTGAAGAACGAAATTTTAAACAAGCGCTAAGTTTATTAAGAACGGAAATTCAAATTAACCTCGAACGTGCCAAGTCTTATATTCAAGCGCTGGATGGTCAATTGACAAAAGCCGATGTCAACAATCTGATTCCTATGCGGTTTTCAAGAGGAGCATGGAATGCATTAAAAGAAATCAACTTCCTGGCTCAGATTCACAATGCTGAGTTGGTTTATTATCTATTGCGAATGAATGAGACAGCTTTGGTAGCGAATAAAAACTTACGAAAACTTGAGCTTTGTTTTCTGGAAAAATCTTCAGGGAATAAGAAATTATTGGCAAAAACAGCGAAGGAAGAAAGTAAACATTTGTTTAAAATATTTATTCGTGTTGCAGAAATACTCGATCAAATGGACCTACCCAGTTTTGAAGTTGACCTATTATTTAGTGAACCAAAGGAAGAGGTAATTGACGATTAAAGACGGGGTTTTTAGGGAATATCTATCACATAAAACTTAGTCCCATTGGATGAACCCTTCAAGCAAGTCAAAAAATAAAAGGTATGAACATTTTCGTCTCCCCCATATATTCCTTGTAAGTGGTGCCGAAGTAATTGAGGTTTTCACCCTCTTCGATCTTGGCGGTGATGTAGAGGAAAGCACTGGCAGCCAGGGCCAGGGCCAGGTCGCGCCAGGAGGGGGATTTGAAGAAAGTCCCCCAGGCGAGGAGGAGCAGGGAGCTGTAGAGTGGGTGGCGGATGAATCTGTAAGTCCCATCGGTGATCAGGTGGGTGGTCTTCTCCATGTCCAGGAGGGCTTCGTCGTTGTCACCACGGTCGGGGTCGGGATACCCGGCGCGCTTCAAACGGCGTAATCCGTCGATGAGGGGGTACAGGGAGAGAATCAGCAGAATCCAGGCGACGACCTGGTGGGGAGCGAAGGCGTCGAGGAACCAGTCATCGAGATTGAGCACGAGGAGGGCGAGGATAGACTCCCAGGCGAAGAAACGGTAGAAGCCGTGCGAGTGGGGATTACGCAGCGGTTCCCTGGAAACGTGGGCGATGAGAATGGACGTCACTACAAATACAACGAATTTAACCATGGTTTTTAGGTGTAATTGATTCTGTTTAGGTGAAGCTATTATAACGCCTCAAACTCTCAATAGACTTCTGTCATCCTTTAATTTAGAATATAGATGCCGATTAATCTATGCAGCACATGGGAGGCAGCA
Source organism: Anaerolineales bacterium (assembly GCA_050115475.1). Lineage (GTDB taxonomy): Bacteria > Chloroflexota > Anaerolineae > Anaerolineales > UBA11579 > JASFQL01. Next base: position 24,610 of record JASFQL010000018.1, read on the forward strand.
TGAAGAATCTAGATAAGAAGTGGCGGGTGACTATCATTGCCGCAGCAGTTGTAGTGTTGGCTGTAGGTGTGTTTTTCATATTAAAAAACAATGCGTATCAGGGCTATCTCGCAGGAATGGGGGGGTATGAAAACCTGGACGTAGACACCGCCGTGGAGCGCTACCAAGCTGTGGTGAAATATCCCAAACTGTTTGGTGCTTTCATAGAGGATGCATCGGCAAAGCTTGGAGAGACCCAGACCTATCAAAGCGCCGACATGCTCTGGGCGGATAGCGAATATGCTGAAGCGTATGAAGCCTTTGCAGCATTTATCGAAGATTATCCGTCCAGCGTATTTCTTGAAAAAGGGCAAACCGCGTTGGCGCAAATTCCTTTTGAGTGGGCGGAAGAGTGTATGGACGGAGAGGATTACGATTGCGCTGTTGAAGTCTATAATTTAGCAGTGCAGAACGAAAAGTTGCCTGATGAGAGTATTGAAGAAGCCAAGGAATTGTACTTCGACGTTTATACGACCTGGGTGGAGGAGGAATCTCAAACCGGAGATTATCAAAGTTGTGAGACCTTATTGCTGGATCTCAAATTATGGACGGAAGCCAATGACTCGGCGAAGACGAAGGACGTCAGGGCGCTTCTGACGGAAACTTACCTGGATTGGGGCGACCTTCTTTATGGAGAACAAGACTACGAAACGTCCCTGGCGAAATATACTCTATCTCTGGAGCAAGAAGTTTCCAGATATGCCCACAGAGCAGAGGAAAATATCGGAGCGGTCTACCTGGATTGGGGCGACGAACTGGTCCAGGCGGGAGACCTCTCTGGGGCTGGAGAGAAATATGGGAGTATCGTACTCAATTACAGCGAAACAGAGGCATTCGAGGGAATAAGCAGCCAGGCTTACGAACCATTGATCCTTTACGCCGAAGGAATCCTGATAGCGGAAGAGTTTGCTGCTGCTGAAAAGATATTATCCTATGTAGAACCTCTCCTCGAAGACGGGCAGGAGGCTCTGAAAGCTTCTGCCAGGTATGGGATGGGACAGGCCTATCTCGGGCAGCAAGAAAATATCAAGGCAGCAACAGCCTTCGACCAGGCACTGAAACTTACCGAATCAGAAAGCCTGAAAAAAGATATCAATACCTCCATGGAGACAGCACTCTTGGGGATCGGTCAATTGAACAATACCCTGGGTGAATCAATCATCTTCGCGGTGGCTAACGACATCATCGGGTACAAGGATATTGAACCGACCTGCTATACTGCGGAGGGTGTAAAAACCTGTTTCAGCGAAGAGGAATTGGAAATCGCCTATTTAGCCGTGGGGCAAGACGAAGATGAGAAACGAATCATGCTGTTTATCGATGGAAGGGGAGCGAATAACTATACCTTGCCGGGCGAAATCGAGGCTACCCGGCCTGGTCATTTCCGCTATGTCGGTATATTGAAGGAAACGCAGCGGCAAGTGGAATCATGTAAATATTCTCGGACAGGTTCTGGCGCGGTTTCCCACCATCTCGTCCGGATGCAAAAAATCTACAAGGTATATTTATATGACACGCAAACTGGATTGATTGTAGAAATTGGCACGTTTTATGGGGCAGACCCCATGGCCTGCCCAAGATCGTATACATTCCACGGGATCACGGAATACGTCACAGGGGATGAGCCGGAGATGAGTGAAGTTATTAATTGGCTTAGGAGTTACGCAGAATAAGTTTCTATTCTCGATTATCTATGATTTAGAATAATGTTATTGATTGTCACTTTATATACATGGAGGTTTCAATGAAGAATCTAGATAAAAAGTGGCAGGTGATTATTATCGTTGCGGCTTCGGTCTTGGTATTGGGACTGGCAACGTTTTTTATTATCAAGATCAAAGCATACCAAACCTATCTGGCAGGGGTGGAAGCCCATAGAAGCCTGGATACCGCTGCTGCGATTACCCAGTACCAGGAAATCGCGAACTATCCTAAAATCATCGGCAGGTACATCGGAGATACGCGAGACAAACTCGCCGAGGTCCAAGCCTATGCGGACGCCGATGGAATGTGGGCAGCAGGCGAATATCCACAGGCACAGTTGGCTTTTGCAGCCTTTCTTAAAGCCTACCCAACGAGTGTGTTCAATGAGAAGGGATATCAGGCGATATTGGACATCCCCTTCGAATGGGCGGGAGGTCTTTTGGATGGTACCGATTACGAAGGCGCAGCAGAAGTCTATGCGCAGATCATTCAGGATGAAGACGTGCCCGATGCTGTCATTGAAGAAGCGCAAATCGGCTATATCGACAGCTACAATACCTGGGCAGCGTCCGAATTCAAAGCGGGTAATGATGCGGAATCGGAGTCGTTGATGGACGATCTGGTCTCGTGGGCGGATGATAACGCCCCAATGTTGGGAGCGACAGTGATTGAGGTCTTGGGGGAAACATATCTGGATTGGGGTGACATCCTCTATGAGGATGGGAAATACAAGGATGCCTTAGCGAAATACGATTTAGCGGTAGCACAAGACATATCGAGTGTTACCGACCAGGCAGAAGAAAGCATCGGGTCGGTTTATCTGGATTGGGGTGATGAGTTGTTTGGAGAAGGGGAACTCGCCGAGGCAGGGGAGAAGTATGGACTCCTGTATCTTGACTACGGGCATACGGACGCCGCAGAGCAGATTCCCGACCAGGCTTGCGAACCGCTGATTCTGTTCGGCGATACGGTTCTCTCCGGGGAAGATTTTTCGTCGGCTGAGACTATTTATGCATTTGCAGGTACCCTGGCGGAGGAAGGGCGGGAAGAACTGAAGGCAGCCGCTGGTCATGGACTTGGCCTGGCCTATCATGGGCAAGAGCGTTATTTCGAATCGATCCCTGCTTTTGACAAAGCGCTAACACTTACCGAGGATGAAACCACCACAGAGAATGTCAAGTCATCCAGGCAGGCTTCCATCGACGCGATCGGCCACCTCACCGATACCTTAGGCAACGCGATCCTCTTCATCGTGTCCAACAACATCCTCGAGTATGACGAGGATGAATCGAACTGTTACGTCGATGGCGCTGTAAAAACCTGTCTCACCGAAGAAGAATTGGCGACCACCTACCTGGCCCTAGGGCAGGAAGAAGATGAGAAACGCCTTTTGTTATTTTTCGAAGGGGGTGAGCTGGCGAAAATTCCTGACGATATCGAAGCTGTCAGGCCTGGACATTTCCGACATGTAGGCATTTTGACCAAGAGCGACCGCAGAATTCAATCCTGCCCGTATTCGCTATTCGGGTATGGGAGTGCAACACACCATCTCGTCCGGTGGGTAAGGATCTATACGGTAACCATGTATGACGCCCGGACGGGGCGGCGGGTACAGACCCGGGAATTTGCCGGTGATTATCCAGATACCTGCCCCAGTACTTATTTTTTCTCCTCGGCGACTGCAAACAAGTACGGAGAATCCCCTGAAATTGAGGATGTGTATGACTGGCTCAGGAGGTTCACGAAATGACCTCAGCGCGCAAATCTACATTGAAAAAAGAGGAGTGCTCCATGGATACTTACTCTCATCGATCTAATCTGAAGCGAATACTTTTACCGGTCACCTGGTTGGCGGTTTTTTCTATCTTCCTGGCAGGCTGCGGTTTATTTGCCCCCATCGAACTGGTCTCTACTTTTGAGGTCCCACTCAGCTACGTACCTACGTGGACGCCGACACCCTTCAAGGATGTGGAGCCGACAAATACACCCCTCCCAACTACGGTTGAAAAAAAGCTGGAAGGGCCCACCGTTTTGGTTTGTTATATCCAGGGGCAATACGAATCCGGAGACGATCCAATAATACAATCAGGGTGGGATGGGTTAACGCAGGCGGAAGCAGAACTGCCGGTCAAGATCGAATGGTACGATTCGATTGAAGCTCAGGAGAATGCTGTTATTATCGAGGATGCGATCTCTGATGGGTGTGAATTGATCATCACGATGGGGGCCGACTTGATCGTAGCATTCGAGGAGGCTGCTGGTCAGAACCCTGAACAACACTTTGCCATCATCGAGTACTCATCTTATGATCCGTTACCTAATTTGATGGGAGTTATTTTCGATATTTCCGAAGCAGCCTTTTTGTCCGGGTACGTGGCAGCGGGTACATCACAGACAGGCGTGGTGGGGACTTTTGGGGGGATGGATATTCCATACGTAACCGATGCAATGGATGCCTTCTACTACGGGGTCGACTATTACAATCAACAACATGAGACCAATGTGCAGGTTTTAGGGAGGGATCCGGAGGCTGGAACGGGCAGCTTTGTGGGGAATTTTATCAGTCTAGAGGATGGAGAAGCTTACGCGAAAGACTTCGTCGAACAAGATGCGGATATCATCCTGCCTATCGCCGCATCGATCGCCAGGGGAGCAGCGGTGCATTGTATGGAAACCCAGGCTTGTTGGGTCATTGGCTTCGATTATGACCGGAACAGCGATGAAACTGACCTGTCCGATATCTGGCTGACCTCTATCGAGCGGCGCCTGGGAGTGGGGATGTATTACGCAGTCGAGCAGTATGTGACGGGTAATTTCTCGGGTGGGAACGTTTTTTTGGATTTGGCAGAAGGTGCGGTGGGTCTGGCGCTTTTTTATGATTTTGAGGAAATCGTTCCGGAGGATGTGATCGACGCCCTCCCAGACTTGATCGATGGGATCATCGCTGGCGAGATCCAGGTGATTCCGTAAGACTGACGGGGGTTCTAAACCTGATACAATCCGTCCATGGACGCGCATCGTTTCATGACGGAAACACTCCGTACTTCCCCCTGGGGGGAAGTTGTTGCGGCTATCCTATCGGCGGCGGTAAAGGCGGTCGATCCCTATCAGGCTGTACTGCGTCATTTGAAGCGGGAAGGCGATACCCTCGTTGTTGGGAGAGAACGCTATTCCCCCGATGCGTATGAGCACATCTACGTGGTAGGGGCAGGGAAAGCTGGTCTGCCGATGGCGCAGGCGGTCGTGGATGTGATAGGGGAGCGCATCACAGCGGGAAAGGTGACGGTGAAAGAAGGACACACCGGAGGGTACGAAGCTGTGGGAAAGGTGCGTATCGTCGAGGCGGGTCACCCGCTGCCAGATGAGCGCGGCGTCGAATCCACACGAGATATCCTCAGCATATTAGAGAATACGACCGAGGAAGATTTAGTCATCTGTCTGATCTCCGGCGGGGGGTCTGCCTTGCTGACCTCGCCGGTGGAGGGGATTTCGCTGGAGGATCTTCGGGTGATAACTGACCTGTTATTAGCCAGCGGCGGGACGATCACCGAACTGAACACCCTTCGTACGGGATTGGACCGGGTGAAAGGTGGTGGATTGGCAGCCGCTGCCGCACCCGCCCAAATCCTGACCCTGATCCTCTCGGACGTGGTGGGCGACCCGCTGGAAGTTATCGCCTCTGGCCCAACCGTCCCCCGGGTGTGGTCGCCGGATGAAGCCCTGGCGGTGATCGATAAATACGGTCTGGCCCCCCAACTGCCCCCATCCATTCTTCCAGCGCTGCGTAACTCGTCGAGAATAACATTAGATAGAGACCTTCGAGTCAATAATGTCATCATCGCCAACGTGGAAACCGCTGCCCGTGCAGCTCTTGCCCAGGCGGAGGAATCTGGCTTCCATACTTTTTTACTTACGACTATGCTGGAAGGGGAGGCGTGGGAGGTCGGCCTGGCGCTGGCGGGGACCTTGCGGGAGATGGCGAAAACCGGTATGCCTGTCAATCGACCGGGACTGGTTGTGTTGGGGGGAGAGACGACTGTAACGCTGCGTGGGAAGGGATCAGGGGGACGTAACCAGGAAATGGCCCTGGCGGCGGTGGAACCCCTGTCTGGCGTGGGTAACGCGGCTATTATCACACTGGCAACGGATGGGGGGGACGGCCCCACGGATGCAGCCGGGGCGGTCGTCACGGGGGAGACATTGGAGCGCGCCCGAAAGATGAACCTGGCCCAAGCCGCCTATCTGGAAAACAACGATTCGTATACCTTCTTCACGCAGTTGGGGGACGCCTTGATCACAGGCCCGACACAGACGAATGTGAACGATCTCGTGTTGCTGTTCGTATTTTAGATTCTTATCTTGAAGGGGTGTATAACCCTCTCTCTATGTGTTGGCCATCCGGTAGGGGATGCCGAAAAAAGTGTCGTCGTCGATGATGGCCTTGATGTCTTTATGATTCTGACTCGAGGCGTACCAGATGAATAAATCGGCTTTGCCGGGGCAGGTGATAGTGTCGACCTCCACCCCGACATGTCCCGGGTGAACCGCCTCGATGGCCTCGATGACGTCTTGGTGCGCTTCAACGACCGCACGCACTTCAGCTTCCGTCGGTAATTCATCACACGACAGGTAGTGGTTTTCATTGTCGTAGATGAATGTGTCGAGAGCACGGTGGATGATTCTGGTCTGCATTTCTAAAAAGTACATGCCGATACAGGCGAGAACCAGGCCGGATACGATTACCAACGCTTTTGTCGATTTGCGCATATTATTGTTTTTCCTCTCGTAGAAGGGTCTCGATCAATTCGATCGATCCTTTGACGACTTGGAGTTTCACCCAGGCGGTCAGGTAGGCAAACCCAAAAACAACGGTCATCATCGATACGAACAGCAAGGCTCTTCCGGTCAATCTGTCAAGCATTCCAAAGGCAAAAACTGACAGGAAGAAAACCAGGAATATCCCTCCGGCAATCAGCGTATCCCGTCGTCTTCCGGTGCAGCGGATGGTCAAAAGGGTCAATTGATTTTCGAGGTTGTTCAATGTCATACTCGTATTCCTCCTTTATTCAAAGAATAACATAGAGCCGTTCCAATATTATACAGCAAGCACACAAAGCCTGATACCCTGTGAAATTACATCTTTTTTACACATCTGCCATACTGGTTTTACGCCCATCCACTATCATATCAATAACGTGAATTTCATTGGAAAAAAGGAAAAATAAGATGTTCAGAGGAAGGCGTTTTGTTCGGCGAAGGGCAGCAGGCCGTCCGTTATTGAGATGGCGGCCAGGTCCGGTCTTGGGCAGGTGGGGCTGTTCCTCCTTTGGGCTATTTCTATTCCTGCCTTTGGCCTGTGTCCTGATTTGGGTGTTTGTCCCCATGCTTTTTCACCCCTAGAATCTAGCTTTTGCTGTTTTTGTTTAGGCTATAATAACTACAGCAATCAAGTGAATATTATTAGTTGAAGGAGGCACATCGTGAGTAGAAGACGAAGAATCATCAGGAGAGCGATACGGAGGCCGCCGTTGAGACGTCCCGCCCGCCCCTTAGGACGGCCAGGGCTGCGGATCATCCCCAGGGGAGAGTATGCGGTCTATCATTTTGACGAGAGTGGGAACGCCATCAAACTGCACCGGGACGACATCCGCAAGATCGTCGAGAAGACGGGCAAACCCATCCGTGAGATGAGCGAGGAAGAACTGCTCGCCGCTATGGAGGAATTGGGGATCGAAGGCCACGAGGTCACAGATGAGGACGAGCAAGAGACCGTGGCAGCCAGCAAGAAAGAGACCACGATGGAAGACCTGGAAATGCTGGAAAAGCTGACTGAGATGGTCTATAAGGGTTTCATCACGGACGAGGAATACCAGCAGAAGAAGAAGGACATCCTCGGGTTGGATTAATTTACCACAGATAGATGACGATCTTCGATCGTTTAGATAAACACAGATATATAAAAATGTAGGGATGGGTTTGAAAACCCGTCCCTGTTTTTAATTTATTGATTTAATATTGGTGGATTAATTTATTCCCCTTCATCTTTTGCTTTTCTAGCCCCCAAAATAATCCTCATAATCCTGCATTGCCGCTTCGATGACCTTGAAGGCATGCTCTTTGTTGTAAACTTTCTCAATAGAGAAAGCTTCCTTTTTACCAGGGACCATTTTATAGGTGGAGAAGTAGTGACTCAAACGCTCGACGAGGACATCTGGCAGTTGAGAGATGTCCGAGACATCGCGCCAGAAGCTGTCCTGGTCGAGGACAGCGACGATTTTATCGTCTGCTTCTCCGCCATCGATCATCTGGATACCCCCCACCACCCTGGCGTGGAGGATCACCTCCGCCCGGTTGATGGGCCGTTCGCTGACCACGCAGATATCCAGCGGGTCGCCGTCGCCGACCGTATCGGGTTTACACAGCGCGCCGACCTTCTCCCCACAGTAGGTGCGGGGGATGAATCCGTACAGGGTGGGCGGCTGGGAGGAGCTGCGTTGGGGCCTATCCACACGCAGGTAGCCGGTCACTTTGTCGATCTCATATTTGATCAGGTCGAAGGGGGAGATTTCGATATAAGCGTTCACGAGGGAGGGTGGGTCGGGGCCCACCTCGAGGCCGTGCCAGGGGTGGGGGCGCCAGCGGTAGAAGGGTTCGGGAAAGGTCACATTCGTTCTCCAACAAAGTGGTTGATGAGTTGGTACCTGCGGTTATTATACTCTGCAGCGGAGGTTTGTGTCTGGATTAGGAAAACATGACCAGTTGGTGATTGAATCCCTTTAGGGTGAATAAGATATAATAAGATACTCAAAACAGTTATGGACCGCAGCCCAACCTTCAAAGCGTTTTTACCGACGATTGTCGTTTTGGTGATTATCGGATGGGGTGGCATCGTCATCCTATTGAATGCCACCGAGCCGACCGTATGGCCGCGCTGGCTGTTCTTTCTATTGGTCGTGGTTGCATTTACCGGTATAACACTCCCGGCTGCAGTGTACCTCAACCACCGCTTCCCCAGCAAGCCGCCTGCCAGCGCCAGGGTAATGGTCCGACAGGCCCTGTGGGTGGGGGTATTCGCCGCCACCCTGTTCTGGTTGAACTACGGGCAGGTGCTTAGTTTCAGCCTGGCAGTTATCTTCTTCGTAGGGTTCACGGCGATTGAGATCTTTCTGCGGCTATGGGAACGCAGCCAGTGGCGCCGCCCTTGAGGAATCCAGGTTAAAGTATATGGCAGAACAAGCGAAGCTACGTCAACTCCCCTCGGTAGATACGCTGCTGCACACGCAGACAGCTGCAGAACTCATCGCCGATTTTGGTCGCCCGTTGGCTTTGGATGCCATTCGACGGGTGTTGGAGGAAATCCGCCTGGAGTTGAAAGAAGGTGAGGATACGATGCCGGCGATCGAAGAGCTGCTGGAGCGCGCCAAGATAGTCCTCTACGGTTGGACGACGGGTTCCTTACAGCCTGTCATCAACGCCACGGGCGTTATCTTGCACACCAACCTCGGTCGTGCGCCCTTGAGTGATAAGACTATTACGGCCATGCAGGCTGTATCCCAGGGGTATTCCACGCTGGAGTACGACATCGAGCGCGGACGGCGGGGTTCCAGATACGTGCATGCCGAAGACCTGTTGAAGCGCCTCACCGGCGTCGAAGCTGGTTTGGCGGTGAACAACAACGCATCGGCCCTGCTGTTGATCCTTTCAGCCCTGGCGCGTCGCCGGCGTGTCCTCATTTCCCGCACGCAGCTCATCGAAATCGGTGGGGGATTCCGCATCCCTGAAGTGATGAAACAGTCCGGTGCGATATTGGTGGAGATCGGGGCCACCAACCGGGTCCACCTAAAAGATTACCAAAAAGCAATTGAAGAAGAACCCATCAAGCTGGTCTTGCGTGCCCATCATTCCAATTTTCGCTTGATGGGATTCACGAGTGAACCGACCCTGGAAGAAATCGCCGGTGTTGCCCACGATGCCGGTCTTCCCATGGTCGATGATCTCGGTTCAGGTTCCCTTTTGGATACGGCCAGGTTCGGCTTGGAACACGAGCCTACCGTGCAGGACTCGCTGGCAGCAGGTTCAGACCTGGTGTGTTTCTCCGGGGATAAACTCCTCGGCGGGCCTCAGGCAGGCATCATCGTCGGGCGAAGAGATCTTGTCGATAAACTGAGGAAACATCCTATCGCACGTGCCGTCCGGGCAGACAAGATCGCCCTGGCGGGTCTATCGGCGACTCTGCTGCATTACTTGAAAGACGAGGCTGAGCGGGAAGTCCCCATCTGGCAGATGATTTCCACGACTCCAGATATGATTAAATCCCGCGCCAAAAATTGGGCTGAGACCCTGGAGCACGGGGACGTCATCCCCGGAAAATCGACGGTAGGGGGCGGCAGCCTGCCGGGTGAGCAGTTGGATACTTACTTGCTGGCCTTCAAGGCTGAAAGTCCGGATAAATTTTTGACCGCCCTGCGAAAAGAACATCCTCCCATCATCGCCAGGATCGAAGAAGACCGGGTCGTGTTCGACCCCCGCACGGTGCTCCGCCAACAGGAAGGCGCCTTCCTCGTCGGTGTGCAGAATGTCCTGGTGAGTTTCAATCATGAGGTTTGATGGATTGGCACAACGAATCCCTTGGCAATGGGTTTACAATATAGATGTTATCGTTTTCTGTTGAAATTCGGATATTATAGATAATAAATACAGGCGGTTGTCATGGCAGCGATACAAGCAGATGCAATGAGAGTGTTGGAAGAGACCAGCCGGACCTTCTTCCTACCGATAGAACGTCTCCCCAAAGGATTGAAGGAAGCTGTCGCCGCGGGTTACCTATGTCTGCGGGCGATTGATGAGGTGGAAGACCATCCCTATCTCGAAGGGACGATCAAAGCGAGTGTGCTGCAGGGCATGAGTCTCGTGCTCCAGGCGCAGACCTCCGTGGAGAATTTCACCCACGAGGCTTTCGATAGAATCTTTGACAGCTTCGGGCTTGACCTCCCAGAGGTAACGATGCGCATCGGTGAATGGTCTTGCTACGCCCCCAAGTTCATCGCCCCGCGCGTATGGGAGGCGACAGCAGCCATGGCCGACCGTATGGCGCAGTGGGCCATCAACGGCTTCAATGTGACCACCAAGGCCGACCTCGACCGCTATACCTACGGCGTGGCCGGAGCGGTAGGATTATTGCTGTGCGACCTGTGGGGCTGGTTTGAAAAGATCCAGATCGACCGCAGCCAGGCGATCCAGTTTGGACGCGGCTTGCAGTTGGTCAACATCTTGCGTAACCGCAAGGAGGATCTCGAACGTGGCGTGAACTTCTATCCGGAGGGGTGGACGGACGAGGATATGCTGGCTTACGCCCTCGAGAACCTGGACGCTTTCGACACTTACGCTCGAACGCTCCCGCGCTCATCCTTTAAGCATTTTACAAGAATACCACGAGCACTTGCATATGCCACATTAGATGTCATTCAAAAAGGTAAAGAGAAATTAACTCGTGACGAGGTTATCTCTATTGTTGGTCAGCTTGAAGTAAATTCCTGATAAAATTAGTAAGAGAATCTGAATGAACCACGGACCTCTCAGCAAAAAAGCTGGGAGGTATTCGGTTGCGGAGGGAATGGTGGATAAAGTTCATGATGTCGTTGTGGTGGGGGCAGGACCGGGGGGATCGGCGACAGCGCATTACCTGGCGAAAGGAGGACTCGATGTGCTCCTTCTGGATCGAGCAGTGTTCCCCCGGGAGAAAACCTGCGGGGATGGACTAACGCCGCGTGCCTTGGGCGTTTTGGAAGATATGGGGATATTGGATCGGATAAGGGATTTTGCCTTTCAGGTCAACGGCATCGAGATGTATGGGACCAAGGGAGACGAGATGGTCACATCCATCCCCCAGAATGACCATTATCCCAATCATTTACTCATCACTCCCCGCTATCAACTGGATGAAATCATTTTCCAAAAGGCCCTGGAGAGTGGGGCACAGTTCCAGGGAAATTCACGTGTTCGAGGTGTGGAACACTATCCGAATCACGCTGAGATATACGCCGGCCGAAATGGAAAGGGGGTGCGGGTAGCGGGGAGAATAGTCGTTTTAGCGGTGGGGTCCAATTTAGCTTTGTTGGATAAGATGGGATTCTTGAACCGATCGCCGGGATTGATCCTGGCCGTGCGCGGCTACTTCAAGGGTTTACATGGTTTGACCGACCGTGTGCAGGTTCATTTCGGCCATGTGCCCCTACCGGGATACGCCTGGGTCTTTCCGCTGTCTGAAACCAGGGCAAATGTGGGGATCGGTTTCTGGAAAGAACGGATGCCGTGGGAGAGATCTCCGGCTTCGGCAAAAATCGCTTTCGATCGCTTCCTGGCCCACAATCCAAAGATGAAGGTCATGATGGCCGATGCCCACCTGGAAGGGCAGGTGAAAGGCTTCCCTCTACGGGTGGACTTTGCCAGGTCGAAGACCTGTAAGGGACGCGTCCTGTTGGTAGGGGAGAGCGCCGGATTGGTCAGCCCGTTTACTGGTGAGGGGATCGATTTTGCGCTCGAATCGGGGCGGCTGGCGGCAAACTTTTTATTGAGAAGGTTCGAAAGGGGGGAAGTTTCCCCCTCTTCCCTGGAAGGGTATGACGCCCTTTTACGCGCCCGTTTTCAACGCTTGTTTGTCTTCTTGACCCGCATCCGGAAGCTGTACCTCAATCCCTTCATCATGGATCGAGCCATTATGGCAACGAACCAGTTTCCTGAATTAAAACAATTGCTGGCCAAGATATTAATAAGTCAGGAGGACGCTGCTTCACTGGTGACACTCTCCGTGATGCGGAAGGTGCTGTTGGGGGTGTGAATGAGTAAGTTATTATTTAGATATAATATGGGGGCGCAGCATGCTGCGCCCTTACGGTTCTCCCTGACACCTCAATCTTCAACATCATCTTCACCTGCGTCCTCGACCTCCCAGCTGATGTCTTCTAAGTCGCAATTCTTCACTTCAGGCAAGTTGATTTCTTGATCGCCTGTTGGGACAATCTCGATTTCTGTTACCAAAGTCGAAGGCCCTACCGAGAAGTTCATATCTTCAATCGTTTCGCCATCGCCGACGATATATGGAAATTCTACCAAGCCGTAAGCATATTGGAATTCATCGCCTATGGCCGGTTCACAACTCGTAGTCCCCAGCACCGTTGTGCACCATTCTCCTTCGAGCCATTCCTCATCGATACGTAACCATAGGCTGCAATCAGAACTGGAAATCCAACCATAGACCCAATATTCTAACCCCCAATTTGCGTTAGAAGTGCCTGCCCCAGGCACAACTCCCTCCAAAATCGCATTGCTACTCCCCTTACCGTATACCCCTGCTTCATTATCATTCTCACGCATTCCAAAGAGAGGGATGTCTGCGAATAGTTCAAGGGATGAGGATTGTCCTTCCGCTCCTTCAATCCTTACAAGCCGGTGGATCTTTAGTACAAGGTGTGTATTGTAGGTCTCGTCCCACATGGCTTCTGTGATGTTTTGGGGTGATTTGATCCGTTCAATGACCATCGGTTCGATTTCGCCAACATCTTTTGGTGGTTTTTCTGGTTTGTTTGAAGCACAGCTGGACAAAACAATCAATATTAGCACGCTCGAAAGAATTTGGGGCACAAACTTAACAGGTTTCATTTTTCATCCTCCTCATATAAATTGTGTAATGTGTTCAACTAGCGTTGTGAATACGCCGCTTCCTTGTGAGAAACCTTTTATATTTTCGATGGGACTGTATTGGGGAAGTTCAATGTATTATACAAGAAAAGGGGAGGATTTCGCCATTGTACATCTTTGTAAGCTAGATACTGATTATATCCAGTCATGGAGTGTCATGTTTAGATGCGTGTCGAAAGGTCAATTTCCCTCTTGACAAGGGGGCATTTTAATATAGAATGCTCTGCAACACAGAGTATTCTATGAAATTTATTGCTCTTGGGAGTACAAAATGGAAATATCACCTACCGAAGCTGAAGAAGCCCTGGCCGTCATCCAAAGTACAGAGCGGAAGACCCGGCTCTCGATTGCTAGCGGGGGAACCTACGTTCCCCTCATCATCACCGGTACTGTTTGGCTCGTCGGTTTCATGGGCACCCAGTTTCTCTCGAAGGAAACCGTTGCCTATGTTTGGGCTGGACTGAGTATCTTTGGTGGTACCCTGGCAACCATCCTGGGTTTGCGGGTGGGCAAGCGCGTCCGCAGCCCGCTGACTGCCCCAGTGGCAAAACGAGTTGACCTCTTCTGGCTGCTTATGGTTATCTACGGTGCTACTGCCATCGCCATCGCCCGGCCCACAGACGGGAAACAAACGACCATGTTCATCATCCTATTTTTTGTGATTGGCCAGCTAGCCATGGGTTTGTTGTTTTCTTTCTCTTCTGTATGGTGGGCATTGCCCATCACCGCCCTGGCGCTGATCGGTTATTTCCTACTACCCGATATTTTTTTACCTCTGGATGGCCGTCCTGGGCGGCGGAGGGATGATCGCTTTTGGCCTGTACATCCGCTATAGGTGGTAAATATGGCTGAACTTAACGAAATCATCCATCAGCCCGTCCGCCTGCAAATCATGTCTGCCCTGGTTACGCTTGAACAGACCGACGAGGTGGATTTTACATATCTGCAGGATCTGCTTGATGTCACCCCCGGCAACCTGGGCGCTCACCTGCGTAAACTTGAAGATGCCGGTTACATCGCTGTTAATAAGATATTCGTCGAACGGAAACCGCACACCTTCGTCTCCGCCACGGAAGAAGGACGCCGGATCTTCCAGGAACATGTGGCGGCATTAGAATTGATATTGAAGAATAAATGAGGAATGTATTATGACAAGAACTAAAGTTGCTGGTATACCAGCCGGTTTTGAAGAATTGAATTTTACGGCCAATGGGGTCACGATGAATTACGTCGTCGGCCCTGATAATGGGCTTCCCCTTCTGTTGATCCCTGGCCAGATGGAGTCTTGGCAGGGGTATAAACAGGTAATGCCTGAACTTTCAGAAAGGTTCCACGTTTATGTCCCCGACCTGCGGGGGCATGGGAAATCGACCCGGACTCCCGGGCAGTATTCGTACAACATCTGCGGTGAGGATTTGAAGCATTTCCAGCGAGGGGTTATCCGCAAACCGGCCATTGTAGCTGGGTTGTCGTCCGGCGGGGTCCTGGCCATATGGCTGGGGGCTTATGCATCTGAAGATGTCCTGGCTGTGGTCGGCGAGGACCCGCCTATCTTTTCTTCTATCTACCCCCGCATCCGGGACGAGAAGTTCATGTCCCGAAATTTCGAACTGGCCGTGGAATACCTGGGCAAGCCGGGGAAACGAGACGTCGAAGGCTACCTCTCTCACATGGGGGCCCCAGCGCCGGGGAAAGAGGACCTCCTCATGATCCCACCCTTCTTCATAAAAATCATGTTCTTGCTAGAGCGTATAAACCGGGCTGTACGCCCCAACCAACCTTACGACTTGCCCTTTATGCCGTTCAACATGCGGGCGGGATATAAATTCTTATCAGAATATGATACCGATTTTTCACGCGCCACACTCGATGGAGGCTTGAGTAAGGATTTCTCTCCGGAAGATGCCTTGAAAAAGGTCGAGTGCCCCATGCTGCTTCTGCGAGCAAATGCCTCCAGGCACGAGACCTGGGGGTTGTTAGGCGCAATTGACGACGATGACCTCGATCGTATAAAAGCGCTTGTCCAAGACCTCAAGTACGTTCAAATACCTGGCGGGCACGAGATTCACATGGCTCAACCCCGTCGGTACATCGAGGAACTCACAACGTTCGTGGACGAACTTAGAGAAAAGAACAAGCTGGGATAAAACAAGAAAACGAGATCGGTATAGAGACAGGTTTAATGGCCTTTCTCTTTTTTTTAAACTCACACTTTTCCCGAACGAAGCGCCCATTCGATTACAAATGATTTATAATTGGCGGGTGATTTTCTTGACAAGACAATTCTGATCCCTGACAGGATGGAGCGATGAAAAAAGACCTTGATGCGATTATGGAAAAGAAAGACCTGGATGCGATCCTGGTCTCAGGCCCGGTCCTCGGTAATCCGGCCTTGTATTACTTCACCGGCCATGTGCACATGACCAACGGCGTGCTAATCAAGAAACGCGGGGAAGAGCCGGTCCTTTTCTACCATTCGATGGAGAGGGAAGAGGCAGCGAAAACAGGCCACGAAACCCGCAACCTGGACGAGTACCGCATCCTCGAACTCCTGAAGGAGGTCGGTGGAGACCGGGCCAAGGCAGCCGCTCTCCGCTATAAGAAGGTGCTCACCGACCTGGATATCACCTCGGGGCGGCTGTCGGTGTTCGGGAAGATCGAAGCGGGCGTCTCGTTTAGGATCTACAATCTCCTCCAGGAGATGATGCCCAATCTGGAGATCGTCGGTGAGGTAGGGTCTACCACCATCCTTGAAGCAATGGAAACGAAAGATGAAGATGAAGTCGCCCACGTACGTAAAATGGGACAAATCACCGTTGATATCGTCGACAAGGTGGCGAAATTCCTCCAATCCCACAAGACGAAAGAAGAGGTCTTGATCAAAGCGGATGGGGAGCCGTTGACGGTCGGGGACGTAAAACGACAGATCAATCTATGGGCGGTTGAAGCCGGTGTGGAGAACCCCCACGACTGCATCTTTGCCATCGGCCACGATGCCGGGGTTCCCCATAGTTCAGGGACCCCTGAAGATGCCATCTGTCTGGGAAAAACGATTGTCTTCGACATTTTCCTCCAGGAACCGGCTGGCGGCTATCATTATGATTTCACCCGTACCTGGTGTCTCGGATACGCGCCGGAAGAAGCCCAGAAATTGTATGAGGACGTCAAGGCGGTTTTCGAGGAGATCATGGGCGGCTTAGAAGCCAACGCGCCTTTCAAAGCACTCCAGGAGAAGACCTGCGATCTGTTCGAAGCCCAGGGACATCCGACGGTCAAATCTGACCCCCTCACACAAGAAGGCTACGTACACAGTTTAGGCCATGGGCTGGGGCTGAATCTCCACGAGCAGCCCTTCACCGCCAATGAAGAGGCAACGTTGAAGCCTGGGGTCGTTGTGACCATCGAACCTGGTTTGTATTACCCGGAAAAAGAGATGGGGGTGCGCCTGGAAGACAGCGTCTACATACATGCGGATGGATCAATCGAAGTCCTGGCGGAATATCCCCACGATTTGGTTTTGCCTATAGAAAATTAGAAAGCCATCCAGCACGAAAAACTTAAAGCATTGCAGTGGTGACGATCGATGAAAGGGTTGACGGGTTGGTTCAGGGATAGGAAATTTCCTGCCCCTACCTATGAGGGGAACATTACAAGGTTGTTTGTCTTCTACGCGTTCTATAACGCAGTATTCTTCTCGCCAACCTGGGTTATCTATCTGCAGCAGGAACGCGGCCTGTCGCTCTTTCAGGTGACACTGGTCGACATTTCCTTTTGGGGTTCTTCTTTGATCCTCAGTTTACCCATCGGCATCATTGCAGATAGTGTCGGACGTAAGCGGTCGATGTTGCTCGCCATGGTTTTTAACACCCTGGCGGCCGTCCTGTTCGTTGTTGCGCCTACCTTCATCCTCTTTATATTCGCCAATATGTTTTTCTCGTTATCCTTTGCTCTTATTTTCGGCGCGACCCTGTCTTTGTTCTATGATTCCTTGAAGCAGGTCGGCCGTGAAGAGGAGTATACTCAGCAGCGGGGATTGTTTTCTGCGGTTATGTTTGCTTCTGCGGCGTTGAGCAGTGCATTGGGGGGTGTCTTGGGCGATATCGACCTGAAGCTGCCCTTCCTGGTATATGCCGGGGTGAGTGTGTTCACGACACTCATTCTCCTGACCATCAAAGAGACCCCTTACGAGCCCCACCCGGAGACAGGCGAACGGATATCTTATGGGCAGGCTTTCAAAACCGCATTCCAGGCGGTCAAACACAACACCAACCTGCGGTACATCTTGTTGTACTCGAACCTTATCCCACTGGCGTTCTTCATCCTCGGTCAGGTCTTTATGCAGCCCTATGCCTTGTCTATTGGGATTCCTATCGCCGCCCTGGGTCTTGTGACCGCCGGGATGCAGGTCGTGCGTATGTTGGGGTCTTCAAGCGCAGATAGAATCGTGAAAAGCCTTGGAGAATGGCGCTGGCTGAGTTTGGCGCCGGTTGCCATCGTCGCCGGATCGTTGGGCCTGGCGTTGATCGCTTCGTGGCCGGGGATATTGGTTTTTGTACTGGTAGGATTTGCGACGACCTCGACACGCCCCCTGATCGAGACCCTCATCTTCCGGAATACGCCTGGGACGGTCCGCTCCACTATACTGTCCGTTGATTTTATGATATTCAATTTATTCGTCGTGTTGATCGAACCTGGGCTGGGGTACCTGGCAGATAACCGGGGGCTGCCGTTTGCGTTCCTCACCATGACCGGGTTTGCCTTGCTGACATTGGGGCTGCTGCTGGTCTTTTGGCGGCGGGTGTGGAATCAGGTGGGGCAACAGGCTAGAGAGCTTTAATATTTTTCCCCAAAAAAAACAACTCATACTCAGCTAAGTCTTATTTCGAACCTTGCAGACTGATGCATGGTATCATGACTAAAGACTAAAGACTAAAGACTAAAGACTATCTGACTATCTAACTACTTAACTACCCAACTACCATGACTCCTCCCTCTCACTTTGACGAACTCCAAACCGAAATGCGCGCCTGCCGCAAATGCGCAGATGCAGGCTTCTGGATCCAACCTCCCGCCGTCACCCAGGGAGTGGCCACCGCCAGTATGATGACCATCGGTCAAGCCCCCGGCATCACCGAGGTGGAGGCCAAACGTCCTTTCAACGCCGGAGCGGGGAGAAGGCTGTTCCAATGGCTGGGGGAGGCAGGCATCGACGAGGACTGGTTCCGTACGACCCAGTACATGACCTCAGTGACGAAATGCTACCCCGGTCGGGCCAAAGGGGGCAGCGGCGACCGGGTCCCCTCACGCGCCGAGCAGAAGCTGTGCTACCCCTTTTTGGATGAAGAGTGCCAACTGGTTGCCCCCGAAGTCATCATCCCTATCGGGCGTTTGGCGATTGGCCTATTCTTCCCCAAATCGATGAAACTCACCGAAATCATCGGGACGCAGATCCAGACCGAGAGCGGCGCTTGGATCATCCCCCTGCCGCATTCCTCCGGGGCATCTCGCTGGCACCAGATTGAGGAGAACCGGGCCTTGATCGCTCAGGCTTTCGGGCTGATAAAAGTTCATTATCAAAGGTTGTTCCTTTAGCAACGATTTGGGGAATTTATTCCGTGTTGCGTATTCCGTTATTTCTTTTATCAATATTGGTGAAGCGAAGAATCTGGCTTCAACAATTAAATCGCGAGCCAAAAACACCTGGCCAATCCCGCTTTTTCGGAAACCTTTACGCAATACGAAATACGTAATCCGAGTACAATACTCCATATCTCCTCCCAGGAGCCTCTATGGAAATCGTCTTCCAACCCAATCCCGGTTTTACTCCCGGTGAAGCAATTCGTATCACGAAGGATTTGTTCGGGCTGGCAGTCACCGCCCGCGGACTCCCCAGCGAGCGCGACCAGAACTTCCTCGTCGAGACGGGGGAAGGGGAGCGGTATATCCTCAAAATTGCCAATCCCGGCGAAGACCCCGCCCTGCTCGATCTCCAGAACCAGGCCATGGCGCACATTAGTGCCCATAGCGTTGGGGATGTCGTCCCCAGGATTATTCCCTCAGTTAACGGAGATGCCATATCTGTGGTTGAAAAAGGAGGAGAGCGCTATTGGTTCAGGTTGGTGACTTACCTGCCCGGCACGACTTTAGCGAATACCACCCCCCGTACTCCTGAACTGCTGCGTAGTTTGGGCGGATTCATGGGGAAACTGGGAAAAGCCATGAAGAGCTTCTCACATCCGGCGGCACGGCGTGATTTAAAATGGGACCTTAAACACGCCCTGTGGATTGAGGAATATCTAGAATACATTGAAGATGAAAATAGGCGCGAGATCGTGGAGGACATCCTCGATCAATATAAAAACGTCGTTGTCCCTGCAATTCCGCATCTATCTGTGGGTGTGATCCATAACGACGGCAACGACCACAACCTCATTGTGGATAGTACCGATCCTTTCGGAAAAAGTGTCACCGGTGTCATCGATTTTGGCGACATGGTCGAGACCTACACGGTCTGTGATCTCGCCATCGCCGCTGCCTACGGCAGCTTTGAGGTGGACGATCCCCTGATGGCCGCAGCTGAAATTGTATCCGGCTACCACGTCGAAAATCCCTTGTCCGAAACCGAGATCGATATACTCTATCTCCTCATCCTCACCCGTCTCGCCGTCAGCGTGACCAACTCCGCCTACCAGAAAACACTCGAACCTGAGCGGGATTACCTGACCATCTCCGAGTTTCAGGCCTGGGAGGTGCTGGAGAAACTTGCAGATATCCCTCCCAGGTTGGCACATTACACCTTCCGCCATGCCTGCGGCTTGCCCCCCTGCCCGAGGACGCCTGATGTTGTGGAATGGCTGCGAAATGTAAGGGCGCAGCATGCTGCGCCCCTACGGAAGGACGAAATCGGCCCGGTGATCGAGGCGGATTGGACCAAAGCCAACGTGTACGATCTAGGCGTGGGCGGGAGTGACGTGGGTATGTTGGAAGAACCAGCAGAACCACCGATAAAATCTATCGGTATTGGGCGCTACAACCAACCTCGCTTCCTGTACACCTCTGAGGATTTCTCCCCCACGAACCACATCTCCGAAACACCCGCCAACCTCCATATGGGGATCGACCTCTTCGTCCCGCCCGGCACGCCCATCCTGGCGCCCCTCGATGGGACTGTGTACGCGGTAAAGGATCGTATCATCGTTCTCCAACATGAATTCAAAGGCGGGAAGGTTCGGTTTTACTCCCTCTATAAGCACGCCTGCCCGGCCCTCGTTGAGGGAGACCTCATCGGAAAAGACTTCAAACGGGGCGAAGTGATTAGCCGGGTGTGTGATCTACCCGAGGATGCCATCCTCCCCTCACATCTGCACGTCCAGCTCATTACCGATCTCCTCGATATGGGCGCGGACTTCCCACCCTTTGGGGAACCCAGCCGAAGGGAAGTGTGGCTGAGTCTCTGCCCCGACCCCAACCTCCTCCTTGGCATCCCCCAGGAAATCTTCCCCTCCCCGGCGATGAGTTCCGGTGAGATCCTCTATGCTCGGCAGGAGATCCTTGGTCCCTCTTTGAGCATCGCCTACAAAGAACACCTCAACATCGTCCGGGGAGTGGGGCAGTATTTATTCGACGAACGCGGGCGGGCTTACCTGGACTGCGTCAACAACGTCCCCCACGTCGGGCACTGCCACCCCAAGGTGGTTGAAGCAGCCCAAAAGCAGACTGCCGTCCTGAACACCAACACCCGCTATCTACATGAGGATATCGTAGAACTCGCTGAACGAATCCTTGCCTTGATGCCCGACCCGCTTGGGGTGTGTTTCTTCGTATGCTCCGGCAGCGAGGCCAACGAACTTGCCCTCCGCCTGGCCTGGACGCACACCGGCCAGCAAAACACTATAGTGGTCGATAATGCCTATCACGGCAACACGAACACCCTCGTCGAGATCAGCCCCTACAAGTTCAACGGTCCTGGCGGAAAGGGAAAACCAGACTACGTCAACGTCGTTTCCATGCCGGATACCTATAGAGGGGTTTATCGGGCGGGTGACCCCCAGGCTGGGGTGAAGTACGCCCAGGAAGTCGGTGAAGTCATCCGCAGTCACCCGCTTAAAAAGCCAACGTTCATCCACGAATCCTTATTGGGTGTGGGTGGGCAGGTTGTCCTCCCCGAGGGATATTTGCAGGCTGCTTACGAGTACGTGCGGGATATTGGTGGGGTGTGCATCGCCGACGAAGTCCAGGTGGGTTTCGGCCGGGTGGGCACGCACTTCTGGGGATTCGAGACCCAGGGCGTGGCCCCCGACATCGTCACCCTGGGGAAACCCATGGGCAACGGCCACCCCCTGGCGGCGGTGGTCACCACCCGCGAGATCGCAGCCTCATTCGACAATGGGATGGAGTATTTCAACACCTTTGGCGGTAATCCGGTCTCCTGCGTCGTGGGCTTGGCGGTCTTGGACGTGATCGAAGAGGAGGGATTGCAGGCTAACGCCCTGGAAGTGGGGAGCTATCTCAAAGCGGGTTTGGCGGAATTGAAAGCGGAACACACCCTCATCGGGGATGTGCGCGGGCTGGGGCTGTTCATCGGGGTTGAGCTGGTGCGTGACCGAAAGCCCCTGGAACCTGCCTATGAACAAGCAGCCTACATCATCGAGCGGATGAAGGACAAAGGATTTTTGCTGAGTGTCGACGGCCCCCTCCATAACGTGCTCAAGATCAAACCGCCCATCGTGTTCTCGAAGGCCAACACCGACGCGCTCCTGCGCGCCTTGGATCAGGTTTTTGGGGAAGATTATTGCAGAAATGGATAATACGCAATACGCAATCTACCAATTTCGTAATACGTAAGTTGTTTCAGCCCCCGCTAGCGTCAGAAGCAGAATAGACTTTTACATCTCGCTGCAGAATTGCTGCCATTTTATCTGCTGCAACATCTAAATCGTAATCCATTTGCAGACCCATCCAAAAATCAGGTGAGACTCCGAAATAACGTGCCAACCGGAGTGCTGTATCTGCGGTGACATTTCGTTTGCCGTTGACGATTTCGTTGATGCGGCGTGAATCTACCCCGATGTCAATTGCCAATCGATTTTGGCTTATCTTCAGGGGATTTAGGAATTCTTCCATCAACACCTCGCCTGGATGAACGGTTTTCAGTTTCTCTTCAACCATCTTTTTATTCTCCTAATGATAATCCACAATCCCGACATCATAAACGTCACCCTCTTCCCACACAAAGCAAATACACCATTGATCATTGATACGGATGCTATATTGATCATCACGGTTACCTATTAACTTTTCAAACCTATTGTTAGGCGGAAATCTAAGGTCAACAAGACTTATGGCTCGGTTAATCATCCTCAGTTTTCGTAAAGCTACTTGTTGGATATCATGGGGGAGCTTGCGGGAAACCTGACGATGAAAAAACTTTTCGGTTTCCTTGCTCTTAAAAGACTTGATCATCTATCAAGAGTATATTGTGTTTAACGCTGGGCGACAAGTACAATAAGATGGCTTTACGCAATACGAAATACGCAATCTTTTTTCGTATTACGTGTTCTGTAAGTGTCTCTCAAGAAAATTACTTCAATATCTCTGCCCGGTACTCATCTGCAAACAACGCCGGTGTCCCCCCTGTGTGCCAGAACAGAATGCTTTCATCCTTCCTGAAAAAGCCCTGGCGGATGAGGGCGATCATCCCGGCGGCGGCACGGCCGGTGTAAACCGGGTCGACCAGCAGGGCTTCGTGTCTGGCGAACAGGCGGATAGCTTCCTTTTCGACCTCCGTCATCACAGCGTAGCCCGGATCGATATAATCGTCGTTGACGAGGATATCTTCTTTTGTAAATTCTTTTGCATTTCCTAATTGTAAAGTAACTTCTTTTGCTAAATCAGCCGCCCACTGCCTGAAGGGGTCCTTGGGAGGATCAACACTCACGCCCAGCAGCTTCCCTTTGAAACCGAATAGCGCCTTTCCCGCGACCATGCCTGCCTGTGTTCCGCCTGACGAAGTGGCGAACACGACCCAATCTGCTTCGATGCCTTGTTCTACTAGTTCACGTACTGCATAAGCATATGCCGCTGCGCCAATGGGGTTCGAACCGCCGTAGGGCACCAGGTAAGGAGTCCGTCCGTCCGCTTCGGCTTCATGTGTCGTGTCGTTGAGTTTTTTCTCGCGTTGCTCCTTCGTCGTCCATACGATTTCGGCATCGAGCAGCAGGTCGAGAAAAGTGTTCGCTTCAGGGTCATCCGGCTCTTCCCCCGTTAGCACGAGGATGCAGTCCATCCCCGCCCGCCGGGCCGCCGCAGCTGTCTGGCGGCAGTGGTTGGATTGGATCGCTCCGGTGGTGATGAGTGTTTTGGCGTTTTGTGCCTGGGCTTCGGCGACCAGGTATTCCAGCTTGCGGGTCTTGTTCCCGCCGAACGCCAGCCCGGTCTGGTCGTCGCGCTTGACAAGGATGCGCGGCCCGCCGAGAGATTTAGAGAGAGATTCAAGTTCTTCTACCGGTGTCGGCAGGTGGGCTAAGGGGAAACGCGGGTATTCTTTCATTTTTACCTCCGATCTTGGCGACCTCTATCAGTAGGTTCCAGCCGGTCTGTTTGGGATTAGATATGCTGCCCCTATGTCATACTATCCATCCTGAAACTGTCGGGTGTCTGCCCGAGTGCTCGACCGGCCGCACCAGCGGAGGGTATCCATGATGCGCGGCCACACCTGCGCGTAGAGTCGGTAGATCCAGGGTCGCAGGGGGAGGTCCCATGCGCCGATGTGCCGCACGACCTGCCCGCCTAATCCGGATTTGAAGCGGTACACCCCCCACAGGGAATCGCTTTCTTCGAAGACGTCCGGCGCCCCCCATAGATCGTAGACTGTGCAGCCCATCGCTTTCGCCGCCCGCATGGCCTCCCACTGCAGCAGGTAGGTGGGCATCTTCTCCCGGTGGGCGGGTTGTGACATGCCGTATAGATACCAGGCCATCCCGCCAAAATGGAACAACATCAATCCACTCACCATCTCCTCTTCTACCTCGGCGATCAAGGGAGTCAGTATGCCTGTATCCAGGAAGGTGTTCCACACAGTATGGTAATAGTCCCATCCGCGGATGGCGAACCCATCCCGCACGGCTGTCTCGGCGTACATCTGGTACAGTCGTTCGAAATCCTCCCTACCTCCCTGCCGGACGGTCACCCCTTTGCGCCCGGCCAGGCGGACGTTGTAGCGGGTCTTCTGCTTCATCCGGGCGAGGAGGTCCTCTTCTGGTGGCCTCAGGTCCACCAAGACCGTATTGCGGAACTGCACCTGCTCGTTGGAAAAGTGCCATCCCGATCCTTCGATCTGTTTGATTAGCTTTACCCCTACCAATCCTTCTTCAGCATTCTCCCCCCCGGGTACACCTCGCCCCACAGGGACGTCGGGGTCGATCTTGAGCAGGAAGGCACCGCGTTCTCTCGCGAAGGAGACCAAATCCGAAAGCACCCTGGTGCGCAGCGCCACATCCGACCAATCCCTGAGCAAGGGGCCTTTGGGGGTGTAGTGCATCCGCAGCCGTAGAGCCATGCCCCGCAGGTTGATGCTGCGTTCCAAAACCAACGCCGCTGCCTGGATGTTCCCCCCATCGTCCTTCCACACCTTGTGGTGCGCTTGCCATCCGAATCGCGCCTTCACCTCCCCCCATTCCCGGGTTTGCAGGAGTTGGGGGTTGGGGAGGGTGGCGATGATTGTATTCCAGGAAGTAGAGTCGAACATAGGGAATTGGGCGCTGATTTTTTGCTTGAGTCTGGTTAGTTTTTTCCCTGAGTTTACAGGATTGATACGCAGAATTCTAACATAATCGTACTCAAATCCCAAAATTCAGGCACCTGGGTGCTTAAAAATTCCTCTTTATTCAGTTACCTTATAGGGGATAATATTCAATAAGGAGATAGTTCAATGACAACACAGAACCGTTCGCGGGGTGTTTTTAGTTTGATTGGAAAGATCCTATTGGGGATTTTTATAGTCTTGATGGGTTTACTATCGATTGGTTTGATCCGCGAATCGATCACACGGGATAAATATCATAGCGAATATCCTCCTCCAGGGGAGATGGTAGATGTTGGCGACCACGACATTCATTTATATTGTGTTGGAGAGGGAACACCCACGGTTGTTTTCGAATCCGACCTCGATCAGTATGGCTCGTTGAGCTGGGACTCTGTCCAGGGAGAGATTGGGAAATTCACCCGCACCTGCAGCTACGACCGGGCGGGGATCCTGTGGAGTGAACCCGGACCGCGGCCCAGAGATGGGGAGACCATTGCTGCCGAATTGAAAACCGTCCTGGAAGAGGCTGGCGAGGAAGGCCCCTACATTCTGGTCGCTCATGCTTTTGGCGGCGCATATGTAAGGATATTTGCCGGGGAAAATCCTGATGATGTGTGCGGTATGGTGCTGGTCGAGTCAAGCCATCCTGAGATGCTCACACGGTTCGCCGGATTTTTTGAGGTAGAAATCCCAGATAAAAATATCCGACCGCTCATCTTGTTGTTATCTCACCTGGGATCGCCGGGCCGCTATAAGGGAAATATCTATGACCTTTCGTCTGAAATTTATGATCCGATCCAGGCATTTTTGCCCGAATCGAGTATGGCCTGGTTCGATGAAAAGGTCGAAACACTAAACACACTGGCACAGGCAGGGCAGTATCAAGTTCTTGGCGATTTCCCCCTGATAGTGGTTGCCGCATCGAGACCACCTGTTTCTATAGGAGATCAGGCAGAGGCTCTCAATGATTTGTGGCTTGAATTGCAGCAGGAGCTGCTCACGCTAAGCGAGAATAGCGAGATCAGGATTTATGAGACTGGGCATTATCCCCAGCTTCAAAGCCCCGAGTTGGTCATCGAGGCCGTTCAGGATGTATTCGAAAGATGTGGGGAAAATCAGGATTGAATTCTGTATCTAATTATTCAGGCTGGAACGGGAATGGTGATACGAGGAAATTCGTATCAATCCATTCCCCTTCTTGCCATCAGCAGCCGGTAAGCCGTATACATCACCGGGTTGTAGACTCGATCCCAGGCGCTCGCGCTGCGCATAAGCTCTCCCCCAAATCCGCGCTTGAAGCGGTACACCCCCCATAATCCGTCGGCGCGTTGGGTGAATTGGGCTTCCAAGGTCTCTTCATCCGCGTCAGGGATGCCCCACAAATCGTACTGTGTGCAGCCTTTTGACTTCGCCCAAAGAATAGCCGCCCACTGGAGTAGGTAGGTTGGCATTTTGTTGCGGTGCTGGTTGGTGGATGCGCCGTAGAAGTACCAGGCCCGTTCCCCTTTGGCAAAGATCATCAGGGCCGCCAAAAGAGCATCTTCGAAGGATGCTGCCAACAGTTCGCAAGCCCCCACGGGATGGAAAAGTTCATATGCCCGTTGGTAATAGGCTAGATTGTGCACACCGAAAGCGTCTCGTTCGCCGGTCGTGTCCATCATGCGGGAAAACCCTTCGATGTCCGATGAGGCGTTGACGACGACACCTTTCCGTCCGGCCAGGCGGATGTTGTAGCGGGTCTTCTGCTTCATCTGGGCGAGGATGTCGTCTTCTTCGCCTCTGATATCCAATACGAGAGTCTGCCGCGGCTGGATGGCGTGCAGGCTGGGGCGGAAGCCGGCCTCCCGCAGGCGCTCACCGGCATCATCTCCCTCCCAGGCGTCTGGCTCCACCTTGAGGAATACTGCCCGTCGTGACCGGCAAACGCGATCCACCCCGGGCCACAAGCCTTCCCAATCCTCCCCGACGGGACCTTTGGGAATGTAAGCAAACGAGAAACCCATTGGTAGGCTGCGGAACAGGATTTGTGCGCCGCTCCCTCCGCTAATCACGCGAACTGCCTCCCATCCGAAATCAGATTTTAGTTCGCCCCACTCCGCCATTTGCAGCAGGTGGGCTTGGGGATGGGATGCGGTGAATTTATGCCATTCTTGAGAATCGACAACAGTCATGGGTTTGTCTTGATAATCCAATCAGACCAGCGAAGTCAGGTCGGGGGCGGGTGTCCCCTGGATGTTCGAGCCGGGGATCACTTCATCCAATATTTCCACCACTTTTTCCACCTCTCCCTTGCGGGCGAAATCCACCAACTGCTTGACCGTCCGGGATAATGAATCGTTGCTGAGCAGTTCCTCTTCATCCAGACGGTTGATCTCGGGGTGGCCGGTGGGATGGTACGGCGTTCCCTCGTCCCACAGCACTTCACTCATCTTCTCGCCGGGACGCATACCGGTGAACACGATCTCGATGTCTTGCCCGGGTTCCAGTCCTGATAGTCGGATCAAATCCGCTGCCAGGTCGAGGATGCGCACGGGTTCTCCCATGTTTAACAGGAAGACTTCCCCGCCGCTCCCCATGGCGAAGGCTTGTAATACCAGGTGGACGGCCTCGGGGATGGTCATGAAATACCGTTCCATATCAGGATGTGTGACGGTCACCGGACCCCCGGCCGCGATCTGCCGCCGGAACATGGGTACGACGCTGCCGCGGCTGCCCAAGACATTCCCGAACCGGACGATGGAAAAGCAGCCTCCCGAGTGGTTGGCTGCGTCCAGTACGATCATCTCCGCCAGGCGCTTTGTAGCGCCCATCACGCTTGTCGGGCGTACGGCTTTATCGGTGGAAATCATCACCAGCCGCTCCACCTGGTTCTCTAACGCCACGTCGATGACATTGCGGGTGCCCAGGATGTTATTGCTAACCGCTTCTTCGACGTTCTTCTCCATCAGCGGTACGTGCTTGTGCGCTGCCGCGTGGAAGATCACCTGGGGCTTGAATCGTTGGAAAACCAGTTCGAGGCGTTCTCGGTCGCGGATGTCGGCGATGATGGGGTGCATGGGGATGCCCGGAAAGCTTCTTTCTAATTCGATGATGATATCGAAAATGCTGTTCTCTCCATGCCCTACCAGGACCATTTCAGACGGTTCCCAGCGGCAAATCTGGCGGCACAGCTCGCTGGCGATCGAGCCGCCCGCCCCCGTGATGAGGATTCGTTTACCGCCTAGGGCTTTCCCGACCAGTTTGTCGTCGATCTCTGTGGGTTCGCGCCGCAGCAGGTCGGTGATGTCTACTTCCCGCAGGCGGTTGACGCTCACCGCCCCACCCAACAATTCATAGATTCCCGGCATCGTTCTGAAATGCATCTGGCGCTGGCGGCACACTTCGGCGACTTGTCGGATCACTCTACCAGGCGCGCTGGGAATGGCGATGATGACTTCACTGATGGGGTGGGTATCGATGTGTTCGCCCAGGTTTTCCAGCCTCCCTGCCACCGGCACGCCGTGGATCCGCACACCCTGCTTCTCCTCGTCATCGTCCAGGTAAGCGATAGGGACGAGGTTCAGCTGGGGGTTCTTCTGCAGTTCCCGCACGACCAGCGCACCCGCATCACCTGCCCCCACGACCAACACCTGCCCCCCGCTGGTGGTCATCCGCCGGCTGAAAACCCCCTCGGCAAAGAAGCGCGGCATGAAGCGCACACCGCCTACCAAGATGAGGGAGAGCATCCAGTCGATGACCGGCACGGAGCGAGCGAAATAAGTGAAAACTTGTAAGCCGTTCAGCAGGTACATGATCCCCCCCACCACGGCCGAGGCGGTCGATACCGCCAGCGTGATGGTCACCATCTCTCGGGCGCTGGCGTAAGCCCAAAAACGTTGATAGAGACCGAACCAGCGGTAGATGAGGGGTTTCAATATCAAGGCAATTAACAACATGACCCCCACGTTGAATAAGTAATCGTATATCACCTGCAGGAACTCCAGGCGCAGGAGGAAACCCAACACCACCGAGAGGAAGATGAGGAGCAGGTCGATTGCCAGGATATATCGGTTGCGGATGTGGAAATGTTCTCTCATGCTGGCAGCGCCGGGTTCAGCGCCCCCTCAAACCGATTACCGTCATCATCGCCCGGATTAAGATGAGGATATCCAACCAGAAACTGCGGTGCTTGATGTAATACAGGTCGTATTCCAGCTTCATGACCATCTCTTCCACTGTAGCGGCGTAGTTGAAATGCACCTGCGCCCACCCCGCCATCCCCGGTTTGACCAGCAACCTGGCGCGGTAGAAGGGAATTTTCTCCTGGAAATGGTCGACCCACTCCGGGCGTTCGGGTCTCGGGCCGACCATACTCATCTCCCCTTGAAGCACGTTGAAGAACTGCAGCCATTCATCCAGGTGCGTCTTCCGCAGGAAGCGCCCTAAGGGGGTGACCCGCTGGTCATTCTCCGTGGTAAGCTTTACTTCCCCCTCTCCCTCAGCGTCCTTCACCATCGTGCGGAATTTAAAAATTTTGAAAGGCGCCCCGCCTTTCCCTGCTCTGGTCTGTTCGATGATGACCGGGCTGCCGGATTCCAGCAGAATCAGGGCTGAAATCAACGGGCCGAGGAACAGCAGGATCAAGATGCCTACTAGCCCACCCAGGATATCCAGGGCGCGTTTGGCAACGCTGTAAAAGGTGCCGACACGGGATTCGTCTACGAAGGAGCGCAGGATCCAGTCGGCTTCTAAATGTTTCACCGGCACGCGGCTGAGTAGCTCTTCGTAGGCGACGGGCATGCGAGTGATGGTTACGCCTCGCTCTTGGGCGTCTAATAAGGTCTGGAAAGTCCTGGGCATCATGAGGCCGGATATTGCCACGATGAGGTCTGTAATGCTCTCATCTTCGATGACCTCGAGAAGCCGTTCGCTTCCCCCCATCACCTTATAGCCCATGATTTTTTTGCCTTTCTTACTCACGTCATCGTCGATCAGCCCTACCAGGAAATATGGCGGCGGCCACAGGTCTTCGAATACCTCCAGCAGTGCCTGTCCGGTCTCCCCCGCGCCGACCAGCAAGGCCCGATGCATGAAGCGCGGCGCCGTGAATACACGGATGTACAACAGCCGCCACAGCATGGTCAGCACCGCGCTGGCAGCTAAAAAGATAGCTACACCTAAACGTGGTAGTAAAGCTTCCGAGCCAAAGTACACCGCCATGTAAATGACGAACCCGATCCCGGTGGCCAGTGCGATGGCGCGCAGAGTCTTGTTTTTATCGATGGTGATCCGGGCGTCGTAGCTGTCTGCCAGGAGGATAAGCCAGGCAAACGGCAGGAGGAAGAACCAATTCTGCAATCGCTCTCGAATGAATTCGAAGAATTCCCGGGGCTGTGCCTCGGCATTCGCCCACATGTAGATGGCGATGATGAGAGCCAGGACAGCCATGAATAAGTCGCCCAAAGTGACAATAGCGCGCCGTTCCCCCGCTCTGAGGCGCCAGCCGCTTGATTTGGATTTTCTTTTCTGTATCGCCATATTTGAAATCTACCCGTTGAGTACATCTGCTTGGGTACCACGAACGAGTGAAAGCAGGCTCCATAAAAACGCGCCCCCCCATGAGAAATGCATTATGATAAACGCCAAAGGGACGCCAAAGATATGGGCTAATTTTCTTTTCACGAGCATTGCTTGCAAGCCGCTTGCGATCAATGCCAGGGAATATAATACCACTTCTAACCCCCAAATCCAACCTGCGAGAGGGAACCATATTGAAAACAATCCCAATCCAATAAAGCCGAGGACGAACAAAGGAGGGATGGCCTGACGCCATCTCAGGGTCTCAGGGTAGTGGCGCAGCATACGCACTTTCCAGAAGCCGTAGCGGGCATACTGCTTCGCCAGGCTGGCGAAAGTCGGGCGTGCGTAATAGATCGCCCGGATGCCCGGGTCCAGCCAAATTTTCCCACCCGCAGCTCGCACGCGGGCATTGAATTCGTAGTCTTCGTTGGTCAGCAAACTTTCATCGAAGCCGCCAACTTCGTCGACCAGCTTTTTCTTGAAGGCCCCAAAGGGGACGGTGTCCACCTCCTCCGCAGTATCCGTATAGCGGTATTTAGCGTCCCCAACGCCCAACGGGTGGGCTGCCGCGACGGCGATCGATTCGGCAATCCACGTTTCTCCACCGGGATGGATCTCCCACACCCCGCCCACGTTGGCGCCCCATCCCTCTTCGATACCCTGCACACTCCGGGCGATGTAGTCCGGATAGGGGAGGGAGTGGCCGTCCAGCCGGACGATGATCTCCCCTTGGGCGGCAGCGATCCCTCTGTTCAAAGCATGCGGGATGTGGCGGTCGGGGTTATCGACGATCCTGGTCTTCAGGGCTGGGTGTTCGCGCTTGAAGGCTTCGATCTCATCTCGGGTCCCGTCCGTCGACATCCCATCCACGATGACCACCTCCAACGCTTCAAGGGGGTAGGTCTGTTTATGTAGTGCCTTTAATACGAGGCGGATGGTCGCTTCTTCGTTATAACAGGGGATAATCACTGATACTTTGGGTGCCATTACCGGGTGCCGTCTATCTGCTTGAAGGGTTTCTTGGGGACACCATCGTCGTGTCGCCCGATTGTACCGCCGGTAAGCTGACGATGAACACGCTTCCCTCGCCTGCTTTACTTTGTGCGGACAATGTCCCGTTGTGCGCCTGGATGATTTGGCGGGCAATCGACAGGCCCAATCCCACACCCCGTCCCGCGCCTCCTTTACGGGCTTTATCCAATTGGTAGAAGCGTTCGAAGATGCGTGTCAGTTCCTCCGGGGGGATGCCCGGGCCGGTGTCCGCTACCGATACCTGGACCCATTCGCCATTTCTATGGGCGCGTATCGCCACCTGCCCCCCCTGGGGGGTATGCTTCAAGGCGTTGTCCACCAGGTTGGTGAACACCTGCGACAGCCGGTCTCCATCGCCGATGAAGCTGGGCAGTTCGCCGATCTCAGTGGACAAGTACACCTGGGCTTCCTGTGATTGGGGCGTGAATCTCTCCGCCACGGCACGCAGTAATTGTGCCAGGTCCAGAGGGGCGCGTTCCAGGTCGGCCGTGCCCGCGTCCAGGCGGGCCAGGTCGAGGAGGTCTAGCACCAGGCGGTGCATGCGTCCCGATTCGTCGTAGATGACCTGCGCGGCCCGTTTCAAGGCATCAGGAGCGCTGGCCGTGCCGTCCAGGATAGCCTGGGCAAATCCCTGGATAGAAGTCAGCGGGGTCTTCAGTTCGTGGGAGACGTTGGCGACGAAATCTCGCTGGGATTCCTGGCTGGCGTGCACTCGTTGGGTCATTTGGTTGAAGGCTTCTCCCAGGGCGCGCACTTCATCCGGCCCGGATAATTTGACCTGGGTGCGGCGTCCTTCGGCCACAGCTACGGCCGCGCCTGACATTTTCTGGAGGGGAGCCGCCACCCAACGGCTGATGAGATAAGCCAGCAGCAAGGCCAGCAGCAGAGCGATGGCGCCTGCCCATAAGATGTCCCCTGCCAGCTCTCTCAGGACGGGCGAAGCCATGACCTCACGAAGGGGCTGCCTGGGCGTGGCTACCGCAATGATGAAATTTCCTTGGGTGCGTCTTGTAATGTACAGCCAATCTTCTCCATCGGAATCGGTGATGACTGATACCCGGGCAAGATGGTCTCTTTCTGGCGGGGAGAGTGGCGGCAGCGCACCTTCAGTGCTGGCACGCGAATCGGCCAGCGTAACCCACTGCGGGTCCAGGACGAGGATGCGGAACCCCAGATTTTCATCCAACCGGGCGGCCATCCCTTCTAAATCAGCTCTTTGGGGGATCGGTACGTTTTGCCGCTCTGCGATCCGGTTGGCGACGTTGGTCAGCTCTACGCGCGACAGCAGGTTGCTTCGGGCAGCGTACACGACCAGCGCCCCAAACACGACCACCAAGACCACCCCGATGAGGACGGCATAGCTGATCCACAGGCGTGAGCGCAGTGAAGTGAACATCAGGCGATCAGCTTATATCCCACACCGGTGACGGTCTCGATCTTCACGTCGCTCTCGGTTAGTCTCTTGCGCAAATGGGCTACGTGGACGTCGACCGTACGGGTTTGCCCGAAATATTCGTACCCCCAGGCCAGGTTGAGCAGTTGGTCGCGCATCAAGACCAGACCCTGATGTTCGGCCATCGTCATCAGGAGGTCGAACTCCTGGGTGCGCATGTCGATGACCTTTCCCTTCACCCGCACTTCCCGCCGGGCGGGGTCGATGCTCAAGTCGCCCAGTTGGATGACTTCCTTCGAGCTGTCTGCCTGGCGGTGAGTGCGCCGCAGGAGCGCTTTCACGCGGGCCACCAGTTCACGCGGGTTGAAGGGCTTCGTCATGTAATCATCCGCCCCCAATTCCAAACCGACGATTTTATCGATGTCTTCATCCCGGGCGGTTAGCATGAGGATCAGCACGGGGTTGTCCTCCGCCCGCAGTTTCCGGCACACCTCCAACCCATCGATTTCCGGCAGCATGATGTCTAGCACGATGAGTGCAGGTTGGAATTTAACCACCGCTTCCAGCGCCGCTTTCCCGTCTCCGGCGGATTCTACGTGGAAGCCGTCCTGCTCCAGATACATTTGGGCAAGCTCGACGATGCTGGATTCATCGTCGACAATCAGAACAAGCTCACCGGCCATATCCCGACCTCCTAAGACTCCTTGACCAGAGCGACGGCCTCGATCTCGATGAGAGCGCCAGCGGGGAGATTTGCCACCTGGAAGGCTGAACGGGCAGGCGGGTCCTTCGTGAAGAATGTCCCGTAAACCTCGTTCACTGCACCATAGTCGTTGATGTCGTTGAGGAACACCGTGACCTTAACGACCTTGTCGAGGTTGGAGCCGGCCGCTTCCAATACGGCTTTCAGGTTGTTGAGTGCCTGGCGAGCCTCAGCTTCGATACCGCCCTCCACGAGTTTGCCCGTGGCGGGGTCGAGGGCGATCTGCCCTGAAGTGAAGACCAGGTTCCCGGCGCGGATACCGGGGGAGTAGGGGGCTAAAGGTTTCGAACCGCCCTTGGGGATGATGACCTCTTTCTTGGGGGACTGCATACACACCTCCTGGCTTTTGGACTATAATTCGTTGCACGTTTTAAAACCCACACCCCAGGGAGAAATCACATCCTCAAAGTACTTCGTCCATATTCCCGGACTTAGGAGAGGGGTGTCGTCCTGAAGGACGATAGGGTGAGGGTAGAATAAATTCGAGATTATTTTAAGCGAGATGGGGGAGGGGGTCAAATGCGGGATTACGATATTTACATCGTAGGAATAGGTTTCCAAACCTGCCCCAATAAAAAAGAAAAATATTATGTATAAATCAGTTAAATGCACTATATATTGCAATCCTTACCGATACCTGATTACTGATCTCTTTTCACCAATTACTGATTACCAATCCCTGATTACCATTTCCTATTTATGTTATCATTGGCGCATTAGATGAAGATTTCAAAGGACACACCATGGACATGAATGAATTCCTTTCTACCACCGATAAAACCATCTTGTTAGACGGCGGCATGGGCACCGAATTGCAGAAGTTTGATCTGGAGATGGGCGGCCACAACAGCGCCTTGCATCCCGATGAGGTGCTTGCCGTCCATAAGAGCTACGTGGCCTGCGGAATCGACATGCTCATCACCAACACCCTTACAATGAACCGCATCTACGTCGAAGCGCACCACGTCCCGGTAGATGTTCGTGAAGTCAATCTGGCCGGAGCCAAACTGGCGCGCCAGGCCATCGGAGGGGAAGGCTACGTGCTGGGGGATATGAGTTCTACCAGCAAGATGTTGGCGCCTTTTGGGGATTTGAAGAAAGAAGATGCTGTCGCTGCCTTCAAAGAACAGGCCGCTCTCCTGGAGGAGGGCGGTGTCGATGGCTTTCTCATCGAGACCATGTTCGACCTGGGTGAAGCCCTCTGCGCCGTTGA
This sequence comes from Anaerolineales bacterium, assembly GCA_050115475.1. Lineage (GTDB taxonomy): Bacteria > Chloroflexota > Anaerolineae > Anaerolineales > UBA11579 > JASFQL01. The sequence continues at coordinate 59,813 of JASFQL010000018.1, forward strand.
GGGCTGCAAAGCCGTCTCAGACCTGCTTGTTTTCGCCACCATATCCTTTACCTCCATAAAGAACGGCGGGCGAACTGTTATGGGCAATACTGCTCAGGATTGTGCGAAAACTCTCACGGATGCAGGAGCAGCCGTTGTAGGCGCTAACTGCGGCGATCTCTCCCCTACAGAATTCACCGAAATCGTGACCTTGATGAAAGAAGTCACCGACTTGCCTATTCTGATACAGCCCAATGCCGGTTTGCCCCAACTCATCGATGGGGAGACCGTCTTCAACATGACGCCGGAGGATTTCGCAAACGGCGTGATGGAATGCGTCGAGGTGGGTGCAAAATTTGTTGGCGGCTGCTGCGGCACTTCACCCGCCCACATTCAAGCTCTGGCGAAAAAGTTGGGGGGATAACAAAAATCCTCGGTGTGTCATTCCGATATATGATCTAAACCATCGTAGGGACAGGTTTAGAAACCTGTCCCTACGATAATATCCAATGTAGGGGCGAGGCATGCCTCGCCCGCCTAAGTTCAACCTGCCTTTCCGTTCAATGTTTCACTACTGCCCCTCTCTCCACACGATGGGGCGTCAGCAAAGCTTTACCGCACATACCTTGTCCGATTCTAAAATTGTTAGAATATAAAAAAAAGAGGCCCTGGAAATCCAGAGCCTCTAATTTTATAGCTTCACCGCTTTAATACATCGGTGGCTGTTGCGGCATCGGTGGGGCTGATTCTTCTTCCGGTTTATCGGCGATCAAAGCCTCGGTCGTCAGGATCATAGCGGCGATAGAAGCCGCATTCTCCAGGGCGCCGCGCGTCACTTTGGCGGGGTCGATCCAACCGGCCTTGACCATATCTACGTAGTCTTCTGCCAGCACGTCGTAGCCAATGTGGTCGTTCTCTTTTTCTTTCTGCATCCGGCGGACGGTGTCCACAACTACGGAGCCGTCTTTTCCGGCGTTCTCGGCGATCTTGCGCATAGGCATTTCCAGCGCACGCTTGACGATCGTCACACCAACCTGGGCGTCTTCATAGTCCATCTTGACCTTGTCCAGGGCGGCCATCACGTTGATCAATGCCACGCCGCCGCCGGGGACGATGCCTTCTTCGATGGCTGCCCGGGTAGCGGAGACAGCGTCCTCGACCCGGTGCTTTTTCTCTTTCAGCTCGGTTTCGGTCGCTGCGCCGACTTTGATGACGGCCACACCACCGGATAATTTGGCGAGACGCTCGTTGAGTTTCTCGCGGTCGTAATCGCTGGTGCTCTTGTCGATCTCTACACGAATCTGCTCGATCCGGCCTTTGATCTCTTTGGCTGTTCCTTTGCCGCCCACGATCGTGGTGTCGTCCTTCGACGAGACGACTTTCTCGGCCTGCCCCAGATCAGACACCTGGGCGCTTTCCAGCTTGCGTCCGGTCTCTTCAGAGATGACCGAAGCGCCGGTCAGCACGGCGATGTCCTGCAGCATAGCCTTGCGGCGGTCGCCGAATCCGGGGGCCTTCACGGCCAGAACGTTGAGCATCCCCCGCAGTTTGTTCAGCACGAGGGTGGCCAGGGCCTCCCCGTCTACGTCCTCGGATATGATAACGAGGTCGCGTTTCCCGGCCTGCACGAGTTGTTCCAGCAGGGGAACCAGGTCTGAGGCTGCGGAGATTTTCTTATCGTGAATCAGCAGTTGTGCATTTTCGATCACCGTCTCCATGTTTTCAGGGTCGGTGATGAAATAAGGGGATAGGTAGCCGCGGTCGAACTGCATACCTTCCACGTAGTCGGTTTCGAACTGGAGTGTCTGTGAGTCTTCAACCGTAATGACGCCGTCGTTGCCGACCTTGTCGAACACTTCCGCGATGAGTTCGCCGATCTCTCGGTCTTGGGCAGATACGGAGGCGACGTTGGCGATATCCTCTTTGGTCTTGACGGGGATGGCGCCTTTCGTAATCATTTCTGCGACTTTCTTGGTGCCGGCCTCGATCCCGCGCTTGAGCAGCATGGGGTTGGCGCCGGCGGCCAGGTTCTTCATCCCGTCGGTAACGATGGCGTGCGCCAGGAGGGTTGAAGTCGTGGTGCCGTCACCTGCGATGTCATTCGTCTTGGAGGCGGCTTCGGTAAGAAGCTGTGCGCCCATGTTTTCGAAGGGGTCTTCGAGTTCGATCTCTTTCGCTACGGTAACACCGTCGTGCGTGATGGTCGGTGCGCCGAACTTCCGGTCCAGCGCTACGTTGCGGCCTTTGGGGCCAAGCGTCGTCACCACAGCTTTTGCCACGGCGTCCACACCTGTTTTCAGGTGGCGGCGGGCATCATCTGAGAAAAGTAATTCCTTTGCCATAGATATTCTCTCCTAATAACGTGAAATAAGATTTCTTGATTTCTTTGGATCTCTGGCTACTCGATAATTGCCAGCAGGTCTGACTCGCGCAAGATCAGGAGTTTTTTACCATCCACCTTGATCTCCGTCCCGGCGTACTTGGCAAACAAGACCTGGTCGCCTTTCTTGACGTCCATCTCGATGCGCTTGCCCTCGTCGTCACGTTCTCCGGGGCCAACGGCTGTCACCATCCCCTTCTGGGGTTTTTCTTTCGCCGTCTCGGGAAGTACAATTCCTCCGGCGGTGATTTCCTCTTCTTCAAGAGGTTCGATCACAACGCGATTGCCTAGGGGTTTGAGTTTCATAAAATCCTCCGTTTATATAAATTTGTATAATCTCACCAGACACTATTTTAGCACTCAGACGTAAAGAGTGCTAAATGTGCTGAAATCATACAGGCATTTAAATAGAAAGTCAATAGACGAAATATAAGAGTTTTATAATAATTTTATTCACCCCTATTCCTGCGTGCGGAACCATTCGCAGATATATTCTCCCTCTTGGACGATCCCCATCACCAGTTCATCGTTGCTGTAAGAAGCTCGCAGCAGTTCGAATATCTCTGAAGCTTTATCGCATTCGTTGAAAGCAGATAACACCGAGCCGTACACATAGTAGTACACCACGGAGCTGTTCGATAGGGGAAGGCCTACAACAGACAACCGCTCCATCGCGGCAAGTTGCTCTTCGGTAGCATCTATCAGAGGGACCACACCGTAGGTCTCGTTATACAGCACTTCACACCCCTCCACGGCGCACTCCAGCATGGGGATAGCCCCCTCATAGTTGCGGGCCTGGTGGCGGATGTACCCCAGCTGTCCGTACAGGTCGGCGTTGGTGGGGTCGTAGGAGAGGGCCACTTCGGCGTTTAGGGCAGCGGCGAAGAACTGCCCTTTACGGGTGTAGGTCTTGGCAATAGCCAGATAGGGGAGGGGGTCTTTGATGCCGAGGTTCTCGTTGATCGCCGCCGCCCGGTCGAAATATTCCAGGGCGTGGTCGTAGAGCACTAATTGCCGGTAGTTCTGCCCGATAGAGATATATAAGAAGGTCAGGTTCGGCATGATCTCAGCGGCCAGTTTATACTCCTCGATCGCCTTGCTGTAATTGCCGGTCGATTCCAGCACGTAGGCATACACGCGGCGTGTGTCCATAGACTTTGGTTCGAGAGAGACCGCCAACTCTGCCCACTCCAGCGCCTGGGTGAAGCGCAGTTGGTCGGCCATCACCTCGGCGCGGAAAGCGATGGCGAGTGCGTTGCTGTTATCCAACTGCATCGCCAGCTCGGCCGATTGATTGGCCTCTGCCAGGAATTCCTCGTATTCTTCTTCACTGATCGATCCATCGAACGCGCTCCAGTCGTAGACCAATGCACGGATTGCCTGTACCTGGCTGTTCCTCTCATCCACTGCGACAGCTTTTTCGATTGTTTCCCTCGCCTCGATCAGCCGCTCGTGGCTTTCATTGGGAGTGAGTAGTTTCGATGAATACACCTGCGTTCGGGCCAATTCGTATAGGATGTCGACGTTGTTTGGGTCGATGGATAGCGCCTGGGTGTAGGCTTCGATGGCTTTTTCCAGGTCGCCGGCCAGGAAAAAGGCTTGCCCTTCGAGTAAGTAGGAATTCGACGTCCGGGAAGGTAAGGGGGTGGGTAGGATGCTTGCCTGGATTTTTTCTTTGTTGACTAGAGCGACCAGATTCAACAGGATCAATGCCAGGAGGATGACGCCAAATATTGAGAATGCGGGCCGCCGGGACTTAAATATCGGTCGTTCTTTAGGGATTCTCATTGGTATTCTGAAGCTGCCGGGAAATAGTTTCTTACGGCGTTGGCGTGGCTGAGGGGGTTTCCGTAGGTTGGTCCGGCATACCGGTGACGGTGGGGGGAGGAGTCGAAGTGGGAGGATTGGCAGCGTAGCCCTCACATGTAGTGATGCCTGCAGCTGCATTGTCCATCGCATTTTGATCTGCTGGCACGTTGGCTTGCAGTGCTTGGAAAATAGGGATCGCTTCTTTACATTGTCGGGTATTTGCCAGGGCTAAACCATATAGTGAGAAATATTCGGCTTCGTCATAATTCAAGGATAATCCTTCCACCACATCACCCTCTGAGGTTGTGCCCCCGTGGATGGCCATAGAGAAGGCTTCGATCGACTCCTGGTATTGGCGGTTCTTATACAACGCCGTGCCCCAGTTTGCCCAACGGTGAGGGTTGCTGGGGTCGTCCTCCACGGCAGACTTTGCGTACTGCGCTGCCTTGGCAAACTCGCCCAGATAGATATAGATCCGTGATGTGTATACATCTGGGTACGGGTTGCTTGGGTCATAGGTATCTGCCAGGGTGAACTCATCGATGGCTTCGTCCATACGCCCCTGCGCCCAATAAACCAGTCCCATGTAGAGGTGTAGGTCTGCAACCCGGTCGTTGATATCCAGGGCGGCAGCATATTCAACTTCTGCTTCATCGTAATTCCCGGTGAGGTATAAAACGTATCCTCGCGCCTGGCGTGCCTCTAGCGAGGCTGGAGCGAGTTGAACCGCTTCCCTTGAATGATAGGCCGCGTCTTCCACGAGGTCCTGGTCCATCAACACTTCTGCAAAGTAAGCGTGGGCCTCGACGTTGTCAGGGTCCAACTCTAGGGCATCTTCCAACGCTTCCTCTGCGCCGATGATATCCCCAAGATAACTCAATGACCGGCCCAACTCTGCCAGCGCTTTTGGGCTTTCAGGGTTGAGCAGTAAAGCGTTCTGGGCGCTGGTCTGTGCTTCTTCGTACCGGCCTGCCAGGATCAGGGCATGGGCTAGTTTGACGTGCAACTCTGTATTGTGCGGGTCGAGTAGAATAGCCTGTTCGTAGATCTCGATGGCTTGATGGGTGTTGCCTTCCTCGAACAATAGATCAGCTTCGTTTTCCAACGACTCGGGGATGGGGGTGGGTGTATAGGTGGGTGCCTGGGGCAGCGGCAGGGCTTCCACCACGAACTGGTCGAAGTAGATCACCGCGCCGATGATGGCGATGAACAAAATTATCAAAGCCGGATTCGATCGGCGCATCCGGCGCTGTTTGTCCATGCGTAGTTTGCTTCCTTTGAGATACATCAGTCCATCTTACCTTGTCGGTTTTTTATCGTCAAGGGAGTTATAACACATTTGCTTACCCCTTAACCGACGCTTAACCTTCGACAAATCTACCCTAAGCGAATTGTATATATTTCAAATAAATTCCTACTATTGCCGTTCTGGGCGCAGCGCAGAATCTGGCACAACACAAAGGATGAAAAGAATCGTGTCTTGAAGCACAAGCCGCATCGTCAGAATAACGATATGAATGATTTAGAAAATTTTTGACGCCTGAGACCACATAGACTACAATCTTGGCATGCGTTTCGACGTTTTTACCCTCTTCCCGGAGATGTTCCCGCCTTACCTGGACGAGAGCATCTTGAAGCGCGCCCGGGAAGCTGGACTTGTAGACATTCACCTTCATAACATCCGTGATTGGGCCTTGGATAAACATCATGTCACCGACGATGAACCCTACGGCGGCGGCGGGGGCATGGTGATGAAACCGGAACCCATTTTTCAAGCCGTCGAGGACATCCTGGGGAAGCCGCCCGCTTTTCCCCTGATCCTCCTCACCCCGCAGGGACGTCCTTTCACCCAGGACATTGCCGGTGAACTTGTTCGGGAGACTCGCATCGGATTGTTGTGCGGCCGCTATGAGGGCGTGGACGAGCGAGTCCGCCAGCACCTCATCAGCGACGAAATTTCCATCGGCGACTACGTCCTCACTGGTGGAGAGCTCCCCGCCCTGGTTCTCATCGATGCCGTCGCCCGTCTCATCACCGGCGTGTTGGGAGATCCCGGAGCTCCTGAAAAGGATTCCCATGCCGCTGGTTTGTTGGAACACCCTCACTACACTCGCCCGCCGGAATTCCGTAATTGGCAGGTGCCTGAAATCCTCCTTTCAGGCGATCACGCTAAAATTGACCGTTGGCGGTGGCTGCAAGCCCTCAAACGGACTGCCGAACGCCGCCCAGACCTGTTGCAGAAAATCGCGTTGACGGATGAAGAGCATGCATTTCTGAAGGAGCTTGGGTTAATTTGAATCATAGAATCGTTTTTTTAACCTTCCCATTACTCGCCCCGTTGATCTATCCATCTCCCCTAAGTGTATAGATCGGACAGAGGGGTGAAGCCAATCGCGAATGAGTCTAAAAATATCATCAAAGCGTCATTTGATAGACGAGAAAAATCTGATAATATACTTAACCCCTGGCAATTCTCCCTCGATTAACTTTCCCTCTCCCCTAAGGGGAGAGGCTAGGTGAGGGGTGAAACCAATCGCGAATGGGCCTAAAAATACAATCAAAGCGTCATTTGATAGACGAGAAAAATCTGATAATATACTTATCCTCTCACCAGAAAACTTGCTACCTTTTCCCTCTCCCCTAAGGGGAGAGGCTAAGTGAGGGGTGATCTCTATTATGAATGAAGACAAAAAATATTGCATACATCCTGAAATCCTTCAAAGGGCAAGGAATCTTAGGGAAATGCAAACCTCAGCAGAAACCAAACTTTGGGCCATCCTTCGCAACCGGCAGCTCAATGGCTATAAGTTCCGCCGCCAAAAATCAATCGGGCGTTTCATTGTCGATTTTTATTGTGCAGATGCCGACTTAATTATCGAGATCGATGGAGATACACATGCTGGCAGAGAAAGTTATGATACAAAGCGAACAAAATGGTTAGAAAATAATGGCTACAAGATCATTCGCTATACAAATGAAGAAGTACTAACAAATCTGGAAAATGTTGTATTGGAGATTCTCAATCAGTGTAATGATAGGAAAGAAAGTTAATAAATATTGTAGTGCGGGCGGAAAACTGGACACAGCAATAAGGTAGAATTACGAGCTGTGGAGGTTCACCATGACCAGAAATAAACGTCGCAAATATAGCGCCGAG
>JASFQL010000019.1:0-65413 GCA_050115475.1 Anaerolineales bacterium
TTTGAGATCGATTCAATGGCTTTCCGATTGATTTGTTGGGGTTTTCTCCCTGTCACTTTCGAATTGGCCAATCTGGCGCAGGCATAAGTCTTTGACGTTTGTCTGTTTTTGAAATCCCTGATACCAGTCAACAACAGACTTCAAGGCTGTGTCTATCCGCCACACAGGCGCCCACTTTAGATCATTCTTCGCCTTTGCACAATCTAATATGAGTACTTCCGCTTCATGCACCGCATCGGGGTTAGTGCGGATTTCATAGGCTGCTTCTCCTCCCCACTGCTTACATATCCTCTTTACAATCGTCTCGACGGGGAGGGCATCCTCATTCTCCGGGCCAAAATTCCACGCGCCAGAAAAAGCAATTCCATTTTCATAGAGACCCTGTGCCAGCATCATATATCCATTCAAGGGATCCAGTACATGCTGCCAGGGCCTGACAGCGGTTGGATTCCTGACGACAATCTTCTGCCCGTCGAGGATGGCTTTGATACAATCCGGAATGAGGCGGTCTTCAGCCCAGTCACCCCCACCGACGATATTCCCCGCCCGTACTGAAGCAATCGCCACCCCATGAGAAGCGTAGTTGTCTGGGTGAAAAAAAGAATTCCGATAAGCAGACACGACCAGTTCACTGCAGGCTTTGCTGTTGGAATAAGGATCGTATCCGCCCAGGCGATCCGTTTCACGGTATCCTCTGCCCCACCCCATATTTTCATAGCATTTGTCGCTCGTAACCATCACAACCGCTTTAACACTTTCCACCTGGCGGACGGCTTCCAGCAGGTGAACCGTTCCCATTACGTTGGTCTCATAAGTTTCTATGGGCACTGCATACGAACGCCTGACCAAAGCTTGTGCAGCGAGGTGGAACACGATTTCAGGGGAATTCTCCTCAAGCGCCTTCTGCAGGGTTTCATATTCGCGGACATCTGCAGTGATCGAATGGATATCGTCAGAGAGATTTGAGAGCCCGAAGAGGGATGGGGTAGTGGGTGGTTCCAGGGCGTAGCCGGTGATCTGTGCGCCTAATTTATTCAACCAGAGAGAGAGCCAGGCACCCTTGAAGCCCGTGTGCCCGGTGATGAAAACTTTCTTATTTTCCCAAAAAGGCATCTCTCACCAAATTTTCCAGGGCGCTCGATTCGATTCCCACAAGCCCTCCAGGTATTTTTTATCACTCAACTTGTCAACGGGATGCCAGAAACCAGTATGCTGATATGAGAATAGATTCCCTTCATTTGCCAGGGTTTCCAAGGGTTTGCGCTCGAAAACGGTCGCATCATCCTCAAGGTAGTTGGCGATCTCCGGCTGTAATACGAAAAATCCCCCATTGACCCAATACTGCTCGCTTTTTGGTTTTTCTGCAAAAGAACTAACCACATTGGATCGGTCTTCAATCGATAGGATCCCGAACCTGATGTCCGGCCTCACCGCGGTTACAGTGGCAATCTTCCCATGGCTTTTATGAAAAGAAACCAACTCTTTAATATCAACATCTCCCACACCATCGCCATAGGTCAGCATGAAAGTTTCGTTTCCAATGTATGGGAGGACTCTCTTTATACGCCCCCCAGTCATGGTCTCAAGCCCAGTCCCCACAAGGGTAACCTTCCAGGGTTCAGCGCAGACCTCATTATAGATGAGTTTGTTATGATCCGTGAAATCGAAGGTGATATTAGAATGGTTGAGAAAATAATTCGCAAAATATTCTTTTATCACCTCTCCTTTATAGCCCAGACAAATGATGAATTCATTGAATCCATGCACCGAATATATCTTCATGATGTGCCATAAAAGCGGCTGATCGCCGATGGTGACCATCGGCTTGGGTTTTACACCAGTTTCCTCACTGATCCGAGTGCCGTAACCACCTGCAAGAATGACTACTTTCATACAACCACCTTTCTTTTCATAGGATACCGGAACTTTTTCCAGGTGATAATCGACTAAATGATTGCCAATGAAATATATAATTGGTATAGTAGTCTTTATTGACCTTATCTAATCTAGTTTATCATTATAATTTACAAACAAGCTGTTTTCTGAGGAAAAGGGAAGACCGTGAAAATCGTTTACGTCCTTCTGGCACATACCAACTACGAACAAACGATGCGCCTGTATAAGCACCTCGATCAGGAAGGAACCAGCATCGTACTCCACATCTCGAAGACCTGTGAAACCGGTTTCTACGAAAGGATGTATGCGACACTCAAAGACCGGCCCAATTCTTATTTCACCGAACGCGCCTACGTGCGGTGGGGGGATTTTGGCATGGTGCAGGGTGTGTTGAATGCTATTGATACGATTTGTGAGAAACAAATCGATTTCGATTACGCCATGCTCATCAGCGGTCAAGATTACCCCCTCAAGCCACATAATATCATCTGCCAGACCCTGGAAAAACACAGAGGCTACCAATTGGTCGAAAACAGGCCTTACAGTGAAATCAGGGATGATCTAAAAGACCGGATCGAAAGCTATCATTTTTGGGTGGGAAAGCGGCATTACTGGTACCCCCACGAAAACAAGAACAAATTATCGACCATCTTGGGCGATCTCCTCCTTTCTCCCTTTATCGCAAAAAAACAAATCGTTCCCCACAACTATATCCCTTATAAGGGATCTTTTTGGTGGAATCTCACAAAGGACTGCATCGAATTCCTACAACATCACATCCACACCGATATCGGGCACGATCTCATCAAATTCTTCAAACACACCAAACACTCGCCAGAATCCTATTTCACGACGATCCTCATGAACAGCGAGTATAAGGACCGGGTCGTGAACAACGACTACCGGTACATCCTGTGGCCGGAGACAGGCGTCAAAGGTAGGCCGATAATCCTGACCCACCAACATTACGACGAGATCGCATCAGGGAAAAATCTTTTTGGCAGAAAATTCGATATGACAGTCAACACGTCGATTTTAGATATGATCGATAAAAACTTACTCAAACTGAAAGGGCCCGATTAACTTCCAACCCGGCTTTTGAACATGTGGGGGATGAATCTCATATACAATAGCCTATGTCAATCTATACTCAACACCAACTAGATTTTAACCAAAAAGAAGCACGAACACCCTGGAACCAATTGGTGATTCCGGGCGTCTATTATATGTATTACACTTGATATATTCATGATACATATAAAGGAGGATCCCTGCTATGTCACAAAACGAAAGTCGATCATCCCTTCGATTCTGGATCAGCATCGTCGTCGCTGTCGTTTTAATTGGACTGGCAGCCTGGTACCTGATCACACAGGTTCTACCACAGACCAGGCCGCCGGACGAAACCGTTAGCACACCTACCCCAGGAGAAGGAACCATGGTTGAATTTCCACTCCCAGATGAGGAGAGCGAGACAATGTTTACGATTGCATTAAGTGAGGGGGAAGCCCAACCGGAAGACATCGAACCCGTAACCCTGGTCGAAGGCGAGCCGCTAACAGATGAAGAGATCGACGCCGTTCTAGCACGACTCCCAGAGCTGCAGGTCGATCCCAGCCAACAAGTGGACTTCAAACTCCCCTCCGACCCTATCCCCCCACCGCGTACCGGCAGCACGATAGATATTCCCTTCCCACCTCCGGCGGATATCACCGGACCGGAAACAGTGGACACGGGTCCGTTGGAAGTGCTGCGCTACTCTCCAGAAGGCGAGATTCCCATCGCACCTTTCCTCAACGTGACCTTCAACCAGCCGATGGTGGCTCTGGGGACTTTAGCCCAGCTATCTGAGGCAGACGTACCGGTGGACATCGAACCAGACCTGCCGGGCACGTGGAAATGGCTGGGGACAAAAACGCTGAGCTTCGAGTATGATTCCGACCTCATCGACCGCCTGCCCATGGCGACCGAGTTCGTGGTCACCATCCCGGTGGGAACGGAATCAGCCATAGGGAACACACTGGCCGAAACCATCACCTGGACATTCACCACGCCCCCGCCAACCCTTAAGACAAGTTACCCACCGGGTGTAGAACCCCAACCGCTGGAACCAATATTCTTCATGTCTTTCGACCAGCGGATCAACCCGGACGCGGTGATGGGGTACATCACCGCCACGGCAGACGGCCAAAAATTCAGCATCAAGCTGGCAAGCGAAGAACAAGTCCAAGAAGATAAGCGGGTGAGCAGGATGGCAGAGAACGCGGGCGAGGACCGCTGGCTGGCATTCGTGGCTGCGAGTCCCCTGCCGGAGGATGCAGGCATCAACGTGAACATCAGCCCCGGTATGCCCTCTGCGGAAGGGCCGCTGGTCACAACACAATCGCAGGGCTACAGCTTCCGCACCTACGCGCCACTGGCAATCGTGAAGCACGGTTGCTCCTGGTATTCGGATGAATGCTACCCGCTGTCTCCCCTCTACATCAGGTTCAACAACCCCCTCGATCTAGACAAGTTCAGCGACAGCATGCTGACCATCGACCCAGAACTCCCTGGAGCGACATTCACCGTTTACGGGGATACGATTACCATTCGAGGGGCTACACAGGGCCGGACAACTTACCGAATCACCGTAGACAGCAGTATTACGGACATCTTCGGACAGCAGCTCGGTAGAGACACTAAGTTAACTTTCAAAATCGGGAAGGCCGAGCCGACTTTGGTCGGACCGGATAACATCTTCGTGACCCTCGACCCTTCGGCGACAAAACCAGCGCTGTCACTGTATACAATCAATTATGATAAGCTCTACGTCAATATCTACGCCGTGGAGCCTTCTGACTGGCCAGATTTCAAGCTGTACCTGCGGGAATACAACCGAACAGACCAACATCGCGACCCGCCGGGGAAACTCGTCTTAGATAAGACAATGCATCTGGACACACCCAACGATACCTTGACTGAAGTCAACGTCGATCTCAGCGAGGTGATGGATGGGGATTACGGTCACTACATCGTCATCGTCAAACCACCTTCCAGCATCTTCGAAGAAGAAAGGTACTGGGAGTACGTCCAGGTGTGGGTCCAGGTGACCCAGATCGGATTGGATGCCTTTGCCGATCACAGCGAAATGATTGCCTGGGCGACATCCCTCCAGGAAGGTGTCCCGATGGAAGGCGTTTCTCTCTCTTCAGATAAAGGGAGCCTGGGCATCAAAACCGGTAAGGACGGCACAGCTATCTTCGATCTCCCCAACAGCGGTATGGCATACCTCATCGCCCAAAAAGGCGACGACAAGGCCATGCTGCCGCGGTCTGAATACTATTGGGGAGACGACTCCTGGTACCCGCGGAACGTCAACGATCAGCTCCGTTGGTATGTATTCGACGACAGAGCCATGTACCGCCCCGGTGAGGAAGTCCACATCAAGGGATGGATGCGCCGAGTAGGCGGCAAACAAGACGGCGACGTCGGCCTCATCGGCACGAACGTGACGCAGGTCCAATACCAAATCATCGGCCCACAAGGCAACGAAATCGGCACGGGCGAGGCGGAAGTCAACACCCTGGGCGGTTTCGATTTTGCCTTCACCCTGCCTGAAGCGACAAACCTGGGTTATGCCAGTATAAACCTTACTGCTGTAGGCAACCTGAGTGGGGTCGATAGCCGCCAGTATTACCACAGCTTCCAGATCCAGGAATTCAGGCGTCCGGAGTTCGAAGTATCGGCCCGGAACGAGACCACCGAGCCTTACTTCGCCGGTGAGAAAGCCATCGTAGCGGTAGAAGCCGCCTATTATGCTGGCGGCCCGCTGCCCAACGCCGAAGTGAACTGGTTCGTGAATTCAACCCCCACAAACTACCGCCCGCCCAACTGGTCGGATTTCAGCTTCGGCACCTGGACGCCCTGGTGGTGGTGGGACTTCGGCGACATGTCCTCCGAAGGTGTGTATGAAAACTTCACCAGCCGGACGGATGCAACCGGCAACCACTACCTCCACATGGATTTTGGTATTTCCGGCGAACCGAAGACCTACAGCGTAATCGCTGAAGCGTCTGTGATGGACGTCAACCGACAGGCCTGGGCCAGCTCGACCAGTCTGACGGTCCACCCGGCCGACCTGTACGTTGGATTACGCAGCGAACGTTATTTTGTAGAGCGCGGCGATCCCCTGGAGATCGACCTCATCGTCACTGACCTGGACGGGAATGCGGTCGTCGACCGCCCTATCCAGGTGACGGCCTCTCGTATGGAATGGAAATACTTGAAAGGCCAATGGCAGCAGGTCCCGGTCGACACCCAGGAATGCACTGTCGGCTCCCAAGAAGAACCGGTATCCTGCACCTTCGAGACCCCCATGGGCGGCCGTTATGAGATCACAGCCTCTATCACCGACGAGATGGGCCGAGCCAACCAGAGCCAGTTCACCCGCTGGGTGAGCGGCGCTCAACAACCCCCCTCAAGGGAAGTAGAAAAGGAAGAGGCCACCCTGATCCCCGACAAGGAAACCTACCAACCCGGCGACATGGCCGAAATCCTCGTGCAGTCTCCCTTCAGCCCGGCTGAAGGTTTGCTGACGGTCAGCCGCAGCGGAATCCTGTACACAGAGCGGTTCACCATTGAAGACGGCACGACGATCCTGATGATCCCCATCAAGGAAGCCCACATCCCCAACCTGCACGTTCAGGTCGACCTGGTGGGTTCAGCCCCACGAACCGACGACCAGGGAGAGGTGATCGAGGGCGCCCCCGATCGACCGGCTTACGCCAGCAACTCACTTACCCTCAATATCCCCCCATTAGGACGGACACTGACAGCCAAGGTGACGCCGCGTGACACCGAAATGGAACCAGGTGGGGAAACGACCATCGACGTCGTTTTGAAAGACGCGGATGGAAAACCCGTCTCAGATGCGGCGCTTGCCGTGGTCGTGGTTGACGAGGCTATCCTGGCGCTGACGAACTACCAGTTGGCCGATCCTATCTCCACCTTCTACTACACCCGCTCTTCGGATGTGTACAGCACCTATGGACGGTCGAGTATCGTCCTGGTAGACCCCATGGTTTTAGCCGGGGAAGCTCAAATGAAAGCAATGCCCACAAGTGTGGCCCAATCAATCGAATCCGACGAGATGGGATTTGCAGTCGGAGAGGGGGCGATGGAGATGGAAGCCCCAGCCGCTGCCGAACCGATGGAAGAAATGCGAGATTTTGCATTGACGGATGAAGCCGCTGGCAAAGGGGGCGGCGAAGAAGCCGGATCGACGCCCATCACGGTGCGGACGGATTTCAACCCCCTGGCTGTCTTCGCCCCCTCGGTTCGCACCGACATCGACGGCAAGGCTGTTGTCGAGGTGAAATTGCCCGACAACCTGACCCGCTACCGGGTGATGGTCGTGGTTGTGGACGAAGGCGGGAGCCGCTTCGGATCAGGCGAATCCAGCCTGACGGCGCGGCTGCCCCTGATGGTGCGGCCCTCCGCATCCCGCTTCCTCAATTTTGGGGACCAGTTCGAAGTGCCTGTGGTCCTCCAAAACCAGACTGACGATCCGATGAGTGTGGATGTGGTCGCCGATGCCACCAACATCCTGTTCACCGGTGCGGAAGGCCTGCGGGTCACCGTCCCGGCACGGGACAGGATCGAGGTGCGTTTCCCCGGAACGACCGATATGGCAGGAACGGCACAGTTCCGCTTCACAGCCGTATCCGGTCTGGACGCCGACTCAGCCCTCGTATCGCTGCCGGTATACACACCTGCAACAACAGAGGCCTTCGCTACCTACGGCGTGGTCGACTCTGGCACTGTCGTTCAACCAGTGGCAAAACCGGAGGATGTCTACCCGCAATACGGCGGCCTTGAAATCACTACATCCTCGACGGCCTTGCAAGCCCTGACCGACGCTGTGCTTTACCTGGTTTCCTATCCCTTCGAGTGCTCGGAGCAGCTTGCCTCCCGCATCCTGGCAATTGCCGGTCTGCGAGACGTATTGGCTGCCTTCGAAGCAGAAGGACTGCCGTCTCCCGAAGCTATGGAAGCATCGGTCGTCCATGACATCGACGAACTGAAGAAACTGCAGAACTACAACGGCGGGTTCCCCTACTGGCGTCGCGGCAGGGATTCAATCCCCTTCAACACCGTCCACGTCGCACATGCCCTCCAACGGGCACGGGAAATGGGATTCGAAGTCCCAGAAGAAATGTGGCAAAGCGTCCTCAACTATCTGCAGAACATCGAGAACTACTATCCCTGGTGGTACAGCGAACAGCTGCGCAGGACAATCAGCTCTTACGCCCTGTACGTCCGCCATCGGATGGGCGACTCCGATCCTCAAAAAACCCAGGCCTTGCTGGACGAAGCCGGTGTCGACGGCTTGACCCTCGACGCGCTGTCCTGGGTATGGCAGGTGCTGGTGGACACGCCTGGGGTTGAAGATGACCTGGAGGCCATCCGGCGCCACGTCAACAACCAGGTCGTCGAGACAGCCGGAGCGGCTAACTTCTTCGTCTCTTATGGCGACGATGATTACCTCATCCTGCACTCCAACCGGCGCACCGATGCACTCCTCCTGGACGCTCTCATAGGCGACAATCCCGATTCCGACCTGATCCCCAAGGTGGTCAACGGATTGCTGGCGCACAGGGTAAAGGGCCGCTGGTACAACACACAGGAGAACGTCTTCGTGCTGCTGGCGCTGGACCGCTATTTCGACACCTATGAATCGCAGGAGCCGGACTTCGTGGCGCGCGTGTGGCTGGGCGATAACTACGCCGGAAGCAGCGAGTTCCACGGCTACACGACAGACCGCTACCAGATCGACGTTCCCATGAGCTACCTGATCGACTCGATGGGCAGCAGCGAGGAAGAAGACCTCATCATCTCCAAGACCGGAGCGGGGCGGCTGTATTACCGGTTGGGGCTGCGCTATTCACCCACCAGCTTGAAGCTGGACCCGGTCGAGATGGGCTTCGTTGTCCAACGTGAGTATGAAGCCGTCGACGATCCAGAGGATGTGTACCTGGACGAAGACGGTACCTGGCACATCAAAGCAGGCGCTCGTGTCCGGATACGGGTAACGATGGTTGCCGACAACCGCCGCTACCACGTTGCGCTGGTCGATCCATTGCCAGCGGGATTGGAAATCATCAACCCAGCCCTGGCTGTTTCGGAATCCGTACCTGCAGACCCCAACAGCACAGAATACAAGCATTGGTGGTGGTATTGGCCGTGGTACGAACACCAGAACATGCGCGATGAACGGGTAGAGGCTTTCACCCCACTCCTGTGGGACGGCGTGTATGAATACACGTACGTCGCCCGAGCGACCATGCCCGGTACATTCGTGGTGCCACCCGCCAAAGCCGAGGAGATGTACTCACCAGAGGTCTTCGGCCGCAGCGGGAGCGACCTCGTCATCGTAGAGTAAAGTATCTATCAATACTCAAGAGACCTGGCAGGTAGTGAACACTGCCAGGTCTTTTATTTATCACCAACGATCCCTGATAGATACCTATCTTTGCATCAAATTATTTTCTATTCTCTGCCTTCCCAATTTCAGGTTAGTTTACCTTGAAAGCCAAAAGATAGAAACGACCCTTTTCCAAGAACCAGTCAACTGTAGAATAGTGTGCGCCAGTGCCATTTCAACAAATATACTGGCGCACTTTAGAACGGCGACGTCCAGGGCAAATACTTGACATTTCAATAAAAATTCTATAAAATGTGAGCGAAGAATTGGGAGCGCTCCCAATTATCGTGGCAAAAATTCTCCGATCGCATTGGGTGTAAATGTCAGGATTAACATTGGAAGACATTGCCAGAAAAGCAGGGGTATCACGCTCGACAGCGTCTCGGGTGGTCAACGATCACCCAAACGTAAGCGATGATGTCCGCCAGCGCGTCTTGCAGGTCATACAGGAAACCGGCTACCAACCCCATGCAGCAGCCCGCACATTAGCGTCGCAGCGATCGTGGATGATTGGCTTGATTCTCCCACGAGCGGTGAGCAACTTCTTTACGGATCCATACTACCCCCGTCTCACCCAGGGCATTGCCTCCGCTTGCAATCAAAATAACTATACTTTATCCCTTTTCCTCGTCAGCACAAGAGAAGACGAGGAAAAAATTTTTCCCCGGGTAGCACGAAAAGGTTTCTTAGACGGACTCTTGATACAGTCTGGCCAGATCGGAGACCATTTGATCGACCGCCTGATGAATACCGATATCCCCCTGATGATTATCGGGAGGCCATTCCACCCCAAAGGGGTCAGTTATGTGGATGTCGATAACGTAGATGCTACTCAACGGGCAGTAAACCACCTCATCTCCCTTGGGTATAAACGTATTGGGACGATTGCAGGCCCCTCTAACTCAACGGTTGGAATCGACCGAATGGAAGGGTACCTTAAAGCCCTACAAGATAACGAAATCGCAAAAGATGACTCAATAATTATAGAAGCAGATTTTACCGAGTTGGATGGTTATCACGCGATGCAAAAACTGCTCCCGGCAAAACCCGATGCAATCTTTGCCGCTTCAGATATCATCGCTTTGGGGGCAATGCGTGCAGTAAAAGACGCCGGCTTGAAGGTACCTGACGACGTCGCCTTTGTCGGCTTTGATGACCAACCCCTCCCCACAAAACCCGATCCGGAATTAACAACCATTCGCCAGCCGGTGTATCGTCTGGGCGGCCGGGCAGTGGAGACTTTGATAGAACTAATCGAGAATGGCGCCGATGCCGCCCGATCTATCATCATGGAAACGCAGTTAATCGTTCGTCAATCCTGCGGATCGAGTCATAAAAGGGGCGAACTATGAAATTTTTATTTTTGAAATTGTGGAAGCGCTCCCAAGGTATTGGCCATTTTTTCACTTCTACAGCGATGAATTATGAATTTTTATTCCAAATCATCTAAGCGCGTGAAAAAAAAGGAGAGACGATTATTCTCACTATAAAGGAGGTGCATATTTGCGGAGAAAGAAATCGGATAATACTTCGATAAGTGATATATACAGATAAAAAGGAGAATGATAATGCGTAAGTCAATCTTTACTTTCATCGGTTTGGTAGCCATTGCCAGCGTTATCCTGGTTGGTTGTGGAACGACTGAACCGCAGACCACGCCCCCCTCAGACGAAGCAGCCGAACCGACTGAAGAGGCTATGGAAGCCCCCGAAACTGAAGTCGTTTACGAGCGCAGCGAAACCTTCTACATGAGTGGTGTGGCATGGGGTCCGGTAAGCGACTGGAACCCATTCAACTCCGGAACGAAAGCCAACTCGACAGGAACAGTTGGTTTTGTTTATGAGACTCTCTTCCATTACGATCCTTTGACCGGGGTGTTAGTCCCCTGGTTGGCTGAGAGTGGAGATTGGACCGATGACACGACCTACGATCTGGTCCTCAGGGATAATCTCACGTGGAGTGATGGTGAAGCATTAACGGCTGACGACGTAAAATTCACATACGAAATCGGCCAACTATCAGATGCGATTGGGTTCAGCCGGATATGGAACTACTTGGATAGCGTCACGGCGATCGACGATACCCACCTGCAATTCAAATTCACCGATCCCCTATATCAAGAATGGACCTACTTCCTGTATCAGGATATCCCCATTGTTCCAGAGCATCTGTGGGCAGATAAAACCCTCGATGATTACATCTCTGGGGTCAATGAGAATCCTATTGGCTCAGGTGCATACCTGTATGAGACGCACTCCGAAGACCGAAACATCTGGTTGAGGAATGATAACTGGTGGGGCAAGGACGTGTTTGGCCTGCCCGCACCCAAGCGAATTGTTGACATCCACTTTTCCAGCAACAGCGTCGCTCTCGGCGCAGTCATCAAGGGCGAAGTAGATTTGAGCAACAACTTCCTACCTGGAGTTGCTACACTGTCAGACAAGAAGTACATCAAAACTTACTACTCTGGTATTCCCTACATGGTGGCCGGCAACACGGCTGTATTGTTCCTAAACACAAACAAGCCGCCGATGGATGACCCGGCTTTCAGACGGGCACTTGCCTTTGGTATCGATGCGGAAGCCATTGCTAGTGTTGCGTATGCCAACCTGGTCAGCCCGGCGAGCCCATCTGGCCTGCTTCCCACCCTGTCGCAGTTCGATGACCCGGACGTATTGGCCGAACTGGGCTACAGCTACGATCCAGCCGAAGCAGCATCCATCCTTGAAGCCGCAGGGTATACGAAGGGCGCCGATGGTTTCTACATGACACCTGAAGGCGAGGCAATCGAATTAGAAGTCACCTGCCCGTTCGGATGGACGGACTGGATGGAAGCCATCAATGTGATTGCCAGCAGTGCCCAGGCAGCGGGATTCAACATCAAAGCTGAAACCCCCGAATACAATGCCTGGAACTCAGCACTCACGTCTGGCACCTTCGATATGACCCTCAACAACTGGGCAGGGATGAGCAGCACCCCCTGGACGTTGTACAACCTCTTGTTCGTACACCCCATCGTTGAGACCATGAACGGCGGTAACTTCGGCCGGTACGAAAACCAGGAAATGTTCGATCTGGTCGATGCGCTTGCCGCTGTGCCGGTGACGGATATCGATGGGATGAAAGCTGCCTGCGCAGACATCCAGGAGCTGATGCTCACCGAGATGCCCATGATTCCACTCTGGTACAATGGTCTATGGGCGCAGTACAACGATTCAGTCTGGACCAACTGGCCAGCCGCAGATGCAGATTCGACTGCCCTCCCAGTAGCTTATCATTCCTACTGGCAAATGGGCGGCATGAAAATGCTCCTCGAGTTGGAGTTGGCAGAGACAGAATAAATAAGGGGATGATGTAATAAGACTGTTTGGCCCCCGCCCTTCCTACGTGGTTCGCGGGAGGGGCGGGGTTTTTTATCCCAAGTATTTTGAAAGGAGGCACTGTGAGACGCTACTTCGGAAGAAAAGTCCTCATTTACATCCTCACGTTTTTTCTGGCGGTGACCATCGACTGGTTGATCCCGCGCTTCATGCCCGGCGACCCCATCGTGAACTTGATATCCCGAGTCGCAACACGCCCCGAAGCCAGTGAAGTATTACGAAGCTACTTTACAAAAGCCTTTGGATTGGATGTCCCCATCTGGCAGCAATATATCAATTTCTGGACTGCCCTATTCCAGGGAGATCTGGGGACGAGTGTCTATATGTTTCCGACTCCCGTGTTACAAGTGATCAAACGCGCGGTACCCTACGATGTCTTTCTCCTGGTGCCATCAATTTTATTGAGTTGGTATGCGGGTAATAAATTCGGAGCCATCGCGGCACGGTCCAAATGGCTCGATAACACAGTATCTCCCATCGGGTATATCCTTACAGCGACCCCCTACATGTGGCTGGGCATCTTGCTGGCCTGGTTTTTTGGAATTATTTTAGGTATCTTCCCGATTGCAGGCGCGTACAGCTTCGACATGCGCCCGCACCTTTCTTGGAACTTCATCTGGAGTGTGCTAACACATTGGTTCTTGCCTTTCGCTTCACTTTTCCTGGTTGGATTTGGCGGTCAAGCAATCGGCATGCGCAACATGATTATCTACGAACTCGAGGCAGACTATTCCCACTACCTTGAAGCCCTTGGAGCACCTCGGCGCCTAATTAGAAAATACGCTTTCAGGAATGCACTCCTCCCTCAAATCACAGGCCTTGCATTGGAATTGGGGAAGATCGTTGCTGGCGCGGTGGTTACAGAGGTCGTATTCTCCTACCCAGGGATCGGTTACCTGCTTCTAGCAGCCATTCAAAATAAGGATTACTTCCTTATTCAGGGGTGCTTCCTTTTCCTAATCATTGGCGTATTATTGGCAAACTTTATTATCGATATTACATACGTCATCATTGATCCCAGAACGCGAAGGGGAATGATAGGAGAAACGACATGATTACACCCAAGATCAAGAGTGAATTCCTATACTTTGCTTTCAGAAACAAAAAGCTTCTGGCGGGATTATCTGTTGTTATTTTCTTTCTGATCCTCTCATTCGTCGGCCCTTTCCTGACACAGTACGAGCCATTTGCCTACGAGAATCCCATGGGCGCGGAACCACCGTCGTCTGAATACTGGTTAGGGACCACCTTTTTCGGTCAGGATGTGTTCACGCAATTTGTCGATGGTCTCCAAGGAACTTTCCTCGTTGGGGTGTTGGGCGGCGGTCTTGGAACCCTCATCGGAATTCTCGTCGGCTTTACCGCCGGGTATCGCGGCGGCATCGTGGATGAAATCCTGAACATCCTCACCAACATTGTCCTCGTCCTGCCAACACTCGCTGTTCTTTTGATTATTGCCGCTTATCTCGAGGTGCGGAGTGTTCTGATGGAATGTATCCTTATCGGTTTTACTGCCTGGCCCTGGGCAGCGAGGGCTATCAGAGCACAAACTTTCTCATTACGCACTCGAGATTTCGTCGACCTCGCTAAAATGAGTGGGATGAAATCGATGAAAATTATTTTTACCGAGATCGCCCCCAATATGATGTCTTATCTGGTCATGACCTTTATCCTTCAATTTGGAGGCGCTATTCTAATTGCTGCCACACTCGATTTCATTGGCCTCGGCCCAACGAATGCGATTTCACTTGGGCTGATGATGAACATTGCTGTCATGTGGGGTTCGCTTCAATTAGGCTCGTGGTGGTGGTTTGTTCCGCCTGGGCTGGCAATCACGGCTATCGTCGGATCATTGTACGTTATGAACGTGGGTCTGGATGAAGTCTTCAATCCAAAACTCAGGGAGTTATAAGACAATGAGCCTACACGTGACCGATCTAACAGTCTATTACCAAACCCTCAAGGGGAATTGTAAAGCCTTGGAAAATGCCAGCTTTACCGTAGAAGATGGCGAGATTATGGGATTAGCGGGTGAATCCGGCTGTGGGAAAACAACACTGGGGAACAGCCTCATCGCGTTGGCTTTACCGATGAAATATGTCAACGGCAGTGTTGTGTTGGATGGGAAAGAATTACCCATCTGGGATATGGAAAAAATGAATCCTTATCGATTCAAAGATATTTCCACAATCCCCCAGTATGCCATGAGTGCCATGAATCCTACCCGAAAAATCGGCAAGATGATCCACGAGCTGCTGGATTCACGTAAGGTGGATTACAAAGAGAAATGTCAAGCCTTACATAGAAGGTTGGATTTGGTCAAACTCTCTCACGAAGTACTAGATATGTATCCAATCGAGATGTCGGGGGGGATGAAACAACGTATGGTGATGGTCATATCTACTTTACTGGACCCATCACTTCTCATCGCAGATGAAATCACTTCAGCTTTAGACGTATCCTCTCAAAAAGCGGTCTCGGAAATGCTGGTCGAATTTCGAGATTTACAAATCGTCAAGAGCATGATTGTGATTACACACGATATTTCCATCCTCTATCAAATCGCCGATACGATCATGGTGATGTATGCGGGTCAACTCTCTGAAAAGGCCCCCACAGATACAATCATCAATTCATCCAGGCATCCATATACAAAGATGTTGATATCCTCCTTGCCAAGAGTAGGCGTGCAGCACGATACAGAAAAGTTGAGTGGTATTCCGGGAAAACCACCTGCGCTGCTTCATCCACCGGAAGGCTGCCGTTTTAGAGACCGGTGTCCGGTAGCCTTTGATAAATGCACGGAAGTTCCTCCTTTTATTGAAATCGAAAAAAATCACTTCGTAGCTTGCTGGAAGGCGGTGGATTAAAATGCTAAAACTCAAAGATATTTCAAAAACCTATAAAGTTGGGACTTTTGGCACCAAGGACCTGTATGCCGTCAACAATGTCAGCTTTGAAGTGCAAAAGAGTGAGGTTATTTCCCTTATCGGGGAGAGCGGGAGTGGGAAAAGCACGATCGGTAAAATGATTTTGGGTTTGATTTCAATCACATCGGGGGAGATCCTTTTTGAAGAGATAGATATCTCTAATTTCAGCAAGTCTCAATTGAAAGAATATAACCGCTCTGTCCAAGGTGTTTTCCAAGACCCGTTCAGTTCCTATAATCCAATTTTTAAAGCGGATAGGATCTTTAAAATTATCCATGATGAATTTTTCCCTGAGACTTCGGCAGTTGATTGGTCCAATAAATTGAATAAGGCCTTGGAATCGGTGGGCCTCAACCCGAAGGAAGTCCTGGACAAATTTCCTCACCAGTTGAGTGGGGGACAACTCCAACGCCTTCTCATCGCCCGTGCCTTGTTACTAGATATCAAATTTCTGGTGGCCGATGAAATCATCAGCATGTTGGATGCCTCCACCAGGATAGACGTACTCAACCTCCTGGCAGAATTAAAATCGAAGGGGCTTTCTATTCTGTTCATCACACACGATCTCTCCCTGGGATATTACATCAGCCAAAGGTCGTTGATCCTCTACAGGGGATGTGTGATGGAAATGGGATCAACTGAAAAGATATACAACAACCCCCAGCACCCTTATACTATAATGTTGATGGCTTCTATTCCGCGCCTGGACAAAAAATGGGAAGCTGGTGAGGTGGAATTGAAGACCAAACAGACCGACCTTTCTCACGGTTGTGTCTACTATAACCGATGCAACAAACCAGAAAAGAATGAATTATGCCAGGTGGATCTTCCAGAATTGATCGAAATCGAGCCTGACCACTTTGTTGCCTGTCGTTACATTACCAAGGATTAGATACGCAAAGTAAAAAACCAAGACCTCCTGCACACTCCTTGCAGGCAGTGTCTATATATGAATGGAGATTAAACCGCATTAATATTGAGGAACCATGAAATTTGGACACTTTGACGACACACATCGCGAATACGTAATTACCCGTCCAGATACGCCACTGCCCTGGATCAATTACCTGGGTTGCGAAAACTACTTTGGAATTATTTCCAATACTGCTGGAGGCTACTCTTTCTATAAAGATGCACGCTTACGGCGTTTGACACGCTACCGGTATAACAACGTCCCTTGCGATGTAGGCGGGCGGTATGTCTATATCCGGGATGACCTGGTCAATCCTTCAAATGAAAAACCCGTGTTTTGGTCTCCAACCTGGCAACCTATCCGTGGAAATTTGGATTCCTATGAATGCCGGCACGGTATGGGATATACCAATATTAAATCTCGTTATGCAAAGATTGACTCTCAGATACGATATTTCATCCCCCTGGGTGAAAATCTAGAGATATGGGAATTATCCTTGACCAATACCCGTGAGGAAATTGCAGAGCTATCCATCTTTTCTATGATCGAATTTAATTTATGGGATGCATGGGACGATGCAACCAATTTCCAACGGAATTACTCCACCGGGGAAGTAG
Source organism: Anaerolineales bacterium (assembly GCA_050115475.1). Classification (GTDB taxonomy): domain Bacteria; phylum Chloroflexota; class Anaerolineae; order Anaerolineales; family UBA11579; genus JASFQL01. The sequence continues at coordinate 17,202 of JASFQL010000019.1, forward strand.
AAGTTGAAGACAATGTGATTTACCATAAAACAGAGTATCGGGAACGCCGGAACCATTTCGCATATTTTGCATGTTCAGAGGAAATTGAAGGCTTCGACACACAGCGGGAAGCATTTTTTGGCCCATACCGTGGGTGGGAAAAGCCTCTGGCCGTTGAAGAAGGGAGAGTCTCGAACTCCATCGCCCATGGCTGGGCACCCATTGGCGCGCATCACCTCAAACTCAAATTAGAGCCAAAAGAAGAAAAACGAATTATTTTTCTTTTAGGGTATTTCGAGAACCCGGGAGACAAGAAATTCAATCCACCTGGGTCTGGAAAAATCAACAAGCAAGGTGTCTCTAAAGTGATCGAACGTTATCTACAGCCTAAGGAGGTTGAAACAGCGTTCGACGAGTTGGCGGTATACTGGAATAACCTGCTTAGTAAATTCCAGGTGCTTACTCAAAACGAACACATTAACCGGATGGTAAACATCTGGAATACCTATCAAGTCATCGCGACGTATAATTTCTCCCGATCTGCCTCCTTTTTCGAATCCGGGATTGGACGGGGTATGGGCTTCCGGGATTCGAACCAGGATTTATTGGGATCAGTCCATCTAATCCCCAACCAGGCAAGGCAACGGCTCCTCGATTTGGCCGCCACGCAATTACCGGATGGCGGAGCTTATCACCAATATCAAACGCTTACAAAGCGCGGTAATCATGGCATCGGGAGTAATTTCAACGACGATGCCTTATGGTTAATACTTGCTACAGCCGCCTATTTAAAAGAGACTGGGGATTGGAAAATTCTTGAAGAAATGGTGCCCTATGACAATCATCCAGGCACAGAGGAAAAACTTTTCGAGCACCTGAAAAAAGCCATTCGCTATACGCTGGACAGGTTAGGCCCAAATCAACTCCCATTAATCGGCCGGGCTGACTGGAACGATTGTCTGAACCTAAACACGTTTTCTGAGGAGCCAGGCGAGTCCTTTCAAACCACGGGGATCAAAGACGGCAAAGTGGCAGAAAGCATCTTCATTGCCGGACAATTCATGCTAGCAACCAAGGAGATGGCAACAATCGCACAACACCTCGGCCAATCTCAAGATGCCTGTAGCATGATTGAGGCCGCAGATAAAATGGAAAAAGCTATCTGGCAGTCTGGTTGGGATGGAAATTGGTTTCGTCGTGCATACGATGATAATGGGGAACCTGTCGGCTCGAAGGAATGTGCAGAAGGACAAATATTCATTGAGCCGCAAGGAATCTGTGTTATGGCTGGTTTAGGGCTGGAGAACGGACGAGCTGTCAAGGCATTGGACTCCGTTGCCGATCGATTAGCGACACCACATGGAATCGTATTACTCCAACCTGCTTACAGCCGCTATTACGTGGAATATGGAGAAATATCTTCTTACCCACCAGGATATAAAGAAAATGCCGGTATCTTTTGCCATACGAATCCATGGATCATGATCGCCGAATCGATGATAGGGCAAGGCGATCGGGCTTTGGATTATTATTTACGGATAAATCCATCTGCACGCGAGGGGATCAGCGATCTACATAAATGTGAGCCTTACGTATATGCCCAATTGATCGCAGGGAAGGATGCACCTACCCATGGAGAAGCAAAGAATTCTTGGCTAACCGGTACGGCAGCCTGGAATTTTGTCGCCATCACTCAATGGATCTTAGGGATCCGCCCGACATACGAAGGATTGCGAATTTCCCCAGTCATCCCACAGGATTGGCAGGGTTTCACTGCCGAGAGGGTGTATCGCGGGGTGAGATATGAAATCCACGTCGAACGGGTCGGTTTGGAGAACCAGGTCAACATCAAAGTAGAAGGAAATCCGATTGATGGGGATGTGATCCCATTACCTGATAATAAGATAGACAAAATCCAAGTAGATGTAAAAGTAGGTTAGTGTGGTGCAGTTTTCTGGTTCTAAGGATTTCCGTAAACAGGTATTGGATGAGCTAACCGGAAACATCCTCCCTTTTTGGATCACTCACGCACAGGATAACAAGTTTGGGGGATTCTATGGGGCAGTCCATCATAATCTGGAAGTAGATAACGAAGTGCCGCGGTTTTCCATTTTATGCGCACGCATCTTATGGGCGTTTTCTTCAGCTTATCGCAAGCTTGGAAATGAGGAATATCTCGATGCCGCCCGTTACGCTTATGAATACCTGACGGGTATCTTTTGGGATCAAACCTATGGGGGCGTGTATTGGTCTGTAAATAAAAATGGGCAACCAGTATCGGACCGAAAACACCAATATGCCCAGACTTTCGCTATCTATGGGTTATCAGAATATTATCGGGCTACCCAAGATATACAAAGTCTTAAATACGCGCAAGACATCTTTGTTTTATGCGACCAACATGCATATGACTCGAAATTCGGAGGGTACATTGAAGCCAACGACCAGGCCTGGCAGCCCCTAGAGGATATGCGGTTGAGTGATAAGGACATCAATTCATGTAAGTCTATGAACACCATGCTGCACCTGCTGGAAGCGCTTACTAATTTACGTCGTAGTTGGCCCGATGACCTGCTTTATGAACGCCATAAAGGTATGCTTGTATCATTCCTTAACCATATCTTTGATCCAGATAACGACCATCTGAAATTATTTTTCGATGAGCAGTGGAATTCGCTATCACAGCGCATATCCTTTGGGCACGACATCGAGGCCAGTTGGTTACTCTGCGAAGCGGCAGAGTTGATTGACGATATTGAAGTAAAAGAACAAACGCAAAATATCGCTGTGAGATTAGCCAAATCAGTTTTACAACAGGGGATGAATCCAGCAGGAAATGTCATTTTTGAGGGAAGAATAAAGGATTCATTCGAGGGAAGTGAACTATCCTGGTGGCCTCAAGTGGAAGGTATGGTCGGTTTTATCAATGCATATCAAATCACAGGCGATGTAAAATATGCTGACGCGGCTCTACGGATATTCGAGTTCATTCAAAACAATTTCATTGATCGCGAACATGGGGGGTGGTATAAAGAGATATCACTGAAAGGGACACCAATTGACAGCAGTTATAAAATCGGCCCGTGGGAAGGCCCCTACCACCACACCCGCGCCTGCCTCGAAATTATCGAACGCCTGTCAGACAACTAGTGTTTAATAAAAATACATGTCAGAGTTCGGAGAACAGGCGAGGGACTCCCAGAGGAGAAAAAATGTCCAAGAATGTATTAGTAAATAGAAAAACTCTGGAAAACATTCCTTGGGAGGATCGGCCAAAAGGGGTGGACGAAGTTGTATGGCGTTCGAGCTGCAATCCGATTATTCCCCATGATCTGATCCCTTCGTCGAACAGCATCTTCAACAGCGCTGTCGTCCCTTACCAGGATGGCTTCGCAGGTGTATTCCGATGCGATGACAAACGTCGTGTGATGCAGCTGCACGTTGGGAAAAGCGAGGATGGGTTCACCTGGGAGATTGAGAACGAGCGCATCCAATGGGAGCCGGAAAATGAGACCATCGCTGAAATCAACGAGTTCCTTTATATGTATGATCCACGCGTGGTTTGGATCGAAGATCGCTACTACATTACCTGGTGCAACGGCACCAACGGCCCTACCATCGGTGTCGGGTATACGCTTGATTTTCAAACCTTTACCCAATTAGAGAATGCATTCCTACCGTTTAATCGCAACGGGGTATTGTTTCCCCGGAAGATCGATGGAAAATATGCCTTGCTGAGCCGCCCCAGTGACAACGGTCACACGCCTTTTGGGGACATCTATTACAGCGAAAGCCCAGATATGACCTATTGGGGACGCCACCGCTATGTGATGGGCCCACTGGGGGGATGGACGGCAACCAAGATCGGAGCAGGCCCTATTCCCATCGAAACGACAGAAGGTTGGCTGTTGATATACCATGGGGTCTTGTCATCCTGCAACGGGTTCGTCTACAGCTTCGGCGGAGCATTGTTAGACCTGGAACAACCCTGGAAAGTAATCGCAAGGGGAGCACCCTATCTGCTGGCACCCCACGCCCCTTATGAACGTGTAGGCGATGTGCCCAACGTAGCCTTTCCCTGTGCAGCGCTTGTGGATGGGGATAGCGGACGGATGGCCATCTATTACGGCGGGGCAGATTCTGTTGTGTGTTTGGCATTTGCTTACGTCCATGAGATCGTCGATTTTGTCATCGCCAACGCGGTGGATATCAAGCCAGGTAAATATTGGAGGATGGGGTGAAATTTGGATATTTCGACGAACAAGAAAAAGAATATGTGATTACCCGACCGGATACGCCCACTTCGTGGAGTAATTATCTCGGATCCACCGAATATGGCGCCATCATCACAAACAACGCCGGTGGGTATGGGTTTTATAAATCCGGAGCGCGGGGGCGTTTTCTCCGTTTGAATTTCAACAGTGTCCCCATGGACCAGCCTGGACGATATTTCTACCTCCGCGACCAAGAGAGTGGCGACTATTGGTCGGCATCCTGGCAGCCAGTTGGCAAAGACCTTGGGAGCTATGAGTCTACCTGCCGGCATGGAACAGCATACACTGTGATCGAATCCCAATACGCTGAGATTTCAACCGAAGTCACCTACTTCGTTCCCTTAGGGGAAACCTTCGAATACTGGCAGATGAAGATCACCAATCAAAGCAACCGGCAGCGGGAGATTTCCCTGTTTACGTTCTGCGAATTCACCAACCAATGGGACACCTTCCAGGATCGAGTAAATTTACAATATTCTCTCTTCATCGTACGCGGCAGTTTGGAAGATGGACTGCTGCGTATCGCTATCCAAGACCACTTAACCCAGGATGATAAAGAAATTCTCATCAACGACTTCGCCAGACACGTTTGGATGGGGATCGTGGGTGCGGATGTGGACGGATACGACACAAGCCGAAATGAGTTTTTGGGAACATACCACAGCTACCACAACCCGCAGGTGGTCGAAGAAGGCCAATGCCACAACAGCGACGCCTATGGCGATAATGCTTGTGGGAGTCTGCAAACAAATATAACCCTCAAACCTGGAGAAACTCGCTATGTTCTCGTTATGCTGGGGATTGGGGACGCCCGAACAATTGGAAAGCGGAAGATGGGTGAGTTCGGTTCCATCGAACGGGCACAGAAAGAACTGGATAATTTGAAAAAACACTGGCACGACAGGCTAGGCAGCATGGTAATCAAGACTCCGGATGAAGCCCTGAATCATACAATAAACGTTTGGGGCCTATACAATTGCCTGGTCAATTTTGCCTGGTCACGCTCTGCCAGCCTGGTCTATAACGGGGAAAGGGATGGGTTGGGATTTCGCGATTCTGTACAGGATGTCATCGGGGTGACCGCGGCGATCCCGGATGAAGCCCGCCAGCGTTTGGAATTGATGCTTACCGGGCAAGTGACAAACGGCGGGGCGATACCTGTTATCAGGCCATTCGAACACAAACCGGGATATGAGTCTCCACCTGATGATGAGGAATATCGCTCAGATGACTGCCTGTGGTTTTTCAACGCCATACAAGCTTACGTGTGCGAGACGGGAGATTTGGATTTTTATAGAAAAGTATTGCCTTTCGCAGACGAGGGAGAAGCCACCGTTTTCGGTCATATGCGCCGTGCTCTAGAATTCAATCTTGAACGCACCGGCAAGAACGGCCTGCCCTGCGGTCTTTCAGCAGATTGGAATGATTGCCTGCGACTGGGATATCACGGAGAGAGTCTCTTCGTCGCTTTCCAATTACGGCTGGGGCTTACGGTGTACGCTGAAATCGCCGAACAGCTAGGATGGGCCGGTGAGAAAACCTGGGCACTCGAGGAAAGGGATCGTCTCGACAAAAACATCAATGCATGTGCCTGGGATGGAAACTGGTTCATATGGGCTATTGGTGAAGATGGAACCGTTTATGGGACCAAAGAATATGACGAAGGCCAGATTTATCTAAACACGCAAGTGTGGGCGGTGATAAGCGGCGCGGCCACACCAGAACAAAGCGAGAAATGCATGCAGGCAGTGGAGAAACATCTGGCAACCCCTTACGGGTTGATGTTAGCTGCCCCACCCTTTATTCACACCTCGGTTGAAGTCATGCGTGCAGTCGTTTTCAATCCAGGTATCAAAGAGAATTCAGGAATCTTCAACCACACCCAGGGATGGGGGGTGATCGCCGAGGCCATGCTAGGAAATGGAGATCGGGCGTATAAGTATTTACGTGCAAACATACCAGCCGCTTACAACGATCGAGGGCAACTTAGGCAGATCGAGCCTTACGTTCAAGGGCAAACCACCTATTCTAAATATTCACCCCGGGCAGGGAACACTCGAACCTCATGGCTCACCGGGGCTGCCGCCTGGGCATATTTCAGCGCCACTCAGTACTTCTTGGGAATCCGACCTGAGATAGATGGCTTGCGAATCGATCCCTGCATCCCTTCATCATGGGACCGTTTCAAGGTGTCCCGTCGCTTCCGGGGAAAACATATCGACATCCAGGTAATCAATCCATCAAAGGTCTGTAAAGGGGTCAAATCAATCAGATTGAACGGTAAGCTTTTGGAAAACGACCTCCTACCCGCAGCCCTGCTTGAGGAGGAGAATACTGTCGAGGTTGTGATGGGGTGAATTTTCCTTCCCCCATATTGTGCAAGAAACATAATAGGGACAGGTTTAGAAACCTGTCCCTACGAGTAGAATGACAATATATAGATTTATATATCCAGATTCCGGACCTCGCGGGCGTGAGTCTGGATGAATCGCTTACGTGGAGGTACAGCAGATCCCATGAGCATATCGAAGGTGCGGTCAGCTTCGGCAGCATCTTCAACGGTAACCAATAAAAGGATACGATTCTCAGGGTCCATTGTTGTGATCCACAACTGATCGGGGTTCATCTCACCCAACCCCTTATAACGCTGAACATTGGCGCGCTCGACATTCTCCCCCATGCCCTTGAGGATGCGCTCTTTTTCAGCTTCTGTATAGGCATATTGCAGTTTCTTCTTATATGTAATGCTGTACAATGGTGGTTGGGCGATGTAAAGGTGCCCCTCGTCGATGAGGTCTTGCATATAACGGAAGAAGAAAGTCAACAGCAAGGTCCGGATATGGCTGCCGTCCACATCGGCATCGGTCATGATGATGACGCGGCCGTAGCGGAGGCCCTCCAGATCGAAGCTGTCGCCAATCCCCGTACCCAAAGCTGAGATGAGAGCTTTTACTTCATTGTTGGACAGAATCCGGTCAAGGCGGGCGCGTTCTGTATTGAGGATTTTACCGCGCAATGGCAATATGGCTTGGAAGTGCCGATCACGGCCTTGCTTGGCAGAACCCCCGGCCGAGTCTCCCTCGACGATATACAGCTCGGTCTGGCTGGGATCTCGTTCAGAACAATCGGCCAGCTTGCCGGGGAGGGTGAGACTCTCCAGGGCAGATTTACGGATGACCAGGTCGCGTGCCTTACGGGCAGCTGCCCTCGCCCTGGCAGAGGTCAAACACTTTTGTACGATTGCTTTCCCCGCAGAAGGATTCTTCTCCAGGAAAACGTTGAAAGCCTCACCGATCACCTGTTGAGCAGCAGTTTGTACCTCGGGATTCATCAACTTGACTTTCGTCTGACTTTCGAACTGCGGTTCGGGGATCTTGACCGAAACGATAGCAGTCAATCCTTCACGGGTGTCATCGCCGCTGAAGTTAGGATCGTTATCTTTCAATAAGCCATTCTTACGAGCATAATTATTAATCGTGCGGGTAATGGAAAGGCGCATACCAGTGAGATGCGTACCGCCATCGATGGTGTTGATGGTATTGGCGAAAGCATAGACCGATTCGGCATAAGCGTCTGTGAACTGGAGAGCAAAATCAACCACCAAGCCACCTTCTACCTCTTTCTCGGTATGAACGACCGGATGGAGGACATTCCGGTTGCGGTTCAAGTAGCGTACGAATGAAGTAATCCCACCTTCAAAATAAAAGGTCATCTCACGGCTATCGCGTTCATCAATGAGTTTGATGGACACTCCGCGCGTGACGAAAGCCATCTCACGGAACCGCTGGACGAGAGTTTCAAAACGGTAATCGTCTTTTCCCTTGAAAATATCCGAATCGAACTTAAATGTCGTCTTGGTGCCGGTATCCGATGCTTTGATACTGCCACCCGACTTTACCGGTCCGGTAGGCTTACCGCGTTCGTAACGTTGAGAATGGATCTTCCCATCCCGCCTGACTTCCACCTCACACCACTCAGATAGTGCGTTTACAGCCGAGACGCCCACGCCATGCAGACCACCAGAAACTTTATAGGTGCTGCCCTCGAACTTTCCGCCAGCGTGAAGCATGGTCATGACCACTTCCAGGGCAGACTTCTTTTGGGTGGGGTGTTCCTCTACGGGAATACCACGCCCATTATCAGTCACGGAAACGCTGCTGTCCTCATGGATGATTACTTCGATGCAGTCTGCCGAACCCGCCAAGGCTTCATCAATTGAGTTATCCACTACCTCGTAAATGAGGTGGTGAAGCGCTTTGACATCGGTACCGCCGACGTACATACCCGGGCGTCGGCGGACAGCCTCTAGGCCTTCCAGGACCTGGATATCTTCCGCTTGATAGGAACTTGCTTGGTTTGCCACAAAAACCTCCAGGGTAGAGGACACTCAGGCAACGTCCTCCCCCAATTATTTTATATTAATAGATGTCTGACATTCCGGGAAAACCGTAAAAAACTCAGACAGATTCATTAGTGGATTAATGTTCTATATTTTACCATATCTGGATAATTAAGGTTTCTCGAATAACTATCGCGTTTTTCTTGAAAAAGAGTAAAATAGCCCTGTGACAAAAGCAGAGATTATCACCATCGGAACGGAACTCCTCCTCGGCGAGATCGTGGATACCAACTCTCGTTATATCGCCCGTACCCTGCGGGATGAAGGGATCGATCTGTATTGGACCTCAACAGTGGGCGATAACGTGGATCGCATCGCCGAAGCCGTGCGTGCAGGAATGACCCGTTCAGAGATCATCATCTCGACAGGGGGCCTCGGCCCGACGGTGGACGATCCTACACGAGAGGCTATCGCCAAAGCGATGGGAGTGGAAACGGAATTCCGGGAAGACCTGTGGCAGCAGGTCATCGACCGTTTTGCGAGGTGGGGGCGAAGACCTACAGAAAACAATAGACGACAGGCTTTTGTCCCACAAGGGGCGATTGCGGTCAAAAATCCGGTAGGCACTGCCCCGGCTTTTATCGTTGAGACGGAAAAGAACGCCATTATCGCTTTGCCTGGAGTCCCACGGGAGATGGAATATCTCATGCAGCACGAAGTCCTGCCTTATCTGCGGAAACGATTCAAACTAACGGGGATCATCAAAGCCCGAATCTTGCACACAGCCGGCATTGGCGAATCCCAGATCGACGAAGTCATCGGCGACCTTGAGGCTGGGAGCAACCCCACCGTAGGTCTGTCCGCCCATGCCGGGCAAGTGGACGTACGAATCACCGCAAAGGCGGAATCTCACGACGAAGCCAATCAACTCATCGAAGCGGTGGAAGCAGACCTTCGCCATAGGTTAGGCGATGCAATATACGGCGCGGACGAGGAGACTCTTGAAAAAGCTGCCCTTGAAAATATTCAAGAAAAAGGGTGGACTCTGACCGTGGTTGAAGCCGGGTTGGCCGGTCACCTGACCCAACGCATGGTCGATGCAGACAATCCATGTTTTGTGGGTGGTGAAGTGTTGACGAGTGCACCAGGAGCCGAGGAATTGGAGGTAATCTGCCGTAAAGCGCTGGAAGCCAGGAACGCTACAACTTCTTTCGGTGTGTCACTCCATACAGGGGAAGAGAAGCAAGACCTATACCTCATTGCCATCACACCGGTGAAAACGAGGAGGTTTTCCCGCTCCTACGGCGGTCCCCCACTAATGGCTGCACAATGGGCAGTGAACATGTGTCTGGATTATATCCGTAGATTGAAGACAGATACTTAGTTACATAGTTCCGTAGTTCCGTAATAACTTAATTACATCGTTACATCGTCCCCTGATTGCCTGATCCCCGATCAACTGATCGCCTTCATATCTTCTCCAACTTGACGAAAAGCGAAGTTAGTGATATATTCACGCCCAATATGCAAAACTACCGAATGACCACCGGCACAATGGGTATGGGTACTACTGGCCTCCGAAAAGGCAACGTAGGGTGTCGATGCGCATCCGGTGGTCGCACTGCATAAGCAGCAAACCATCAACCTGGATTTTCAAAAGCCTCGAACCCCACGAGGCTTTTTTGTTTTTTCATAAACAATAGATGAGGTATATCATGGCCAACAACACAAAAAATGGAAAAAAGAGAAAGATCGCTGTGATGAAGTTCGGCGGGACATCTGTCGGTGGTGCCGATGCTATTTCCCAGGCAGCAGATATCATCGCAGATCAGGCCGTGAAATGGAATCACCTGGTCGTGGTCGTATCAGCCATGAGTGGGGTCACAGATGGACTCATCGCCTGCGCACGATCCTCTGTAGGGGGGGATGAGAAAAAGACACAGGCCACCCTCGCTGATCTGCATACCCGCCACCAGCATACGATCGAGCAATTATTGAAAGAAAGTGAAGAGCGAGATCAATTACGAACAAACATCGATGGCTTTTTTGATGAGATTAATGCGTTCTGTTCCGGAATCCAGGTCATGGGGGAAGTGACCCAACGGGGGATGGATACGGTTACTTCTTTTGGCGAGAGGATGAATGCGAGAATATTTACGGCTGTACTCGAAGAAAGAGGCGTTGCCAGCCAGGCAGTGGATGCAACAGAACTCATTATCACTAACAACCACCACCAGGAAGCCAACCCCTTGATGGAAGTCACGCAGGCCGGAGTAACTGAAAGGCTGCTGCCGCTTTTGAAAAACAAGGTCGTTCCCGTGGTCACCGGATTCATCGGGGCAACGGAAGAAGGGGACATAACCACATTGGGAAGAGGGGGGAGCGATTATACAGCATCCATCTTGGGCGTATGCCTGGATGCTGCCGAAGTATGGACGTGGACGGACGTCGATGGGGTGATGACCGCCGATCCCCGACTCGTGCCAAATGCGCAGATCATACCCGAACTTTCTTATGAAGAGATTAGCGAAATGGCCTATTTCGGCGCAAAGGTGCTACACCCGAAAACGATCCGCCCCATCGTCGAGCGAGAGATCCCCTTGCGGGTGAAAAACACCTTCAACCCGGAATGCCCCGGAACACTCATCAATAAACCGGAACTGGTTCGGGGAAAAATCTCCGCCGTGACATCCATCCATGGATTGAGCCTGGTCACAGTGGAAGGAAGGGGTATGATAGGCGTCCCCGGGATCGCAGCCCGGACCTTCTCCGCCGTCGCCAAACAAGGGGCCAGCGTGCTGATGATCTCGCAATCGTCCTCCGAGCAGTCGATATGTTTTATCGTCCCGGAAGGCACCGCCAAAGGGGTTATACACGCCATCGAGCGAGAGATGGAAATCGAGCTGCACCGGCGAGACATCGACCGGGTATGGGCGCAGTCTGACGTCGTCATCGTGACCGTTGTGGGTGCGGGGATGCGAAGCACCCCCGGTGTATCGGCACGTGTCTTCGGCGCATTGTGGCAGGCGAACATCAATGATATCGCCATCGCCCAAGGTTCTTCTGAACACAGCATTTCCATAGTCATCTCAGCAGAAGACGCTGAAGAAGCCGTCCGGCAAATTCACGAGGAGGTCATCATCAATGGACAATCAAAATGAGAAAATCCCCATCGCAATATTAGGTGCGACAGGTACGGTAGGGCAACGATTTATACAATTATTATTCGACCACTCCTGGTTCGAGATTACAGCCTTATGCGGCTCAGAACGAAGCGCAGGTCAAAAGTATGGGGACGTATGCCAGTGGCAGTTAGAGGGGTGTATCCCACCCTCGATTGCAGAGATGGTGGTCGGCTCCCCCGAACCGCCCCTTCCAGCTCGACTCATCTTCTCCGCCCTGCCCTCCTCCGTCGCCAAAGAAATCGAACCTATATTCGCAAAAGATGGTTATGTCTTGTGTTCGAACGCCTCCGCTTATAGGCAGGACCCCAACGTACCCTTAATCATCCCAGAAATCAATCCCGAACATCTGGGGGTGATCAAAGGCCAGCGGAAATACAAAGGTTGGAAAGGGTTGATCGTGACCAGCCCAAACTGCACGACGACCGGCGTGGTTATGCCATTGAAGCCGCTAGACCAGGCTTTTGGGTTGAAAAGCGTTATTGCCGTGAGCATGCAGGCTGTCTCGGGGGCAGGCTACCCAGGGTTATCCTATCTGGATATCATCGACAACGTCATCCCTTACATCAGGGGGGAAGAAGAGAAAATCGAACAAGAGACTCGTTTGCTGCTGGGAAAGATAGAAGGGAAGAGCAGAGTCCAATCCGAGGCCGTCGTCAGCGCACAATGCAACCGCGTACCCGTCCTGGATGGGCATACCGCCTGCCTGTCTGTGGAATTAAGTGAGAAACCAGGGGTCGAGGAGTTAGTACAAGTCCTCAAAGATTTCCGTTCACCGCCAACGGTGAAACCACTCCCCAGCATGCCCGAATATCCCATCATCGTGCGGGAAGAACCAGACCGCCCGCAACCGAGAAGAGACCGCAACGCAATGGAAGGAATGGCCGTTTCGGTGGGACGAATACGCCCCTGCAACTTATTCGATTTCAGGATGGTCTCCGTGGTACACAACACCCTGCGCGGCGCGGCGAGTGGTGCGATCTTGAATGCGGAACTGCTCGTCTCTGAGGGGTACCTTTCCTAATCAGGATCGGGTATATCGTATTCCCAGGCGCAGAAGGGATCGCCCTTGAGAATGGAATGGGTAATAGTGCAGGTCTCGAACTGAACGCCTAGAATCGGCTCCCAGAACTGGCGCGCCCAGCCAGCGGCCCGATAGCAGAAGATGGGGTCTACTTTGGGTGCTTTAGCATGGCGAATCAAGTTGCAGAAACAAAAAGCCTGGCGCAGCTCATCATGGGTCTTGGCTTTATCATAGGCTTCGCGGTCACGGGCGACCTTACTCAGATGCAACACCTTGCCGTCCGACCAGTGGGGATCGATGAACCCGCCAGTAGGAGTTTTCTTTAACTGCTCATCCTGGTGCGCTATGACCGCATTGATATCCCCGGTTTCCTTGTAAATCGCTTTATATTTATTCACATCTTCAATCGGGCGAACCAGCGCCACGCGAGAGAGGATGTCGAATTGCTGGGCAGGGGTAGTATTAGTCTTCAGACGTTCAATAGACTCCCCCACCCAGGCCACGCGTTCATCGACCAGCGTGAAAGGGGTGATCGATTCGCCCCCTGCCCAAATTTCCCCAGCCAGTTCAGGCCCTAAGACCCGGATCAACTGCTCTCGATAGATCTCCGGCCAGGCAAGGTAAGACCACCGCGATTCAATCTCTACTTCTTCCGGCTTGTCGGGGTCATAGCTGTGGTAGACCTCCACGTCTTCCAACTCCGAGGACAAACCGGTCTTGTTCAGGTGGTCGATGATCTTATATTTCGTTTCCCGCAAGGTATCCAATGAACCACGATGGGTCAGAGAAAAAAAGGACAGCTTCCGTAAGGTGTGGGTACGTACCTCGCCATCGTTCACCGGCTCAGAGACCACAAAACCAACCTCGGCGTCGAAGCCATCTACAGGGGTATCGAAACGGAAGATGACCGTCAGGGGACTGATGGCCTGTTCGCCACACACCCTGGTCACCTCTTCCATTCTGGGAATCAACTCTTTTCGGCTTTTGATCGGTTTTCTGATCCCGGCAAACAAGGTTTCTTCACGGACTTTGGGGGTGATTTGATTTTCCATAACCTGCCTTACCTCTCCTTGTAAAATGATTGTACCTTTTCGTATTTTACAGGGAACCAGCCTGGTTGAAATTAAGGATGGATGAGAACATCCCCCCTAACATACAATCCATTAAAAATCGAAATCGCTGCCAACCCCCAACTCGACCGCTTTGGAGTAAACGTGAAGGGCAGTAGACATATCCTGGATGGCCAGGCCGACACTCTTGAACAAGGTAATTTCATCCTCATTCTCGCGTCCGGGAATCTTCCCGGTAATTACATCCCCTAAAGAACCGTGAACCCGGTTCCAATCCCATACCCCTTCTTCGATAGGGATGAGGAAATCTCCCGCTTCAGGTATGCAGGCTTCCACCAGGTCGCAGACCACCTTCGACTTCAGAACGGTCTGAGTATCGATCTCGCGCGTGGTTGGCGAATGAGAACCCAAACCGTTGACGTGGACGCCGGGTTTCAACCAATCCCCGTGGATGATAGGTGCCTGGGCGTTGGTAATCAGCGTGATGATATCTGCCTCTTTCACCGCTTCTTGTGGATCACCGGCCAGGACAATCTCACCAGTGATGATGGTCTTGAGGTCATCACGGAAAGCGCGTCGTTTCTCAAGGGGATCGATGGAATAGAGAAGCAGTTTCTCGATATCCCGGACGGTATCGATCGCCCAGGCGTGGGTCTTCGCCATGCCGCCTGTTCCAAACAACAAATGCACTTTGGCGTCTTTTCTGGACAAGAACTTCGAAGCCAGCCCGGCAACGCCTCCCGTCCGCATGGCGGTGAGATAACCTCCGTCCATAATGGCGATTGGCGCGCCAGTATTCTCATCCAACAAGATGATGGTCCCCAGAACAGATGCTAGGCCATAGGTCTCAAGGTTGTCCGGGTAAACGGTCACGACCTTGGTCCCTAAAGCTCCCATCCCCTTCAGATAAGCAGGCATGAACAAGGCTAGGCCGTGGTGATCGGGCGCAGTAATCAGCGTTCGCTGGGGTAAAACTGCTTTTCCATTCGAGAGATCGGTGAAGGCCTTCTCTAATATCTCAATTGTGTCCACCATGGTGAGGATATCCATCACATCTGTTCGGGAGAGCAGTTTCGTCACAGGTTCCTCCAATACAACTGTTTATCGCCTATTACGAATCTGATTGTGATATTCCGTAATTTCTCGATCCATTTGATCGGGATAGGCGTAGCCTAAGCCGTTGGCAACTGCCTTGGCAAGTTTCCTGAAGAGGGAGACAGCGTTGAAAAAGGCTTTCCACTGTTCTTCGATATCCGCCCTCGCAAAGGTGGTTTCGTACTCCGCCCACAGTTCGGGGCTGAGGTAGCGTTTGAACCACCGCCCATGGATGCCGGTATCCACAGCCCAGCCATTTTCCATACCGATGTACCATTCGATCACAGTGCGGAGGAACTTGTCCCGGATGCCGCACCCCAAATTATAGGTGGCGAAGGGCAGTTCATCTCGCCAGAGGTATTTGGGTACGTAGGTCGCATCCCACCAGAAAGCGTTGACGCGGTCGTCATATTCCTCTTGAGAAGGTTTGCTGATATGGTACCGGGTAAATGTGGGGGGATTCAGTTCCGCAGTGAGGTCATCCTTATCGATGAGGACACGGCAGCCATCCTGATAATCATCTGGCTGGATATATACCTGATCGGTTATCTGGAAATCGATACGAAGGTAGTCTTTGAAGAGTACAAGTCTGGTGATCCACCCCTCTTCAAGCGTGGGACGTGGCCTGAGGGGCCAACGAACCATGATCTCCCCGAAGACGCTTAACCACTCATCGTCTCGCTGGAACGGTGCAATGTCCGAGACGTAGAGCTCAACGTCATAATCGGATAAGAAGTCTATCTCGATATCAGGCTTGGTTCGTGAACTGGTCAAGACCGCTGCCCGGATCAACTCATTGTTTCTTGCCCACTCATCAAACTGGGCGTAGATTTCTTCTTCGGTCCTCAACGAACCTCCCTCCAACCAGGACTATTCCCCTTTCGGGGTGAGATGATCGGGCATCAAAACGGTCACGACCCGGCCAGAGGCACACACCTCTCCCTCCGCTGAGACTGTGGCTCCCACCACCACCTTGCGCCCTTTCATTTCCTCGACCACCCCCCGAACTTCAAGTGGGACGCCCATCGGTGTGGGGCGCAAATAATCTACATGCAAGGAGGCCGTAACGAAGCGCAAGGCTTTATCGCTGCTGAGGTCAAGCCCGGTCTCGCGAGTGGCGGCGGCTGAAGCCGTACCTGTGGCGTGGCAGTCGATGAGGGAGGCAATCAGGCCACCATAGACATAACCGGGGATGGCAGTGTGATAGGGTCTGGGCGTGTAGACAGCAATGGTCTCTTCTCCGTCCCAGTAACTCTTAATCTGCAAACCGTGTTCGTTGAGCCGCCCACAGCCGTAGCAGTGGCTCAATGCATCGGGGTAGTAATCTTGAAATGCTTTCTTATCGGAACTTGCACTATTATTTTCCACTTTTTTGTTCCTTCGCAGTCGACCAGTCAACCAGGTAATCAGGGATCAGGAAAAATGTAAATACTTTCTGGTGATTGATTGTCTGATACTTAAGTAAGTAGTGATGAGGATAATAACATAGTTGAAAAGGCATTTCAATGGACGGCATTCGCCAACGAATAAAAGGGACTACCTGTATGTTAGGTATAATTAACGCATCGACCCAGGGGGGAAGAACGACGTTGAATTAGTCATAAATAAAGGTGAACAGGATGAGTAAAACCGGCGTGAATAGAGAGTTGCCCCCCATTGGTGAGGTCCCTAGACGGATGTTGGCCCAGGTGATCCGCTCAGATCGATTAGGCGACCCCAGAACCGCTTTCCAGGTAGAAGAGGTGGACGTTCCCGTATTGAAACCCAAGGAAATTCTCATCGCCTCGATGGCGGCGGGGATCAACTTCAACAACGTCTGGGCTGCCCGAGGGATTCCCATCGACGTCATCAAAGTCCGGCAAAGACGGGGGGAACCCTACGACTTCCACATCGGCGGAAGCGACGTAGCAGGTATCGTCTACGCGGTTGGGGAAGATGTGAAAGATGTCAAGGTCAGTGATGAGGTGGTCGTCCATCACGGCGGTTGGAACGACGACGATCCATGGGTGAAGTCCGGTAAAGACCCCATGCTGGCTCCTTCCGCCACAATCTGGGGATACGACACGAATTTCGGTTCCTTCGGGCAGTTCTGTGTAGCCCAAGAACACCAGGTCCTACCCAAGGCGCCCCACCTCACCTGGGAAGAAGCAGCTGCCGCGACCCTGGTGGGGACGACGGCTTACCGGATGTTGCTCGGTTGGGAGGGGAACGCCCTGAAAAAGGACGACATCGTCCTGGTGTGGGGCGGCGCGGGCGGACTGGGCAGCCAGGCCATCCAACTCGCCAAGATCCATGGGGCGAAAGCCGTGGCAGTGGTATCCGGTGAAAGTAAAGGTGAATTCTGCAAGAAGCTGGGCGCAGCGGGATACATCAACCGTAAGGATTTCGACCATTGGGGAATCCCTCCGCATTGGACGGATGAGGAGGGACAGAAAACCTGGACGGCAGGCTGCCGTGCCTTTGGCAAGGCGGTATGGGATGCCCTGGGCGAACGTAAAAATCCGGACATCGTCTTCGAGCACCCCGGGGAGGAAACCATCCCCACAAGCATCTTCGTGTGCGAAGCAGGCGGGATGGTGGTCATCTGTGCCGGCACGACTGGCTACTCCGCCATGGTCGATCTGCGCTACCATTGGGTACGGCAGAAACGCCTGCAGGGGTCACACGGCACGAACGACGAACAGGCTCGCGCCTATAACCAACTGGTACTCGACAAAAAGATCGACCCATGCCTGGGAAAATTGTATTCCTTCGATGAGATCGGCCAGGCGCATTACGACATGGGCGAAGGGCAGGAGGTATTTGGGAACCGGGTCGCCCTGGTGGGGGCTACAGAACAGGGGCTGGGGCGTAAATAAAAAAAGCATTACCGATGACGGCAATTTCTCTCTTCTCCTAAAATTGTACATAGATAAAATCAGGTGAAGATGAATTCGAGTAAACAATAATCAAGAGCGTGGCGATGGCGTAAAAGATACCTGACAACTCCTGAGAATATCTGGGAAGAAGATCGATCACAAATTTGATAAAAAGGGGAATAGCGTAAAACAAAGTCATGGAGAGACTCACAATCCCCACAAGGAAAGTTTCATTTGAACCCAACACAGGCTGGCTTACCAGGACGTTCACCAGCCAATCGAGGGAAGGCGCGCGGAAAATCATCCAGCCAAATACAATGAGGGAAAACATCACCACCCACGCCACGACAGATTTATGGATACTCCTCGCCCCCCAATCGACTTTTATGCCCGCCATCTGATATACGACGATAAGCACCCCGTAGTACAAACCCCAGACGATAAAGTTTATCTGTTCACCATGCCACATCCCACTGATGAACATGGTAATTAATGCCGGTACGGCTGTAGTAATGAGAGGAGAGAGGTTTCTAAATCGCCTGAGAAGGAAACGCCTTACCGGGAAAAAGATATAGTCCCGCAGCCAGGTCGACAAGGTGATGTGCCAGCGGTTCCAGAAATCGTTGGGGGTCAGGGAAAGATACGGGGAATTGAAATTCTCTGATGTGTCGAATCCAAGTAGGTGGGATATCCCCCGGGAGATGTCGGTATAACCAGAAAAATCAGCCAGAATCTGGAGGGAAAAACCGATCGCACCTGTAAGCAGCAAAAACTTGGAAGGTTCTTGAAGAGCAAAAGTCTTGTCGACGATGATTTTTATATTGTCGGCAATGAAAACCTTTTTGAAAATTCCCATCACCAGCAAAGGCCAGGCCGCGAAGAAATTACCCCAAGTCCATTTTCTTGGTTTTTGAATCTGTGGGATCAGCTTACCCGCCCGATCGATCGGCCCGGCGAGGAGTTGAGGGAAAAAGGCGATGTACAAACTCAGCTCGATAAAATTCTCGATAACACCCTTCTCCTGCCGGTAGCAATCTACTAAATAGCTGATAATCCTGAGTGTGTAAAACGAGATACCCAAGGGCAGGAGAATTTTCCTTTCAAAAAAGGTGCTCTCAGGATTTAGTGAAGGGATGAAAAAGTTCTGGTATTTGTAGAAACTATAAATCCCTACGACCAAAACGAGACCAAGACCAAACCAGAGCTTTTTTCGCCGCTGAGTGCGTACAATTCCATTCCCGGTTAAATATGCGACGATGGTGTTGAACCCCAGAATCACAGCATGGGCGGGATGGAGCCAGCCGCAAAAGAGGTAACTCCCAACGACCAAGAGAATATTTTGAATCTCCACTCGTTTCACAAACCAGTAGAGCAGGAGAATGGCGGATATAAATATTAAAAATTCAAGGCTGAAGAAACGCATAACCGCTATTCTATGGTAGAAATTTACCTCTCCATTTTTAGATTCTTGATAAATTCCTCGCCCTTTGCTACCAGGTCGCCCTGATCGTCCGGAGGGGTAAGCCCATCTAAAAGGTCTCGTGTATATTCCTTCAACATCACCACCGCATCCGGCTGACCGAGTTTACTCCACTCCTCAAAAGAGATATTCGGGTAGATGGGAGATTTATAATAGGCAGTGCGGACATGCTTGCGGGTGACAGGCGATGAAAGGAAGTGACCACCCGGCCCTAGCGTAAGAATGTCATCCATCCCAATATTCTCTTCGTCCAGCTTGAATCCCTTAAAAAACTTTAGAGCCTTGGCAATGACCTCGTGTCCTAAGACAACATTCACAGGGGAGAAGACCTTTGCCGTCATTGTATCCCCGACAAAACTGACGAAGTCCACTTTACCGATCAAAGCTGGCAGGTGGTTCATCCAATACGTCGCGGCAGTCATAAAATCCGGGCCCCATCCCGGCGACCCGCCTCCCATGCCGCTGTAAGGGATCCCGTAATGCGCCAGCATCTCCGCCGCAGCCAAATTGAGGACATGGCTGATGGGATCGTAGAAATTGACCATGCTGTGCATATCGATGTATGAGGGGAGGATACCCAAACTCACCGCTGCGCCTTCTTTTATAATTTGCGTGAGGGTCAAACCAGCAAGCTGTTCTGCAATCAGCAGCACTAAAACTCCGGCAGGCGTCATAGGGGTGGTGATGCCTGACAAACCGAAGCTGTTATAAATAAAAGGAAGCCCATATTCAATAGAAGCGAACATCTTATCAATGGTCCCCTGATTGATCACCAGGGGGGTAATCGGATTGACGTAAGGAATGATGAAGGGTTTCTCGCCCAGATCACCCGTGAGATGTTCGAGCATTTCCAGCGTCGGTAAAAACAAATCGTCATCGGAAACTAAAATGACGAGGGGTTTCGTCGTGTTGGCAAGCATCTCCAGGGTAGCATACAGGTCGGCGATACCGGGGTGAATGTCCTGGATGATGCCAATCGTGGCAACCGTATCGTAATTCGATAAGGCTTGCCCCAGCCTGGCCATCTCCCCCATATGCTTACGGGCGAATGGTACGGTCTTCCCACTCACGGGATCTTGATATTGCAAGGTCGTGCACCCGATCCCAAAACGTGTCCGGTCGTCGCCAAATTGAAAGGCAGGTTCACCAAGACGGTCGAAGACCGCAAAATGTGAAGGCGCTGATTGTACGGCCCATTCTACAATTTCTCCATCAAATGTCACCCGGTCACCGGACACGTTCACGCCTTTTCGTTTGGCAAGTAATCCCAATGCCCGTTCCGATTCGACCCGAACACCAGTCTGAGAAAGGATGCGAAGTGAATCTTCATGGATCCGTTTGATATTTTCTTGTGAAAGGACCTCTATCTTTGGTTGGATGGTTGTAGTTTGGTTCATGGTGTTTCCTTTATTTTGTCAGGGTGATCAGTGAATTTGGGATAAACATTGCGCTATTTTATCATCCTCACAATCGATAGATAGCGATTCTATATATCCATCCGGGATATAATTAAGGTGTGGGAAAATCCAGTAAAAACGCATTACGACGATTAACTACTGAGGGAAAAATTCGGGCTGCTTAGCAAATACGTCGAGATGATCTGCTATCTGAATGATACACCCAACAGTGAAGTGGAAGTCCCCCCAGGGTATAAGATAGAGGCACTCTCATGCACAGAGGAAGACGATTAATACCGGTGTTACTACAAGGCTTTCAAGACCGGAGATGCGCGTTTTTTCTTCGAACAAAGTTAAGCGGAACGGCGTGATTTTTTCGACGAACTCGAACTCGCACAAGCTAGAAACGAGGCAGGTTCTGCAGTCATACGCAAGGATGGCAATATCGTTGCCTTCACTTACCTCATCCCTTATGGGGAGAAAAACTGCCACATCAGCTGCATGGCTGTGCACCCTGACCACCAACGCCAGGGATTAGGCGCTTTCATGGTGCTGCACGCCAAACAAAAGGCTGCTGCTGAGGGGTATCAATCAATCACACTTGGCACAGAGACGAGCCTGGGGGCTTTTCATCTGTACCGCAAGTATGGGTTTACAATCATTGACGATTGATAATCAGTCGCTCGTAGACGCAGCCCTCTTTTTCGGATCGTGACTAATCATATCCACGATGACAGCACAGGCGAGAATCAATACATCGTCCTCACCCTCATCGACTTCGATGCCATAACTATCCCTAATAGAGATCCACTTCTTCGAGACGTGAGCAACCTCATCTTTTCCCCTCTTGACCCGATATTCGTGATCGAGGATATTCCCAATAATCTGTAGATCCTTACTACCATCCTTCATATCGACCTTGAATTTATCTTTCAAGACGGTAAGAAGTTTCTTACTCACATCCGCCTGAAGATCTCCATCCCGGTAGATGCGGTAGCTGGGTACCAGGCTGATAATCTCTTGTTTGATGACTGCCAATTCATCCCCCTGCATGTTTCTGAGAGTAAGTTTATCCCCAATACTGATCAGTTTCCCTTTGACCTGATAGACATCCTCCCCATTATCATCCTTGATGGTGAATTGATCGGTCAGGGTCAATATTTTTTGTTTCATTACGTAGCGCATGTTCGCTCCTTTTCATACAAACATTCGACATACATGTTATCTATTCCTCTGTTGAGTCAAGTATAACCGAATTAAGGATTATGAGCCGTGATTAGTAATCAGGCAATCAGTTACTCAGGAAGCGGGTAGTCAGGTGATCAAGGAAATTTGTTAGGTTAGGTGAAGGCGTTCTTGATCGATAGCCGGCTATACGCATCCAAACCGGTTAGTTCAATCAGTGATTATCAATTCTCTCAGGTATACTTGCCGATATGAATCCATCAAGGGAACGCAAAGGGATTACTAAAGCCATCATCCCTGCGGCGGGATTGGGGACGAGGATGGAACCCATCACCAAAGTCCTCCCCAAAGAGATGCTGCCGTTGGGGAGAAAACCGGTCATGGCGTATATCGTCGAGGAGCTGCAAGCAGGTGGGATCGAGGAAATTTTAATCGTCACCCGCTTAGATAAATCCACCATCCGGGAATACTTTACTTCCCGGCAGAACATCGATTTCGTCGAGGAGAACCAGGCTCGCGGCTCGGGCTACGCAGTTTTGAGGGGAAAAGAATTCGTAGGGGAGGAGGACTTCCTCGTTGCTTTAGCCGACGCCCCAATATGGGAGGAAAAGCCCGGAAGCCTTATCACAGAATTAGCCAAAGCCCACAGAACTCATCAGGCGGCCATCACCATGGCCATCTATCAAATTCCCTGGGAGGAGACACACAGGCGGGGGATCATGGTTCCAGCAGGTGAGGTCGTCCCGGGGAGAGCAGTGAAGCTTCTCGATATGATAGAAAAGCCTTCCCCGGAGACAGCGCCAAGCAATTGGGCGGGGGTTGGACGTTACCTCTTCAGTCCAGATATTTTCATCGCCCTGGAAGGGATCACGCCAGATGGGGATGGAGAAATCGGGATCACAGAAGGCATCCGGCGGCTGGTGAAGGAAGGGAAAGCCTTTTACGGCTACCCTCTCCGGGAAGACCAAATCCGCTTCGATACAGGGAATTTCGAAGGCTATGTGGAGGCGTTCAGGTATTTCTCAGAGAAGGCTAATCCCAACTTAACAAAACAATAAATAATATATCCTATTCTCCCGGCGCCCACCCAACGATCTCGCCATGCAAATGGAACAATGGATAGACGCTGCACGTACTGGGCTGGACCAGGACGGGGATGGCATTACTCTGGTCGATATCCCAATCGTAGATATTGACCACCAACCACTGCCCATCCGGACTCCAGTCACCGATGGCGACGCCAATCTCTGAATCGATCGCCACCAGCGGCCTTCGACCCGAACCATCCAGGTGGGCGATATAAGCGCCCTTGGTAAGCTGGCCGAAGACCTCGTCTTGATAGGCGATCCACTCCCCATCGGGCGAAATGGCAGGTCTCGATGTGGGCTTGATGACCTCGGTTTGCAGGAGAATTTCCCTGATCCCTGTCTCTACATCAACCCCCTGAATGACCATGCCGCCCTCGCCAAATCCCAGGTAGACCACCGTGCGCCCATCAGGGGTCCAATCTGAAAGGTAGACAACGTCTGCGCCTTCGTAGACTCGTTCTAAGCTTGAGCCATCAGTACGGAGACGATAAATCGACTGCGCGTCCCACCCATGGAAAGCGATCCACTCGCCGTCGGGGGACCAAATCGGATAACCAGAATCCTTATTGGTTCCTTGCAGATAGGTATATTCTCCATTAGCGGCATCCACCAGGTAAACGCCGTCGTCCTTGGGGATGGCGATCGTCTTCCCATCCGGCGATAGCGAAATCCAGGCACCGGTCCCATAATCCTGCTGGTTATCGCCATTCAAATCGATCAGGGAGATCTGCGGCAACATCAACCCGGTATGGGTCAGGATCAGAAAGCGCCCACCTAACCCATCGGGAAGCGTTGTGGGAGTCTGGTTTTTGAATTGTTCCCACATATCCAGGGTCAAACAAGCTTCCGGGAGAGGTACAGGCGTCGAAGGCGCCTGCCCTGCTTCAACCAGCGGCTGCCAGGTTATCGTCCAGGGACCATCCTGCGTATACATCATCCCGACGATCTCAATGTCGTGCAAGCCGGTAGGAATTTCGTCATAGGTGAAAGCAGCAGTGATTGTGCCGTCATCCTCTACACTTCCCCTTCCCGACACCCTCTCGCTGGAATTGTTTGGATCCCACACATCGAAGCTGATGATACCTGTGTCGTTAGAAAATGAAAACTCCAACCAGATGCGTTCATCCTGGCTTCGGTAAAGACGTGCCGAAGTCAGACGAACAGGCTGCCCGGCAACCTCAAGCGGCTGATCAAATTCCCACACCTGCCCTAACTGCGGATCGTAGCCGAGATCGATTTGAAACCCCACAGTCGCCATAACGTGCAACATCATCTCGGGGAGAGATATCACCCAGGGCCCCGGATAAGCTTTGCTGCTAGTCTGTAAGGCCCAGGCTTCACTCCGTTCAAGGTATTGAACTGGATCAGGGGAAACACTTTCAGCAGGAATCTTCTGGCCGTTCGCATCGAACAGGTCGATCTCATAGAAACCTGTCCTGTCGACATCCGCCGCTCCCTCCCAGGAAAGGTTCCCTTCGAGGATGTAGCCATCATCCAACTCTACGATCCGATCCAAACTCAACTCAATCCCGTGCACCTCGGACTTCGTCGGCGATTCCGGCGTTTCAGAGGAATCAGGGGTTTCCGAACCAGTCGGAGTCGCATCCGTTTCATAGACCGGCTGCAAGGTCAAATCCGGGGGCGCAAGCTCGAAGTGAAGGGGGATTTCCCAATCCTCCGGCGCTACTCCATGAGGCATCCCCTGTAACACCGGGATCACCAATAACAAATCGTTCACATCGGCAGGGATGGCCGGGAAAACCAGACGATTACGGTAGCCGATCCCCCAACCGGGCCCACCTCCACTCATGAGATTTAGCTGTTCCCCATCAGGCAACTGTAAGTATGGAACCGAGCCTGTTCGTGCGCCCTCACCTTCAGAATTGGCGGCCTGCACCGAAAGACCCTCAACTTTGTAAACGACCACCGTCCGCTGGCTGTCAGCAATCGCCTGCTCTACAAACACACTGACATCATCACGTTCTATAAGGACTGACTCACTCAGGACTCGTAAACTGCCATCGGTTTCAACGTAGCCGACACCAGGCAAATATCCAAATAAGCTGCGTACAGCCGCCCAGACACGTTGGGGGCCAATCACCAGCGTGACCACAACCAAAACGAAGAAGAATGCCAGCGGAACCGCCCAGGTCAGATGCAAGCGTTTCGAGCGTGGCCGCATCTTTCTATCTGTCTTCGCAAGCAATTCTTTCCGCAATGCAGCCACAAAAGTGTTAGATGCATCGGGCACAGCCACAGCTGCCCGCAGATCAATTTCAAATTCTGGGGAGAGGGTATATTCAGTCATAGCTTTCCTCCATCTGGCTCTTCAATCGGGCCAGCAGGCGATACAGGGATTTCTTCACTGTATCCTCTTTGCGGTCAATCAAAGCGGCGATTTCAGCAAAACGCATCTCGGCGATGAATCTCAGGCGGATCAATTCACGCTCATCCTCGTTCAACTCTGAAATCAATCCGGCCAGTTTCGCCACACGTTCGGTTTGAATGGTTTGCTGGAGCAGATCAGTCTCTACAGGCAGCGAAGCAGCTTGATGAGATCCCAGTTCATGTCGTTCATGGCGGAAATAATCTGCTGCCTTGTTCCGGGCAATGGAAAACAACCAGGCTGCGAATTTCCCTCGATGGCGATAGTGGGGAAACCCCTCCAAAGCAGACAGGAAGGTCTGGGCAGTAACTTCTTCTGCCCCCTGCACATCGCCTATGCGACTCAGCAGGTAGCGATATAAAGGTTGGACATAGCGATCGTAGAGTTTATCAAAGGCAGCCAGGTTGCGTTTTGCTTCGTCAACCAATGCAGCATCGGCATCTTCGAGGAGATCGACCTGGGAACCGGATGTTTGTATATTTTCGACCATAGGCACTTTTATCCCTGGTTTCATTGGATATTTTAATCTCTAAACAATTATCGAGAAATAGACGAAAAAGGGACACCGTTATGATATTATGCATTCACAGCCAGATACAATGATTTGACCACACTCAATAATAAAGGACAAGTTTGAGTGATACGTAAAAAGGTACAACGTCTATTTAGATCCCCCATCATCGTTCTGTTTCTTGGAATCATTTTCCTATTGTTGATAGCTTATCCGATCCCGAAGCTATTAATCCAACATATACAAAACCTCATCCACCCACCGATAAATCCCCAAGCAGTATCCGAGATCAGCCAATCGCTGCCTGACGATCCCCAGATCGTTGAGGAGTGGGTATTCGAAAATATCAAACGGGATGCCAATGATTATGCGAATTGGGGGGTGATCTTCTATTTCGCAAGCCCTGAAGAAGTCCTGAGCATCAAACGAGGGGCATGTTTTGCGCGAGTCATCGTGCTTGCCAGCATCCTGGCTGAAAAATCAATCCCTTTTACGCTCTATCTCATGCCCGGCCACATATGGGTCGATTATGCGAGGCGTGAACCTTACGTCTGGGGAGAGGGTTTGGCGTGGATCGAAGACCCCACCAATGCGATTTTCGGCTGGGAAAACGGGAATTGGCGTTATCAAGGTTCCGGCTGGATCAAAGTCCTTCCTGCCATGATCGGGATCCAATTGCAGTTATATTGGCGAATCGTCCCACCCACGGGAAAACTGGCAATTGGCTTGTTTCTTATATTTACTATAGGCTTCATTGCTATGAGAATCAGAGCCAAGGTTACTGGTTGAATGGGGTATCCTTTACACTCCACATGATCCCCACCAACTCATCTCCCCTTGAAACCTCTTCGCCGGTGAGATCTTTGAAGAGGATCCCAATAAATTCACCCGCAGTAGCCTGCTCTACTTTTTTATGGGACCGCTCAACGCCAGAAACAACGACCTCCCGTGCATCGTTAGTCCCCTTGAGTTCGAGCACATCTCCCACACGCACACGCCCCTGCTCGACCTTACCCGTCACCACCGTGCCACGCCCGCGGATACTGAAGACATCTTCGATTGTCATTCGAAATGAGGGATCACTCGACATGGATTTTCTCCCATCAGCGATAACAGCAAAGGATATCACACTGCTTGCTATAAGAGCGCAGCATGCTGCGCCCTTACAATTAGTATTTTTAGAGGTAGATTGAAAAAAACAATCCACTTATAACCATGAATTCCCCTACCCGGCGTTCTTCACCACCTCGACGACGTCGGGGAAATCGATCTTCAGGCGTTTGAGGGTCTCCAAGGTGGGGATGCCCTCCTTCGTCCAGCCGCGGCGTTCGTAGACGGCGTCGGTCAACTTCTCATATTGATCCTCGCGATATTTCCGCAGGGCTGCGACTTTGTCTTCGGTGGTCATGCCCTCCGGATCGACTCCGGCCAATTCTTTCAACTGGGTATCGTAGCGTTCCTGGCGGGACTCGTATTCCTCGACAGTTACCGGCCCAGCCGAGCGATACGGTATGGCGTCGTGTTCGCGCCTGCCAAAGCCCATACGCAGATTGAAAACACGCTGGAAGTTATACGGCCCTTCTGATTGGCGGATGATATCGTCACCCGTTTTAACATCATCCCGCCCGGTCATCCCTGTAAAGAGGTCGATATAGTTCTGGACGTGTTCCGGGACCTTGGCGGCATCGATACCGCTGTATTTCGTACGGTTATCGGAAGGTTCAACGTCATTCCAGGGGAGCTTACACAGGCCGTTCAGCCCGAACCAAGTGCGGAAGTTGGGGAAGTAGTGCAAGGCTTCGGCTTTATCCTCGAAGGTGGGGATCAGCTTCAGTACTTGATCCATGAAGATGAGCCAGGCTTCATCATGCTGGGCCCCCTTATTCGCCAGGCCGTAGCCTCCCTGCATGGCGAGGGACTCCTTGGTAACATATTCGGAGTATTCCATCCCTTTAGCTTCCATGCCGATGTCCTGGAGGAAACCAGGGTCAGCGCCATATTCCTCGGCGAAAAGCTTCTTCATCCGGCGGATGCCGAGGCCGGCAGTCACCCCAAATCCTTCACCCCTTCCCATCTGGTGGAGGAGTTCGGCAACATCCGTGAAATTCCCCCAGGTTAAATCCAAACCGCCGGTTCTTTCTTTATTGAGGATACCGGCTTCATAACATTCCATCAAAAAAGCTGTCAACGTACCGAAGGAGATCGTATCGATCCCATAGGTGTCGCAGTAAAAGTTCAATTCAAGGATATCCTTGGGATCAAAGATACCCAGATTGGAACCTAATCCAGCCGTGGATTCGTATTCCGGGCCATCGACGAACACCTCATCCCCCTTATAGGGTCCGGTGCGGACCTTGTATTTATTGACCACATGGGCACATGCCAGGGTGCAGCCGTACCAGCAGCCATCGGGCGCAGTGAGGTCGAAGAGACTCTCCCATACGGTGCTGTCGATCTTGGGTGATTCAGGATGAGTGCCGTATTGGAAATTTTGCACCGGCAGGAGGTCGAACTTATCCATGATCTCGACCAAAACATTGGTGCCTTTGGTCGCCATGCTGTTCTGCTTGGGGTCATTTTCACTGACCTCTTTGTTCATCTTGGCGCCTACCGTGGTGATAAGCGCCTTGTCTGCAGGGTTGTTGAGGTGCCCTTTCATGTCCGGGGATTTCACCACAAGGGCTTTCAAGCCTTTATCCCGGAAGACGGTTCCGGTGCCGCCACGCCCGGCTTGCTTGACCTTGATCTGTGCCCGGCGTTTGTCGTAGAGGCTGAAGTTCAAGCAGCCGATGAGGGTGTGGTCCGAGCCGGTACCGGCGGTAACGGATGAAACGTTCTGCTCTTTACCCTTGTCGGCAAATAAAAGAAGAAGTTCTTCCGACAGGAGATGGGTGTTGACGGTTTTCATCGGCGCTTCGATGATGTAGACCTTCCCTTCAATTCCATCCACATAAACGATCACTTCATCCTTTGTTTTTCCCTGGATCTCGATAGCGTCCCATCCAGCGAATTTCAAATAGGGGCCGTAATAACCGCCGACGTTGCTGTCCACTACGGATTGTGTAGTGGGAGAAATGGTCACGACGATGGATTTACCCGAGCCGGGGTATTGAGTGATGCCACCGATGGGGCCGGAAGAAATGACAATTTCATTCTCCGGGTCATCCCATTTGGTCGCATCCTTGATCCCATGCCAGAGGAGCCACAGGCCGAACCCACGCCCCCCAACGAAAACATCCTTCATCACGTCGGTCACAGGCTTACTGGAGATAGTCATATCATCCAGGTTGATGTATAGGGTACGATTAGCATAGCCCCGATCCACCGGTTTGAGATCATATTCAAATTCAGCCAGGATTTTTTGATTGTAATTCATATTGAAAATATCCTTTTACTATTATGATTCATAAAAGAATGACATTACGGAACAATGAAAAATGAAAGGCCTGATCAAATTATACTGCCTAATATCAAATTTCCTCAAGCTTCCATTCATTTATATTCGAAATAAAAGGGGGAAGACCTATGATCTTCTCCTACCAGGTTGTTTCCTTTGCTTTTTGACCCAATACTTCTCGGGGCCTGGAGAAAGGGATGGAAAGCGGAGCTTCTCAAAACGGATGAGTAGGAGAAGGCCGCCAATGACTACTAATAATACGGCAGCGATACGTGAGAAACTGATATCCGTATCGCCGAAGCGAGGTTGATCTGGCCTGAAATACTCGATGAAGAAACGCCCCACCCCCTCCAAAACCATCCAGGTGTAAAAAGCCGCGCCGGGCTTCATCTTATCCTTGAAACGGCGGGTGAGCCAGATAATCAGCCCAGCTGCGAGGAGATTCCAAATCATTTCATAGGCAAAAGTGGGATGGAAGCGTGTCGTCGCCTCAGGGAACTGTACGAGATCGTTCCAGGGTGGGATGCGGTATTCTGCTGCAATGGATATCCCCCAGGGTAAATCTGTAGGAGGTCCGTAAAGTTCCTGGTTGATGAAGTTGGCAAGTCGGCCGAAAGCCTGGCAGATGAGGAGAACAGGCGCAACTGCGTCGAGAAGCATCCACATATCGAAGGGATTCCGCTTGGTATACCAGATCCCCACCAATAAACCCAGGGCAATCGCTCCATAGATATGCAGTCCACCATCCCTGGTTAGGATGATACGCATGGGATCATCGAGGAAGTAGCTGCTCCCTCCAGCGATATCATTGAGAACGTAGCCCAAACGGGCGCCAATCACACCAGCAGGCACAATCCAGATGAGTATGTCCCAGATATAATCCTTATTTCCGCCGCGCCGGGCTACTTCTCGCTCGGCAATGTACCCCCCAATGACCACGGCGAG
This sequence comes from Anaerolineales bacterium, assembly GCA_050115475.1. Taxonomy (GTDB): domain Bacteria; phylum Chloroflexota; class Anaerolineae; order Anaerolineales; family UBA11579; genus JASFQL01. The sequence goes on from JASFQL010000019.1 coordinate 47,412, forward strand.
GGCGATGATAACGCCATACCAATAAATAGGGAATTGTTTACCAAAGAGATTTATTGTGAAAATTACAGGGTCGATCAAAATTTCACCTCCTCAAAACGTTTAATCGATGACAGCCTCGTGCTTACTTACCTGGGCCACCATGGCTTTCCCATCCAGTTCGAAATTAAACCGTTCGAAAACATCCTTATATAGGTTATACACCTGTTCCGGCGTGTAGCCCATCTCTGCCAGGGAATAATGGTGTTTGCTGATGTAGCTCGCAGATTGTTCCACAGCCTCGTCGAGGATGCTGGAGAACCGGCCACTCATGGGAATGCCAAAATGATTGTATATCTTTTTCGTAGAACTTTCCAGTTCTGCCACGAGGTCATCATAGTCGAGAATCATATACTCAGATGTGGGCAGTTCCGATAATCGCCGTAAAGGATAGGTGTAACAATGGCGGGTGAAATCGAGAAGTACATCCTTGAATGGGTAACGCTCCATTGGCTGATTGAAATAATGCCAGGCAAAAGAGAAAAAACTCGTTTTAGATGCGAGCATGTCAACAGGGTTGCGTACGAGGTAGATGAACTTGGCATCGGGGAAGTATTCACGCAAAGCCTTTATCTTGACACAGGAAATCGGATTCTTGGCCAGGTACCGCTTCCCCCCATGGAAATAAACGTGCCGTTGGACAATTCCCCGATAAAAACGCATGGATAAACGCTGGTCCCTTTCGGAGACCTGTGTATCGAAATACCAATATGGGGGGAGGGAATCTGGGAAAGGGTAGATAAACATCAAGAAAGAGGAAGTCCAGTTGTAGAGCAGTACTCCTTCATCTTCCTCCGCCTCAAACAAGCCAATACTGTGGATAGGCACAGGTTTCAGCCAGCGTTCATCGAAACGATGGACGAACTTAAGGATCGCCCCTTTCAACACTTTACGGTCAATCCCAATCCCCCAAAACAAGAATTTACGCTGTACGAGGGAAGGGGCAACGTAAATCTCCCAGGTCTTCATCGAGGTAAAGATCTCCTCGTCTTGGGCGAGGAGACGCTGCAGCAGCGTCGAACCACTGCGGAAATTCCCGATGATGAAGGTAGGATCTTTCACCACTTGATTGCGGTATTGGGGAAATAGAATGTCGTCCAGAAGCAAACAAATCCAGGTGATGAGATTGTAGAATGGGAATACGAGATACCAAAGAGCCAGTGCCCTCAGGCGTTTACCAGTCAGCCTACCATGTGTCCCTTTACTTTTAAAGAAAGCATAATAGGTGAGACGGAAAAATAATTTGAAGTTGAATGCCATGAAGCGTTCCCAAATAGACTTTCCAGTAGGAATTTAAGCATGCGAACTATATCACGAAGGGGAAAAATCTGTAAGGGAAGGATGTGAATATCATCCGCCAAACAGATATTACTAGGCGGAATCAGGTTAAAATACTCATATCTTTCGATCTAACATCCCATCAGAAGGAATATACTGCCATGTCAGTCGAAGAGAATAAAGCCCTGGTCAGCCGTTATTTCGATGAAGTCGTCAACCAACGTAACTACGATCTCATCCCGGAAATCTTCTCAACGCAAGCAATGAGTCCGGTAAAAATCGAACGGACCATCATCGAACTGGTGGAAGCCTTCCCGGACGTGAAAAGCACAATCGAGGATATGATCGCCGAAGGCGACAGTGTGGCTGTCCGCTGGGTAGATCGGGGGACCCACAAGGGCACCTGGCGCGGGGTCGCCCCCACTGGAAAAAAAGTAGAGTTACACGGCGCGACCATCTTCCGAGTCAAAGATGGAAAGATCGTGGCCGGGTTGGGAGAAATCGATTTCATGGGATTGCTGAACCAATTGGGCGTAGCGCCCGCCCTGGTTAAGAGTATGCCAACAGAAGTGTCTGAAGCCGTGAACAAATTCGTCACTGCCCTCATCGATCAGAACAAGGACGGTATCCCAGACGTTTTCGAACGCACTTTCCAGGTTATCGACCTGGAAGAACCCGACTCCCTCGTGACCGGCGCAGAACGCCTGGCAGAAGCCAGGGAAATGCTCAGTAAAGGGTTAATCACTGCAGAGGAATTCGAATCGACTAAGAAACAGATTTTATCGGAAATGTGAATTATTAGTTAATTAGTTGAGTAGTTTCATAGTTACAATGGCTATTCCCCTCCCCCTCCACCTGAGACCTGTCAGGCAACGACGGGTAATGGCCGTCGGCGGAGGATATACGCCAGGCTCACAGCGGGAATAACGATGATCCCACCAAGCCAGTAAATCGCCGAAGGAGAAATATTCTCAAAGGCCCAACCACCCCAAATGGGGCCGAAAATAAATCCTATACTCAAAGCAGATTGGTAAATCCCCAACAAACGGCCACGGGTACGGTCTGTGCCGAAACGCGTCACCAACGACTGGAGACTGGGATCCGAAACCGCCCGGCCAAATGTCAGCGGGGCAAACATCAAGGCAGCATAAAGCGGGTTGTCTGACAACGGGAAGGTGAACATGGTCAGCAGGAAGACAGTCTGGCCGATGGCTATCAGGTTCCGCTCCCCAAAACGCGCCACCAGCGGCTTGAGTAAAACCGCCTGCACAATTACATTGTAGACTCCCATACAAGATAACAACAAGCCAATATTACGTGAAACCTGAGTAAGATCTTTCACCTCAGAAAACAAAACCCGAGAAGCGTAGAGAGAAAAATTGGGAGGAATGGCAGAAAAAGCCAGCAACTGAATGAAACCCAGAATTACAACGAGGAGGTAATCTCGGTTGGCGATAGCCTCACGGATGGTAATTGGAGTCTTTTGAACACGTGAAGCCAGCCGCCTCTCTTCCGTGAGTGATTCTTTCAGCATAAAGGTCGTCAGCAAGAAAGTAAGGATTGTGACGGATACAGCACCAATGAATGGCGCTGTGGTGTTAATCCCGCCTAATATCCCACCAATAGCCGGACCGAAGATGAAACCCATGCCGAAGCCGGCAGCGTTAAGGCCCAAGGCCTGGGTGCGATTTTCTTCGGTGGTCACGTCGGAGGCGTAGGCCTGGGCGGTGGTGATGTTCCCGCCGGTGAAACCGTCTAAAGTCCGGGCCAGGAAGAAAATGAGCATCCCCCCACTCATCCCCAGATTGATACCGGCCTCATCGATCACCTTTCCAATCGGTGCTGCAGCGATGAACATGAGAAAAGAGATGATGGTGCCCATCTGGCTAATCATCAAGACGGGCCTGCGTCCATACCGGTCGGAGAGGCGGCCCAACCATGGCGCAGCCACGAACATGGCGGCGTAATAAGCTGTTGCCAACAAGGCTGCCTGGAACTCACTCCCCCCGAAGAGGTCGACGGCGTAAAGGGGCAGGACTGGGAGGACCATCCCCCCGCCCAGAATGTTGGTGAAGACGATGAGGAAGATAGGGAGAATGGGATTTTTTCTCATGGTTTGGTCGGTGTGGTTTTATGATAGACAAAAAGTGATTATAGTTGATTTTTCAATAATCGCCTAATCAAAATATTATTAATCAGTCATTCATGTGGTCATAATATAATTTTTAGTACTACCAATTAATATAGAATATAGAATTACACAAGGAGGACAAAAACACACATGAAAGTCGCATATGGAAAATCACCCATCATCTATCCGATTCCCATCGTATTAGCGGGTGCGAACGTAAACGGGAAAGCAAATTTCGAGACCCTGGGCGATTGCGGATTGGTGGGCATCACTCCCCCGCTGGTATTCATCTCATCCCATAAAGACCACTACACTAACCTCGGCATCCTGGAAAACAACACCTACAGCATCAACTTCCCCACGACCGATATGCTGGCTGTCACGGACTACTGTGGGATCGTTTCAGGGAGAGATGTGGACAAAACAAACTTGTTCGAAACGTTCTACGGGGAACTTAAAACCGCCCCGATGATTTCTGAGTGTCCGGTCAACCTGGAATGTAAAGTCATCAAAGAGTTTTCCGTCCAGCACAGGCAGGTCTTTGTCGGCGAGGTACACATGACTTACGTCGACGAAGAGCACCTCCAGGAAAGCAATGGGCGAAAAGTAGTCGCCGGGATGGATAAATTGGATCCTATTATTTATGCCCTGGACAACCGCTACTACCGGATCGGAGAGATTATCGGAACAGGATACCAGGAAGGGAAAGAATTTTTACGGAAGTAATCAAACTACAGATAAAACCCGCTCTCCAATAGAGAAAATCGCTTCTAGGGTATTCTAATCTCTAACCTTACTTTCATCTATAATCATATCCTGTAAGAATAATAAGGTTATAATGGGTCAACTTTAGAATGGTCTTCTCTGAATAAGGAGGTTGCCGGCGATGGACAAAAACAAAACAGGCAATATCAACTGGACGCTGGTCCTATTCGTGGCTGCCATCGTGGTCGCGCTGGTAGGAGGTTACTTCATCTCGGATGAAATCCTCTACAACCCCGAGCTAACGGGGGCAGCTGCCGCAGGGCACATCTTACTGTATCTCCTACCATTTTTAGTAGCGGCTTTCCTTGTGGTCGGTCTGGTTAGGGTACTCACAAACAAAGAGTTCGGTGCGAAAATGTTAGCGGCCTTTCGAAGCCTAAAAATAAGCCAGGCAAATTGGACGATAATACTCGTGGTCGTTATCACGATTGCGGCTATTGCAGGGGGCTACTATCTTTCGGACACCCTCACCCCCAAGCCCATCATCGGTGTGGTGCGTATCGACTGGGAGATCGACTACCAGATCCAGTCCTACTTCCTCTACCCACTCAACTACGCTTTCGAAAACGATGATATCGCCGCGGTTGTACTCGTCATCGACAGCCCGGGAGGAAGCGCGGCACTCAGCGAAGAACTCTTCTACCGGATATTGGAATTACGGCAAAGGAAGCCCGTGGTAGCCACGATAGACCGGTTGGGCGCTAGCGGTGCCTACTATATCGCTGCCGCCTCGAACTACATCTATTCGAAACCGGCAGCGTTTGTCGGCAGCATCGGTGTGATCTCATCTGCTCCCCAGGCCTCGAGGCCAAGCGAATCCACGCTGACAACCGGTCCATTCAAGGGCAGCGGGGCATCCCTCGTCGATTGGGTGCGCAGCATGGACATCGTCAAAGATATTTTCGTCACCAACGTCTACGACCAGCGCCATTTCGCCCTGGAAAACATGCATGATCCCTCACGGGTGGATATCTTGCCCGAGCCAGATTTAATCGCTACCGGCCAGGTATGGATCGGTCCTGCAGCCCGGGACATCGGTCTGGTCGACGAAATCGGTTCCAACCTGGACGCTATCGCCAAAGCCGCCGAGTTGGCCCACATCCGCAACTACAGGGTGCTGGACCTGACCTATTACGTCCTGTATGAGGATGAGACGACGATCTACAGCAATACCTTTATGGATGAACCCCTGTCCATGGAGGCCAAGCCATTCCCCGACATTGAACCTACAGACGACTTCATTGAAGCCGGCCCTTGGCAAAAATTATACTTCTTGTACATTCCACCGGAAGATTGAGAGTCATCATGAAAAAACGAGTATTATATTTCCTTATCCCTATCCTTGCCTTTGTTCTGGTTTTTCTCTGGCGGTCAGTCTATTACTATTCGGGATTTTACGACAGTCCGCAAGTGACCAACAGCGAGATCACTCCTGTGGAAAAACTCTCCGAACCCTTAAGCAGCCCTCTCCCACCGCCAGATGTGGAGGTCGGCACGATATTAATCGACGACTCCCACGGAAATGGGTTCAATGAGGAAGAACTAACCGTACTCTTTGGCCGGATCACGGCTGCCGGTGGGCTGGTGGAATATTACAAATTTGGAGATGATCTGCGAGAAGCACTGCGTGATGCAGGGGCTTTCGTGGTCATCGCTAATAGGACTATGTACGACGCTAATGATGTCCTTGCATTGGAAGAGTTCGTCCGCAAAGGTGGTCGGCTTCTTATCATTGGCGACCCCTTGCGCGTATACGACGTGAACGGGATCAACTCGCTGGCGGGAGCTTTCGGTATCATCTACCAGGACGATTACATCTACAATCTCGTCGAGAACGACGGCAGCTACCTCAACGTGATCTTCGATGATTTCGAAGAAAACGCGCTGACAGAGAATCTCGACCGCATCGTTTTCCAGGGAGCACACTCCCTGCGGACGGGGGAAGGCGCCCTCATAATGGGGGATGAGAATACCTTCTCCTCACTGCGTGAGAAGCCGGGGGATGTCACCGCCGTAGCACTGACCCAAGACGACCGGGTCCTTGCCCTGCCGGACATGACCTTCCTGACCGGCCCCTACAACACCTTTGCAGATAATGATGTCTTTATCGACAACATCGTTTATTATCTCTTAAGCAGCGAGCGGGATTTCACACTTCTTGACTTCCCCTCTTACTTCTCCTCGTCTGCAGACATCGTATACACAGACGATGATTTATTGGAACGGACATTGGGTGAAGCCCTGGATTTACGCGACGCCCTGGAGGATACTGGGCTGGTGGCATCCTTGAGTTCTGACTACAGCGACGATAGCCCTCTCGTTTACCTGGGTCTGTACGACGATGTAGACGTGGAAGTGCAATCGATTCTTAAGAAAAGCGGAATCACCTTCAATGGTGGGGGTTCATCCTTTAGTGAGGTGACCTTGGAAGATATCGGCTCTTTCGATATAAAGAATACGGCTCTTTTCCACCTCTACCAAGACAGAAACGGTGTATACCAGTTATACGTCCTCTCTGATAGTTCCAGCCGCTTAAAGGGAGCCATCCAAATGCTGCTGGATGAAGGATCAGAGGAAGGGCTGGAAGAATGCCTGATAACCGACAACACCGCCTTCTGCGAACCGGAGATCCCCGCAACGGATACCCCCACACCCAAACCCTCCAATACGCCCAAAAATTCAACAACTCCAGAAGGCACAGAAACAGAAGAACCGGTGGGAACACCAAGCCCATCAGTACCGCCAACACCAACGCCTTCAGGAACAGCGTCGGGGTAAATAAAATATCTTAACCCAACAAAAAGAGGCGGAGTAATCTCGCCTCTTTTAATTAAAATCACAATATCATTCATTTATCCCAGCGGGATACCCACACAAGAGTAAGGAGAGTACACCCATCAGGCATTCTTTTGGCGTAAGATAACAGTAGACTTCAATCTGTTTCCTTCGCTGACCTGAATCGAATCCTCCCGAACTTTTGAGGAAATTTGCCGCGCTTATTCTTGTAGAATCTTCGAAGATATTTGATATCGGCTTCCCGATCTCCACAAGGGATAAACCCAGATACAAAACCCGTAGTTCTGGTGGGAAAATCGATGTAGGCGAAATTGATAGGCACTTTCGCCAAATGAGCGATGTGATAAAAGCCGCTTTTCCAAAAATCCGTCTTACCGCGGGTAGCTTCAGGAGCAATCCCGATGATGACCTGATCAAGCTGCCTGATCTTCCGGACGGTCTGAGTAACGTGATTCGAACGCCTGCTGCGATCGACCGGAATCCCACCAAGAGGGACAAACAACCATTTCAACGGTCCTCGAAATAATGCTTCTTTTCCCATCCATTGGGGTCTGATTCCAATAGAAAAAGCGGCCAACATCAAGTAGATGAAATCCCAATTGGTCGTATGGGGGGCAAAAACAAGGACCATTTTAGGTTGGTTGGGTAGGCGGTTATCGACTTTCCAACGGATAATTGCATTAAGGAATATACAGACTCTTTGAATAATGGGATGGATTCTGGGATAACCAAGGGTTTCTAAGGTCAATATCAGTTCTCCTGATTGTAGGATTCAGGCATACAGGGCGGGATTATATCCGATTTTCTCGGTGTGAGAGATAACAAAATTGTTATCTCCAAAAATATCTTTGTTATTGGATTTTCCAATTAAAGAAGGGGCTGTATACAGATCGGAAAAGGACAGAGATGGCAAATGCCCCCGCCATCGCGCTAGATGATCGAAAATCTCAAATGTCGTTGGTATTCAAGTTTTTCCAGAATCGAACCCATCTAAAGAATGGTTTTTTTCTACTGCCCGTACTTTTGTGAAATCAAGGAGATAATCTGCTTCTCAATATCGTCCCTGACCTTTCGAAAGAACTCCATGACTTCTTCTTCAGTATTAGTAATCTTGGCTGGGTCTGGGAATCCGATATGCACCCTTTTCTCCTTCCCCAACCATACCGGGCAGTTCTCGGCAGCATCATCGCAAACGGTGACGACGAGGTCAAAGGGGATATCCTTAACGGCAGATACATCTTTGGAGTAGCCTTCATGTTGGATGCCAATCTCATCGAGTACAGCGAGTGCTTTGGGGTGAACAAAACCTGATGGCTGTGTGCCAGCGCTGTACGCCTGCCATCTCTCCCCCAAGCGGTCATTCACAAGTGCTTCAGCCATTTGAGAGCGGCAGGAATTACCCGTGCAAAGGAAAAGCACTTTCTTCAAATTGGCGTTTTTCATCCAAACCTACCTTCGATATAATCATGGGTACGTTCGTCCGTCGGGTTTGTAAAAAGTTGTTCTCCGGTAGAATGCTCGATCAATTTCCCTTGTAAAAAGAAAGAACACCAATCAGCCGTACGGGCAGCCTGTTGGATCGAATGGGGGACGAGGACGATGGTGTATTCTTCCTTTAACTGGCGAATCGATTCTTCGACTTTGAGTGTGGAAATAGGATCGAGGCCGGAAGTAGGTTCATCCAGGAGGATAATCTCCGGTTCGTTCGCCAGCACCCGGGCAAGACAGAGCCGCTGCTGCTGCCCACCAGAAAGTGCGTTGGCTGAATCGTCTAAACGGGTCTTGACCTCATCCCACAAAGCCGCCTGTTTGAGACTCCGTTCAACGGCAGCGTCTAATTTAAATTTACTCTTAACCCCTGCCAATTCCAGACCGTATGTGAGGTTCTCACGGATACTCATCGGCAGAACGACCGGGCGAGAAAAGACCATCCCCACCCGGCGGCGTAATTCAACTACATCATAATCCGGGTCGAGGATATCCTCCCCATCCAATAATACCTTCCCCTTTAAATGGACGACGTCTGCGAGGTCGTTCAATCGGTTGAAGAGACGCAGTAAAGAGGATTTCCCGCCGCCCGAAGGCCCAAAAATGACGTTCGTGCAGGTAGCGATGATAGTCAACGTAACATCCCGCAGAGATTCGATGCCATCCGAATATCTAAGACTGACGCCCTCAATCTGGATTTTTACCTCTGGTTTCTTTTTTGCCATCTCACCACTGCCTTTTCGCCCTGGCCCGATAGCGGATCGCCGTGGCAATGATGTTCATCGAGAGGACAAAGACAAGAAGGACCAATGCGGTCCCAAACTGGATTTTAACAGGCATGCCCGGCACCTGCGTGGAGATGACGAATAAATGATAAGGCAACGCCATGGTCGCATCGAGTGGAGAGGAGGGGAGGCGGGGGAGGAAAAAAGCCGCTACAGTAAAAAGGATAGGGGCGGTTTCCCCGGCAGCCCGCTCCAAGCCAAGGATGACACCGGTGAGTACACCTGGAAGTGCCTGGGGGAGGACGATTCGTCGAATGGTCTGCCATTTGGTCCCGCCTAAGGAAACACTCACCACCCGGAACGACTGCGGGACAGCCCGTAAAGCCTCTTCTGCGGTGCTGATGATGATAGGCAAGGTCATGATTGCCAGGGTGAGTGAACCGGCAACAATGCTGGTGCCAAAATTCAAGAATAAGACAAACAAACCGAGGCCAAACAAACCATATACGACGGAGGGAATCCCTGCCAGGTTGATGATGGCAATGCGGATCAGGCGAGTGAGATTGTTATCCGGGGCGTATTCCGACAGGTATATCGCGGCTCCAACCCCTAGTGGAACGGCGAAAATCGCCGTCCCAATGGTGAGATAAAAGGTTCCAACTATTGCAGGAAGAATACCCCCCTCCTTCATCCCACCGCTGGGAAACCCGCTGATGAACTCCCACGAAATAGCCGGGGCTCCCTGCCAGACGATGTAACCAACAATCAAGAATATAGGCGCCACAGTCGCAAAAGTAACCAGTCCTAGCACAATAAAACCAATTCTCTGCTTCAAATCACGAGTGCGGTAAAAAGATGGATCTCTATTCAAGACAACAATTTCTCCGAACGTTTGGTCTGACGAGTCAACACTAACGAGACCGTAACATTGATGAGCAAGGACAAGATAAAAAGAACGATCCCAATAAGGAACAAGACGTGGTAGTGGGTGCTGCCGCTGGCAACCTCCCCCATTTCAGCGGCAATCGTGGCCGTCATGGTGCGGACAGGCGATAAGAAAACCCGTAAGCTGTCGGCCAACACAGGCGCGTTCCCTGTGACCATCATGACCGTCATGGTCTCGCCGATAGAACGGGCGATACCAAGCATGCTTGCCGTGAGAACGCCGGACCGAGCCGCAGGCAAGATCACCGTCCAGATAGTTTGCCATTGGGTACCCCCTAAGGCTAAGGCACCATCACGATACCCTCCGGGAACAGCATCCAAGGCATCTTCGGCAACAGAGACAATGGTAGGAATGGCGATGGCTGCTAAGAGCACAGAGCCAGCCATCGCTGAAAGCCCTGTTGGTAAGTCCAAGGCATTTCTCAGCAAGGGGGAGAGGGCGACGATCCCGATGAACCCCAATAAGACCGAAGGTAGACCAGCGAGGACTTCTACGATGGGTTTCAAAATCTCTCGCGCCCACCGGGGGGCAACCTCAGCAATGAAGACCGCCGTCCCAATGCCGAAGGGGACAGCGATAAGGGTGGCCCCTATGGTCACAACAACAGAGCCGGTGAGCAACGGGAGGATGCCGTAGTAACCTTCGATGGGATACCAGCGCGTACTGAATATCGCTCTAAGGTCAACCTGGGTTAGTGCAGGCAAACCCTGGCTGAGGAGGAAATAAAAGATAATACCGACAAAGAAAATGGCTGAATAGCCTGATATCTTGATGACTGTATTGATATAGAACTCTCGGTTCAACATAGGTTTTTTATAGCGGGTTCAGCTATCCTCGGTAACGACGGGCACAAAGCCCAATTCTATGATAACAACCTGGGCATCAGGCGTGTATATCCAGGCCAGATATTCACTCACAGCCCCTTCCGGTTCCCCATTCGTATACATATATAAGTCACGGGCAATGGGGTATGAACCATTGTTGACGGTTTCAGCCGAAGGATAAATATACGATTCGAAATCGTCGACAGCCACAGCGATAACCTTCACTTCATCGGTAACATATCCCAAACCATCATAGCCAATGGCATTGGGGTTCTGGCTGGTTTCTTTGATGATACCCTCTGAAGAAGGAAGCAGCAGGGTATCCATCGAAAAAAGCAAGTCGCTTTCCTTATCACCCAAACGCAAGACCTGCTCGAGGAAATATACGTGTGTTCCTGAATTGGTCTCGCGGGATAAACGTACGATGGGGCGATCCTCTCCGCCAAGCTGCTGCCAATTGGTGATCTCGCCAGAATAGATAGCAGAAATCTCTTCCAGCGTGAGTTGATCGATGGGATTCTCCGGGTTGACGATCACGGCGATGGCATCTCGGGCGATGATGAATTCAACCGGCTCGACGCCGTTTGCCTGCGCGTTTTCAATTTCTTCCGGTTTAATCTGCCTCGAGGCGTTGGCGATGTCCACGGTGTTGTTAATCAAAGCGGCGATTCCCGTCCCGGACCCCCCACCAGTGACGGAAATTCTCACCTCAGGTTTTACAGACTGGTATGCCTCTGCCCAGGCAAGGGCGAGGTTCACAATTGTATCTGATCCCTTATTCTCGATATAGATTTCAGATTGTTGGGAAGCGCCATCCTCAGGTTGGTCGATGAGTTGGGGACTGCATCCACTGATGAAAAGAACAGCCATCAATATAAATAGTAATATCAATCCTTGGTTTATGCCTTTATGCAAGCTTTCACCTCACAGCAAGGCAACAGCGATCTGAATTTTTAATCATATATGCCTGTTCGCATCACTTCGACCACTCGTCGTCGGTCTCTTCTAACTCGTGCATTTCGCCAGTAGCGATAAAGATGGTACGCTCACAGATATTCGTGACCCGATCTGCCATGCGTTCGATGTTATGTGCAGCCCATTGCAGATGGTTTGATTGCACAATGCCAGATGGGTCTTTGGCCATCAACTCGATTAAATCCCGATAGACTTGATTGAATAAAACATCGACCTCTTCATCTTCCCGGGGGATTTTCCGGGCTGCATCGGCATCCTCATCCACAAATGCCTGGATGGCGTGTGCCAACATCTCCGTAGCAATTTTTGCCATTTTAGGAATATCGATAAGCGGTTTAATAAGTTCCTCATCACCAATCATCATATTGATACGGGCAATTCCCTTCGCATAATCCCCCATACGCTCCAACTCAGTAATCACCTCAATCACAGAAGACAGCACCCGCAAGTCCCTGGCCAGAGGCTGCTGGGTGGCGATGACTATGAGACAATCGCTCTCGATCTCAAAACGTTTCCGGTTGATCTTTTTATCTTTTTTATATATCTTTTTTGATGCTTTAAGGTCTCTAACACGAAGCGCTTCAACAGCCTTCAAGGTCGCTTCCTGCACCATACTTCCTAAAACGACGACATCTGCTTTCAGGTCTTTTATCTTTTGGTCAAGCATTTCTCTCGTCATAACTTCCTCCTTTATTACCGATAAACAGGCCCCGTTATCCAAAACGCCCTGAGATGTAATCTTCCGTGAGTTGGTGAGTGGGGTTCGTAAAAATCTTGGTCGTGTTGTCGTATTCGATCAACACTCCCGCCCAGTCGTTCTCATCGAGCGAAATGAAAGCCGTGTAATCTGAAACGCGCCCAGCTTGCTGCATGTTGTGAGTGACAACGATAATTGTATAATCCTCCGATAGTTTGTTCATCAACTCTTCTATATGGAGGGTGGCGATGGGATCCAGTGCCGAAGCGGGTTCATCCATAAGGATAATTTCCGGTTGGATGGCGATAGCCCTGGCGATGCACAGGCGCTGCTGTTGTCCACCGGATAACGACAGGCCATTCTCGTTGAGTTTATCCTTGACTTCATCCCACAACGCCGCATTCATCAACGCCTGTTCGACCAGTTCATCCATATCCCCCCGATATCCGTGTACGCGCGCTCCCCAGGCAACATTCTCAAAGATGCTCTTGGGGAAAGGGTTGGGCTTCTGGAAAACCATCCCTATCCTCCGCCGGACTTCAACAGGGTTAATGTGTGATTGAATGATGTTTTCCCCGTCAAAAATGACCTCCCCCTCTGTGTGGGCACCGGGGATCAAATCATTCATACGGTTCAAAGAGCGCAATAATGTGCTTTTTCCACACCCCGATGAGCCAATGATGGCTGTGATTTTGTTTTGGATAATGTTCAAGCTGACGTTTTTAACAACACGAAAATCACCATAGAATATATTCAGATCATGGACTTCAATGGCAAACTCTTTGTTATGTTTTGAGTCATGTTGTCCATTGCTCATTGGAGAATCTCCGGCGGTGTTAACCCAATTATAACGCCTAACTCCCCTATCCCCTGAAAGAATTCTCCTAGACCGATCATCAGCCTATTCGTATCCCGAATAAGCAGAAGGGCAACCATCCGGCTGCCCTCAATATTTATACATCCAATAAAAAGAAAAGGTTAATATCGATGCTTCAGTCAGTTTTCCTCCAAGCGGAAAGAACCTGAACCGACACTGAAATCGATATAGAGTATGTTTGCAGCGCTGTCAAATCCAGGGCTGATCCATGTGCCGCTGTCGCTAGGACCGGGAACATCCTCACCCTCTGTACGGATAAAATCTGACGGCAAGCGAACACCTCCCGACCCGGTGGAGCCGGATACTTCCACTCCGATTTCTTCGGGAACATTCACCGTGATGGTACCGGAGCCGCTATCCAATTCAACGTAACCGCTATTTTCGTCAGCAAGCGTGAGAGTAATACGACCAGAACCCACACTGGCTTCAAGATCCACATCTGAGTTAGGAGTCAATTCAATGGTCAATGAGCCAGAGCCAGCGTCGAGAACGATGGGATAATCTCCAGAAGGCGCTTGCAAATCGATCGTGCCAGAACCTGTATACGCCTCAAGGCTTTCGAGTTCAAAAGCAACCAGATCGAGAACGGCGCCACTCGCTCCGGTGTCGATGTCCAGGTCAATGGGGATATCGGGGTTAATGCCGACATCAACCGTTACCCTCTTCGATTCAATCCACCCGCCAAAAATGAAGTCTATATTCATATGATCGAGATCGATATCGACACTCTTGTTCGTAGTACCGCTTACCTGGAAGTGGAATTCGTCACTATCTTCAGCACGGGTGACGTCTACCTGGACAAGTTTGTTAGTGTCTTTCAATGGATAGATAGTCAGTTTCCCGCGGTCGAGATTAAACTTAAAGTTCGCTGAAGCAGCCCCATCAAGCGGAGCGCTGAACTGCTCAGTGATTAGTTCATCACCGGGTGTGGAAAACCCCAGGGAGGGCGCGTAGACTAAAAATGCAATCGCAGCTGCAACCAGGATGAGTGAGAGGAGATTGCTGATCCAGGCGTGTTCATGACCAAACATAACATGGACACCCAATGCGATGAGGATTAATGGCCAAAGCCTCCATAAGTGGAAAAAGCTAATTCCTTCGATGATATCAAAATTGGATAAAAGGAGCAGGACTCCAACCCCAATCAGCAATACAGGCCAAAATAGGTTGGGCATTCTTCTATCTTCCGACATTTTTTACCTCCAAATCAATACTGATATACAATCACATTCACTAATGTATACGCAATTTTATTGTGAGAGTTGCGGGGAAAATGGACTGCATTTATATAACTAATTAAACCTGTGTGTCCCACAGTGTTTCTCCCGCCCCCTTTTGTTCGTTCTCGTAGCGCGCCATTACAAATAAAGCATCTGATAGGCGATTGATGTATTTAAGGCAATCGGGTTCGACAAACTCTTCCCTTGAAAGGGCCACGAGTTCCCGTTCTGCCCGGCGGCAGACCGCCCGGGCAACATGCAGGGTAGCTGCGCCTTCTGCCCCACCGGGGAGGACGAAGTTCTTCAAAGGTTCAAGCTCTTCATTCAAATCATCGATAAGTGATTCAAGGAATGAAACGTGGTGAGCTTTTATCCTGGGGACCTCGACCTGCCCGGCTTCATCCGGGGGAAAAGCCAGGATCGCGCCGAGATTGAATAGCTGGTTTTGAACGGCAGAAAAAGCTTCCACCAGCCTTTTATCCAGATCCTGCGCCAGCGCCAAGCCGATGAGGGCATTGAGTTCGTCCACCGTACCGTAGGCAATGATGCGAGGATTGTCTTTCGAAACGCGCCTAGTAGTTCCGAGAGCAGTTGTGCCATCGTCACCAGTGCGAGTGTAGATTTTTGTCAAACGTGGCATGGGAATATTATAAATGATGATGAGCCGTGGACGACTCATCGATTAAGAGAATGCCTGCGATATTCCTTACCTGATCTTTGAAATGAATTTCTACCCCCTCTTCTCATAATAATTGGCGGCGGCCTGCATGGTGACACGGTGAATCTTATCCACGAGCTGCTCATCGATCTCGGCGAGGTCTTCCGTATCTGGCGAGATGGAGAAGGGTTCACCGAAGCATAGGGAGACCCTGCTAAAGGGGTAAGGGACAACGTAGCGGTCCCAACGGGGGACAACGTAAGCATGGCGGGCATATCCCCCACAGGGCAAGATGATGGCATCCGCTTTCTTGGCAATGAAGGTCAACCCGGGTTTGATAACAAAGGAGGGACCGTCGGGACCATCAGGGGTTATGAAAATATGTTTACCGCTTACCACTTCCCGCACGAGCCGTACCAATTTACGCCCCATCCCCATTGTGCTGTCGCCATGCAGGTTCATAGGGTAAGGTATAGCCCCCAACTGCGCTGTGAAGACCTGCAGGGATGCGCCGCGCCAATCGTCCGGCATGATGACGACGAAAGAACCAACCTCTTGGTACTGTTTAGCGTATGGAACCAACATCATCGTAATCCCATGCCATCCGGTAATCACGACCGGTCTACCGGAACCAAAAGCTGTTTCGAGGTTTTCAAAACCACTCACCTGGTAGCGGCAGGTCATTTGAACCATGCGGGAAAGCGCATATAAGAGTTTGCCGCTGACCCTATCCCTGAAATTCGTTTCCATCAAATCATCTGCCTGACTTTATGGTATGTCGCCCGGCTCAATCCAATCCCAATATATCCGATATTTACGGTGAGCCAGGCACTGAAGAGGGGAAGAATTATCAAGGCGATTAGGATAAAAGAAACCACAAGGGTTGTCCGGATGCGGGTGAGGACAAGCCACGAAATCTGAGGGAAAGAGATCGTGCTAATCATCAGCAAACTCAAGACCGCGAGGAAGATGATATAGATGGGTGTGGGGATGGACAAAACCGGATAGGAAAGCTTCGCCAGTACAGCCAGCGCAATCGTCGCTCCGGCATGGGAGATAGTCAGTCCCTTAGAATCCTCATGCCCGGTCACTTTTGGGGGCAGCAGGTTGAATCGAGCCAAACGGGAAGCACCAGCCATAGCGACGAGGATGACCCCCACCCAGGTCCAGGTGGTGTCGATCCCTTCAGCCCGCATATGTTGGAAGATGAGTACGATGGGGGCAACACCAAGGCTGACCATATCGACGAGAGAATCTAGCTGCAAGCCAAAATCTGTTTTAGCGTTCAATTTTCGAGCCGAGAAGCCGTCCCAAAAATCCAATATCCCGGATACCAATATCAAGATACCGGCAGTCATCAATTTCCCCTGCGCGGAAAATAAAATCGAAATGATACCGCTGGTCAACGACAATAGGGTGATACCGCTGGGCACCACATAACGGGCTTTATGCCTCATGTTGACTCCTTTCATCCGGGAAAAAGGCCACAGGGGTCAACCCGCCATAGACCTTATCACCTGCAGCGACCAGGATTTGTGCACGAGACGGGAGAAACAGATCTACTCTGGAACCGAACTTGATCAACCCGAAACGCTGGCCGGTAGGCAACCGGTTTCCCACCTGGGCGTAGCTGACACATCGGCGAGCTAAAATTCCAGCAATTTGTTTCAAGAGGATTTTTCCGTAAGGAGTGTCGATCACCATAGCGATGTTCTCGTTTACCTGTGACGCTTCCGAACGGTATGCCTGTAAGAACTTCCCGGGTTGGTGATTTACCTGGACAACAGTCCCCTCGATAGGGAAGCGTTGGACGTGGACATCGAATAGGGATAAAAAGATGCTTATCCTCGTGCAATCTTCACGTAAGTATTGGTTTTCTTTTTGCTCGACGATCTCCATGATTGTGCCATCACCAGGACCAACCACAAGACCGGGGCGATTCATCACCTCACGGGTGGGATCACGGAAAAAGTACAGCACCACGAGCCATAAAATCACTGTCAAAATAAGGAAACCGATAGTGAGGAGAGTCCCCCAAATCAACTGAGACGCCAAGGCAGCCATCATCAAGAGGGTGGGGGCGATGACATAAGCATCCCGCCATTTATAAAAATCCCAGGATTGTATCCGTTGATCCGTTTGCATTGGGAAGATTGTAACCGATTTTACAACTCGATGAAGATACAAACCCACTCAACTGATCAGTAATCCAGAAATCAGTCACTGAGGAATTAGGCCATCGGGCAATAAGGTAATTAAGTGACTATGTAACTACGTAACCAACCGACAAGAACAACCTTTACCAGGAAGGCAATTATGTTGTATCATACAAACATGCGTATGACCAAATCCGCCCTAATGGCAGAACGCATGGCGACCACATTCCGGTGGTTAACGCTGGTCGTTTTAACATTAGCCATAGGGGGGAAAGGGGATATAGATCTAAAATACAGCTTCCTTATCGTTATCTCGGGTTTGTGGAATCTGGTATTAACCATCCTACCTCTCTTGAAGAAGCGATTCCCCCAACAAAACTACATCACAACTGCTGTGGATACCGTTATTGGGTTATTGTTTTTCTTCTTA
>JASFQL010000020.1:0-62512 GCA_050115475.1 Anaerolineales bacterium
TCCCCTGCTTGACCTAACAAACGTACCCGCTTTACGTTCAACTCCTCAGAAAAAATATCTGAATATGCCTCCACGACACGAGCTTCCTGTGCTGATCCTACTGAGAAAGCTACTTCAGATAAAGGCTGCCTTACTTTGATCTCTGCTTTGTTTCGAGCTGCGTGTCCTAATGAAGTCAATCGCATCACTAAGGCCATATCCCGGTTTAGGTCTTCATCGATCAAAGCCTGTTCATATTCTGGCCATGCTGCCATATGAACAGACTCCGGGGCATCCTTATCTAAAGAACGGACCAAATTCTGGTACAGTTCTTCAGAGATGAAAGGCATAGTGGGCGCAAGTAGATAGGTTATTTTCACCAGTGTTTCGTACAAAGCAGCATAAGCTGCGTGCTTTTCAGAATCAGATTCACTTTTCCAAAATCTACGTCTTGAACGGCGGAGATACCATTTTGATAGCGTGTTGACGAAATTCTCAATAGGTCGGGTGCATCCCAGGACATCGTAATTTTCCATTGCTCCAGTAACATCCCGAATTAACGCATGAAGAGATGAGAGAAGCCATTTATCCAGGGGAGTATATTCTGGTTTCGTATTCGAATCCGGTGCCCATCCATCCAGGTTGGCATAAGTCACAAAGAAAGAATACACATTCCACAATGTCAGAGTGAAGTTTTTCACCACTTCTTCCACTAATTTTGCCGAAAATCGACGTGCATTCTCAGGAGGGCTGGCCGTATATAAATACCAGCGGAAGGCATCCGCGCCTTGTTTATTCAAAACATCCCAGGGTTCCACCGCCGTACCCCTAGATTTCGACATCGAACGGCCATCCTCGCCAAGGATATGACCATGACAAATCACATTTTTATAGCATAAAGAATCCATAAAAAGTGTGCTGATGGCATGAAGTGAATAGAACCACCCTCTCGTCTGATCGACGGCTTCGCAAATAAAATCAGCTGGAAATTGCGTCTCGAATATTTCTTTATTTTCGAAAGGATAGTGCCATTGACCATAAGGCATAGATCCTGAATCGAACCAAACATCGATCAACTCAGGTACCCGGCGCATCTGTCCACCACATTCCTGACAAATCAAGTTTACTTCATCAACATAAGGACGGTGTAAATCCAAATCACTCAAATCGCGTCCTGCCAATTGAGAAAGTTGTTCGACAGATCCAACACACACCTGATTCCTGCATTCCTGGCATTCCCAGATTGGCAAAGGAGTTCCCCAATATCGTTCCCGACCTAAAGACCAATCGATGTTATTTTCCAACCAGTTTCCAAAACGACCTTCTTTTATATGTTCGGGTACCCAATTGATTTGGTTGTTATATTGAACTAATTTATCTTTGAACTGCGACGTCCGGATGAACCATGTACCGCGAGCATAATATAGCAAGGGTGTATCGCATCGCCAGCAGAAAGGATAAGTATGTAGATAAGTACCGACACGATACATTAATCCACGATTTTCAAGGTCCTGGATGATTTCCTGGTCTGCATCTTTAACGAATTTCCCACTCCAGGGACGAACCTCTTGGACGAATGTACCATCCTCTTTAACGGTCATGAGTACAGGGAGATCAAACTCCAGGGCAGCTTCCATATCTTCACCACCGAAGGCAGGCGCTGTGTGAACCAATCCCGTGCCATCCTCCATCGTGACATAATCCTGGAGAACAATGTAATAAGCTTTTTTATCCGTTGGTAAGAATGTAAACAAGGGCTTATACTTCATCCCTTTGAGTTTCTTTCCCTTAAAAGTCTCAATGATCCTGATATCTTCATCGCCAAATGTTTTTTCTAATAAAGCTTTGCCAAGGATTAACTTTTCAGTTCCGTTTTCCCCGGTATCCCGCTCGATTTTAACGTAATCTTCATCAGGATGGGCGGCTACGGCAACATTCCCCGGTAATGTCCAAGGAGTAGTTGTCCATACCAATAGTGATGTCCCGGGTTCATCCACAATTGGGAAGCGCACATATATTGATGGATCTCCTGCATCTGCGTAACCTTGAGCAACCTCATGATCTGAAAGAGGTGTCCCACAGCGTGGACAGTAAGGGACAACCTTATAACCCTGATAAAGGAGATCGCGGTCCCAAAAATTCTTTAGAATATTCCACACACTCTCAATGTAATCATTCGTAAATGTGACATAGGCAGTATCTAAATCAACCCAAAATCCTAGCCTGTCGGTGAACTTCTCCCAATCTTGAATGTAATCGAAGACAGATTGGCGGCAAAGTTTGTTGAATTTATCAATGCCGTATTCTTCAATCTGACCTTTATTCGTGAATCCCAATTTCTTCTCCACCTCGATCTCAACAGGCAATCCATGCGTATCCCATCCTCCACGACGAATGACATGATACCCTTTCATTACGCGGTATCGTGGGAACATATCCTTGTAAGAACGGGCTAAACCATGATGGACACCTGGTCGCCCGTTTGCTGTGGGTGGACCTTCGTAAAAAACAAATTCAGGTTCACCCTGCCTGGCTTCAGTGATTTTTTTAAAAATGTCTTTCTTTTTCCAATAATCAAGAATCGACAATTCCATTTCGTTGATATTTAGTATTGAAGTTATGGTTTTAAACATAGACACTCCTAAAAAACAATCGTGAAAAACAAAAAACTCTCATCCCAAATAGGGACGAGAGTATTAAAATTCACTCCCGCGGTACCACCCCGGTTTCCACAATTCAGTGGACTCTCTTTCAGCTGCAGAAGCTTCTCTTCTAGCAACAATAGCTGCGTCTCAAATAACGGAGGACGAAACCCGGCGACCCTACTAAGCAACAGCCGTTCAGTGTGCACTCAAGAATGATTTTCAGCTTGTTGTACTGCCCCGGCTCTCACCATCCCGGGTTCGCTGCCAGCCATAATTCAAGCCTACTCGTTTCTCTCTCAGTTTTCTAATATTATTATTTCTATTTTCTGATTATGCCACAAGTAAGAAACAAGGTCAAGCCGTTATGTTAAAGGGGGAATGATTATTAGATTCTATCTAATAAAACAGATTAATAAGTGTAATGATTATGCAGTGAACTTATTATATAATAATAATCACTATGACTGAGAACTCTCAAGATCCAATGAATAATCTGGCGGGGGATGAAAAAGCCACGCCAGTCATGATATACACCTCGAATGGACTTTCCTGGGGAAACTTGATAACGAAAAAGAATATTTTACCTGAACGCATCCTAATCGGTGTAACACTCCCTGACTTCATTACACTCCAAAATGCCCAGGTATCGTTTTCCCATGGCATTTCATTGACAAAACCAATGAAATATTCTGAACTTCATATTCCCTATGCGAAAATTTGCGGCTACCATCTCATGCCTCCACAAGTAGCACAGTTGGATTATGATCCTTCTGAACTTAACCGGATCATGACTCCTGTTAACATTATTGTAGGTGCTTTCCATTTTTTAGCTAATTTCCGCATATCCACTCAGGCTTCAGTAAAAACCATCCTGGATGTTACAAAAGCAGATTTTTTTTCGGTCTATGATGCTCAAATTTCCCATCCGGGAAATCAAAACATGAAACCCATCAAAGTGAATTTCGCCCTTGTCAGTCGGAAATCTTCGATATTTGGTGAAAACCAGTAATCAATAATTTTCTAATCAATTTTTCACCAAAAAATACATATAGACAACCCCTAAATTTTTCGTGTAAAATTGCATCTACTTATGAAACTGCAGCATATTATCTTTTTGTTGATTTTCTTTATATCCTTCCTTTTTTCATTTCCTGCGAATGCGGAAAACCAGCAAAATCTCCAGCCGCCCCAAGCGCTGTGTCTTCCTGGTATCTATCTGGATGAAAAAGATTTGGAATGCTCACTCCTCGGCCCAGCAGAACACCTCACCTATATCGCCTGGATGGAATCCGAAATTATTTCCATAACAGAGAGATATCCCCTTATTGATGAATCCTATGGCACGATCCACCTAGATTATTTGGAAGTAAACGAGGACGATCCTCGCTATAAATATGCCTCATTGGAAGACGCCATACAAGGCGGCAAACGTTCTTCCAGATTATCTGAAGGGAATGCTTACGTTTCTTACATCAATCAAGTGGAAGATAACGGAAAAACCTATTATGAACTTTCTGATGGTTACTGGATACGCGGTGGAGCGATCTCACGAATAGCAGAGCCAAACATGTTCCGCGGCGTATTACTTGACGGAACGCCTGAACGGCCATTCGGATGGGTACTAAAAGACACTGAAACTCGCGAAAAACCCGGATATTACAACGATACCGGTACAGGAAATATGATTGATCGTTACACAATCATCGAAGTATTTGATATTGAAAAAACAGGAAAATCATACTGGTACATGGTTGCTCCTGACCAATGGCTCTACCAAACAGAGGTTGCACTGGTCTTCCCTTCAAACGATCCTCCTGAGGGTGTCTATGTTGATCGTTGGATAGAAATTAGTTTGTTTGAACAATCAATTGCTGTTTACGATAATGGAGAAATGATTTTTGCCTCACTCACAACTACTGGCGCATCCAGAACAGCAACGAGACCGGGTTTATTTCAAATCTATGAGAAACACATCATCACAGGTATGGCTGGTGGAAGCAAAGAGAAAGGTGATTATTACAACCTAAAAGATGTACCTTGGACAATGTACTTCGATGAGCGCAGGGCATTACACGCAGAATACTGGCACGACCACCTCGGTTACCGATCTTCTCACGGATGTGCTAACCTTTCATTCCCTGACGCACAATGGCTATACGAATGGGCGCAAATGGGTGATTGGGTGTATGTGTGGGAATAAAAAATAATTAAGAGCACTAAAATTATCTATAAATCCAACAGTCGATGAGAAAGAAACTTCAGCCTGTTATCAAATAATCAATCAATTATTTATGAATTTCATTGATAGGTAATTGGTTCAACAATCACGTTTCCTTCCCCTACTACCTCTTCCAATCTTGCCTGCAACTTATTACTTATCGATGTCGTATCATTTGGGAACTCCAAACGATAGCCGCGATCACGTTCAATTACATAGAATGCAAACCGATCGTTTCCAGGCTCGCTAATTAATATTCCATGTACTCTTCGCATACGGAGAATGTCACGTACTTTATCCCCCATTGACCGCAGTACAATCGTTACCATCTGTGGTTCCCTATTTTCTTCTAACGTAATCGGTTTTTTTTCAGGTGGTAGTTGAGGGATGATTTTCGGTTCAGTCGAAACTTTCTCGATTTGAGTACCTGTTGACATGTCGCCTGGAATGGTTATGGGAATATCATCCGCTTCACTCTTCTCAACATCCATCTCCTTTACCACCACCGTTTCTTCTTCTTGATTCTCCCTTTCAATCAATTCAGCCACAACCTCCCCTCCTTCCTCTTCCACCTCAGAATATTCTTCATCAATACTCTCATCAATCACACCCATAAAGGAATTATCCCAATCTTCTGGAAAAAGGTCAGGTTCAGGAGGTAGGTCTTCGTTTTGAATATATTCGCTTTTCGTTTCTGATACAACATGTTTTATTGGTTCAATTAATCGTGGCTCATCCCTTTTTGATAGTGGCTTTTTTTTCTGAATATTTTTATACTTTTCCGAAGCCACAATATCGATTTCAGTTTTTACTTCATCGACAAGAATCTTGGGGTCTCCTCGCTCATTGTCGATTTTCCCTTCAACAATAACAACCTGGTCGTACTTGATAATTTCTGATACCCTTGCCCATGTATTGGGGAATATCACAAGCTTGAGTACACCTTGAGTGTCTTCAAGATTGACGAATGCCATCGGATCACCTTTCTTCGTCTGGTGATAACGGATATTAGTCACCATCCCAGCCGCTCTAACGAATTGTCGGTTCTCAACTTGAGACAATTGCCCGGAATAATGTGTGATGATGTTACTAAGTTTATCCATCACCGGGCTGAGGGGATGATCTGATAAGTATAAGCCTACCAATTCCCTCTCCCAGTTAAGTTGTTCTCTCCGGTTATAGTTTGGATCAACTTCAGGGATTTTTATTCGCTGTACCAAGCCGCTGTCCTGCCCGAAAAACGTAAGTTGCCCTGCATCGGCTGCTTGATATTGTGACGCACTGATACCAATTGCTTGATCCATAATCTGGAGTAAAGCCATCCTAGGTCCAAAACTATCACAGGCTCCTGCTTTGATGAGAGATTCTAAAGCTCGCTTGCCAATCTTACGTAGGTCCACCCTATTTGCTAGATCAGTCATATCTGAATAGGAACCATCTTGGCGTCCTTCTAATATTGCATCAACCGGAGATCTCCCCACGTTTTTAATTGCACCCAATCCAAAACGAATACAAGCCTGGCCCTCAGTATCTTCCTCAATGCTGAAATCCCATTGGCTTTTATTGATATCTGGGGCTGAAACTTCGATTCCAATATTCCTACAATCGGCGATATAGAAGGCAACCTTATCTGTATTATCTTTATATACTGAAATTAACGCTGCCATGTACTCGACAGGAAAATGAGCTTTAAGATATGCCGTTTCGACGGCTAATACAGCATAATCGGCTGCATGCCCTTTGGGAAAACCATATCTGGCAAAATCTTCCCAATCTTTAAATATTTGAGTCGCGATCTCTAAGGGAATATCAGCTGCAACTGCACCTGTAATAAACTTTTCCTTATTTTTTAATAAGTCTTTTTTAATCTTCTTCGCAACAGATTTTCGTAGATAATCCGCATCAGAAGCTTCATACCCAGCCAGGTCCATAGCAGTACGCATGATTTGTTCCTGGTAGACGGTAATACCATAAGTTTCTTTCAAGATAGGGATTAATGATTCATGACGGTAAGCAACTTCTTCTTCACCATGCATACGCTTAATGAACGATGGGATGAAATCCATAGGACCAGGGCGATAGAGTGCCACCATCGCAATCACGTGTGATAGTGTTCTAGGTTTCATTTCCATCACCCATCGGGTCATTCCAGAGCCCTCGAGTTGGAAAACGCCTGCTGTATCTCCACGACCAAGTAACTCAAATGTTTTACCGTCATCCAATGGGATATTGTATAAATTCAGGTCAATCCCGTACCGCTGTTTTACCATATCGCAACATCTCTGCATGATAGTTAGAGATGATAGCCCTAAGAAGTCCACTTTTAGAAGACCAAGGGAATCAATGGTGGACATTTCAAATTGAGTGACAGTTTTTATAGGCGTATCTTCCGCCCCGCTGGTCGGGCGGTTCAATGGGATGTATTCAATAATTGGTTTATCTGTGATAACCACACCCGCAGCATGTGTCCCAACATTTCTTATCGAACCCTCGATCTCTCTGGCAGTATCTAGAAGTTCTTTTACCCAGGTTTGGGATTCGTATTCTGTTTTTAATTCTGGGACTTGATCAACTGCATCCTGAATTGAAGTATTCAAAGGCATGCCTGGGATCATCTTTGCGATCTTATCCACTTCAGACAATGGGATATCAAGCACACGGCCGACATCACGGACTGCTGCTCTAGCTTTTAATTTTCCGAACGTGATGATTGCAGCAACCATTTCATTCCCATATCGGTTCGCGCAGTATTCCATAATGCAATGTCTTTTATCATCCTGGAAGTCCAGGTCGATATCGGGCATTGAAATGCGTCCTAAATTCAAGAAACGTTCAAAGATAAGTCCATGTTCTATTGGATCGACAAAAGATATATCCAAGGAATAAGAGACGATAGATCCGTTCGCTGACCCCCTGGCGTTATACCAAATACCTTCTTCCTGGGCGTACCGGCATAAGTCCCAAACGATGAGAAAGTAGGCATTGAAACCCATTTTATCGATGATATCTAGTTCCATATCCAGGCGCTGTTTTATCACATCGTCATCAGCATGATCGCTATACCGTTTTTGCAGCCCTACTTCACATAACTCTCGTAAATACGATTTATCAGTATGCCCTTCAGGGACAATGAACTCTGGTAGCACATAACCATCGGTTTCAAGATTGACGTTACACCTTTCGGCAATCAATAGACTGTTTTCTATTGCGCCAGGTACACTTTTGAATAAACCAGCCATCTCTTGAGGGCTTCGAAGATAATAGGATGGATCGGTCATCCGCATACGTTTGGGATCACTTAACAGGCTTCCTGTTTGGACGCAAAGCATGATATCCTGCAGGCGCGCGTCTTCTGGATTGACGTAGTGCACGTCGTTTGTTGCCACGTAATTTGCTTGATATCTGTCCCCCAATTCAAGTAATTGTTGGTTGAGTTTGGGAAGTTCAGTGATGTCATGGATTTGAAGTTCAATAAAGAAACGATCATGACCAAAAACTTCATAGTACCAGTCGAGCTTACGTATAGCCTCATCTGGTTTATTCTGCAGCAATGCTCTGGGGATCTCTGCGGAAAGACATCCAGTCGTACTTATTAATCCTTCAGAATGCGCGGCCAAGAATTCATGGTCGATACGGGGGGAATAATAATATCCTTCCAATTGCGCAGCAGAGGCAATTTTTAGTAAATTTTGATACCCGGTTTGGTTTTCGGTGAGTAACAATAAATGGGAAGAGGATCGATCTAGGTATGGATCTTTATCCCTCATACCTCGAGCAGATAAATATGCTTCCATCCCAATGATAGGCTTGATGCCTTCTTGCCTCGCTTCATTGAAGAAATCAATAACGCCATATAAAACACCATGATCGGTGATTGCTAAAGCTGGCATCCCCATTTCCTTGGCGCGTTTTACAATCTTAGGGATATGGCTAAATCCATCAAGTATGGAGTATTGAGTATGAACGTGAAGGTGAACAAATTCTGTCATCGACCTGAATATTCGAGATATTGTTAATAACAAGAAGAGGTTTCAATAATTATAGCATTTAGAACTATTGTGCAGAATTCACGAACCTTAAAAAATTCGATTTATTAAGGTAAATCAGCCTTTAAGCCTTTAGGAATATTCTCTCCTTCAATGAATCATTTAGTAATTTAATCCTTTATAATTAAAAAAAATGTTCGTGGAGGATTAAATGGCCGAACGAAAAAAAATCACACTCCCAACTTTATTTCGAATGGTAGAGAAAGGCGAACCGATATCATGGCTCACATGCTATGACTATCCCACCGCCTATTTCCAGGAAGAAGCCGGAGTAGAAATGATTCTGGTGGGAGACAGCTTGGGAATGACCATGTTGGGTTACGATAGCACTTTACCTGTAACAATGGATGATATGATCCGGCATACACAAGCCGTCAGGCGGGGAGCGCCAACAGCTTTCCTCATTGGCGATATGCCCTACATGAGTTACCAACCCAGTGTGGAAGATGCAATCCGTAACGCTGGGCGTTTCATGGCTGAAGCTAGCTGTGATGCTATCAAGTTGGAGGGGGGTGCAGAAATGGCTGACCGGATTAGAGGAATCGTCAATTCTGGGATTCCCGTCGTAGGTCATCTCGGATTAACCCCTCAGAGTGTAAGCGCCTTGGGAGGTTTTCGTTTACAGGGAAAAGGAGCCTTGACTGCGAAAAAAATCATCGATGATGCAACGGCTGTACAAGAAGCTGGTGCGATTGCCATCCTGCTGGAAATGGTCCCTGACCGTGTTTGCAGTCTCATCACAAAAAGAGCACAAGACTGCATCATTATGAGTCTGGGGTCGGGACCCGATGCCCATGGTCAACTACTCATTTATCACGATATGTTTGGTTTATACCCGAAATTCACACCCAAGATGGCGAAGCAATTTGGAAATGCCGGGGAAGTAATTCTAAAAGGATTGAAAGACTATGTAAAAGAAGTACAAACGAAGAAATTCCCACTTGAAGAAAATTACTTCGGCATAAAAGATAGCGAGTTTGAAGAACTGTTAACCTTACTAAAAGAGGATGGCGATGCCTGAAATATTGCGCGAGCGTTTAGTGATAGCAAAAGACCGCTTGGATGATATTAACCAAATCTTACTCAACCAAGATATGCAGGTCATTAATGATTTCCTCGATGTTGTAGCTAAACACGGAACCCCAGAAGAGATCAACCAAAAAGCTTTACAAGCGAGTAAACTGGAAAATCTATTAAAAAAAGTTGAAGAAACGAAGCCAGAATATATCAAAGACCTTGAATGGTTGATTCAGCAGCGTGATAATAAGGCTTTTATCAGTATTTATGATTATCGTCAATCCGTTCTTGGTAAAAAAGCTAAAGGGATGAGTTTCGCAGATGATTTTGCCGTCACTTTGGAGATAAGCGCCTTTCAATATTTCCCTTGGATCGTTGCTTTATCAAGACGATCGATTGAAAAAAACATGCTTGTTCCTGGGCGGTTCATCAGAGTCCGGAAAATGAAAGAACAAGAAAAAGATGGAGACCTTCCTGCGGCTCTGGCTGCCATGCAAATCGTCGGCGCCAGTTTTGTGGAAACCCTCGACACAAAAGGGACCGATGGTTCAAACATCCATCTGGGCGGACCTGAAACAATAACCGGATATTTTGGCGGTGTCGGCCAACCGAACCGTCACGCACTCAAGTGGTTGGATGAATTCTTGTACTACTATACAAATTACGGAGTTCGCCAGGTGCTCAATATCAACCCTGGCACTGTTCTTTTGGGATACCTCCTCTATCAACTGGGTGTTGATATTGAATTCAAGATTTCCGTATACATGGGAAATGATAATCCCTACGCTGCATTCTGGACCTTAATAGGGGCAAAATTATTCTCACGTGACGACGGAACATCTCCCCTGATCGGGTTCAA
The DNA here is from genome assembly GCA_050115475.1 of Anaerolineales bacterium. GTDB lineage: Bacteria > Chloroflexota > Anaerolineae > Anaerolineales > UBA11579 > JASFQL01. Next base: position 10,765 of record JASFQL010000020.1, read on the forward strand.
TTGGAGTAACTCGATCAATAATGAAAGCATGGAAATCACAGCACAATTTCGGAAAGATCTGGGCTTTGAGGATATCGTCCGTTTCGAACATCACATCACAGAAACCTATAAGAGTATTGTCATCCAACCCTATAATAGAAGGGATGAGCTTGTTGAATTAGCAGATCATGTTGCCAATATATCTGCAAAACATGAGGGGGGAGATCCTGAGATTGACAAGGAAAGCGAACACCCCTCTGATATTTTGGATTATTTCCGAGATAAAGAAGAAGTCATCAACTCAGGGGATTGGGATGCGATGGGACGAAATTTCCTAGACAAACACGATGCCTTAAATAGAACTGCTCGGGCGCTGACAGAAAACGGGTTATCGTTCATCGCTGCAAAAGAATTACATAAATAACTAACCCTCTGTACATATAAAAAGCGGCGAATAATATTATTCGCTGCTTTTTTTCTTGAGTTCTTTCCAGCTATGGCTCTTGAGTGAAAGGAGGGCTGAAGTATGGGCAGCCCGTCTCATCCACACCATAACCATATGTGTCTCCCTCAGAAGGACATTCATCGTATACATCACAGACACCATCACCATCTGTATCAACACATGGAGGAGACTTAGGGCAGCCGTGAGGTGTTAAACCCCATTCACTGGCTCCCCTTGTGGGGCATTTATCATTCTCATTTGGGATACCATCATCATCCAGATCGTTATCAGTTATAGGTGGTGGAGGTGGGTTGGGGCAGCCAGTTTCATCTAAACCATATCCCTCGTCACCGGCATCTGGGCAATCATCATCTTCATTGAGAACCCCATCATTATCCGTATCTGGATTCGTTCGTGGACAACCCCATGCATCCAATCCAAATCCTGCATCCCCCTCATTAAGGCAACTGTCCACGGAATCGGGATACCCATCCCCATCTTGATCCTCAGGCGGATTAGGACAACCAGATGGATCAACACCATCTCCCAGGTCGCCTAACAATGGGCAAGAATCATCAGCATTCTGAACCCCATCGCCGTCTTCGTCCCCAGGTGGTGGTGCATTTGGGCATCCACTTTCATCAACCCCAAAACCCATATCGCCTTGGTCCGGACAGGCGTCATCTTCATCCGATATACCATCAAAATCATCATCAGGCAATCGACCTGCAACTTGTTCCAGGTGTAAGGCATAATCGGCTTCTGCCTCTGGATTGATATCCATGAAAGCATCAATTTCTTCTTGGGTCATATATCCCGTAGTCGGTGGGATTGTGATCCCCATAATTAATACCGTTTCTCCAGCTGAGAAGTGGATCACACCGGTTGCTGTAGCAGCATAACAATCACCCTCGAAACAGGTTAGGTAAACCTCGCCATTTGGCCCGACTGATATACCCAAGTAAGAACCTCGAACAGAGGCTACACCCGATTCAGTATCGACATCAATCGATCCACCTTTAAGGATGACCCAAATTTCCCCGATATCCAACTCGAATTTAGAATTCGTCCCCTCTTTTTCTTCTTCACCATACTCAAGGGTGAAAAAGGCGTTTGCCCCCAATCGAACGATCGAACCATCCGAAAGATCCAAACGAACCCTTGACTCAAAACCAGTGGAAACCTGACCGAGGGAATTCAATATGAAACCATTCGTAACTACTGAAAAATCGCTTTCGTCCACTTGCTTAGCAATCACCTCACCCTCAAGTTCAGAAAGTACGGCAGTCATCTCAATCTGCTTTCCACCGCCATTTGATAATTCTTCTTGTGTGATTATTCCATTTGTGTCTTCCGGGGGAAGATATTGTGTGTTTACGGAGTTATTATTCTCTGTTTGACATCCACCAAAAAGGATAATCACGAAAATAAGAAAGATAATTAATGGGGCCTTGGATCTCATTAGTACTCCTTTTTGGGCAAAAGATAATACCCGCTAGATAATTATCCCCTTTTTTCCGAATTAATCAACCAACTAAATTGCATGCTTTCAAAGTTGTTAATGAGAAATCTACTTACTTTTTATTATTTTTTCTTTTACAACGTTAATTCTTCTGTGTCTCCTCTATGCTATAATCATTTTTCGGAGTAATTGTCATATGTTAAAACGTATTGTACAGAAAATCGGGGGGGACCCCAATAAAAAAGCCATTGAGTCCTATTCTGAAGTCGTCGAACGCATCAATAATTTAGAACCTCAATTTGGTAATCTCACGAATGAAGAGTTATCTGCAAAAACGGATGAGTTCCGTAGGCGGTTGAATCAAGGTGAACCACTAGATGTTCTTTTGCCCGAGGCTTTCGCTGCAGTCCGTGAGGCAAGCAAGCGCACCATTGGTCTCCGGCATTACGATGTTCAGTTGATTGGTGGAATCATATTACACCAGGGACAAGTCGTAGAAATGCGCACGGGCGAAGGCAAAACCCTTGTTGCTACGCTTCCTCTTTACCTCAATGCATTGAGTGGAAAAGGGGCGCATCTAGTGACAGTGAACGATTACCTCGCCCGAAGAGACGCTCGCTGGATGGCACCTATCTATAACCTTCTAGGTCTATCTATTGGTGTGTTACAAATGGGGTCGCGCACAGAAAGCGGGAAAAAAGCCTTCCTTGTCGATCTGGAAAATGAATCACAGCAAGAAGATCAACATCAATTAGTTATGGTTGATCGGGCTGAGGCCTACAAGGCAGACATCACCTACGGCACGAACAACGAATTCGGTTTCGATTACCTACGAGACAACATGCGTATGCGCCTCGAAGAAAGGTCTCAACGCGAGCACCATTACGCCATTATCGATGAGGTTGACAATGTTCTCATCGATGAAGCCCGCACTCCATTGATAATCTCTGGGCCCTCACATGATGATGCCGATAACTACATCCAGATGTCAAGGGTAGTAAAACAACTGCGTCCCGAAGACTATGAGATCAATGAAAAGGATCGAACAGCCACGCTGACCGAAATTGGGGAAACCCATGTCGAACAGATATTGGGTATAGCCTTGAGGGATCCGGACCGACCGGAAGACATCACCCCTGAACAGGCGCGCCTACTCGGTTTCTTGGAACAGGCCATGCGTGCCCAATTCCTTTTCAAGAGGAATAAAGATTACCTCGTCCAGGGTGGACAGGTTATCATCGTTGATGTTTTTACTGGTCGGCTGATGCCCGGTCGCCGATGGTCGGACGGATTGCACCAGGCTGTGGAAGCAAAAGAGGGTGTAAAAGTACAGAGTGAGAACATCACCCACGCAACCATCACAATCCAGAACTATTTCCGTATGTATGAGAAGCTTGCAGGTATGACAGGGACTGCACTAACAGAAGCTGAAGAGTTCGATAATATCTATAAGCTTGAAGTGATCGCGCTTCCATCCAATATTGAATATAACGCTTCACTTGACAATGCCTCCTATCATCCCTTGCTAGATATCGATGATTACGGCTATGAATATACTTATTACGCATTTAGAGAAGATCCCGGTAATATCCCCATATTTTGGAAGAGAAAAGATTATCCCGATGTAGTTTATCGCACGGTTGAAGCAAAGCTGCGCGCCATTGTAAAGGAAATAATAACCTACCACTGCATTGGCCGTCCGATCCTTGTGGGTACAACATCGGTGGAGAATTCTGATAGTCTCTCAAATCGTCTTCGAACCGATTCTATCCGTAAACTGATGCAGACTTTACTGGTCCGCAGAGTATGGATGGATAAAAATAATCGCGCTGAAGATGGGCGTCTGGTCATGCCGCTGGCATATTTATATGAATCGCTGGAAAAGGTGGATTTATCCCAAATGCGCCAGATGGCACGTGATTTAGATATCACACTCAATATTGAATCCGAAAGCAATATCGATATACTTGCCGATGTCCTGCTTTTAGAAGGTCAACATAAAGACAGACTACTCGAAGTTTTCAAAAAAGGGATTCCCCACCAAGTATTGAACGCCCGCAGGCACACAGAAGAAAGCCAGATCATTGCTGGTGCAGGAGCCTTTGGGGCAGTAACAATTGCGACAAATATGGCCGGGCGCGGCGTAGACATAAAACTTGGCGGTGAAGTAGCAGAAGAAATCCTCACTTCTGTAAATAGAATACTACGACGTTCTGGGATCGAAGATCCTTTTGACATGACGCTAGAAGATCGTTTGGATGCATTGAATAATCTAACCGATGATGATTTTGGCATTTACACCGCTGAAGTAAATTTCTTTATCCAATCCATACGTGATATGGCGAGCGTGAAAGAATTAGGCGGCCTGCATGTAATTGGATCAGAACGTCATGAAGCCCGTCGGATTGATAACCAATTACGAGGACGCGCTGCCCGTCAGGGTGACCCAGGATCTTCAAGGTTCTATCTTTCCATGGAAGATGACTTGATGCGTTTGTTTGGCGGCCAGCAGATGGATTCAATGATGCAAAGGCTGGGAATGGACGACGCTATGCCACTCGAACTCAATCTGGTGAGTCGCATCATCGAACAATCTCAAACGCGCGTAGAAGGAGCAAATTTCGACGCTCGCAAACATCTCCTTGAATATGACGATGTCTTGAATTCCCAACGGGCCAGCATCTATACCCAACGCGATCACATTTTCACGAAAGAAAATCTGAATGAAGATATTTTAGAGATGCTTCAAACCGAGATCAAAAACAGAGTACCAATTTCAATGGACGACCCTGAGGGACCCTGGAAATTACTTGGATGGTTGGATCAAATCCAACCATCGATGATTGTGGTGGATGAAGTTTTTCCATCCTTTACACATTCACTTTTACTTGATTCTATCAGGGAGAAATCACCTTCTTCAACCGTTGACCTGTTATCCAATTTACTGGACATTGCCCGAGAGTCAATCGATGCGGAGGAAGAACATATACTCAATACTGCCAGTAACTCTCTCGAACTCATACAAAAACGTCTTAACGACCAGATAAAAGAGCGTAATGAATTATTAGATACATTTATCGAAGGATTGTCATACGCCGACGAAACTGATACCCGAACTACTAAAGAGTTAATGGACGAACTCATCGGATTCGTTCGTATTCCCATATCGCTCTCGAATAATGAACAACGATTATTAAGGGATGATCCTTACCAGTTGACAGAAATCATCAGTGATCAGGTGGAGAATTTTCTTATTGTTCAAAGCGTTACACGGTTAATCGGTTCAGTTGAGCGTCGTTTACTCGAATCACTACAACTGGCACCCAAAGACCTCACACAAAATGACTGGGAGGCAATAGAGGAACAAATCTTAGGAGCAATCAAAGCCCTTTATGAAAAGCGGAGAACACGATATTTTGGAGATAATCGTGATGGTCTTTTGACCAAACAGATTCAAACCCACCTGACCCCGTTTGATGGAGAGATTGAAGACAACGTCCTATTGCGTGCTCTCATTGCGATGACGCAAGAAGAAAGGCAAGCCTTTGACAAACGCACTCACCGCCAGATTACTGTCAGAACCTCCCGTTTCTCCCCCACCTATTACGCTGCTCGGTTGCTGGAAAACCAATCTCAGGAAGAAATTTCAGAGAATATTCTTACCCACCTCATGGACGCCCAGAAAGAAATGGCTAGGATTTGGGGAATGAATGTTTGGGATCGGGTTTCTCAATCCCAAGTAAAGGATCTTCCAGAAAAAACACAACAGGGTATTATCCAGGTACTTAGTGGATCCGACATACCAAATATCAAAGAAAAAAGAATGGATTCATTCAACGAAAATGAAAAGAAATCCATTACCAATGAATTAGGTCGTCGAGAACTCACAGAAATATATCGACAACTTATCTTACGGGTTATATCAGAACTATGGGTAGAATATCTGACAAAAATGGAAGCCCTGCGTATCTCGATTGGTTTAGAGGCTTACGCTCAGCGCGACCCATTGGTGATGTATAAAACCCGTGCCTCCGAAATGTTCCAGCAGCTGTTTGATGATATGAGGCTGAGTGTTGTTAATCGTATGTTCACCTTCAGACCACGTCAACTCGTTACCTCACAGGGAATTCAAACACAGACACGTGGTGCAAAAATTCAACAGGCAACAAAAGGTAGTCCTCATCAATCCGACGAAAAGTCAAAAACGAAAAGTAAACGGAAACGTCGTCGCAGGCGTAAGAAGAAATAAATTGCCTTTACTACCATGTATGGATGTTGAAACAGCAATGAAATAACAATTTTGTTCCAATGACCCAATTAAGTAATGTGTGATAGGATAGGAAAACTCTAATAATTATCGATTGGCATAAAAACAAACGAGAAAATCTGTGACGAATCTTTTTCAGGTCAAGGAAAGAGAGTTTTATCAATCCCTTCCGAAGGTGGAACTCCACCGACATCTGGAAGGCTCTCTACGAATAAACACGATGATCGATATCATCAAGTCATATGACCTTGATCTACCCAAAAACGCTGAAAAAATCAAACCTTTGGTCCATGTGCTTGACGAAGATCCTTATACCTTCATAAACTTCCTATCTAAATTTAAAACCCTAAGATTGCTTTATCAGTCACCAGAAATGATTCAGCGGATAGCCCACGAGGCTGTCGAAGATGCTGCCAAAGATAACATTCGATATATGGAGCTGCGCTTCACGCCCGTTGCCCTAACACGAATAAAGGACTTCCCTTTGGGTGAAGCGATGGATTGGGTCATCGCCAGCGTTGCGGATGCATCAAGAAAATTCGATGTAATTGTGACCTTGATTGCCACTGTCAACAGGCATGAAGATCTTAAACTCGCCGAAGAAGTTGTGAAATTAACCATTGACCGAAAAGACAGCGGTATCGCTGCTTTAGACCTTACGGGCAATGAAGCCGATTTCCCTGGAAAAGAATTTAAAGGCATCTTCAAAGAAGCAAAACAAGCCGGGCTCCGGATCACGATCCATGCCGGTGAATGGGGTGGTCCAGAGAATATCGAACTCGCCATCAAGCAACTCGGTGCAGAAAGAATTGGACATGGCGTTCGGGTTATTGAAGATCCCAAAGTCGTTGATTTAGCCAGAGAACATGAAATCATCTTCGAAGTCTGTCCCACTAGCAACTATCAAAGTGGAGTTTTTCCTTCCATTGAAGAGCATTCCTTGCCAAAAATGATGGAATATGGATTGATCGTTACACTCAATACAGATGATCCTGGAATCTCTCAAATCGACCTTAGCAATGAGTACGCTCTAGCCTGCAAAATGTTTGATTTCGAAATCGACACGTTGCAGCAAACCATTATCTCTGCTGCTCGAGGGGCATTCATTCAAGATGGTGAATGTGAAAAACTCATCGCCCAGATTAATAAGGAGTTTTTGGAGAGTAAAAAATCGAGGGAGTAGTCCTTTCCCCTACTTTATAGAAAAGCGGACGCAAAAATCGCGTCCGTTTTATTTTTAAAACCTCTTCTGGGATGATAAACTTAAATCATGAAAACTAACAAACAATGGCACATTATCCCCTCAGGACGTGTGTGGGTAGATCCGGGTGGTGCTTTCGGTTTGGTACCAAAACCACTTTGGAATGAACATCAACCGCTTGACTCTCGTGGTCGTATCCCAATGGATTTGAACTGCCTCTTAATCCACTCCGAGGGGAAGAATATTCTTATCGATACAGGGATGGGAGACAAATTATCTGAGAAGAAAAAAACTCAATGGGGACTGGAATGGCCCGAAGGGAATCTGATAGATAACCTCGCCGATCATGGTATCTGCCCAGAGGATATCCATGTGGTTATCAATACGCATCTACACTCGGATCATTGTGGAGGGAACACGAAAATTATAAATGGAGAAATCTTTCCCACATTCCCTCGAGCGGATTATTGGGTACAGAGGATGGAATTTGCTGAAGCAATACTCCCGAATGTTCGTACAAAAAATACATATTTTCAAGAGAATTTTAAACCACTATGGAAATTGGGCCGACTAAAATTACTTCATGGAAATGTATCCCTAACGAGTGAAGTTAGGTGTATCGTAACACCGGGGCACTCTGCCGGCCACCAGTGCGTAATTATCAGTCTAAACAACACACCCAAAATCCTCTTCTTAGCCGATCTTTCTACATATACGGTCCATATGACTCGCACCGCTTGGGTGACAGCATACGATATCGCTCCAATAGAATTGATTCGGACAAAAGCATCTTGGCAAAAATGGGCATTGGAAAACGAAGCCTTATTAGTATTTCAACACGACTCACTCACAAGATTGGGAAAACTTATAAGAAATATGCAGGGCCGACTTGAAATTAACACCCTCGAAACCGGCTCTTACATGTAACCCCCAATAGGTTTAGTCTTCGTTTTCTCTACTATCCCATTCCCTGACCGCTGCTTGAATTAGATAACGAATATTTGGATCGGGAATATCATCGATATCCGAATATATATCTACACCGACGATAAAAACAACACCTCGATCGGGCCATTCACCAATAGATATCCCATGTTTTTCATAATCTGACCCTTTTAATTTCTTTTGTAAAATTTCATTGATTTGGATTGGTATACTATCAACTTTATCTTCTAATTTAGGCACGTCAGATTGTATGTAATGGAGAAAAGATTTCACAGGGTTGAACGGCTGTTGAACGACTTCGTCCTCATCTTTTTCTGGAAAAGCATTTCCTTCTCTTTCCTGAATAACAGACCGCAATGCTGCAGATATTCCGATTTTATCTTGTAAATCTAATAATAAAAATGACAGTCTACTATGTTGGTCGGGTGTCAGTCTTTTATCAAGATCAACCCCCTCCCCATCAAATTCAGCATAGAGTTTCCTGTCTAATTTATCGTACCAAATATGAGTCATTTCTTTTATTTTCCGTAAAGGTGTTTCGTTCTCCTTTAAGGAACGATCTTCTATTTGACGAGGAGTTTGTTCAATTTCCTGGGGATCTTCCTCCTTTTCTCTTTGGAATATCTCGCTGAGTTTTTGTAAAATCGAGGGTTCAGATTCTGATTCAATATGCAGAATTTCACCTTGAATACCACTTTTATTTTTACGACGTAACGGAAAGAAATTCCCGATAAAATAACCCACCCATGTAAATACGATTGCACTCAAGATCACTAAGATTACTGTAAGTGAATCCATAGTTGACTCCTACCCAGGTTCTACCTGACATTTTTTACATAGATGCGTTCCCCGCTGTCCAACAATAATTCGAGTGATTGGTGTTTGGCATTCAGGACATGGTTCCCCTTCACGTTGGTATACACGAAAATGATTCTGAAATTCCCCACCCTGATAGACCCAATCGATACTTGCACCATTTCTGTGAATTCCCTCTTTAAGCACATCACGTATTGAAGAAAGAAGTACCTCAACTTGTGTACAAGTTAGCTGATTTGATCGGACTAGAGGGTGGATTTTCGCCAGATTTAAGGCTTCGTCTGTGTAGATATTCCCCAACCCTGCCACGAAACCCTGGTCGGTTAATAAAGGTTTTATTTGGCGTTTACGTTGATGAAGATGTTGATAAAATTGCTCGGTTGTGTAGTTTAGATCAAGAGGTTCGGGTCCTAAATTCCCCAACACTTTTTCGGGATCGTCCAACAACCAAACTCGACCAAATTTCCTTGGATTGTTGAACGCCAATTGGTAATCAATATTAAAATATAAAACCATACGAATATGATCGCCCAACACCTGGTCTGCTTTCCCAACACGGAGATCACCACTCATCCTGAGATGGATAAGCATAGTATCTTCAGTGAGACTGAACACGATGTATTTCCCCCTTCGTCCAATACTATGTATCGACTGGCCGAGAATTCGCTTCTGAAATTTCCTGGCGGGTGGTTCTTCTATCGTTCCAGCCCAAAACACTCTCGCCTTTTTCACCGAAAGACCAACTAAACTTGGGATATCATTCCCCCCATTCCTCAATACTCGACAAATTGTTTCAACTTCTGGTAGTTCAGGCATATCGTATCTATTAGTAATTACCTTTATTCATTAAACATTTCACCTACACTGCGCCCCTCATGGGCTCGTAATATGACTTCACCTATTAACGGTGCGATTGAAAGGACACTCAATTTATCCTTCAACTCGGCTTTTTTTTCTTGTGAGATTGCAACTGTATCCGTACAAATGATTTTTGAAAGTGGTAAGGATGCCAGTGATTTCGCAGCATCGCCCGATAGAATTGGATGGACAAATATGAGAATGATCTGTCTGGCTCCATTTTTTTGAAGTAATTCAACAGCTTGAACAACAGAACCGGCAGTATCCACTTCATCATCCACAAGCAATACATCTCGGTCATTTACATCCCCAACGAGATTGATCGCCTCAGCACTGCCCCCATCCGAAGCACGCCGTTTCTCAATCACAGCCAGTGGTACGTTGATATTTTCCGCGAAATTTCTTCCCTTTTTCGCAAACCCCAAATCAGCCGTGACGACCACAGGATCTGTTAGCTCCCCACATAATTTTTTTGCATACTGAATAATAATATGGAAAGAGGTCAATACATCCCCAGGAATTGAGAAAAAACCCTGAATCTGTCCCGCGTGAAGGTCAAGGGTAATATATCGATCAGCGCCTGCAATTTGTATCATATCGGCCACTAATCGTGCTGTGATAGGAATCCGTGGTTTATCTTTTTTATCTGATCGGGCATAACACATGTGTGGAATCACCGCAGTAATTCGTCCGGCGGAATCCAAACGTAGGGTTTGAAGCATGATAAGTAACTCCATCAAGTTTTGATGCACCGGACTTGATGTAGACTGAATAACATAAACATCTTGCCCCCGGGCACTATCATGCAATTGGATCAATATATTCTCATTTGGATAAACATGGATGTCTCTCCCACTTAATTCATGACCAAGATATTTGGCAATCTTCCGCGCCAAATCTGGATTTCCTGACCCAGAATAGAGTTTTATATCGCCATATATCCTGATGTCCGAACAACCGCCAATTGTCATATCCATACCTCTTTGTGCATCAAGTTCATTGGCATTTAGTTATCTGTCTTCCATTCTTCACGCAGAACACTCATAAATAGAATGTCGACAAATTGCCCTTTCGTAAATCTGCCTTGTCGCATTCTTCCCTCATGGACGAATCCCACCTTTTCATAGCAATGTATTGCTCTAGGATTATCCTCGTATACTCTTAAGAAAATTCGATTTAAATTCAAGGTTTCAAAACCATGTTTGAGAAGCAATTTTAATGCTTCTGTCCCATACCCTTTATTCCAATAAGTCTTATCTCCTATCAATATACCCACCTCCGCACTCCTGGCAATATTATCAAAACTAAAAAGGCCAATATTTCCAATGATGACCCAATCGTTTTTATCTTTCACTTCAATCGATAGAGGGTGTTCATTCACTGGCGTTTTTAACATATTATCGAACCACTCCTCCTCTTCCGCTATCGACATAGGCAAATATAGACTCAACCCCGCCCGGACTTCTGGATCGTTAATCCAATTCACAAAGGTGGGTATATCTTCCCGTTCAGGAGCACGAAATCGAATCCGTTTCCCAATTATCATTTTTTCACCTTTTTCGATAATAGTATTTCCACAGCCATATGTGGGGACAGTTCACGGTTCACTAATTGCCCTAATACTTCATCATATAATCCAGTTGGCAAGTTTTCACGCCATTCAGACATTAAGGTCGCCTGTAATCTAATATTTAGTTCATTAGCTAAACGGGTTCGTTCTCTTATCTGCAAATCCCCCGTTTGCTTCAAATATGTTTGGTGTTTCGCAATCACGGTTATAAGATCGGCCACACCATTTCCATCTGTTGCGATGGTTCGCTGAACCGGGATTTCCCATAAATTTTCATTTCCTGTATGTTCACTTTTACGTGGCACTTCTTTGAGAACATCTGGATAGAATTCTCGCCTCATTGGTTGTGCTAGTTGGAGCATGTTCTTCAATGCTCTCTCAGTGCCCTCTACGCCAGACCGGTCTGCCTTATTTACCACCAAAATATCAGCAATTTCTAATATACCCGCTTTGATTGCCTGGATATCGTCGCCTAAACCTGGTGCTTCAACGACGATCGTCGTGTGTGCCAGCCTTGCAATATCGACTTCCGCCTGACCGGCCCCAACAGTCTCTATCAGGATAATTTCATAATTGGCTGCATCGAATACTTGGACAACACCGGCTGTCGCGTTTGCTAGCCCACCAAGTGACCCACGTGAGGCCATAGAACGAATGAATACTCCATCGTCACCACTCAACGCTGTCATCCGAATACGATCGCCAAGTAATGCCCCGCCGCTAAAAGGGCTGCTTGGATCGACGGCGACGATGGCTACTTTCTTGGGTTGCCCGCCATTTTCCGGATTCCGGTAGTGAAACGCGATTTGATTTACGAGGGAAGATTTTCCGGTTCCTGTAGCACCCGTTACCCCAATTAAATAAGCTCGTCCTGTATGGGGAAATAATTCTGCCAATCCTTGTTGGCCAATCGGTGTATCATTTTCAACTTGTGATAACAACCTCGAAATAGCTAATCGGTCTCCATTTAACACTGGTTGAATATCAATCATATATACATAACCTACATTTATACAAGCGACTGAATATCCTGCACGATATCTTGAGTAGAAGTACCAGGACCATAGACACCATCGACGCCCATATCTCTCAATTTAGGGACATCTTCATCTGGGATGATCCCACCAACAAACACCTTTACATTTTCTTGTCCATTTTCCCTCAATAACTCAAATAATCGCGGCACGATTGCCATATGTGCACCAGAGAGGATAGAGAGACCAATCACATGGACATCTTCTTGGAGTGCAGCTTCAGCGATCATTTCGGGAGTTTGGCGTAATCCTGTATAGACAACTTCCATGCCTGCATCCCTTAATGCTCTTGAGACAACTTTAGCCCCTCTATCATGCCCATCTAGCCCAGGCTTCGCCATAATCACCCGGATTTTTTCCATAAGTGTTTGGCCTCCATACGATTTTTAGTAATAGATATCTAGATTATACCGTCCAATATCCATAATAGGAACACAGATACATTTCCTATTCATTGATAAGTTATAATATTAAACTGTTAAGTGTGTGTGATTGGGTTGTATATTTACAATACACCCCCTTTTACATTCATAAAGTAACTAACTGTACGGAGTATTTTTTTAGTCAAATGAAATCAGTTAATTACCAAGGATAGGAATACATATGAATAACAAAAGGTTGATACTCACTTTAATTTTTCTCTTAATCGCTATTTCACTCTTTGGATGTACGAACTCCCCATCCACTCCCTCAGAAGAAGACATCCTCACTGCTATGGCAGAAACATCAGCATCTCTACCAACAACCACGACAAACCCGACGGAAGAACCGACTGAACCTCCGTCCCCCACACCTACTCCAACACCGAATTACATTGGGCAAGCATTCGTAACTTCGTCAAACTTGAATTTACGCACTGGTCCAAGCCAGTTATTCAATATCCTCGATACTTACCAACAAGGTGATGAAGTCTTTGTTTTAGGTCGTATCCCGAATGGAAAATGGTTGCAGGTTGAAGTTACACGGAAAGATGGCTCTGGTAGAAAGTTTTCCGGTTGGATGTTCGCAGATTTTCTTGACGTAAGGACAAATATCAATAACTTGCCTATCGTCGAATTACCTGTAGAACAAACCATTAAAGGCTTAATCGAAGATCAAGAAAGTAACCGCATTAATGGAATCCGGGTTTCAGCTTTTTATGAATCCGATAGCAGCGCCCAGACATTTGCAGACGACACAACAAACCTAAATGGTGAATTCATCATATATGTTCCGGAAAACACAACTGGCGAAATTGATGTGCAAATCGTAGCGGTGAATTGTAGTAGTATCATCATGGACGATGATTGCGTGCTACGTCAATATTTCCCACTTGTCTGGCGTGAGATCGGACAATTACCTTTCTATGATCCCATTACCTTTGTTTATGAAGAAGCGATAACTGTACTTGAAGGTAAAGTGGTGTATCAGGACGGCTGGGGAGTACCCAATGTTTGGGTGAGAGCCGTTAGGCAAAGTGATGAAACTCAGCTGCAAGTATTTACAGAGATCGGGGGAAGATTCCTTTTCCCACTTGGCGAGGGTGTTTGGGAGGTTTATGCCATTCGAGTTCATGAAGATGGAAAATCATATCAAAGTGATCCTGAAATCTACACCATCACTCAGGGGATCGGTACACTGGAAGAGCTGAGAATACCAGTGCCATAACCTGATTTCTTATCAGCGTTTCAAATCTAACTTTTCACCTTCATATTTACATTCAAGTTATAATAATGAATTGAGTATGTGATAAGGATTTATGTATGAAACTCCACCAAATAGGTTTTTCTCTGATATTAATTATCCTCTTTGCTGCTTGCTCTACATCACCTCAGTCTACTACTTCGGCTGGTGATATACAAACCGCTATAGCCCAAACCCAGTCATCCCCAAAAACCCTCACAACATCCGAAATAACTCCAAGCCCATCAGGTACTCTGCTGCCAAGCGCAACTCCAACTCGAACGCCTTTAGAACTAACAGACTCCCTTTCAGGGCGAGTAAGCGCATTCACTGTAAACCTACGAAATGGCCCCAGCACTTTACACAAAGTTATCGGCACATACGAGGGAGGCACTGAAATTCTCGTAACAGCCCGGATTGCTGAAAATGACTGGGTAGAAGTAGAAATTGGCGATCATATTGGATGGATGTATTCCGAACTGCTGGATATCTACGGCGATATAAATAGTTTGCGTATCATCACATTTCCAGATTCTCTAGCTGTACAGGGTCGGGTAGAGGATACTGAAGGAAATCCTATTCAGGATATCACGATATCCGCCTTTTATCAGTCTGAACAAGGGGAGAAACGAGTGAATGTCATATCTGATCAAAATGGAGATTTCATCATTTATCTCCCTCAAGACCTTTTGGGGACACTCGATGTCCAAATTACTGGTATTGGATGTTTAAGTCCTGTAGTAGATTTAGAATGCCAGTTAGATGACTTCATCCAATTGGATTATCGAACTTTTGTTACCGTTCCCCAACAAGCAGATATCATTTTCACGTATAAACCAGTAACATTGACCTTGAAAGGAAAAGTATTCAACTCAGATGGTTCCCTTGTTACGGGTATCGATGTTGCAGGTATTCGAGATGATGGAGCGAAAACCTTCTCTATTACCAATGAGGCTGGAGAATTTAGCATGCCCATCGACGAAGGAATCTGGGACGTTTTTTCTTATACGTTTGACCCTCCCAGTGAAGGTGCAAGGACAACGATCACGGTATTGAATACTAACCCATCCGCTATTGAATTATTCTCACCATATGGCGGCGTTGCCGTGGAGACCCCAATAGGTTCCGTACCCTCGAATGTAGTTTTGGGTGAATTTATCGGACAGGGTGTACTTCGAGAAATCAATAATTATAATAACGCTGGTAGACCTGTCATGCGTATACGTGAACCCAGGTTTATTTTCCAGGGAGGCGATCAAATTTGGCTTTATGCTGAGCCTGTACTTACCGATGGTGGTAATTACTATTATGAGGTATATGACCCAGATTTCACATATCCTGTAACTTTGTACGCTCGGGTGATTGACATTACAATCATCCCAAAGTAGGATTAAGGCAGTAAAGTGTGTATTTTTTAGAAACCCAATATACGATCCATGAACAAAGTAGGAAAACATGCAGATCGAGAGAAGAAAAAGTAAACGATACTCCGTAGTGGATCTGGATTTATTTTTCCAGGATCCGCAAGAATTCATCGGTAAAGTTATCAATCTATCAGAGGGTGGATTATTGGTTATTACTGATGAACAGCTTGAAAAAAACAAATTCCTTGATGTCAGGTTTCTATTTGACACGACGGTCAATGAGAATATTAATTTCGATTTTACCGTTCGAGTTGCCTGGTCAAACCGCAGCACACTCCATTCTAACAAATTCAGCACGGGAATGGAATTCACAGAAAATCCAAAAGTACAGGCACAATTTATCAATCAAATGATAAAGGTGTATGGTCCAAGGTAGCTTAATAATCAACCTACTCTAATAATCTAAATTGATTCAACAGGTTTTTCTTCCTGTGTTTATCTCCCAAAGTGAGTGTAAATATCAACTTAATTTAAATTGAGGAGAATATTCCATGAAAGATTTTCTTACGATTGCAGATTACTCCCCTAAAGATCTTCAAAACATGCTTGATCTTGCTGTAGACTTGAAAAAGGAGCGGAAAGATAAAGGGAAAAATCAGCCAATATTAGAAAATAAAATGCTGGCGATGATCTTTCAAAAACCCAGCCTCCGAACTCGGGTTTCCTTTGATATGGCCATGCGTCATCTGGGTGGTGACGCCCTTTACCTTTCCCCAGCTGAAATCGGCCTGGGAAAGCGTGAATCCATTGCAGATGTTGCCAGGGTCATATCTGGGTATGTGGATGTAATTATGGCACGAGTCTTCGATCATCAACATGTTATTGAACTTGGAAAATGGGCCAGCGTGCCTGTGATCAATGGATTGAGTGATTACAACCACCCCTGTCAGGCTATGGCAGATGCACTCACCATCTATGAGGAATATGGGAAATTTAAAAACATCAACGTCACTTATGTCGGTGATGGAAATAATGTGGCGGTCTCTTTAATGCATGTATGTGCCAAACTTGGTGCTAATTTCACTATTGCTAATCCAAAGGGTTTCGACATGCCTACAAGTGCCATCAAAGAAGGGGAATCATTTGCCAAAGAGAGTGGGAGTTCAATAACATTACTAGAAGATCCACACGAGTCAGTTATCAACGCTGATGTCATCTATACGGATACATGGACCAGTATGGGCCAAGAAGAAGAAACGAAAAAACGAGAGCAGGTCTTTCCCCCCTATCAGGTGAATCAAAAGCTTGTCAGTGAAGCAAAAGAAAACGTCATTGTTATGCATTGTCTACCCGCACACCGGAACCACGAGGTCACCGACGATGTGGCTGATGGCCCACATTCACGTTTATTCCCCCAGGCTGAAAATCGTATGCACGCACAAAAGGCGATATTAGTAAAACTAATGAGTAAATAAAATCATTATTTAGTGGGAGAAGCCCATTTCAATGAATGGGCTTTTTTTTATAAATTTCTACTTAGTTTCAATCTTGAATGATATGAAAATATCGAAATAGATCTCTCCGATTTACCAGTCCGATCACTAGATGATAAAGTGCAAATAACTCTAATGAAAATGGTAAATACCCACCATACCCCAATAGCGGCATTTCGAAAATTCGTGCAAAATCAACATATGGTACATGATAAATCCACTTTGGGTACGAATTAAAATTCCACATCTCCCAAAAAAAACCACAAATAATTACAGCTGCGAATAAAGCTGAGACTATTCGCCAATCTCGTATAGACAAATTAGAAGAAATCGACCGGAAACCTAACCAAACATTAATGGGCTCAAGGATGAAGAAAACCGATAACCATACAAAAGGGAAAAAATATTTCGGCCAAAACATTAGTAAAACAAACATCAGCACTCCAATAATAAACACCAAAACTACAGATCTCTGTTTATTGGATATTTCAATCCAAGGTTTTTGGTATTTCACCCAATGAGTTGTCCCGATGAGTTCTGCTGTCCCAAACACAGCTGGAATAACTGTAGAAAAACTTATTGAAGCGAGGAAACCAAACTCAGTCCTAGTAAACAATTCTCGACCAAGATAACTCCAATTCTGGGTTCTCAGGTTGATCGCTTCGAACATCCACCACCCCAATATTGATACAAAAAATAATCCAATATATGCTCGCCAATTACGGGTAAGCAAAGAATTACCCTTTCGAAATACTGTAAATGCGTCCACTGTTAGACAATATCCCAACCAGAGGGGAAAGAATAATACATGGGTTCGAATTCCAGACAGACACCAATTCAATGCCCAGAATATAGCTATGAACAATAATCCTATCCAACCATGAAGTGGAAAAATCTTTCTATCAGATATATTTTTCTTCATTTTGATTCACCATTTACCTTTCCCCATTATTTTCATTATTTAATTTATTATGTGCAAGCACCCGAGTGTAAACATTTTTGAATGATTTTCATTTTTCGGACAACAAATAGAAAGACATCCTACATCATCCCGAATGTTCAATTGATAAAGTCCTTGCTTGAATGATGATCCCAATAATGATCAAAATGACAATCATGACTATTCCCAAAGGTCTAGGAATAGAAAATAGTCGGGCTATTGATTGCGTAAGAATCAACGCCCCACTCATTGAAGATATTATGATTAATGTCCAATCAAAGAACACGGAAAAAAATATCACCCCCATGCCACCACCAATCAAGTAAACAATCCAAGAATACTCCCTCAGATCAAGATTAAATAATACAAATAGACCATATATGATATATGCACCACCAAGAAAACCTGCCAGCCCAATCCCAAGCCAGCGAATAAATATCGCGATAAGACCGCCGATGACCCCAGCTGCCAACGCAATCAATAACACAATAACATCTGATCTTCCCGATAAAGCACGTGTAGCCCATGTCGCAGCAGTGATGAATCCAACACCAGCAGCGAAAACCCAGAATAATTTCCTTCCGAATAACACCATCCCGATACCAATCAGAATCAGAAAAAAGATAATCATTTGGTTCCTCTTTCTCGATTATTCATTTCTATTGAAAAATGTGATTACTCAAGTTTCTTAAATTGTTAAGTCTGAATATCTCAACTGAATGCTCTTGACTTTATTGATTAATACCTCTTTAGTATTCAAATGCCCTGCTTTAGCCAATTATTTTTAACCTATTTTATTTCTGTTTTCATTGCCGCTGTCTGCGGAGTTCTTTTTTTCGTTCCACTGCCATAAATGTCTGTCTTTTTCTTCTAGGAATCCAAAATCCGATCATTCATCACCAAATTCTATAGTAGTAAACGAATAGAATTGTGGATTTTCTTTCCAGGTATCTGGAGGTAACCCTGCCTTTAGACAAACATTTTCAAGGAAGGTTGTCCGATCCCATCCCCTTTCGACTGGGACTTGAGGTAATAAAATACCTCTACGTCCCGCATGGATTATCATGACACCGTGCACGCCTACTTCGATCTCAGAAATATCTTTCACTCTGATTAGCGGTGATAAGATTGAAATTTTAATCGATACCTGATCAAGTTCTTCTTCTGATACCGGGATAAAACGAGGGTCTCGCGTTGCAGCAGAAATGGCTGTATCCCTCACAGTCTGGTAAAGTGGGTCATCCGATTGCAACTGCCCTATGCATCCTCGCAGTGCTTCCCCTTTCCTAAGTGTTACAAAAACACCCAGATGATAATTTAAAGATGTATCTTGAGATTCACAATCTAAAAAATCTCCTGATCGAATGTAAGTATTGATCGCTTCTTTTGCGATTCTAATTAATTCTTTTTTGTTTTGTTTAGTGAGTTCAGGGAATATTAAGGCCTCGTCATTATCACGAGATGATTCTTTTTGATATTGTAAATTATCCGCCATTTCTGAAAATCCGTTTTTTGATGAATAACGCCTCACAAGAATCGCAGCGAGGATTAGAATTATCAAGATCAAACCCAGGTAAACAATTGTATCCACTTTTATATTCTTTCAATAAATGTGTACACATCCATCTTCTGTTATATCAAAATAAATCTCTATCTATATAATATACACGAATATGATTATGGCTGTTGATTCTTATTAAAATAATTACCGGATTTCGTAATCCTCTCCTTTCGATTTGCGAAATGTTTTTACCTCTTTCTGTATCCATGCCAACCAGGCTTGAAATCCTTCCCCTGTTTTACATGAGACTGGAAAGAAAGAAAGTCCGGGGTTTAAAATCTCTACGCCTTGTTTAAAATAGTCCATTCTGAAATCGAACGCATCGATCACATCCATCTTATTAAGAAGCATGCAGTCGACTCCCTGGTACATACCGGGATATTTATAAGGTTTATCATCCCCTTCAGGTACACTTGCGATTAAGACATTTTGGTGTGCGCCTAATTGAAAACCTGTTGGACATATTAAATTCCCAACATTCTCAACTAACAAAATATCGATCTCATTCAACACCAACTTAGTAAGTGCGTTTTCTATCATGACTGCATCTAGATGACACTGCCCCCCCGTATTGATTTGCACAGCTGGTATATTCAAAGCCGCTATTTTATCCGCATCGATACTTGTAGCAACGTCTCCATCTATGTACGCGATTTTATATTCATCCTTTAGGTTTTTGATGGTTTCACTGATCACGCTTGTTTTCCCCGCACCTGGAGATGCCATTAAATTGAGTGCAAATATCCCTCCCTCGTTGAAACGAGAACGATTCTCAAGGGCTTTTTTACGATTGGCACTCATAATGTCTTCAACGACTGGAACTGATTTCGCCATATTTCATCCTTTTTTCAGTAATTATTCCACTTCAATGCTATCCATCCTAAACTCTTTCCCCGCCACTATCTGAACCTTTTGACTCCCGCATTTAGGGCAAGTAAACTCCTCCCTTTCGCCTTGATTATATTCATGCTTGCATTCACTGCAACGGAACCTGGTCTTGATCCGAATGAAATTTAGATCCGCCCCTTCAGCGATTGTATCCTTACTCAGCATGTCCCAATAAAATTTTACTGAATCCCCCACAATACTCGATAAATCTCCGATTACTAGATTAATTCGTGTGATTTTCCTCGAATCTTCAGCATATCGCAATGCAATATCTAGTATATTTTGCGTTACAGGTAATTCATGCATGGAAATTATCGTGCAGAATTTATTATCATGGATAAATGATTTTTACATCAGCCCTCCTATTATACAGGACAAAGCGATTAATCATACCAAACCCAAAACAATTATTCCACATTAATAGAACCCTACGCCCAAAAAGGTGTTAAGATTTGAAAAAAACCAAATACTGAGGACAACCATGCCCCGACCTCTACGCTGGTATGACTATATAACCATTAACATTAACTGGTTTGCGATTACTTCTCGATCGAACGTACTCACACCATTGGTCATCCCTTTACTCGTCCAACAATTCGTAGGGGAAGAAGTCAAAGGAACCTACTTAGGAAAAATGCGTTTGTGGGCATTAATGGCTGCGCTTCTTACACAAGCGATAACCGGATTGATCTCAGATCATAGCAGGTTGAAAATTGGCCGACGCCGCCCCTTCATCCTAATAGGTGTTGCAATTGAAATAATAAGCATTATATTAATCGGATGGTCATTCCATAATAAAGGAATGTCGGGTTATTGGATTTTATTCATTCTGTATATTCTCATCATGATCGGCGGAAATATCAATCATGCTGCCACTCAAGGCTTTATTCCTGATTTAATTCCTGATGATAAGAAAGGAATCGCTTCTGGGATTAAAGCAGTTTTTGAGGTTCCTCTCCCATTGATTTTTGTATCGGTGGGAGTTGCCACCATGGTTAGTGCAGGCAACATGAGTGATGCGTTGACCTTACTCATAGTAATCCTTCTTGTTTGTACAGCTTTGTCAATGCTCGTCCCGGAAAAACAAAACCTCGATTCCTTACCGGATTTCAATTGGAAACCCATTTTGCGCCCAGCCATTATGACAGGGATTTTTACTATTATCATCCTGGGAATTGGTGCGGTTATTTCAAGAATTCTGCCTCTTTTCAGATCACTGCCATCCCATCTGGATCTTCTACTCACTGGATTCATTGGAGTGACAGGAATTGCTTTAGCTGTTGTAATTGGGATATGGGGTAGTTTGCAAATCGGACTGGGTAAGGAAATTAAAAAACAAAAATCTTACCTTTGGTGGGTTGTAAATCGCCTATTCTTCTTAGTGGGAGTAACGAATTTAGGTAACTTCTTGATCTTTTTCCTCCAGGAGAAATATCAAGATTTCAAGCTGGAACAAGCCGTAGGACCTGCCTCAAAAATCATCCTGATTGTTGGAATATTTGTATTGCTTACCGCTTTATTCGGTGGTTGGTTGGCTGACCGTTTTGGCAAGAAAATGCTTATCATGGTGAGTGGTCTAGCGACCGCAATTGGTACAGGAATTGTTGTATTGGTTCCAAATATGGAAACTGCTTATTCTGGGGGAGCAATTATTGGATTGGGCGTAGGCCTTTTCTATACCGCAAATTGGGCGTTAGTGACAGAAATTGTCCCTAAAGAAAGGGCAGGGCAATTCCTGGGTTTCTCGAACCTTGCTGGTGCTGGCGCTGGAGCAATTGGCGCTTATATCGGCGGTCCAATTGCTGATTCCTCAAGTTTCTCCCTTCTAATGGCTTTGTCCGGCGTTCTAGCGCTGTTATCAATTCTAGCTCTCATTGGTATCAAATCAAAACGATGAGGAGTAGTCCACGATAGGCAAGATTTCAACCTATACAATCAAGGTAGCCTGTTATACAATACCCCTAAATTAATAAATTATTTATTAAGGGCACTGAGAACTTTATGCTATCAGCTTTCTTTAAACCAAATTCTGTGGCCGTAATTGGGGCTTCTGAAGACCCACAGAAATTAGGACATGCTGTTCTAAAAAATTTAATTGATTGTGGCTATGCGAAGGTAGGTCAACTTTTCCCCATCAACAGAAAATCTAAAAATATCCTTGGATATCCTGCTTATCCTTCGGTAGTTGACGTCCCCGACCCTATTGATCTTGCAGTTATCGTCATCCCCTACCAATATGTACCAGATGCGCTTCGAACTTGTGGGGAAAAGAAAATCCCTGCCGTTATCATTATTTCAGCTGGTTTTCGAGAATCAGGTGTTGAAGGGGTTGAAAGAGAAAGAGAACTAGTTAAGATCGCAAAGGAATACAAAATCCGGATCATCGGGCCGAATGTGCTCGGAGTTATCGACACATATACACCCTTGAATGCTTCATTTGCGGCTGATTCACCGCCGCAAGGTCCCATCGCCATGGCTTCTCAATCGGGTGCATTAGGAACTGCTATCCTCGATTGGGCTCAATCTGGTAGGATGGGACTATCAAAGTTCGTCAGCCTCGGAAACAAAGCAGATGTCAATGAAATTGATTTACTTAAATCATGGGTAAAGGATGATGATACCCGGGTTATCCTGATGTACATCGAAGAGCTTACAAATGGGCAGGAGTTCCTTAAAACAGCTCAAGAAATATCCAAAATTAAACCAGTTTTGGCAATAAAATCGGGTGTAACCCTTTCTGGAGCAAGAGCAGTATCCTCGCATACAGGATCTCTAGCAGGGTCTGAGCAGGCATATCACGCAGCATTTCAACAGGCAGGCGTATTGAGAGCTGAGTCTATTGAAGGGCTCTTTGATATGGCAACAGCGTTCGGATACCAACCCCCTCTGAGAGGAAACAGGATCGCGATTATAACGAATGCTGGCGGTCCTGGAATCCTGGCGACCGATACTTTAGAAAAAGTAGGGATGTCCTTAGCCCGATTTGACATTGAAACCATTAAGATCATTGAAGAATATCTACCAGATGCGGCCAGCGCAGCAAATCCGGTAGACATCTTGGGAGATGCTGGGGCTGATCGATTTAAATACACTCTCAACGCAGTTGCTGCTGATAAAAATGTGGATGGATTAATGGTCTTATTGGCCCCACAAGCAACAACGAGGCCCGATGAAGTGGCCAAAGTCGTTATCGCAAAAGCAGAAGAAATTGACAAACCTGTATTGACATGCTTCATGGGAGAAAAAAGGATGGGGGTGGGGATTGACCTCCTCGAAAAAAATGGCATACCTAACTATCCATTTCCCAATCGGGCAGCTCTGGCTTTCAAAGCGATGTCTGATTATGAAGTGATCAAACACCGTCCCAAACCAATCTATCCGGATATCAAAGTTGACCAAGATATCGTTAAAAAAATCATCAAGGAAGTCAAAGACGATGGACGACTCAGTATCGGAGATTTTGAGGCGCGTTCGATTTTAACAGCCTATGGAATGAACATTCCAAAATCTGAATTGGCTGAGACTCCCGAGAAAGCGGTAGAGATTGCCAATGAGATTGGTTATCCCGTTGTATTGAAAATTGCCTCACCGGACATCCTACACAAAACGGATGTCGGTGGTGTAAAAGTAAGCCTGGAAAATGCTGAACAGTTGCGTGATGCATTTGAACTCATGGTTTACCGTGCCAATCGTTATTTACCAGAAGCACACCTTTGGGGGTGTTTGGTACAGGAAATGGTTCCAGAAGGGAATCTTGAGGTCCTCGTTGGGATGAACAGGGACCCTCAATTTGGCCCACTTGTTACCTTTGGGCTTGGGGGAATCTACGTCGAAATCCTCAAAGATGTTACTTTCAGACTGGCACCTTTCACAAAAACAGACGCTGAAGCCATGCTTGCAGAAATCAAGGCAAGCGCTTTACTCGACGGCGTGCGTGGGAAACCACAAGTTGATAAAGAAGCCATCGTTGATACCTTATTACGAATTGGACAATTAGTTCAGGATTTCCCTGAAATCCTCGAACTAGACATAAATCCATTGATTGTATTCCCGGAGAATCAAGGCGCCATCGCAATTGATATGCGTTTGGTTCTCTCTGAGGAATCTGGAGGCTAAGCGTGAAATCTATTTACATACCATCCGTTGAACGTTTTTCCGGAAAAACTGCCGTTTGTCTGGCATTAGGGAAACATCTACAAAAAAAAGGGTATAAAGTTGGTTATTTAAAACCTCTTGGATTTGAACCCTGGCGTATTATGGATAAGATCGCTGATGAGGATGCTGCTTTTGTCAAAGACACCTTGGAATTATCAGCGCAACCCTGGGAGCTTTCTCCCGTTGTGATTACGCCAGAGTTGCTACGCTCATATCTTCAAGGAAAACAGGAAGAAGATTTATTTGACCGGATCAAAGCTGCCTGTGAAATTGTAAAAAAGGGAATGGACATCATGATTATTGAGGGAGGGGGTAGCCTCAGGGAAGGTTACGTTGTTGGATTGCCTACTGTAGAAATGGTAAAAGCCTTGGGCAGTGATGTCCTCGCAGTGGTCAAGTATCGAGGTCAGATCCGTGTGATGGATGATACATTGACGGCTCAAACTAGACTTGGCGACCACTTGCGAGGGGTTATCATCAATCGAGTACCTGAAGACGCTAATGAATTCATTACCAAGGATGCGATTCCCTATTTCAAGAGAATGGGGATAGATATTCTCGGTGTGATTCCTGAAACGCAATCTGTGGCAGCTCTCACAGTTCAAGAAATCTATAATGCCCTGGATGCTGAAATACTCACAGAATCATATGTCCCTGAAGCATTGATTGAATCAATCACGATCGGCGCTATGACAGCAGATGCAGCCCTCAAACGCTTCAGAAAACAATCCAACAAGGTTGTGATTACAGGCGGTGATCGTTCGGACATCCAACTTGCAGCCTTGGAAACTTCTACGACCTGCCTTGTCCTCACCGGGAATCTCCATCCCAGCCCATTGATCATAAAGCAAGCTGAAGATTTAGGTGTCCCCATTTTCCTTGTTCCTGAAACGACTATGGGGACAGTCGAAACCATTGAAGGTATCTTCGGGAAAACCAGGCTTGGGCAAGTAGCGAAATTGGAACAATTTATAAAATTGTTTACTGACCATGTAGATTTGAAAAAGCTACATAAGGTCTTCGGAATTTAGTCTTTTAAAGATAATTAAAAACCTGCCCGATGAAGGCAGGTTTTTTTATATAAACAATATATTCATTCTTGCTAAGGTTATCCCCCCAGACTGTCATTTTTTTTCGGGAAGCACAATTCACAAGGCTGATCCTCAGAATAAACTGCATTTTTGTAGTCTGAGAAGCACTCCTCTTTATGCTTTTTGCAAACGAAGAATTTTAGCGGCCATTCAAGATGGAGTTCTTCTAGAAGTTCCTCACAATTGAGGTTATCTGGTTTTTTCTCTTTACTCGAGTTCTCCATCTTCTTCCTCCATCGAAAATGATAATTGAATGAAAATTCTTCACCCTTATAACGATTTTGATTATAACCGATGATTTGTCCTAAATAAACCACTTTAGAAAAGGATGATCAATCGACCTTATTTATTCTTCACAAACAGCCGCATATATGCTCCAAGGTCATCGGCTTCATCGAAAGCCCACGTTTGATCCACAATTTCTTGTTGTCTTTTTGAATCGATTACCTTTTCAGAATTCGCCTTGAATTTCGCAACGATCTCTTCATCACTCATCGGGTTTTGAGGCGAACCTTTGGCATGATCAATCTGGGCTTGGTGTTTATCGCCAGCCTTCGTCGTAATCGTCACCCTGGCACGCTTTACTCCAGGGAAGATTGCGTCGATTTCATCATCAGCAACCACCTTGATCTTTCCCAACAAATCCCAGATTCGAGGGTCTTTTAATTTCTCATCCGTAAATGAATCCGGAAGGACATTTCCATCCGCTATTGCCGCAGCAATCACGTAAGGAAGACTATGGTCTGCCGTTTCTTTAGTTTCAGGTTTGTATTTACTCGGGTCTGATAGGATATCCGCACCACGGGTAGTTGTTTCTACGAGAATCTCAGCAACATCTTCGGCAGTAATATCATGGTCGGCGCATACCTTCATTGCCGCGGAGATCGGCTGGTGGGTCAGTGCTTCGGTTGGAAAAGCCTTATAAGCGCATTGTGTGATAATGAAATCTTTCCCTAATCCTTTGCTTATCTCATCAGGATGCCATTTAACATTGTTCAAGACCTCAATCAATCCCTCTTTCCCTTCCACAACTTCCACCGGTCCTGAATATCCTTCTTTCGCCATCATCGCTGCATAGATTCCAGCCTGGGATGCTAATGGATTGGCGGTGTTTTTCATGTTCGTCAAATGCCCTGCAACGACGCCACCCAATGTGAAGTGACTACTGCCGCTGATTCCCACAGCAGCCACCATCTGGTCAAGGTCGAGATCGTACATCCGCCCGGCAACTAAAGGGCTGACGAACTGGGTCAGTGAAGCATGATGCCACCCCACCTCACGTACCCCTGGTTCAGCCGCATGGCACCATCGTAATGCCAACTCATATGCAATGAGGATAGCAACCAGAGCATCTCGCCCATTTTTACCATTCGCTTCCGCAGCTGCCAACGCCGCACCGATGATATCAGAGGGGTGGTTGGGATCTTGTTCCCAATAGATATCATTGTAGTCAATCGCCCTCGTAAGAAGGCAGTTCATCAGGGCAGCATTTGGCGCATTCGTGTGTAATCCATTGCCGATTATCGTTGCTTCAGGAACACCTCCTAATTTCTCAGTAAAACGATACATGGCCTGCATATCCTCATTTGGCACAGCTGCCAGGGCGCACCCCATGCTGTCTAAAAGGAATCGTTTTGCCTCTTTTACTGCTTTTGCTGGGATATCCTCGAATTTCAGATTGAGTGCGAATTCTGCCATTTGTTTGCTGATGGTCATCTTTAATATGCTCCTTATAATCTCTCAGCCACCGCATTGGCGACATCTAAGGTTTTACTGTCTCCGCCCATATCATAAGTGCGCACCTTCCCCTCCGCAATCACAGCCGCAATCGCCTTCTCAAGGGCCTGCGCCATATCCCGTTCACCCAACCAATCCAACATTAAACGGGTGGTGAGTATCATGGCGTTCGGGTTTACCTTATACAGCCCGGCATGTTTTGGTGCTGAACCATGGGTCGGTTCAAATACGGCAAACTCATCCCCGATATTGCCGCTGGAGGCAAACCCCAACCCACCCACGAGCTGGGCGCTTAAATCTGAAACGATATCGCCAAACATATTACTCGTAACAATCACACCGTAGTCATCCGGGTTCTTGAGAAGCCACATCATTTGTGCGTCGATGTTTGTTTCCCAAAATTCAATTTTAGGGAATTCTTTTGCTATTTCCTGCCCGACTCGCCGCATCAACCCGCTTGTCTCCCGAAGCACGTTGGGTTTCTCTACCAACGTCACTGTTGGATAACCATATTCTTTTGCGTATTCAAAAGCTTTACGAATAATGCGTTCCGCTCCTCGACGCGTGA
Source organism: Anaerolineales bacterium (assembly GCA_050115475.1). Classification (GTDB taxonomy): domain Bacteria; phylum Chloroflexota; class Anaerolineae; order Anaerolineales; family UBA11579; genus JASFQL01. The sequence goes on from JASFQL010000020.1 coordinate 38,801, forward strand.
TTACTCTCAAACTGATCGCAATTTCATCGGATGGTACGTCTTTGAATCGTTCAATTTTCGGATTGGCTTTCGCAATCGCTGCCCGCAGATCGTCATCAAATGGATAAAATTCAACGCCGCTGTAAAGGCCCTCGGTATTCTCACGAAAGATGACCAGGTCGATGTCATCCCGATAGTTCAATGGATTTCCAGGAAAAGCCTTACATGGTCGCAGGTTGCAGTACAGGTCGAACAATTGGCGTAAACGAACGATAGGGCTGCTGTAAACCAGACCTTTATCTTGCAGCTCAGGGATGAGTTCTTTCGCTGCTTCCTCCTTGGGTTTTGACGTGATAGCCCCAAACAATCCGCAGGTGCAGGTCTTGAGGATATCAATAGTCCGTTGTGGTAAAGCTTCCCCCTCGGTCCGCCAAAATTCCCACCCGATATCGGCGGGAACATACTCCGCATCCAACCCTAGTTTATCCAAAACGATTCTCGCAGCTTCCATCACTTCCACGCCGATGCCGTCCCCCGGCATCCAGGCAATTCGATATTTACTCATTCGCGATTTCTCCTTGTAGCGGTTAATTTTATTTTTGTGATTCTAATATCTTTCGAGTATAGGGGATCAGCCCACCCGAGTCGAAAATCTTCATGACCACCTCAGGCAACGGTGGGAATTTGTATACACCCGCTTTGCAGTGGATCTCACCTTTGGCAAGATCTATCGAGATCTCCTCTCCATCTTCTATCACTTCCACGGCCTCGATAGAAGTAAGAGCGGGTAGCGCGTTGTTCAAGCAGTTGCGATAATAAATCCTGGCGAACGATACTGCCACGATTGCCCCAAGTTTGGCTTCTGATAAGCAAACCACAGCTTGTTCACGCGATGAACCACATCCCCAGTTCTTTCCGGCAACGATGATATCGCCTGGTTTTACATTTTTTGCGAATTTAGGGTCCAGGTCTTCCAGGGCATGTTGGGGCATCTCGGCAGGGTCGCTGACGGTATAAGTATATTTTCCCGGGAAAATCACATCCGTATTGACGTCATCCCCATACTTCCATACTCGACCTTTTATTAATGTCATCTCATACCTCCGACCTATAAATCCTTGGGATGGATGATCTCACCGGCTATTGCCGAAGCCGCCACCACCGCAGGATTTGCGAGATAGATTTCGCTTTCTTTCGTGCCCATCCGTCCCCGGAAATTCCGGTTAGCCGTGCTGATGCTGACCTCCCCTACAGCAGGCGCGCCCATGTGGTTTCCCATACACGGCCCGCATCCGGGACTTTCGATCATTGCCCCCGCTTCCAGGAAGGTCACTAATAATCCTGCCTTGAGCGCTTCCATATATACTTCTGAAGATGCAGGGATGACGATCATCCGTGTTTTTGGGTTTAGTTTGCAGCCTTTCAATACATTCGCCGCTGCAGCCAAATCTTCAAAGCGGCCGTTCGTGCAGCTTCCCAAAAAGGCCTGGTCGATCTTGACCCCTTTTACCATTGAAAGTGGTTTCACGTTATCAACTGTGTGGGGGCAGGCAATCATCGGTTCGATCGATTCACCTTCGTATTCCACCATTTTCGCATACTTTGCATTCACATCTGGGAAGACTGGCTCGAAAGGACGTTTTGCTCGACCATTCAGGTAATCAATCACTTTATCATCTGGTGGCAGGTAGCAGTTCTTCGCCCCCATCTCTGCCATCAAATTTGGTAAGGTCGCCCGTTGGCCGAGGGATAAAGCCCCGATCGCATCACCTGCCCACTCGACTGACATATACAATGCTCCATCCGCCCCCAAATCACCGATGACTTTCAAGGCGAGGTCTTTCGAGGTCACGCCATCTTGTAATTTCCCTTTCACGACGATCTTCATACTCTCCGGCACGCGCAGCCATATTTTCCCCAGCGCCCACACAGAGGCCATCTCCGTCCGTCCGATCCCTGCCCCAAACGCGCCCATTACCCCGGCATGGGGTGTGTGGGAATCGGATCCGACAACGATTTCTCCCGGTAAAGCCAGTCCCTCCTCTACCAACACCTGGTGGCATATTCCTCGCCCAACGTCAAAGAAATTGGGAATCCCTTGCTCGGCAACGAACTCCCTTGTTGTTTTATGGTTTTCAGCGTGTGTCGTTGTAGGGGCTGGGGTAGCGTGATCGAGGATGATGGCGTGCATTTGAGGGTCGAAAACCTTTTTCCCACCCATTCTCTCAAACAATCCCTTTATTGGAGCAGTATTATCATGTGAAAGTGCCACATCAGGCGTGATCTCCACGATCTGCCCCGGAACCGTGCTTTCTAGACCAGCCTTTTTTGCTAATATTTTTTCAGCGAAAGTAAGGCCCATGGTTTCTCCTTATCCTTCAGGATTTCCTAAGATGAACCAAACTTGGTCAGGTCGAAATCAGTGAAGTCGGCGTGGTTGAAAATGATCGACTCGGGTCGGCGCTTGAATTTATCACCCTCCCATGAGTGAGTGGCCACGATGTGCATGACCGCTTCAGGGATGTCGTGTTTGAAACACAAGCCCACACCCGTGAAGGGGTGGCGTAGATATTGGTACATGCTCGCCCATTCGTACGTATTTCCTTTTTTACGGAATTCGATTAATTTCCCCACGTCTGCTAGAAGAGCCCCTGTGATTAAAGTATCTCGATCGATACCATACCGGTCGCTGTAAGCCTTCTGCAGAACATCTTCCATCGCGATGCATAACCGGCAAACCACACTGACGTGCTCTGGGAAAGTAATATCCACATTCTCTATCAATAGTGTGTATGGCATTTCTTTCAAATCATCCAAAGACCACCCCCCGATCTCCAGCGCTTCACTCCATACTGCCAGGGCTTTCTCGCGCAGAGCTTTATCGTTGATTTGATTGAATTCAGGGATCAACTCAGTCAGTTCAGTCATCTTATTCCTCCAGGCTTCTTTCAGGGGGACCATCGTATCCGTGATCCGTCGGGTGGATGCGTCGCATCGGTTTTTGGGTTGTCTGTTCTTCATACACATGGGCGACGAGGCCAGGTACACGCGCCATGATGAAGAAGGCATTGGCGAGTTCCCTCGGCATGTCCAGGTCGACGAGTAAAGCCGCGATCGCGCCATCGACGTTGATAGGCAGCGCTTTCCCCGAATCCTCAAACACTTTCTGCATCGCTAGGATCATCTCTACACCCTTCCCAGCAACACCCAACTCCTTTGCCAGTGAAAATAGTTTGACAGTGCGCGGGTCATTTGTGTGGATGCGGTGTCCGAATCCAGCAATCCGCTTCTTCTCCGCTTTATATTCGGCGATTAACTCAGCAGCAACATCTTCAACCGATTTCTTCGTGCTACTTATCCTATTAAGTGCCTCTAACAAAACACCCATACAATCATAGATAGCGCCTCCGTGAAAGCGGTTGATGGAAAGCACACCGGCTGCCACCGCTCCATTCAGGTCTGCCCCAGTAGATGCCACTGTTCGCGCCGCTAATGCAGATGGCGGGGTCGCCCCATGGTCGATGGATGATACCAGCATAGCATCCAATAATTTAGCGACTTTCTGGTTTGGGAGTTCGCCTTTCAGCGCCAGGAAAATCGCTTGCGCGAAAGTGATATTTCCCATCAACTCGTCGATCTGATACCCCCGCAGCCGTATTTCGTTCGGTTTGATTTGCGAAATACCGGTGTTCCAGGATAATTCACTCATTCTCTTTCCTCCGGAATATAATCTACTTCAGACATATCTCCTACAAATTGAGGTAGGTCTTTGTGCCCAAGCATTTGTCTGACCGCATGGGCTTCACCTGTATGGAACCAATAATGGTAGGTATTTCGATACAACATGGTTCCAATCGATTCATGGGATTGCTTTCCATCGAAATCGATATGTGTTTCTAACATATCTAATGATAATCTATCGAGATAAACGTCCGCTTCCCGGGTGATTTCATTCCAGGCCAGCCACATATCCTTCAATGGAGGGGTACTCGCTGGTTTTCCATAACCGACCAGTTCAATCAGGTCAGGATAGATTTGTTTTCCCTGCCCCAAATACACCCAGTAAAAATTCTCTTGCACGGCCAGGTGCCCGATGAACCAACTTATACAGTTCATGGGGTCTACTCGCTTGATAGCATCCTCATCAGACACTCCTTCCAGACACCTCTGGAATTCACTCCGCACGAACCTCAATTGCCTTACTAGGGGTATCGCCATCCTCATTATCCTTTCTTATACAATCCCGTGTTCTTTCAAGACTTTCTTCGTCGCTTTTGGTAATTCCCCGAAAGCATCTACCACTGTCGCACCCACTTCTCGCAGTCGTTTGACCTTGCCCGCATGCGTCCCACGGTTGCCCTCGACGATCGCGCCAGCATGACTGAAACGTGTGCCGCTTTTCGCCGCCTTTCCTCCAATGAAAGCCACGATGGGTTTTGTTACTTTGCCTTCTTCTACGAGGTCGGCTAATTGTTCTTCCTGGCTGCCGCCGATCTCGCCAAAAAAGACGATAGCCTTCGTTTCCGGATCCTCCTCGAATAACAGAGAAACCTTGGGGATCGGCAGCCCCACAACGACGTCTCCTCCAACGTGGACGAGTGTTGTCGCCCCAATCCCTTCCTGTCCCAGGTAATAGGCCATCGAAGAAGTAATTCCGCCCGAACGTGAGATGATCCCCACCGGACCTGGGAAGAACCACTCCCGAGCGGATACCGCTCGTCCCCCGATCATCCCAATTACTCCCTTCCCAGGGGACAGGATGCCCAGGGTGTTCGGCCCAATGAAATTCGCTCCGTGCTTTTTAGCTGAATCTGCAATTTCTAAAACATCATATATTGGCACACGGTCTGGGACAAGTAAGAGAAGTTTGACTCCTGCGGCGATAGCCTCTAGGGCTGCATTCTTGACCAATGGCGCCGGTACAAAAATTGCGCTGATATCGATCTGCCCGACTTTCTCACAAGCTTCTTTTACTGTATCAAACACAGGGACACCATCAACATCCATTCCACCTTTACCTGGCGTTACTCCGGCGACAACTTGCGTGCCGTATTCCTTCATCAAGGCCGCACGTGCCTGTCCTTCCCTTCCAGTAATTCCCTGTACCAATACTCGTTTTTTTCCATCAATGAGAATAGCCATGATTTACTCCGTCAGTCCTGGGATTGGTAAAACTACCTGCCCACCCTGATTTCCTTCAAAGAAACACTCGATTTCGCAGGCCAGGCATTCGCTGCAGCGCCCTTTCTGGGCTTCCTCCTTGGTGATGTTCAATATGGGAACGCCATCCTCGAGACTCAAGATTCCCGGTACGCAGGTCTCGATACAAATCTTCGACTCGCATTCCATACAGGCAGCATGATCGAAGATCACCTGCCCGCCTGTCACCGTATCGAAACTATATGGCTTCTCTGGTTTGGATCGTGTCAACCCCTTCAGTGGCTTGGTAGGAGGTTTGAATTCCTGAACGAGGTTCTGCAATCTTTCCGCACAGAACTCAGGAGAATCGTCTTTCCCATACCCCTCGATCGGGGCGGGAATTTCTGGCATTGCCCGGTTGAGAATTTCAATAGCCCTTTCCTCGGCGTTGCCCCCCAACCGGATGACCGCTGGAACTGTCAAGGGTTTTTCCATGAAGGCCTTCACCAGCCCCCGTGCGCTGTGGAACTGCTCTTGTGAGGCCACCCCCGATCCCGAAGCGAAGTACCCGTCAATCCCATCCTGCTCGAGGATAATTTTAGCTGCCCGGTAGACCTTCGAGGCAGGAGGGTTGCCGCTTGTATCCACGAAATTCGCTAGCTTATACCCCCGGTTCAACACTGCATCCATACTCATCATCGATCCCCCGCCGCCTGCCCCATGGAAACCGATGACCCCATCCCCCTTCTTAAATCCCATCTCCATCTGAATGAAATAGAATGTGCCCCGATAATCGTTCTTCTCGACCTGCCAGGCAATCATCTCCAAATCCGTTGGTGGCCGGTCGAATTCACGGGCGATCTCGATGCCAAGTTCGGGGTGGCGGTAAACGGCATTGTCATCCACTGTGATACGGCAGTCCGCTGCATACAGCTTGCCATCCTCAGTCAGGGCAATGGGGTTGATTTCGGCAGCCCTGGCGTTATATTCACGGGCAACCTGGTACAAATTTACCAGGATGTTTCCGAGGCCCATCTGAAGCTTGCCTTTCAATCCCGTTTGCCGGATTAAATCCCGCGCCTCAAAATCTCGCAACCCTGTCCTGATATCGATGACCTGTCGTGCAACCGCCTCAGGATGCTCTTGGGCGATCTCCTCGACTCCTGACCCGCCAATGCTGCTGAATATCATCACAGGCGCTTGAGCCTGGTCGTCGATGATGACTCCTGCATAGAACTCCTGTTTGATGTTCAGCTTCTCTTCGATGAGTATCGTGTCGACAGAAAAGTTTTTGATCTGCATCCCCAACATTTGTCCGGCCAATTTGGCCGCTTCATCTGGACTTTTCGCAAATCCAATCGCCCCCATCCCCGCTCTCCCGGTCACCCAGGCCTGGGCTTTTACGACGACCTCTCCCCCGATTTCTTTCGCGATCGCCTTCGCCTCATCTTTCGTTCTCGCCGCACCCCCCTTAGGAATCGGGATTTTGAAATTTTTTAGTAAAGTTTTGCCTTGATGTTCATGCAACCGCGCCATAAAGTGTCATCTCCTTTTTTAGTGCTTTTTAAAATCCAGGTCCTCTATTTATTCTAGTAAAAAACGCCCCGAAAATATCTGGGCGTTACTCCTCATTCAAAAACGTGAATTGATTGCGCTGAATCTGATCGAATTAAGTTGCCAATATTTTTAAGTGGTATCAATTTAGTCTTCATTGGCGTCCATATTATAAATTGTATTCTGTGAATTTCAACCCAAGTGTTTATGAAAAAAACAATCAAATTTATCGCACCTACGGCACATCGATAGACCATTCATCCTTTGTTAGGATACATACTTTCTATATATCTTATCAAAATGGAAATAAATTAATTTATCATTAGAATCTTGGAAAATTTAACCTTACTCACATCTTTGCCAGATACTATTGATTAGTATTCATGATTGGAGGAATTTTGGTGAAAACAAAATTAAATAAATCGATTTCTTTTTGTATTCTTCTCATTAGCATTTTCTTACTCACAGGTTGTGCTTCCTCATATATAGAAAAACCATTGATGATCCGGACACCCCCGCCGGACATTGTCGACACTTCCTCCCCAATAGAATCAATTTTTTCCGATCTTGAGGGATTATCCCTCCAAGATTTTTTTGAAAATTCCTTTCTTCAATTAAGTCTTAGGTATCCAGAGAGTATAGTATCCATAGGTTTGGAAGATCTAATTGGACTTGATAGCGTGACCCTTGATAATATCTCAGATGAATATACGAAAGATACGCAGACGCTGGAATCAGGGATTCTCGAAATCCTGAGAGGTTACAACCGAGAAATCCTTTCTCCTGAAGATCAGATTTCTTACGATGTTTATGAAAGCTACCTTGAAGATCTCGTACAAGGTCACGAGTTCATGTATTTCAATTACCCTTTTTCCTTCCTTATTTTTAGCTTCCATTACCAAACAGAGTTTTTCTTCACCGATAGTTATCCAGTCCTGGATGAACAAGATGCAGAAAATTTCATTACTCGTTTGTCATTGGTTAATAGAAAATTCAATCAGTTGATTAAGCTTCTCAAAACCAGAGAAGAATTAGGGATCATCCCACCGAAATTTACCATCCAATGGGGATTATCAAGTGTTTCCTCAATCGCCCATAGTAGTCCAACCCGAACATCATATTATTCTGCTTTCGAGGAGAAATTAGATTCTCTTCAAGGTCTCAGTGATTCGGAGAAAGAAGATTTCCTCGATTCTGTAGAAATGACGATTGAAGATTCTGTAATCCCGGCATACCAGGCCCTCGAAAATTACCTCAACGAATTAGTTAATAAAGCTCCCAAACAAGATGGTGTATGGCAGTTTGATAATGGAGATTCCTACTATCAGTACACACTTCGCCATTACACTACTACTGAACTGACACCTGATGAGATCCACGATTTAGGCCTTCAGCAGTTAGAAAGAATTCATACCGATATGCGTGAAATTTTCGACCAACTCGGATATCCAGGCGATGAATCCCTTTATGAGTTATTCAAACGTGTCGAAGAGGACGGGGGGATCATCCCAAGCGATGAAATGGTAGCAACCTACCAGTCCATCATCGATGAAGTCACTCGCCTCACGCCAGAGGTTTTTCTTTCCACACCTGCAGCGGAAGTTGTTGTTATCGGCGCACCAGTAGGAGGCTTCTATTCACCCGGTTCAGTCGACGGGTCACGGCCAGGTGCTTTCTACGCCGAAGTGAGCGGGACTGGCGAGCCCTATTACCTCATGCCCTCGCTCGCCTATCATGAAACAATCCCAGGGCACCACTTTCAAATCGCTACGGCCTATGAATTGAGTTTGCCATCCTTCAGGAATTTCATCGACTTTACAGGCTACGCCGAAGGATGGGCCTTATACGCCGAACGGCTTGCCTGGGAGATGGATTTGTACAAAGATGATCCCTATGGAGATTTGGGACGTTTATCCTATGAAGCCATGCGGGCAGCTAGGCTGGTCGTCGACACCGGAATTCACGCCAAAGGTTGGGATTTCGATCAAGCCACACAATTCTTTATGGAAAACGTTGGTTGGGATCGCCAATCCTGTGAGCAGCAAATCGCCCGTTACATTGTCCTACCCGGTCAATCCACGGCATACCTGGTCGGGATGTTGAAAATCCTTGAATTGAGGGATCAGGCTATGGAGCAGCTAGGCGATCAATTCGATTTAAAAGAATTCCATCATGCCGTACTGAGCAATGGGAGCGTGCCTCTTAATATTTTAGAAGATATCGTTGAGGACTACATCGCAGAGACGCTCGCTTCTGGTTCATAATCCATATCTTTTATTCCTGTTTCTAAGACTCAACGCCTTTCTCAGATAAATAAGGTGGTAAGTCTTTTTCAATGACTTCGTAGTAAAATTCCATCCGAGTATGGAATTCTTTGTGTGATTGGGACAATATATTGGATTGCTTTTACCTCCTTCTTTTTATTTACTTGAGTGAAAAATTTGGTGGTGAAAAATGAAAACTGTAATACTCATGCGCCATGCGAAATCTAGTTGGAAAGATCCCAATTTAGCCGATCACGATAGGCCTTTGAATAAGCGCGGCAAACGTGATGCGCCCCGTATGGGTGAATTACTCAATGCTGAAGACCTCATACCGGATACCATCTTTTGTTCCACTGCAAACCGTGCAAAATCGACTGTAAAAAAATTACTCAAATCTTGTAATTTCGAGGGTGAGGTAACTTACACAGGATCCCTATACCATGGGGGTCCAGAAGATTTCTTTGAAATCCTTTCTTCCCTTCCAGATGACATTGAAACAGTAATGTTGGTCGGTCATAACCCTGATATGGAATATTTCCTCGACTTGACCTGCGATGTCCAAGAACATATGCCCACAGCTGCAATTGCCGTTATCACCTTTCCACTGGATCATTGGTTTGATATTTCCGATGGGGAAGAAGGGAAGTTGGTTCATTTGTGGAAACCGCGTAAATTAACTCAAATCTAATTACAATAAGAATAATTTGCCAATATAAGATGTAAACGTCGATTGATGAACAATCTCCCAGACTGAGGGAAATCCCTCGATCCTCATTTTGACATCATCTCCTAAGGATTCTAGATAGCTTGTCGCTAGTGAATTAACCTGATCACTATGTCCATCAAGAAAATCACTTCGCAATAGGTTTTTTTCCATCATTTTGACTGCAACCGCTCTATCGTTTAATTCGCCTAGAAAATCCTGGAGTGTAATTAGTTTCTCAATCACATATCTTGCATCGTTCCCAAGAACTTCCTCGAAAAATTCGATTGAATATCGAAACGCCTTCACTGCTATCCGTATTCGGTGGAGTTTTTCGATTGTTTCTTTTTCTGAAAATCGATCGAAGTCGAGAATTTTTTCATACCTTTTACGGATGATTTCCCGGGCAGCGACATCGGTTCGAGAAGAAGTAGTTTGTTCTTTCCCATCTTTCACTAATCCATGTGACCTCGCCAGCATTTCTGATAATCTTTCACATAGCCCCTGATATGTCTGGCCATTCAGCAGTTCTAATAATATCCTCCGATGATATTTACGCTTTGATTCGAAAGTTCCTTCAATCAGTGAGAATACAATCTGCTTTTCCCCTATCAGGTTACTTTTATAGTTCCCTGCATTTATTAAGAATACGTCTAGATCTCTCACATCACCCAAAGCATCCCCCAGTTCACGCAGCTCTTTGATAGATGGACGGATGATTTCTCTTGATATGTAATTTCGGAATACTCGATAAGCGATCCGCATTCGTCGCACTGCCACGCGCATTTTATGAAGTGCTTCGATATCTTCTTTGGCACGCACGCCTTGTTCAAAGAGCCGTATCATTCTGTATTGATGTTTAAGAATCTTACGCCCTGCTTCAGCAATTGGATCATCGGGTTGAAGCCCGGGTGTGGTATCTATTGGTTGTGGAAATTGACTGCTGTTCTCATCCATTGTCTTTTAGATTTCCGATATACAATACTACAATCATCTGGATTTCAAAACAAGAGATAAGTGAGGAATGTCATTTTCTTGTCCCTTATGCGTTAAAATATTCCGGCTGAATGAAAAGGCATTTTAAGAAAACAACTATGGATTCAAGAAAAAAAATGCAAAAAACCTCAACTGAAAATAACACCTGGCTCGAAAAATCCCTCTCATCCTCTTTTAAGTTCAATCTTGAAACCTTGATTTTCACGATTATCATCCTTTTCGCCATCTTTAGTAGATTGTATCAACTTGGCGAAAGGGTCATGTCCCACGATGAGATTAACCACGTATATTTCGCTTGGAATTCTTTCCAGGGATCTGATTACATTCACCATCCACTTTCACATGGCCCCTTTCAATTCCACTTGCTGATATTCTTTTATTATCTTTTTGGCGATACTGATTTTTCTGCTCGCTTACATGCAGCTGTATTCAGCATTGGCACGATTGTATTCTTATGGAATTGTCGGAAATACCTGGGTAGGACAGGCACACTTATTACTGCAGGTCTTTTCGTTATTTCTCCCTTCATGCTCTTCTATGGGCGTTATGCCCGTAATGAAGCCCTTGTCGCTTTTTTTGTCCTAATAACAGCTTGGGCGATGCTCCGTTACTTGGATACTGGAAAAAACCGTTTTCTCTATATACTCGCAGGGGCATCAGCCTTTCATTTCACCACCAAAGAGACCTCTTTCATTTTCACGGCCCAACTGCTCTTGTTTCTTGGGATTCTTTTCATTTACAGGATATCGTATAGAACTTGGAAAATACGTAAACTCCGGACAATATTCCTTATTCTATTAATCCTCACCTTTATCATCATCGGCACCGTGGTTTTGATACATTTTGCGGATGCACCAATTCCATCTGAATTAGATACAACAGAAGAAGAATCATCCTCGATTTCAATGCCGCTGATTATTGGCGCTGGCGCAGCAGGTCTTGTATTTGTTGTTGCCTTCGTAATATTAATCGTTGGTTTCGGCTGGAAAAATCTCCGCCAAGAGCGCGCTTTCGGGATCCTTTTCCTTTTATTCACATTGATTTTCCCCCATCTCTCTGCTTTTCCCATGTTTTGGGCTAAGTGGCCTATCTTTGAATACAACACTCAAGAGAGCGTCATTCGTATCCTTGCTGTATTAGTCCCTATGTTTTTAGTCTCGATTATTGCTGGAATCCTTTGGAAACCAAGAGAATGGTTGATTAGTGCTGGTGTATTCTATGGGATTTTTATCTTTTTCTATTCCTCGGTTTTCACCAACATGGATGGTATCTATACCGGGATTGTCGGGTCGTTGGGCTACTGGCTGGAACAGCAGGCGGTCGAACGGGGAAGCCAGCCTTGGTACTATTATATTCTTGTCTTGATACCCATGTATGAATACATTGCTGCACTCTGTACATTATTAGTTGCGGGATACGGAATTATTTGGCTCTTCCGAAAACCCTCAAAAGCACTCAAAGCCAGTGAAATATTGATTGAGACCCAACCAGATGGAGAATTGCCGGATAAAGCCGGTCAAATTCATCTGGTCAGTTTCGGTTTATTTTGGACAGTTACTGGTGTCCTGGCTTACATGGTTGCCGGAGAAAAGATGCCCTGGCTCACAGTTCACATTGTCGTGCCAATGTTGTTGCTCTCAGGTTGGTGGTTGGGTAAACTCATTGATTCCATAGATTGGCGTTCATTTATCGGGAATCGTAAATGGCTCACAGTAATTCTTCTCTTGATTTTAGTACCCGGTTTTGGTGAAGTAATTCGTATTTCGTCGTCGACCATACAGCCCTTCCAGGGCACTGATCTTCCACAGCTTCAAACCACTGGCAATTTCGTGATATCAGCAAGCATAGTCCTCATTTGCTTAGGGGGAATCTTTTACCAACTCATATCATGGACATTCAGGGAGTTTGTAAAGACTGTCGTCCTCGTAATTTTCGCCTTTTTAGGCATGCTGACAATTCGCGCATCCATTATGGCTTCCTATATTAATTACAATCGTGGAAAAGAGTATTTGGTCTATGCTCATGGTGCCCAAGGTCCAAAAGAGATTTTCACCGAGGTTGAAGAGATCGCAGTGCGTATCAGTGGAGGTAGAGAACTCATGGTCGCTTACGATAACCATAGCGCCTATCCCTTTTGGTGGTACTTTAGACACTACCCCAACCAGTTGCAGTATGGGGAGACGCCGACCCGAGATTTACGGGACTATCCGGTCATTTTAGTTGGGGATAGTAATTACGGAAAACTCGCCCCCATTGTTGGCGATGCTTACATCGAAACAGAGTTTGTCCGTATGGTTTGGCCGAACCAGGATTATTTCAACTTGGATTATTATAGCGATTATCTCAAGAATCCCGAAACTCGCGGTGTTATGTTAAATGCTTTCTGGCAAATCTGGTTGAATCATGATTTCGAACCATACGCCGCCGTTACCGGGCAAGATATGAGTGATCAAAATTGGAATCCCTCCAATAAAATGCGTATGTATTTGCGGAAAGATGTCGTTGCCCAAATATGGGAGTTTGGTGTTTCCTTTAGTGAAGCAGAGATTCCAACAGATCCATATGAGAAAACTTTAGACATTCTTCCGTCAATCACAATCGCCGATGTAGGGCTGAACCAACCGCGTGGGATCGCTGTAGCAAACGATGGCACGCTATATCTTGCCGATTCAGCCAATCATCGAGTGCTCCACTTTTCCCAGGCTGGGGAAAAACTCCATGAGTGGGGTGCTGGTGGTGATTTCACCAGCCAAACTGGTATGGCGTTAGGTTTCTTTAACCAACCTTGGGGGTTGGTAACAGACGAAGATGGATATGTTTACGTTGCCGATACATGGAACCACCGGATTCAGAAATTCACGTCCGAAGGAAATTTCATCACATCTTGGGGTTACTTCAACAACCAGCTGCTTGATCCATACGGCATGTGGGGGCCGCGAGATATTGTCATCGATCAAAACGCTTACCTCCTCGTATCGGATACTGGGAATAAGCGGATAACGATTTTCGATGGCGACGGTCAGTTCATCGGCCAGATTGGTGAGGGTGGTTTCCTCTCCGGTCAGCTTGATGAGGCTGTTGGTTTAGCCATTTCTCCTTCCACCGGAGACTTATTTGTAGCCGACACCTGGAATCAACGCGTTCAGCGCTTTGAGCATATCGGACCTGGTCAATACACCTCCACCCTCACATGGGATATCGATGCCTGGTACGGGCAATCTCTCGACAATAAACCTTACATCGCTGTGGATCAATACGACCGGGTTTACGTCGCGGATCCCGAAGGCGCTCAGGTATTGGTTTTTTCATCCAATGGAGAATTCCTTGGCAAAATCGGAGATACCATCGCAGGTTTTGACGGCTTTGGTTTAGTTAGCGGGTTAACCGTTGATGAACAGGGAGGATTGTGGGTATCAGATGGTGGCAAAAATAGACTGCAATACTTTATTATGCCAGAACCATAATCACCGCTTAATTCTTATACTCTCCAATAACCTCATGGTACAACGCCACGATTTGTTGGGCAACGATTTGCCATGAGAACCCCTTGGCGTATTCCGCTGCCTGTATACTCATCCGGTGATACAAATCGTCATCATTGAGAATCACCAGCAGTTGTTCGCTGAGTGCTACAGGATCCTGGTCGGGTACATGGAAGCCCGTTACCCCATCTTGGATCAGGTAAGCCAATCCGCCCACCTGCGAGGCAACCACCGGTGTCCCGCAAGCCATCGCCTCCAACGCCACCATCCCAAATGATTCGTAATGAGATGGCACCACAACGATATCTGCTGCAGAATAATAATATGGCAGGGTCCCTTGGTCCTTCTTCCCTAAAAATGTAACGAGATCCTTTACACCTAACTCATCGCGTAATTTATTTAACCGGATCATCTCTTGGCTCATCTGCGACTCACTCACGGATGCATCTCCCCCAATCACCGATAAACACAAATTATGGCATTTTAAGACACCCAAGTTTTTTAAACGCGCCAGTGCCCGCAGCAATGTATCAATCCCTTTTAACGGTTCAATCCGTCCAACGAACAACAGCATTCGTTTCTCCAGGGGCGCATGGATATATTCTCTTGCTTCATCCACCGGGATGGGATTGAAACGCCGCAGGTTCACCCCCGGTGGGATCACTCTCACGTGGTCGGTCTTTACCTCGTAGAGCCATTGAAGTTGGGCAAGTTCAGCCTGCGTCGCGGCTACGACCATATCCGCCTTGCGCAATACCTCTAATTCTCCCCGGATGCGGTAATCCCCCTCATATTCCCCTTCCCCGGCGATCCTGTTTTTCATCAACCCCAACGTATGCAGCATTTGTACCATTGGTACGTTCCATGCTTCCTTCAGACTCCCTCCCGCAATCCCAGACATCCAATAATGTCCGTGAATGATGTCATATTGCAGGTTCTTCTTGTCCGTAAACTCGATAATGTTATCCACAAATGTTGGGATAAATTCGGCTAATTCCTTCTTTAGGAGCGGCAATTCTGGGCCTGACAAAATGTGAACTACGCGGTTTCCGTATCCCAGGTCATGGACAACGTGCGGTACGTGCTCGTCTTGAGAGCGGGTGTATACGTCCACGTGTACGCCCATACTGCCCAAAATACGTGATAACTCACGCACGTAAACATTCATTCCTCCCGTATCCTTTCCGCCCAGGGTGGCCAATGGGCAGGTATGGTACGACAACATGGCTACACGTAACTTCTTCTCCATTACTCTTGTTCTCTTCTTCTTGTCAGTCCTTGTGACACACTGGTATAATCACCGCGTCAATATATACCTTTCCCGCCACCGTAGCTCAGTCGGCAGAGCAATCGCTTCGTAAGCGATGGGTCGTGGGTTCAAATCCCACCGGTGGCTTTTTATGTTTAATTTTACCCTCACTAAAATACAACACATTGTATATTAATAAAATTATTATCCCCCAAACCTTTGCAGCACCTGATAGATTGCATCTGTTCCAAAACTCACTGCCTCTACAGGGATACGCTCGTTAGCCCCATGGATCACCCGGGTGAACCGCATATCTTCAGGTAATTGCATGGGAGTATAGCCATATGTCTGTATGCCCAGCCGTGAAAAAAATCGGGCGTCGGTCACTGCAGTCAGCATCATCGGGATTGGAATCGCTTCAGGATCCATTTCGACCAACACCTCTCCCAGCATGTCGAAGAATCCTATATCAGGTGCAGAGGGACCGGGATCATAGCTGACAACCTCAAGTTCTACTTCATCGCCAATCATTGCCCTTATTTCCTTAATCATATCTTCGGGCGTGAATCCTGGCAGCAGCCGCCCATCCAGGTCCACCTTGATCTCACTGGGGATCACGTTTACTTTATCGCCCCCTTGCACGATCGTCGCATTCACCGTGTTGTGGAACAGCGGAGTGAAAGTCGATGCATCTTGGCCCATGATTTTGAATACCAGGTCGGTGAACCTCGGGTTGAGGATCAGCCGGATAAATGTGCGAATGGGAAATGAAAAATGAGAGGCCATCTCACCGAACATCAACCGCGTCGCCGGGGTAACGTGGACCGACAGCAGGTTTCGATCTAGCCGCGTTAATATTTCCCCCAATTTTGCCATCGCCCCGTCTTTTACGATCATCGATCCGTGTCCTGCCTCCCCCCGAATGGTGATGCGCATCCAGCAGCTTTGTTTTTCTGCGATTTGGATGGGATAGAGTTTTTTTCCCATGATCGAAAAATTGAAGCCACCGATCTCACTCAACGCATACCGTACGCCTTCGAATATCTCCGCATGCTCTTCGACCATGTATCTGGCCCCGAATATCCCTCCCGCTTCCTCGTCACTCAAACATGCCAGGATAACGTCACCGGGCGGTGTGATTCCCTCTGCCTTCATCTTCATTAAAGCTGCCACCATCATGGCAATGCCCCCTTTCATATCCAATGCGCCCCGCCCCCAAATGTATCCATCGACCACTTCCCCACCAAAAGGGTCTTGTGCCCAATCTTGCTTTGCCGTCGTGACTACGTCAACGTGGCCATATAGCAGAAGAGGGGCTGATTCTCCTCGTCCCTTCAATCGGGTGATTAGGTTTCCTCGCTTTGGGTCCTTCGAAAATATCTGGGTTTCGAATCCAGCTGATTGTAGGAGCTTATCCAGGTAGCTGATACATTCGATTTCGTTTCCCGGAGGATTCGTGGTATCGATTCGAATCAATTGCTGCAGCAGTTCTGCAGGCCGTTGGAATATCATCGGGTCTGGTGTCATGTCTTCATCTCCTCCAATTTTGATGAATAGAATCCTGAATTTATACCCGTATTTTCGTAGTGCCATTATAATCTGAGTATGGGTGAACACAAACAACCGCTTGTGATTGGGATAGCAGGTGGCACCGGTTCAGGAAAAACGACCGTCGCCAATGCCATCTTTGAACAAGTCGGCGAAAATATCGCTTCCTATCTCCCCCATGATGCTTACTATAAAGACCTCACCGGTCTTCCTCAGGCACAGCGAGCCGCTGTTAATTTCGATCATCCCAATTCTCTTGATACCGGTTTGATGAAGCAGCATATCCAGCAATTAAAAAATAACCAGGAAATAGAACTGCCTATCTATGATTTCACCCGCCATTGTCGTACAAAAGAAACGACCAAAATATTACCCAGGCCTGTTATCCTCGTGGAGGGTATTTTGATTTTTGTGGATTCAGACTTGCGCGATTTATTCGATGTGAAGCTCTTTGTAGATACCGATGCCGACATCCGCCTGATTCGTCGCATCCAACGGGATATCTCCGAACGGGGGAGGACCCTAGAATCGGTTCTGCAGCAATACCAGGATACCGTCCGCCCAATGCACCTGGAATTTGTCGAACCCTCGAAACGTTATGCCGACGTTATCATCCCAGAAGGCGGCTACAATGTCGTTGCCCTCGAGATGGTTATTGCCAGAATTGAATCGATGTTGCGAGAAATGTAGAGGTGTCGGCATAGCCTTACTACGCCGTACGCCTGCGTCTGGATACACAACCAATAAGAGGTAGGGGCGCAGCATGCTGTGCCCGGTTACAATAAGCTCGCTTAGTACGGCTTCATAATCAATGATTTATGAAATCACTTTTTTGATCAAACCAGTCACATTAACAACTGAAAGGAAATTAACAATGACAAAACCACAATGGTCATCACCACCACAAATGGAAATCGACTCTATGAAGAAATACACCGCCGTTTTGGATACGGATAAAGGCGAGATAAAATTAGAACTGTTTGCCGATAAGACGCCCAATACTGTCAACAATTTCGTTTTCCTCGCCAGGCAGGGTTTCTACGATGACACCATCTTCCATCGGGTCATCGCCGATTTCATGGTGCAGGGTGGCGATCCCCAGGGGACAGGCCGGGGAGGACCGGGCTACCGCTTCGAAGACGAATTCCACCCCGACCTGAAACATGATAAGCGCGGCGTATTATCCATGGCCAACGCCGGGCCAAATACCAATGGTTCCCAGTTTTTCATTACCCATATACCTACACCTTGGCTGGATAACAAGCATTCGGTTTTCGGTCAGCTTATAGACGGTGAAGACGTCTTCATGTCCATTCCTGCACGTGATCCAGATCAGGTGAACAGCCCCGCAGTGAAGTTGAATTCGGTTACCATCATTGAAGAATAGCGAAGAAACTGGTCGATTCTCCCAAACCTGGATCAATCTTGCGAGAATATTGGCGCTGATATTTGTCATCGCCATCAGTATTGTGATTGTCATGCTCCCTGAGGAGCAGGTCAACCGCCTGGAAGGATATGGTTACCCCGGGATATTTCTCATATCCATCCTCTCCAACGCCACCGTACTCGTCCCTGCGCCTGGCTTGCTCATCGTTTTCAGCATGGGGGCGCGCTTCAACCCCTTGTGGGTGGGAATCGCGGCTGGATTGGGCGCCACCATTGGCGAACTCTCCGGTTACCTTGCTGGCTTCAGCGGCCAGGCTGTCATCGAAAATCGCCGTATGTACGAGCGTATGGTCGGATGGATGAAAAAGAACGGCCCCCTTACCGTTGTCGGTCTTGCCTTCATCCCCAATCCCCTCTTCGACCTGACGGGTATAGCCGCCGGAGCCTTGAAAATGCCCCTGGCTCAGTTTTTATTCTGGGCCATGATTGGGAAAATTATCAAGATGCTGATTACTGCTTATGCCGGCGTGGGCTTGTTCTCTATCCCCTGGCTCAATGACCTGCTGCTATCTTGAGAATGTAGGAACGGAGTATACACCGTCCAATATAAAAATGGTTGAATAAAAAATAATCATTCAACTACTCGCACAAGGAGAACCCCATGAGTATGACTGCCATCGACAAATATGTCGAAGACCATATAGACAACAGCATAGCCGAGTTATCCAAATTGTGTGAATTCCCCAGCGTCGCCGCGCAAAATCAAAACATGGATGAATGTGCCGAATTTGTGGAGCAATTATTAAAAAAGCGCGGTTTCACGACGGAGATCATGCCGACTGGTGGTTCGCCGGTCGTTTATGGGTATCGGAAAGGGAAGATCGACAAGACCCTCATCTTCTACGATCACTACGACGTGCAGCCGGCAGAACCCTTCGAACTTTGGGATACGCCCCCTTTCGAACCGGCTCTCCGGGATGGAAAATTGTTTGCGCGTGGTGTCAGTGACAACAAAGGGAATATCACCAGCCGTTTATTCGCCATCGATGCTATTCTAGAGGAAGATGGCGAACTCCCCTGCAATGTGAAATTCATCATCGAAGGGGAGGAGGAGATTGGCAGCGTCCACCTGCCCAAGTTTGTTGAAGAAAACGCCGAGAAACTCGCCGGGGATGCCTGCATCTGGGAATTTGGGGGCGTCAACCACGAGGATATTCCAGAGCAGGTTTTGGGCCTTCGCGGGATCTGCTACGTAGAGTTATCGGTTGAGACCGCCGACATTGACGTCCACTCTGGTACCGGCGGGACCATTTTCCCGAACGCTGCGTGGCGTCTGGTCTGGGCTTTGAACACATTAAAAGATACCAACGAGAGAGTCCGCATTCCGGGATTCTACGATAATGTTGTCCCCCCAACAGATAGGGATAAAGAAATCCTTTCCGCTCTCCCTGATGTTGCTGAGGATTATAAAACGCGTTATGGTGTAAAAGAATTTCTTAAAGGCACCACTGGAGGCATTGATTTACACATTCAAGAGGTCTTCGAACCCAGTTGTACAATTTGTGGTCTGACATCGGGATATCAAGGACCTGGTTCTAAAACCGTTTTACCGGCTAAAGCTTCTGCAAAAATCGACTTCAGGCTTGTCCCTGACCAATCGCCAGAGGAGATTCTTGAAAAACTTCGGTCACATCTCGACGCCGAGGGCTTTTCAGACGTGCTGATTGAAGACCTCGGTGGGGGCAGCCCCGGTCGTACTGACCCGGATGATCCCTTTGTCGAGGTTGTCGTTCAATCTGCTGTGGATGTTTATGAATCTCCCCAAATTGTCCGGCCATTAGTCGGTGGTTCGGGTCCGAACCACGCCTTCCTCAAATACATCAAGGTGCCTATTTGCACTGCTGGTGTGGGATATCCCGGGAGCAGGGCACATGCCCCCAATGAAAACATTCGTCTCGATCTCTATCTAAAAGCCACAAAACACATCGTCAGGATATTGAAAGCCTTTGCAGAATCCTGATATCAGTTTTATTTATAATCAGAACAAATGTTTTATTAGTGGTATAATCCTTCCATGCCGACCATCGTTGCCTTAGATTTAGAGACCACCGGTCTTGATCCGAAATCCGACCAAATCATCGAAATCGGTGCAGTGCGCTTCAACGACCGCCGCGTCGAAGACGAGTTTTCGACTCTCATCAATCCAGGCAGGGCTATCCCTAGATTCATCACTCAACTCACTGGTATTACCAACGCCATGGTGCAAAATTCCCCCTTCATCGATGATGTGTTGCCTGAGTTGGAAGAATTCGTTGGTGATGTACCAATTCTTGGACACAACGTCCAGTTCGACCTGGCATTTTTGAGAGGGTTTGGTCTCTTCAAATATAACGACGCACTCGATACCTATGATATGGCATCCGTCTTGATGCCCTCCGCAGGGAGATACAACCTGGGCGCACTCGGTCAGAATTTAGGCGTCCTCCTCCCCGCCACCCACCGTGCCTTGGATGATGCCAAAGTGACCCATGCGATATTCCTCCAGTTATTTGATAAGGCCATGGACATTTCCTTGGATATCGTGGCAGAAATCGTTAAACTGGGGGAAAACTTGGATTGGGGTGCGGATTATATTTTCCGAGAAGCAATGAAAAAGCGTGGGGTCGAACTTGTTACACCGTCAAAAGGAAAAACTGGCTTCTCGGGTCCACTCTTTAACAATCCACCTCCACCGCCGGAAGAACCCAGGGAAGCATCCGAACACCTGACCAAACTGGATATCGAAGAAGTTACCTCCATTCTAGATCGTGGCGGTATCTTTTCCCGTCACCTCCCAAAATTCGAACACCGCCCCGAGCAGGTCGACTTGTGCCGCTCAATTGCTGTTGCCCTTTCCGAAGGCCAGCATCTTCTGGCTGAAGCCGGTACCGGGATCGGGAAATCATTAGCCTATCTCGTTCCTGCCGCTTTGTGGGCACTTGAGAATAATACTCGTGTGGTCATCTCGACAAACACCATCAACTTGCAAGATCAACTCATCAATAAGGATATCCCCGATGTTCAAAATGCCCTGGATATCCCCATTCAGGCAGCCGTGCTTAAAGGGCGTAACAACTACCTGTGTCCTCGCCGCCTGGAAGCGTTGAAGCGAAAGGGCCCAGAAACCCGTGATGAAATGCGGGTCTTGGCGAAAATGCTCATCTGGTTGGGGGAGACGGAAGCCGGTGATCGGAGTGAGATCAACATCACTGGTCCAAATGAGCGCGCTGTGTGGAACCAGATTTCTTCCGCCGATGATGGCTGCTCAACGGAAACATGTGTCAGGCGTATGGGTGGGATCTGCCCTTTCTACCGGGCAAAGATGGCTGCCCAGCAGGCCCATCTTCTAATCGTGAATCATGCCCTCCTCCTGGCAGATATTGCCACCGGAAACCGTGTTCTGCCTGATTACGATTACCTCATCGTGGACGAAGGCCATCACCTCGAAAGTGCAACCACCAGCGCTCTGAGTTTCCGCGTGACACAACCAGACATCGAACGAACTCTCCGGGAGTTGGGTGGTACCAACTCCGGATACCTTGGGCGTATATTGGTGGTTTCCAAGAAAATCCTCGAACCAGGCCAGGTAGCCACACTCGATAAACTTATTCAGGATTCAACCGATAAAACTTACCAATTCCAAAATTCGATTCAAAATTTTTTCATCGCTGTCGATGTTTTCATGGAAGAACAGCGGGAAGGGCGGCAAGTTGGATCATACGCCCATCAAGAACGCATTATCTCGGCTACACGCACCCAGCCTGCCTGGACAGATGTGGAAGTTGCCTGGGAAGAAGCCCAGGGAGCTTTGATTTCTCTTACGAAAAACCTAGAACAGGTCGGTAAGGCACTCAGTGAAATGGCTGACAGCGGATTGGATGAAATCGACGATTTGATCAATAACCTCACCAACGTTTATCTGCGGCTCAAGGAATACGATTCCAACCTCAATGGATTGGTTTTCGAACCCTCCCCGAACCTCATCTATTGGACAGAGATTTCCCCCACCCAAAAACGTATAACCCTAGAAGCTGCACCATTACACATCGGCGAGTTGATGGAAAAGTATCTCTGGCACGAGAAAACCTCCATTACAATCACTTCAGCAACCTTGACCACAAACGGTGAATTCAACTATATACGCAACCGTTTAAATGCTTTCGATGCGGATGAAATCTATTTAGGGTCACCCTATGATTTTGAAAGTTCAACCCTTATCTATATCCCGGAAAATATTCCCGAACCAGCTGACCGGGGGGGGCACCAACGTTCAATAGAAAAGGGATTGATCGACCTATGCATTGCTACTGGTGGGCGTACCCTGGCGTTATTCACCAGCTACGTTCAATTACAAAATACCTCCAGGGCTATATCCCAAGTGTTGAACGACCATGGGATCATCGTTTACGAGCAAGGCCAGGGAGCCTCCCCACATTCATTGCTGGAATCTTTCAAAACCGCCGATCAAGCCGTTTTATTGGGAACCAGAGCATTTTGGGAAGGCGTTGATGTACCAGGGGAAGCGCTATCGGTCCTGGCAATCATCAAATTGCCTTTCGCGGTCCCATCGGACCCAATCGTGGCAGCCCGTTCCGAGACTTTCGAGCAGCCGTTTTACGAATATTCTATCCCAGAGGCGATATTAACTTTCCGGCAGGGATTCGGTCGATTAATCCGCAGCCACGAAGATCGGGGAATTGTTGTTATCATGGACAAGCGTGTCTTGAGTAAACAATATGGAAAGATGTTCATCGAATCTCTGCCGACATGCAAGGTGAAGGTGGGACGATTAGATGAATTGCCCAAGACAGCAGCAGATTGGTTGGGGATTTGAGGATAGGTAAGGTGACAGGGCTGTGACCTGTTACATTTTAGGGATAGGGGGTGTGTAACAGGTTGTTACAGGTCGCAACAGGTGTAACAGGTAGGGTACAGAGGATTCTTCATCGGTAACAGGTGTTTACAGCTTGTTACAGGTTTTCTGTAATAGAAAAGAGAGAAGGACATGGAGCAGTAAACTGCTCCATGTTTAAGAGAATGCCTACGGCACTCTCTACGAGTGAATTTACTATTTGTGAGTACTAAGTGGTGCAGTATGAAAGGTTTGCTTGACAGTTGGAGAAGGGCTGGCGTATAATCGATACGCTTATATGCGGGTGTAGCCAAGTGGTAAGGCAGTAGCTTCCCAAGCTACCATCCACGGGTTCGAATCCCGTCACCCGCTCAATTTTATTAGAATTAATAATCACCGTGGGTTATTAAGTATAAATGGCTGATATTTTCTTGAGTTATAGCCATAAAGATAATGAAGCCATGCAACTAGTCTACAAATTCCTACAGAAGCATGGAATTTCTGTTTGGTCGGACGATGGT